>NZ_JAJAQI010000002.1 GCF_020523605.1 Roseicella aerolata | reverse complement strand
ACCAAGCCGGGCAGCACGAACTCGTTCATGCGTTGAACCTCCCAAATTCCGGGAGATTTTAGGGTGGTAGCCGCGGCTACGCGCGGGGCCGTGAGGTGTGACTGCTACCGAATACCGGAGAGGTCGGCCGTGTCGGTCGCCCCGCCCGCCGCGGCCAGCACGGCATCCAGGCCGGTATCGTTCAGGATGGGATAGAGGCCGGGCTGCCGCACCTCCCCGGTCAGCAGCACGCTCTGGTCCAGCAGGAAGGGCAGCAGCGTCGGGTAGTCGAGGAAGATCTGCGGGCAGGCTTGCCGCCCGTAATCCGGGAAGCCGGCGGCGCGGGCATGGGCGAAGCGCTGGCGGGAGGCCTGGGCGGCGACCGTCAGCTGCGTCAGGGCCGGGCAATCCGTGGCGGGCTGGCCAGGCGGGGGCGCCGCGGCGCCGGGCGGCGCGCCCGGCATGCCGGCGGCGGCCGGCAGCGGCTGGGCGGCGACCGGCGACGCGCCCAGCTCCGGCGCGTCGCCGCGCAGCGCCTGCTGCACGCCGGGGCTCGCCAGGAACAGCACATCCGCAAGGCCGAGCAGGATGACCTCATCCCCCTCCGCCAGCGGCAGGTCCGCCTGGCCCTGCAGCGCCCGGCCGAGGTCGAAGGGGAGGAATTGCCGCGTCCGCGTCCGCGGATCGGTCCGCCAGACCACACCGAGCCGGGCATAGGGGTCCGCCCGCACCAGCCGCGGGTCGGAGAGCAGCCCGCGCAGCGTCCGCGCCCGCCCACCGGCCGAACGCAGCACCGGCGCCACCACGTGCCCGGCCAGCCGCAGGTCCTGCGCCATGACATCCGAGCCGGGCTCCACCCGCAGCGCGTCACCGCGGTGCAGCGCGTCCCGCGGGCCGATCTCGCGCAGGCTGCGGCGCCCCTCGGCATCCGTGCCGTGCAGCAGGAAGCGGTTGCCGGCGGGGCGCAGCGGCTCCCCGGCCAACCGCAGCAGCGCGGCGAGCGGCGCCTGGCCGGCGCCCGCGGGCAGTTCGTAGATGCCAGGGCGCGTCACCTCCCCGCCGATCGCCACCACCCCGCCGAGCGGCGGCACGAGGATCCGCTCCCCCTCCCGCAGCCGGAGGTCCGGGGCCGTGCCGTCGCCGGCGATGACGGGGTAGAGGTCGATGCTGCGGCGGCCCCCGGGGCCCTCCACCCGGATGGCGCGGAGCGAGCCGGTGCGGCGCACCCCGCCGGCCGCGACCAGCGCATCCAGCACCGAGGCCATGGAGGTCAGCGGCTGCAGCCCGGGCCGCGCCACCTCCCCGCCCACGAAGACCGCGATCTGCCGCACCTGGCCGATGGAGACGAAGACCTCGGAGCCGCCGAGTTCGCGCTGTGCGCGGGCCTCGAGATCGGCGCGCAATTCCCGGAGCGTCCGGCCGGCGGCGGGGACGGGGGCGAGGTCCGGGACCAGCAGCATGCCGTCGCGCCCGACGCGCAGGCTGAGGGTCTGCCGGGCGCGGCCGCGGAAGGCCAGCACCACCTCGTCGTCCCGGCCGAGCAGGTAGTCCTCTGGCAGGGCGCCGAAGCCGATCCCGGCGGGCTGCCCGGCCGGCAGCCCGCGCAGGCTGTCATAGCCGAATTGCCGCAGCGGCGCGGGCGAGCAGGGGGCGGGCTGGCAGGTGGCGGCGGCGCCGCGGGCGGTGAAGAAGGCCTCGGCCGGGGAGAGCGGCTCCTCCGGCATGGATGGCGGCAGGCCGGGCAGGGGGGGCGCGACCGATGGGGCGAGCGGTGGCGACGGCGCCGGGCTCGGGACCGGCCGGCCGGCACCGGCATCCAGGATGCGCTGCAGGATGTCGTGCTGGCTGGCCTGCGGCAGGCTCGTCACCGGCAGGCCGCCCGGCAGGGTCGAGGGCAGGGAGGGTGGGGAGAGGAACGGGCTGGGGGCAGGCGCCTGCGCCGCCGCCGGGTGTGGCAGGAGGAGGAGTGGCAGCAGCATCGCCAGGAGGCGGCGAGACAGGGGAGAACCGGGGCGGCGTGTCAGGGTGACCCCCCTTCTTCTGGGTCCGTGACCGAATCGACGATGCTTGGTTGCATCCACCCTACATGATTCTCTACTCGTATGCGAAATGGCATATCGGGTCCCGATCCCAGCCCGCGCGAAGCCTGACCGGCGGCCAGGACTGACGGCTGAGGTCGCGCAGGCGGCCGGCACCAAGCAGCGCGCTGCCGGGCCCCAGGGAACGGCGCCGGTGCTTGGGGCCGCAGGCATGCGTCAGCATTGATGCGGGACAGCATGACGGCCCGCCTGGTGGATGCCGCCTGGCGGCTCGGGCCACGGCCAGTGCTGCTGGCGGCGTGGCATCGCGGGCCGGGGCGGGCGCTCGCGCGGCGGGCATTGGCCGATGCCGCGCGACCGCAGGGCCCCGTCCTGCCCGCGGCCGCGCCAGCGCCGCCGGACCTGCCGGCATGGCACCGCGCTGCGGTGCTGGGCCGTGCCGCGGGGGTTGCGCCGCCGGACTGGCACGGCCCCTTCGCGGCGATGGCGCATGCGCTCGATCTCGATCTCTTCCGGCCCGGCGACATCCGCCCGGTCTGGGAGCGCAACCGCTGGGCGGACCTGCCGCTGCTGGCCCAGGCGGCACGGCTCGAGCCAACGGGCGGGCACCTGGCGCGGGCGGAGGCGCTGCTGGCCGACTGGGTGGCGGCGAACCCTCCCTTCCGCGGACCCAACTGGGCCTGCGGGCAGGAAGCCGCGCTGCGCGTCCTGCATCTCGGCCTGGCGCTGGCGCTGCTCGGGGCGGAGCGCGGGCCGCCGCCCGGTGCCCGGGCGCTGCTCGCCCTGCATGGGCGGCGCATCGCCGCGACGCCTGCCTATGCGCTGGCGCAGGACAACAACCACACCGTCTCCGAAGCCGCCGGGCTGCTGGCCTGCGGCCTGCTGCTGGAGGAGGGGCGCTGGGCCGCGGACGGGGCAGGGCGGCTGGAGGCGGCCCTGCTGCGGCTGGTCTCGCCGGACGGTGCCTTCGCCCAGTTGTCCACCGGCTATCACCGGCTGCTGCTGGACGTGCTGGCGGCCGTCGTCTGGCTGGCCCGGCGCCTCGATGGCCCCCCCCTGGGCGCGGAGGCGCTGGCGCGCGCTGGCGCCGCCACCCACTGGCTGCACCGCCTGGCGGACCCGGGAACCGGCGCCACACCGCGCCTCGGCCACCAGGACGGCTCCGCCTTCGCCGATCTGGCGCTGGCCGGCGCCGAGGATGCGCGGCCGAGCCTGGAGCGGGCGGCGCGGCTGTTCTGCGCCGCCTCGGCCGGCCTGGCGGAGGAGCCGGGCTGCGCCTGGCTCGGCCTGGCGGCCGGCGCTGGCCTGCCACCGCCGCCCGCCGTCTGGGCCGGGGAGGGTCTGCGCGGCTGGCACGCGGCGGGCGCTCGCGCCGTCCTCCGCACCGGCCCGCTGCGCTTCCGCCCCGGCCAGGCGGACCTGCTGCATATCGATCTCTGGGACGGGCCGCGCGCCCTGCTGCGGGATGGCGGCACCGGCGCCTACAACCCGCCGCCCGAGGCCGCCTGGTGGCACGCCCATTTCACCGGCACGGCGGCGCACAACACCATCGCCTTCGATGGCGAGGACCAGATGCCGCGCCTCTCGCGCTTCCTCTTCGCCCGCTGGCCCGCGACGGGCACGCTGCCGGAGGGCGGCTGGCTGCGGGACTGGCGCGGCCGGCGGCATGAGCGCCGGGTCCGTCCCGAAGGCCGGCGCTGGGTGGTGGAGGACCGCATCGGCGGCCCGTTCCGGGAGGCGGTGCTGCGCTGGCGCCTGGCGCCGGGTGAATGGCGCCCGAGGGCGGACGGGGTGGAGGGACCGCTCGGGCACATCAGCATCATCGCCGATGCCTCGGCCGGCATCGCGCTGGTGCAGGGCTGGGAGAGCCCGGCCTATGGCGTGGTCCGGCCCGTTCCCGTGCTGTACGCCAGGGTCACGCCGCCGATCACGAATCTCACAACTGTGATCGAGTTGGTGCCTCAACCAAGGATTGAATAACCATCTTTTGTGTACAAATGACTCCCGCGTGAACCTGCGGAGGTCGTCATGCCTCTGGACCAGCTGCTGCGGGGAGTGTGGGAGAGGCGGTGGCGCGTGGCGCTGCTCTCCCTGTTGCTCTTCGCCCTCGGCGCAGGGGTCCTGTTCCAGCTGCCGCGCCGCTATGTCGCCCAGGCCGTGGTCGCGCCGGCGGAGACCACGGGCATCGCCACCTCCACCCTGCTCTCGCCCGTGCCGCTGATGGCGGGCGGGCTGCTGGATGACCGCTCCTCCGGCAATTTCGCCATCTACCTGGATGCGCTCCGCTCGCCCGAGGCGGCGGCGATGCTGGCGCGGGAGACCGGGCTGCTCGGCCACCTGACCGCGCTGCGCGGCGCCGGGCCCACCGGCTGGGTCCGTCGCACCCTCGGGCTGCGGCTGGAGGCCGACCTGGACGATGCCATGGCCTGGCTGGCACGGAGCCTGGCCGCCACCCAGAACATCGCGACCGTCACCGTGACCCTGACGCTGGCGCACCGGGACCGGGAAGCGGCGCTGGACGCGCTGCGCCGCCTGCATGCGCTGGCGGAAGCGAAGGTGCGGTCGGACTTGGCCGAACTCGCCCGCCGGCGCATCGCGGTCATCGAGGCCCGGCTGGCCGTCGAGCGCGATGTCTTCCTGCGGAACGCGCTCTACGAGTTGCTCGGCCAGCAGCAGCGCGGCGCGCTGGTGGTGGCGGCGGATGAGGCGGTGGCGGCGCGGCTGGTCTCGGCGCCGATGGTGGAACTGCGCCCCTCCCTGCCGAACCGGCCGCTGCTGCTGGTGCTGCTGGCCATCGCGGCGCCGCTGGCGGCCTTCGCCGGCGTGGCGGCGCTGGTGCTGCTGCGGCTGGCGGGGCGGGAGCGCCGGGAGGCGGCGCCGGCCCTGCCGCTCTCCCACGCCATGCGGATGGGGGCGGATTGATGCCCTCCCGCCGCCTTGCCGCCCTTGATGGCCCCGCGCTCGGGGCGGTGAAGCAAGCGGCAGGCGCCCGGCCCGCCGCCCTGCTTCCGATGGGTCCTCCTGGGCAGGGGAGCCGGGGTGCCGCGCCGCTCGCGGCCGGTGCCGGGCTGCTGGCCGCGACGCTGCATTTCGCCGGCGCGCTGAAATCGGTGCCGGGTCTCGCCGCGCTGCCGATCGATCTCACCCTCCTCGCCGCCCTGCTGCTGCTGCCGGTGCTCGGCCTGTTGCTGTTGGCCAGGGCCTGGGAGGTACGGCCGGCCCTGGCCGGGCCGCTGCTGGCGGCCGCCCTGCTGCTGCTCTGGCTGGTGCTGGCGGGCGGCTGGAGCGCCTCCCGCGCCGTGCTGGCGGAGAAGCTGCCGCAGCTTGTCCTGCTCGGCCCCGCCATGCTGCTGGCTGGTGTCCTGGTCGGGGCGGATGGCCCGACCCTGCGGCGCTTCTCGGCGGCCGTCATCCTGATCGGGCTCACGGTTGGCGCGGCGACCGCCTGGGGGCTGCTGACCGGCCAGGTGGTGCTGGGCGGCGCGGTGGGGGCGGATCCGGCGAAGCTGCGCGTGCAGTACCAGCTCGCCGGACTCGCCATCGCCTGCGCGGCCGGCCTTGCCGCGCTGCGGGCGATGGAGGCGCGGGGGGCGGTCCGGCTCGGCTGGGTCCTCGTCACCCTCGCCCTCGCCCTGGCCGTGTTGCTGCCGGGCGGCCGGGCGGCGCTGCTCGGCCTTCTGCTGGCCGTTGCCGGGGCGCCGGCGGTGCTGCTCTGCCTGCGGGGGCGGCCGGGGGCGGCGCTGGCCTGGCTGACCCTGGCCGCGGCGCTTGGCCTCGCCGGGCTGGTGGCGCTGCGGTCCATGCCGGGGGCCGATCTCGGTCTGCGGACGCTGGAGCGGCTGTTCGGCGACCCCGCCACCGCCACGCCCGCCCGGCTGATCCTCTGGGGGGAGGCGCTGCGCTGGGGCGGGCTGGCGGCGCCCTTCGGGCTCGGCACCGGGGCCTTCACCCTGGCGGCCGGCAGCGGCGATGCCCGCGCGCTGCATCCGCACAACCATGCGCTGGAGGCGCTGGCGGAGGGCGGCCTGCCCGGCCTGCTGCTCTGGGGCGCGGCCTTCGGCGGCGGCGTCGCCGTCGCGCTGCGGGAGGCGCGGCGGGTGGCGCCGGGGCGGGTGGCGCGCATCGCGGCGCTCACCCTGCCCATCGCGCTGACCACCATGGTCTCGACCGATCTCGGCAACCGGATGGTCTGGTTCGGCCTCGGCCTGCTGCTGTCGCTCGCGGTCGAGGCGCGGCCGCGCGGCGCGGCGGAGGGACGCCGGCCTTATGTATGAACGCTGGGGCAAGCGGGCCTTCGACATCACGGGCGCGGTGCTGCTGCTGCTGGTGACGGCGCCGCTGCTCGCGCTCGCGGTGCTCGGCGTGCTCTGCGTGCTCGGCCGTCCCGTGCTGTTCCGGCAGGTGCGGACGGGGCGGGACGGGGCGCCTTTCCTGCTGCTGAAGCTCCGCAGCCTGCGCGAGGGGCCGGGCGATGACGCGGCGCGGCTCGGCCGTTTCGGCCGGGTGCTGCGGGCGAGCGCGATGGACGAACTGCCGCAGCTCGTGAATGTCCTGCGCGGGGAGATGAGCCTGGTCGGGCCGCGGCCGCTGCTGCCGGACTACCTGCCGCGCTTCACCCCGGCGCAGCGGGCGCGGCTGCGCGCGCGGCCGGGGCTGTGCGGCTTGGCCCAGGCGGCGGGGCGGAATGCGGTGCCCTGGGGGGCGCGGCTGGCCCTGGATGCGCGCTATGCCACGGCACGGCCGACGCTGCCGGGCGACCTGCTGATCATCGCGCGCTGCGCCCTCGTGCTGCTGCGCGGCGAGGGTGTTTCCGCGCCCGGCCATGCGACGATGCCGGCCTTCCCTGGCCCGGCCGGGCGGGCCATCGCGGTCCGGGCCGGGGCCAGGAAGGCGCGGCGCAGGACGGCGGATTGCATTCATGTCTGACCGCCGCACCGCCTCGGATCCTTGTGTGTGGCGCGGAGTCTCGCTCCCCGAGGACGGGGGCAGCGCTGGCTTATGTCCTGCAAAGCCCGCGAGGTGCCCCGTTCCCGCCCTTTCGCGATCCGCTGGTGCTCTTTAATTTTCGAGCGGATTCATCCTCCCGGGCGTTCACGCCCGTCCGCGATCCGCTCTACCCGCCGCGCGCGATGGCGCGCAGTGCCTCGACCTGCACCTTCCCGAGCGCGGTCCGCGGCAGCGCCTCGACCGCCACCACGTCCCGCGGATGCTTGAAGCGGGCGAGCTGCCCTTCGAAATGGCGCAGCACCGCCGCCGCATCGAAGCCCTCGCCCGGCACCACGACGGCGACCGGCACCTCCCCCCAGCGCGGGTCGGGCCGGCCGCAGACCGCGCCCTCCAGCACCCCCGGCGCCGTGCGCAGCACGCGCTCCACCTCGGCCGGATAGATGTTCTCGCCGCCCGAGATGATCACGTGCTTCAGCCGGTCGGTGAACCAGAAGCGGCCATCGGCATCGCGCCGGCCGACATCGCCGGAGGCGAACCAGCCATCCCGGAAGGCGGCCGCCGTCGGGTCCGGCGCCCCCCAGTAGCCGCGCGCCAGATGCGGGCCGCGGAGCTGGATCTCCCCGGCCTCGCCGGGCGGCAATTCGCGCCCGGCCGGATCGACCACCCGCGCCTCCCCGTGCAGCGCCGGCTGGCCGAGGCTGCCGGGCGCGGCCAGCGCCTCGCCCCGCGTCTGGCAGATCGCGACCGGCCCGGTCTCGGTCGCGCCATAGACCTGCTGCACCGGGATGCCGCGCGCGTGGAAAGCCTCGATCAGCGGCAGCGGCACCTCCGAGGAGCCGGCGCCGATGGCGCGGAGCGAGGAGAGGTCGGCCGCCTGCCAGCCGGGATGCGCGACGAGGGCCTGCATCACCGCCGGCACCAGCAGGGTGAGCGTCGGCCGGTGCTCGGCGATGGCGGCGAAGAAGGTGGCCGCGTCGAAGCGCGGCAGCAGCACCACCTCGGCGCCCGCCAGCAGCGCCGGCATGGTCTGGATGTTGAGCCCGCCGACATGGAAGAGCGGCAGCAGGGTCAGGACCCGGTCGGCGGCCGTGAGGCCGAAGGCGTGGATGGCGTTCAGCGCGTTGAACAGCACCGCCTGCTGGTCCAGCACCGCGCCCTTCGGCCGGCCCGTGGTGCCGGAGGTATAGACCAGCAGCACCGGATCATCGGCCTCTCCGGTCGGGGGCGGCATCGGCGCGGCGGGCCAGGTCGCCTCGGCCTCCAGCACCGTGCAACCGGCGGGCGCGGCGAAGCGGGCGGCCTCGCGCATCTCCTGCGTCGCGGCGAGGGCGACGGCGCCGCTGTCCTCCAGGATGAAGCGCAGCTCCGGCGCGGCCAGGCGCCAGTTCAGCGGCACCTGGATGGCGCCGAGCCGGGCGCAGGCAAAGAGCAGGATGAGCTGGGCCGGATGGTTCAGCCCGAGGAAGGCGATGCGGTCGCCATGGCCGATGCCCTGCGCCGTGAGCATCGCGGCGGCCGCGGCGATGCGCCGGTCGAGCGCGGCATAGCTGAGGCGCTGCGCCTCGAAGCCGAGGGCGGGGGCATCGGGCGTATGCGCGGCATGGCCCTGGATCCAGCGGCGGATCATGACCTGCCACGGTCCGGGCGCGCCGGTCCGGCCCGCCGCGACCCGCGGCTTTCCAGTCTGCCGCGGCGCCGCGGCCGGCGGGCCGCCTCAATCATCCGCCTCGCCCTTCTCATAGAGCGCCTCGCGCCCGAGCCGGTCGATGCAGAGCTCCGCCGTCCAGGGCAGCATCAGGCTGCCGCAGCGGGCGTCGCGGTAGATGCGCTCGAGCGGCAGGGACTTCAGCATGGACTGGCCGCCGCAGGTGCGGACGGCCTTGGCCGCCAGCGCCGCGGCGTTCTCCATCACGGTGTGCTGCGCCGCCCAGGCGCGCAGCACCTGTTCCTTGCTCGGGTCGAGCCCCGCATCGGTGATGGCCTGGAACCAGAGCGCCTTGGTCTGCTCCAGCATGACGCGCATCTCGGCGACGGCGATCTGCTTGGTGGGGTACATGCGGCGCTTCACCGGCGGCATGCCCGGCCATTCGCCGCGCAGGTACTTCACGGTGAAGTCGTAGGCCGCCTGCGCCAGGCCCATATAGGTGGGGCTCAGCGTCATGAACATGTGCGGCCAGCGCAGCGCCGCCTGGAAGTAGAGGCCGGGCGGCATCAGCGCCGCGTCCTCCTCGACGAAAACATCGCGGAAGACCAGGTTGCGGGAGACGGTGCCACGCATGCCCAAGGGGTCCCACTCCCCCTCCACCGTGACGCCCGGCGCGTCCTTCGGGATGGCGAGGTAGAGCGTGTCGCGCCGGGAGAGCTTCTCGTCCCCCTCCCGCACTTCCGTGCAGAGCACGCCGTAGAAATCCGCATGGCCGGCGAGACTTGCGAAGATCTTCTTCCCGTTGATCAGGAAGCCGCCCGGCACCCGCTTCGCCGTGGTGCCGAAGGCGACGCCGCCCGCCGCCGCCGCGCCGCCCTCGGAGAAGGGCTGCGAATAGACTGCGCCGTCCCGCAGGATGCGGTCGTAATGCCGCTGCCGGCGCGCGCGGTGCACGGCCCGCGCGACCGGGGCCAGGTCCAGGTCCTCGGTCAGCGCGCCGGTCCAGAGCGTGCTGCAGACATGCATGTTCCAGGTGAGCGCGGTCGCGCCGCAATACCGCCCCATCTCGGCCGCTGTCAGGCAATAGGCGCGGAAGCCGGCGCCGAGCCCGCCTTCCTCGGCGGGGATGCAGATGCCGAGCAGCCCTGCCCGATGCATGTCGCGGTAGTTGTCGGTCGGGAAGCTCGCCTCCCGGTCCCAGCGCGCCGCGCGCGGGGCGAGCACGGCCTGGCCGAAGGCGCGGGCGCGGGCGGTCAGCGCCGCTTCCTGTTCCGTCAGCCGGAAGGCGGCGGGGTCGAAGATCGGCGCGTCGGTGCCGGCGGCGGCAGGCAGCGCGTCCATCCTCAGCCCTCCTTCACGCCGCGCAGGAAGCCGCGGACCGCGGCGTTGAAGCCGGCAGGGTCCTCCAGATGCGCCAGGTGCCCGCAGCCGGGCAGTATCGCCAGCCGCGCGCCGCGGATGGCATCGCGCATCCGCTCCAGCGTCCTGGGCGGGGCCAGCGGATCCGTCTCGCCGCCGATGACCAGGGTCGGGGCGGCGATGCGGCCGAGATCATCGCGCCGGTTGAAGGTGGTCAGCGTCCGGACGGTGGCGCGATAGGCGGCCTCGGGCACCGCCGCCATGGCCGCCACCGCCTCCCGCACCAGGGCCTCCGGCGTGCCGGCGCGGAGCATGGGCGCGATGCTCTCCTCCGCCAGCGCCGCCATGTCCCGCCCCTCGTCGAGCGGCGCCAGGCGGTCCCGCAGGAAGGCCTCGGCGAAGGAGGGATCGCGCCCGCCGAAGGCCGGCGTGGTGGCGTAGAGCACCAGGGCGCGGACGCGTTCAGGGAAGCGCAGCGCGAATTCCTGCGCCAGCATGCCGCCGATGGAATGCCCGAGCAGGTCGATGCGCGGGATGTCCTCCCGGTCCAGCCTCTCGCGCAGCGCCTCGGCCCAGGCGGCAAAGCTCGTCCCGGCCAGCATCGGGCTGCCGCCATAGCCGGGCAGGGGCCAGTCCAGCACGGCGGCGGGGGCGAGGGCGGGGAGCACCGGGCTCCAGCTGGCGCCGCCGATGCCGTGCAGCAGGGTGATCGTGGTCACGAAGCGAGCCTCCCCTCCACCACCACCGGCTCACCGTCCAGTGCGATGGTGCAATTGCGGACCGGAATGTCGAAATGGCCCTCGGTGAAACGGCCGGCGAACTCGTTGGCGCCGGTCGAGAACAGGAAATTGCCGGCGAAGGCGCGCAGCTCCGTCCCGTTGGTGTCGCGCCTGTCGTACATGGCCAGCGCTTCATACCGCGCCCGGGGGTTCATGCCCCAGCCGACATGGGAGACGGCATAGGCCGCGCGGTCACCCCAGGCGGCGAGGTAGCGGCGCATCAGCTCCGCATCGGTGCCGTCGCCCTCGATCGAAACGATATGGTCGTCCTGCAGGGTGAGCCGGACTGGACGTTCCAGGTAGCGCTTGAATGTCAGGTTGGCGTCGCCGGCATCCAGGACCAGGGTGCCGTTCACGCTGCCGGCACGCGGAAAGGACACCACGACCCCGCCCGGCCAGTGGGCGACGGTGCCCGGCCGGTCGGTCCAGCCCCAGACGCCGGCGGTCGCCGCCCCTTCCATCGCAATCGTGAGATTGGTGCCGGCCTCCGAGACGACGGTCATGCGTTTCGCGGCACGGGCCCGCTTCACCGCGGCCTTCACCGGTGCTTCGTCCTCTGGTCGCGGCACAAGCCGGGCGAGCGCCTCGGGGTGCTCGTTCGAGACCATCATGACGCGGCTGCCGGCCTTGAGAATTCCAGGCAATTCCGGCGCGTGCAGCAGCCCTTCCAGAGTGAGGTCGAGGATGAGGGGAGAGGCCTGCAGCGCGGCGAGCGCGCCCGGATGGCCCTGCAATGCGCGCGAGGCGCCGGTGGAGCGGACCGGCACCGGGGCGCTCTGCGGCGGGGTCGGGACCACCACCCGGAAGGGGCGGCAGCCCAGCCGGAGCGCGGCCAGTTCCGCGAGATCGAGGTTCACCGCGCGGGACTGGCTTTCCGCCAGGAGACAAACCGGCAGCCCCGGCTCCGCCCGGCAGAGCCGCAGCACGGTCTCGAAAGCCTCGATCCAGGGGGCTTCGATGCGGTCGCTCAACATGCCTCGTCTCCTCTCGCGGGAGCCTAGCATGGCCGAAGTTTATATGAAAACGCATTAATCCCTTGCACGATATATTTTGAGAGCATTCAGAAATGGATTCGCATATGATGCCAAAAAGAGCCATGTGACCGGACCGCTGCCGTGATGCCCCAACCTCCCGCCTCGACCGCCCAGCGCTTCATCGACGACTACCTGCTCTACCTCATGGCGCGGGCCTCCCATCTCATATCCTCGGAATTCCACGACCTGCTGCGCCGGAGAGGGATCAGCGTGCCGGTCTGGCGGGTGCTCGCCAGCCTGGTCGGCAGCCAGGGGGAGACCGTGACGGGCCTTGCCGAGACCTGCCTGCTGCAGCAGCCTACGATGACCAAGCTGCTGGACCGCATGGTGCGGGACGGGCTGGTGAAGCGGATGCAGGATACCCGCGACCGCCGCGTGGTCCGCGTCGCGCTCACCACGCGCGGGGAAGTCATGGCGACCGAGCTGGTGCAACTGGCCAGGCAGCATGAGGCGGAGGTGCTGGCCCGCCATCCGGAGGCAGAAGCCATGGCGATCAAGTCCCTGCTGCGCGGGATCGTGGCCCGGCAAGCCAAGCCTCGCCGGGGGTGAGCCGGGCCATGCCGTCCCCGCACACCCTGCAACGCATCATCCTCGTGCTGCTGGCGGTCGTGCTGGTGGTACAGGTGGTCCGTCTCATGCTCGGCTAGAGCGGATCACGGACGGGCGTGAACGCCCGGGAGGCTGATTTTGCTCGTTCTGCTCAAAAAACAAGAAGCGGATCGCCGGGGGGCGTGAACGGCCGGACGCATGACCTCGCCGGTCGGAGCAAGGCCAGCCGGCTTGCGCCCTGACCTGCAGCCTCGATCGGTGGCCGAGGCCGCGCACAGGCGCCGGCATGTCCACGGGGCAGCCAAGGCCGGCTGCCGATTGCTGCGCAGTCGGGCCGGGAAAGCCCGCCGCCCCGGACACGCTCCGCCGCCGGCCTCGTCCTGGCCGAAGCTGGCCCTTGGAGCCTGGCCACGGCCCGGGGGCCAGGCGCGCTGCCCGCGGCGGCCGGATTCGCCGCCCTGCCCTGGCGCCGCGCCGCAAGGCGCCTCGGCCGGAGCCGCCACCGACGCGATTCTCGCGTGCCGGCCGCGAAGCGCCGCGCCTTGCGCGCCGACGCGCCGAACCGTAAGGCCGCCGCGAAGGAGCCCGCCCCGATGTCCGAGACCCCGCCCGTCCCGAACGGCGCCGCCGCTGCCGGCCAGGCGCTGCCGCCGCTCTACCGGTCGCTCGACCCGCTGACTCCGGAGCGGCATGGGCGGCTGCGGGTGCGGGATGCCGGCTATGGCTTCGCCGCCACCGCCAATGCCATCCCCCTGGCAGCCGAGGAATTCCCCGCGGCGGCGCGCAGCCTGCCGATCGTCTTCGGGGCGCAGGCGCCGCACCTGCCCGTGGCCCTCACCGGCCTCGCGCCCGGGAGCAACCTCTATGTCTCGGAGACCGGCACCTGGCGGCCCGGTG
This sequence comes from Roseicella aerolata, assembly GCF_020523605.1. GTDB lineage: Bacteria > Pseudomonadota > Alphaproteobacteria > Acetobacterales > Acetobacteraceae > Paracraurococcus > Paracraurococcus aerolatus. The sequence continues at coordinate 256,857 of NZ_JAJAQI010000002.1, read as the reverse complement.
CCTATGTGCCGGCCTATCTCCGCCGCGTTCCCTTCTTCCTGGTGCGCGCGGCGCAACACTCGGACCAGCTCGTCCTCTGCATCGACAGCCTCGCGCCGCAGGTGAGCGAGACGGAGGGCGAGCCGCTCTTCACCGCCGAGGGCAAGCCGACGCCGCAATTGGAGCGTGCCCTCGCCCTCACCCGGGCTGTGGAGGAGGCGATCCTGCGCACCCGGGCGATCACCGGGCGCCTGCACGAGCTCGGCCTGCTGAAAGCCGCGGTGGTGCAGTTCCCCCATCATGGCAAGGCGCTGCGGGTCGACGGGTTCTTCGCCGTCGATCGCCCGGCCTTGGCGGCCCTGCCGGCCGGGGAGCTGGCGGAACTGCGCGACAAGGGCTGGCTTGAGGTCATCTACGCCCACCTGCTCTCGATCGGCGGGCTGCCGGGCCTGGCGCGCGACCTATCCGTGCCGGCCTGAGGGCAGCCGCGCGCGGAGCCGCCTTCGGGCGAGGAAGTGGGGCGGTTGCGCGGGGCATGACCGGTCCCCGGGCGCCCCGGACGACATTGACCCCTGCGGGAGGAACCCATGCCGCAACGCCGTCACCTGCTGGCGGCCCTGGGCGGCCTTGCCATCGCCGCCCGCGCCGGCGGCGCCGTGGCGCAGCAGCGCGTCCAGAGCCTCTACATGTTCATCCCGGCCGGCCCCGGCGGCGGCTGGGACGGGCTCGGTCGCGCCATCGAGCAGGTGGCGCGCCAGGCGGGCCTCGTGGCCAATTTCCAGTTCGAGAATGTCGGCGGCGCCGGCGGCACGGTGGGGCTGCCGCGCTTCGTCGGCCAGCGCCGCGGCCGGCCGGACAGCCTGATGGTGGCGGGCTCCGTCATGGTCGGCGCGACGCTCACCAACAGGACGCCGGTCGGGCTGAAGGACGTGACGCCGATCTCCCGGATGACGGAGGAGGTGGGCGTGGTCGTGGTGCCCGCCAGTTCCGAGATCAAGGACCTGCAGGGCCTGCTCGACGCGCTGCGCGCCAATCCCGGCGCTGTCTCCGTCGCCGGCGGCTCGGCCGGCGGGACGGACCACATCACCCTCGGCCTGATCCTGAAGGCGCTCGGCCGCTCGGCCAGGGAAGGTTCCTATGTCGCCTTCGCCGGCGGCGGCCCGGCCAATGCCGCGATCCTCGGGGCGCAGGTGAAGGCCGGCATCTCCGGCATGTCCGAATTCGCCGAGCAGATCCGGGCCGGCCGGATGCGTGCCCTGGCGACCACCGGGGAGACCCGCTCCGACCCCGGCATCCCGACGCTGAAGGAGAGCGGCGTGGATGTGGTGATGACGAACTGGCGCGGCGTCTTCGCGCCCCCCAGCCTGCGTCCCGATGCGCGGGAGCGGCTGGTGGCGCTGATGACCGAGATCCACGCGCTGCCCGCCTGGAAGGAGATGCTGGAGACCCGCGGCTGGCAGGATGCCTTCCTGACCGGCGATGCTTTCACCGGCTTCCTGGAGAAGGACCAGCAGCAGACCGAGGCGGTGCTGAAGGAGATCGGGCTCGCGTGAACGCCATGCGCACGCGGCCGGGCCGCGGCAAGGAGGCCGACCTCATGGTGGGCCTCTTCGTGCTGCTGCTCGGCGGCCTGGCGCTCTGGCAGGCGGCGGTCATCCCGGCCTCCCCGCTCTATGCCCAGGTCGGGCCGAAGGCGGTGCCCTATGCGGTCGGTGCCGGGCTGCTGGCGCTGGGGGCGGGGCTGACCGTGAGCGCGCTGCGCGGCGGCTGGTCCTGGACGCTGGAAGAGGTGCAGGAGGCGCCGCCGACCAATTGGCGCGCCCTCGGCCTGCTGCTGGCGGGGCTGGCGGCGAATCTCGCGCTCATCGGGCCCTTCGGATTCTCCGTCGCGGCGAGCGCGCAATTCGTGCTGGTGGCGGCCGCCTTCGGCTCGCGGAAGCTGCTGCGCGACCTGGTGCTGGCGCTGGTGCTGACGCTCGCGGTCTGGTTCGGCTTCGTCGAGGGCCTGGGCGTCAATATCGGCGCCGGCCTGCTGGAAGGGCTGGTGCTGCAGGCGCTCGGGAGGGAGGTTTTCTGAATGGATCCGATCGCCGGCCTCTCCCTCGGCTTCTCCCATGCGCTGACGCCCGGCAATCTCGGCTGGGCGCTGCTGGGCTGCTTCCTCGGCACCGCGGTCGGCGTGCTGCCGGGCATCGGGCCGGCGCTGACCATCGCGCTGCTGCTGCCGATCACCTTCCAGGTCCCCGCGACCGGTGCCTTCATCCTGTTCTGCGGCGTCTTCTACGGCGCGATGTATGGTGGCTCCACCACCTCCATCCTGCTGAACACGCCAGGCGAGAGCGGCTCCATCATTACCGCGCTCGAGGGCGCGAAGATGGCGCGCAACGGCCGGGCCGGGCCGGCGCTGGCGACGGCGGCGGTCGGCAGCTTCGTCGCCGGCACCATCGGCACGCTGGGCATCAGCTTCCTCGGGCCCGTCGTCGTCGAACTCGCTCTCAATCTGGGGCCGGCCGAGTATTTCTCGCTGATGGTGCTGTGCTTCGTCACCGTCTCCGCGGTGCTCGGCGGCTCGGCTTTGCGGGGGCTGACGAGCCTGTTCTTCGGCCTGGCGCTCGGCCTCGTCGGCATCGACCTGCAGACCGGCCAGCCGCGCATGACCTTCGGCATCCCGGAACTGCTGGACGGGGTGAATGTGGTCCTCGTCGCCGTCGCGCTGTTTGCGGTGGGGGAGACGCTGCATCTCGCCTGGCGGCATGTGGAGGGGAAGCAGGAGGTGCGGCCGGTCGGGCGCATCATGATGTCGCGCTCGGATGTCCGGCGCAGCCTCGGGCCCTGGTTCCGCGGCTCGCTGCTCGGCTTTCCCTTCGGCGTGCTGCCGGCGGGCGGGACCGAGATGCCGACCATGCTGAGCTACTATGCCGAGCGGAGGCTCGCCTCCGCCGAGGCGAAGCGGGAATTCGGCACGACCGGCGCGATCGAGGGCGTGGCGGGGCCGGAATCCGCGAACAATGCCGCCGCCGCCGGCGTCCTCGTGCCGATGCTCACCCTCGGCCTGCCGACCAGCGCCACGGCGGCGATCATGCTGAGCGCCTTCCAGAGCTATGGCATCAATCCCGGCCCGCTGCTGTTCGAGCAGCAGGGCGACCTGGTCTGGACGCTGATCGCCAGCCTCTACATCGCCAACCTCATGCTGGTGGTGTTGAACCTGCCGCTGGTCGGCCTCTGGGCGCGCATCCTGAAGATCCCGCAGCCGCAGCTCTATGCCGGCATCCTGGTCTTCGCCACCATTGGCACCTATGGCATCAGCAACAGCGTGACCGACCTGGTGCTGCTCTATGCCATCGGGATCCTCGGCATGTTCATGCGGCGCTTCGACTTCCCGACGGCGCCGGTCGTCATCGGCATGATCCTCGGACCCATGGCGGAGCAGGCGATGCGCCAGGCGCTGACCATCAGCCAGGGGGACTGGACGACCTTCCTGACCCGGCCGGTGAGCCTCGTGATCCTGCTGCTGGCGGTGCTGGCGCTGGCGGGGCCACGGCTCTACGGGGCCTGGGTCAGGCGGGCGGCAAGGTAGGATAGAGCAGATCGCCGGAGGCCGTGAACGACCGAAGGCGTGAATCTGCTCGAAAAGACAAAGGTCTGCAGCGGATTGGCGTTCATTTCCGAACGCCAATCCGCTCTAGCCGGACCGCCGGCTGCCTGGCGCATGACGTCCGGACCTGCGGTCCGCCGCCGGTGCGGCGCAGCCAAGGCCCGCGGGGCCGCCGGCGCCTGAGCGCGACACGCGTCAGCATGTCATGAGCCAGGCATCAGCCGCTTTTCCCCGGTGCCGCAGACCTGCCGGGCCGGAAGGCGACAGCGGAAGCGCGTTCAGGACCGGATGCCCAGCCGTTGCAGCCGGCTTGGCTGCCTTCGCGGACGCTGCCTTCACCGCGGACATGCACGACGTGCAGCCGAGGCCTGGCGAGCGGGGGAGGGTTCCCTTCCTGCGGCCATGCAGGGATGGCCGTGCCCATGGCCGGGCATCCCTGGCGCGGCGACTGCACCGGAGGGCGCATGGGGGCGGCAACCGCCGGCATATCGCCCCCGTGCGCCGGAGCACAGAATGCCCTCAGTATTTTTGCGTTTCATGTCCATGCCAGCCGACGGAACAAGCAGAAACGGCCAGAGCGGCCTGATCTGCGGCTTCCGAAGATCAGCCGGCTCCATGGCCTGCAAGCGGGCAGTGGATATTACAGGATTAAGCGCAAAGGATTTGATGAGGATGGCCCCGTAAGCCCACAAAATCACGAACCAACAAACGCCGTCTTGTTCCGATCGCATTGTGCAGGGACACGGACAGCTCTTTCAACGCCGGTTTTTGCATTCGCATTCCAGGAGAGAGACAATGGCCACTGTGCATGGTAGCATCTTCAGCGAAACGCTCAACGGCACCAATGTTCAGGATTTCATCTACGCCTATGGCGGAAATGACGTCATCTATGCCTACAACGGTAATGACTACGTCGATGGCGGCTATGGCAACGACACCATCGTGGGTGGCCTGGGCTCGGATGGCCTGACCGGCGGACCGGGGGCCGACGTCTTCAAGTACAACAGCGCGGCCGAAACCACCGGGGACGCGATCTGGGACTACAAGTGGTGGGAAGGCGACAAGATCGACCTGCGCGGCATCGACGCCAAGGAATCCGTCTGGTGGAACCCGACGACCTGGGGCGACCAGGCCTTCAGCTGGAAGGGCAATGTCGCAACCAAGGCGCTCTATGCGGGTGAACTCGGCTATGTCCATTCCGGCGGCAATACCTATGTCTACGGCAACACCGATGGTGACGGTACCTATGAGGTCAATCTGAAGGTGGCTGGGGTCGTGCACTTCATCGCCAGCGACTTCATGCTTTGAACCTGAACTGCCGCCCTGCGGCACGGCGCGCGGTCGCTGGAATCATCCAGCGGCCGCGCAAGTCTTCGCCGATGCCCTGCGGCGGTCCCGTCAGACGCTGACGCCCAGCGCCTCATGGATAGGCCGCCTGACTTCCGGCGGCAGTTCCAGCGCCGTGGCGAGCCGCGCGAGGTAGTCGCGCTCTGCCACGCTGTCGATCTCGATGGCGGTGAGCGAGGCGGCATAGAGTTCCGCCGCCTCCTGTTGGTCTTGCGCCTCTCGCGCCAGGGCCTCGGTATCGACCGGCCGGTTCATCTCCTGCAACACGATCTGCCGGGCCTCGTCGCTCTCCCCGGCCTCCGCCAGCTTGCCCATGATCCGCTGCATCTCGCGCTCGTCGATCTGGCCGTCCGCCTTGGCCGCCTGGATCATGGCGCGCAGCAGCAGCATGGCCTTGCGCTGCACCGCGGCGGCATCCGCATAGGCCGGCGGTGCCGCCTTTGCGCCCTGTTCCTGCAGCGCCGCATAGGCCAGGCTGCCGAGCACCGCGAGCATCCCGCCGCCCACCGCGCCGCGCCCGCCGCCGAGCAGCGCGCCGGCGAGGGCGCCGAGCCCGCCAATGGCGGCCGGGTTGTTGCGCCGCACCTCCTCCGCCGGCGACTGCGCCGCGCGCTTCGCCATCTCGGTGGCCGATTCCAGCATCTCGCCGAAGCCGCGCCCGCCGCTGCCCTGGCCGAACAGCCCCGCCAGCATCCGGGGCAGGTCGCCGCCGGCCTGGCCCAGCGGCCCGCCGGCGCCGCGCTGCACCGCGCCGCGCAACCGGTCCTGCGCGGAGGGCGTGGCGCCCTGCTGCAGCAGCGACCCGAGGAGCTTCACCGCGTCGATCATGGCATCCCTCCCATTCCCGCCCTCCGTGGGGAGAGCGGGAGCGAGGGGCAAGGAAAAGCGCGCCCTCCCTCCGCTGTTGTGATCCCGCCCGCGCTGCGCCTCTACTCCGCGGCCATACGCGGCTGCCAATCCCCGCGCGTCGCGCGCGCCAGGCCAAGATGGTCGCGCAGCGTCGGCCCCGTGTAGTCCTTGCGGAACAGGCCGCGCCGCTGCAGTTCCGGCACCACGTGCCGCACGAAATCGGCATAGCTCCCGGGCACCACGCAGGCGCCGATGACGAAGCCGTCGCAGGCCCTGGTGGCGAACCATTCCTCCATCCGGTCCGCGACCTCCTTCGGGCCGCCGACCATGTCCATGGGGGGCTTGCCGCGGCCGCTGCCCACCATGAAGTCCCGCACCGTCGGGTTCTTCTTGCCGGTGTTCCTGACGACGCGGTCGCGGATCGCCTGCAGGCCCTGGATGCCGGCCATCTCCTCGTCGGTGAAGGGCTCGTCCATGCCCTTGCTGGCGAAATCGAAGTTCAGCGCCTCGCTCAGCAGGGACAGGGCATCGATCTCGAGCGGCAGCCTGGCGATCAGCGCCGCCTTGTCCTCCGCCTCCGCCCTGGTCGCGGCGCAGATCGGGTAGCAGAGCGTGGCCACCTTCACCGCCTCCGGGTCGCGACCGGCGGCCGCGACCATCGCCTTGAACTCGGCATAGTCCTGCCGGCCGGAGGCGACATCGTGATAGGCGACGAAGACCAGTTCCGCCCAGCGGGCGGAGAAGCGCTTGCCGCGGCCGCTGCTGCCGGCCTGGATCAGCACCGGCCGCCCCTGCGGGCTGCGCGGCACGGTGAAGGGCCCGCGCGAGTGCAGGAAGCGCCCCTTGAAGTCGAGGCGATGCACCTTGTCGCCGTCGCCGAAGCGCCCGCTCGCCTTGTCGATGATGAGGGCGTCATCCTCCCAGGAATCCCAGTGGCCCAGCACGACCTCGACGAACTCGTCGGCGCGGTCGTAGCGCCGGTCATGCTCCATCATCTCGGCATGGCCCATATTCGCCGCCTCCCCGTCATTGAGGGAGGTGACGATGTTCCAGGCCGCGCGCCCGCCGCTCATCAGGTCGAGCGTCTGGAAGCAGCGCGCGACATGGAAGGGCTCGTAATAGGTGGTGGAGGCGGTGGAGCCGAGGCCGAGCCGCGAGGTGACCGCGCCCATCATGGTCAGCGTCACGATCGGGTCGAGCTTCACGCAGCGGATGCCGTGCTCGATGGTGTGGTGGTGGTCGGAGCCGAAGCGGTCCGGCATGGAGAGCCGGTCGTCGAAGAAGCCGAGGTCGAATTTCCCCGCTTCCAGGATGCGGGCGATCTCCTGGAAGTAGTCGGACGTGAGGAAGTCCGTTCGGCTGTCCGGGTGCCGCCAGGAACTGGCGAGGGTGGTGCAGTTCTGCGCCTGCAGGAAGCCGACCAGGTGCATCTGTCGCATGGATGTCTCCTTCCCCTTTGGCGCGAAGCTTCCGCCCCACCCCGGCGCCCGTCAACGCCGGCCCCGGCGACCGCTGATGCTCTTCGTTTTTCGAGCCGATTCACGCCTCCGGTCGTTCACGGGCTCCCTCGTTCTGCTCTAGCATCCGGCGGTCCGGCGCGCAGAGGCCGGCCCGGGAAGGAGACGCCATGACCATCGGACGACGCACGCTGCTCGGCGCCGGACTGCTTGCCGCCCCCGCCCTCGCGCGGGCGCAGGGGCAGGGACCGGCAACGGGCTCCTGGCCGGACCGGCCCATCCGCTACGTGCTCGGCGGCGCGGCGGGCGGCGTCTCCGACATCTTCCTCCGGATCATGGAAAGCCGGCTGCGGGAGAAGCTGGGCCAGCCCCTGGTGATTGACCCGCGGCCGGGCGCGGGCGGCATGGTGGGGGCGGAGGTCACCGCCCGCGCCACGCCGGACGGCTACAGCTTCTATGTCAACCACATCGCCTCGCACGGCATCGGGCCGAGCCTCTACAAGCGGCTCTCCTTCGACCCGCTGAAGGACCTGCCGGGCGTCGCGCGGCTGGCCTTCCTGCCGAACGTGCTGATCGTGAAGGGCGACAGCCCGCACCGGACGGTGGCCGAACTGATCGCCTTCATGCGGGCGAACCCCGAACGCGCCACCTTCGCCTCGGCCGGCACCGGCACCTCCTCCCACCTCTCCGGCGTGCTGCTTGGCCTGCGCACCGGCGTGGAGGTGACGCATGTGCCCTATCGCGGCACCGCGCCCTCCATGGCGGCGGTGATGAACGGGGAGGTGCTGTTCGCCATCGACAATGCCCCGGCCTCGCGCCAGCAGGTGCTGGCGGGCATGCTGCGGGCGCTCGCGGTCAGCACCGCGGCGCGCGCGGCCACCATGCCGGAACTGCCGACATTGCAGGAGGCGGGCGTGCCGGATTTCGACGTCTCCTCCTGGTACGGCATCGCCGCCCCGGCCGCGACGCCGCGGCCGATCCTGGAGCGGCTGGGGGCGGAGATCGTCGCGGCGCTCCAGGACCCGCCGATCGCGCAGCGCATCCGCGACTACGGCGCGGAACCGGCGCCGCTCGGCCCCGCCGAATACGACACCTTCATGCGGGCCGAGGTGGCGAAATGGGCGCCGGTGGTGCGCGCCTCCGGCGCCTCCATCGATTAGAGCGGATCGCGGAAGGCCGTGAGCGACCGGAGGCGTGCCTCTTCTCGAGCAACAAGGAGCGACAGCGGATGGCATTCGGCCTTGAACGCCATCCGCCGCGGGCGGCCCGCATGACGATGCATGCCAAGAGCCGGGCGAGGGGAGGGGAGCCGGGGATGATCTTCGCCTCGCCGCGGGCCTGACCGCATGCTGAAGGGCAAGCCCGCCAACCTCGCCCTCATCGTCGTCGCGCAGGTCCTGGCGCTGGCGCTCTGGTTCTCCGGCACCGCCGCGGGGCCGGCCATGGCGCGGGAGGCAGCGCTGCCGCCGGGCTTCCTCGCCTGGCTCACCGGCGGCGTGCAACTGGGCTTCGTGCTGGGCACGCTGGCGAGCGCGGCCCTGGCCCTGCCGGACCGGCTGGACCCGCGGCGGCTGATCGCCGCCGCCGCGCTGCTGGGGGCGGCGGCGAATGCGCTGATCCTGGCGCTGCCGGTCGGCGACCCGCTCGCCATCCTGGCGCGCGGCGCGACGGGCCTCGCGCTCGCCTGCATCTATCCCGTCGGCATGAAGCTCGCCGCAGGCTGGGCGACACGCGCGGATGCCGGGCTGGTGGTGGGGCTGCTGGTCGGCGGCCTTACCCTCGGCTCCGCCTCCCCGCATCTGGTCAATGGCTTCGGCGGGCTCGACTGGCGGGTCACGGTCGGTGCCGCCTCGGCGCTCGCGGTGGTGGCGGCCGGGCTGATCCTCGGGACAAGGCTCGGCCCGGGCCATGCGCCGGCGCCGCCCTTCCGCCCGGGCTTCGCCCTGCTGCTGTTCCGCACGCGCGGCACCAGGCTCGCGACCCTCGGCTATCTCGGGCATATGTGGGAACTCTACGCCATGTGGGCCTGGATCGGGGCCTATCTGGCGGCGAGCTTCGCGGCCGCCGGGCGCGCCGGCGCGCCGGGGCAGGCGGCGCTGGCCACCTTCGCGGTGATGGGCGCCGGCGCTATCGGCTGCGTTGCCGGCGGGCTGATCGCCGACCGGATCGGCAAGGCCAGGCTCACCATCTGGGCCATGGCCGTCAGCGGCGCCTGCTGCCTGCTGGCCGGGCCGGCCTTCGGGCTGCATCCGGCGGTGACGGTCGCGCTCTGCCTGGTCTGGGGCGCCACCGTGGTCGCGGATTCCGCGCAGTTCTCGGCCAGCGTCGCGGAGCATTCCCCGCCCGGCCTCGCCGGGACGATGCTGACGGTGCAGACCTGCCTCGGCTTCGCCCTCACCCTGCCGGCGATCCACCTGATGCCGGTGCTGGCGGAGCGCTTCGGCTGGGGAGGCGCCTTCGCGGCGCTGGCGATCGGCCCGGCGCTCGGCTGCCTGGCCATGGCGCGGCTGCTGGTGCCCGCCACCGCGACGCGGCCCGCCGCCCGCTGAGGCGCAACCCGCCGCGCATCATGCCGTGCAGGCCGTGTGCCGCTGTTCCGCTGCCGAGGCCGTGCTCACCACATGCGCCGTTCCTGGTCGACCACGGTGTCGAGCCGCGCCGCCAGATGCGGGTGCCCCGCGCTGCGGGCATAGGCGGCCGCGCTGCGGCCGGCGGCGTCGCGCCGCGCGGGATCGGCGCCGCATTGCAGCAGCAGCTCCACCGCCGCCTCGTTCCCGCAGGCGGCCGCGGCCATCATCGGCGTCATGCGGTTGGATGGTTCGAGCGGGCCATCCGCCGCCGAGCCGCCGGCGGGGTTCAGCATGCTCCGCAGTTGCGTGACATCGCCTGCGACCACCAGCGCAAGCAAATCGCCCGTGTCGGCGCGGGTCATGGCCGGGTTCCTCCTTCCCTGGCACCTCTGCCGCCCGGGCGTCGCCCTGCCATCCGTCCGGCCCGGCGACGCCCTCCTTGTGGAGTGTTCGGAGTGGGACGATGCCCGCCGCCGGTGCCGCCCCTGGGGCCGATTCGCCATCCCGCGGGCCTGCGTCATGCTCTCCGATCAGTATAAGACCCGGTGGCCGCGCCTGCTCCGCCGCGCAATGAAACGAGCGGAGCGGTCCGGGCCGCGAGCGGAGGCGGCGAGCCGCCCCGGCCCGTGTCATGCCGGGGCGGTGGGGCCGTTGGGAATACCGGCGCTGTCGCGAGGCATCCCATTGCCTGTGGGCGGCCTGCGACCGCTGCGGCGAAGGGCTGATCCTGGCACCCACAGCGGGCCGTTCTTCAACTGACCCCGGCATAATACCACCGGCCATGATCATCGACCCCTGCAGCGCGGGCGCGAGCCCGTGCCGAAGCGGCTTCTGCCGCCCGCCGCAACTGCGGCGCTCCTGCCCGGACGCGGTCACGCATCCGGACCGATGGCGTAAGCCCTGACGTGCGGCCGCCATCGGCGGCTGAGGCGTGGATGCGGCCCGCGGCCTATGCCGCGCAGTGAAGCCGCCGCAGGCGGCGCCGGCGCCGGCGCCGGATGCAGCAGACCTGCGTCAGCATGTCATGCGCCGGGCATCAGGCGGCGGCGCGCGTGCCGCTGCGGGCGCTGGCCTTGATCATCTCCGCCGCCCGCTCCGCCGTCATCAGCACCGCCGGATGGATGTTGGAGGAGGGCACCAGCGGGAAGACCGAGGCATCGACCACCCGCAGCCCCTCCACGCCGCGCACCCGCAGCTCGGTATCCACCACCGCGCGGTCGTCGGTGCCCATGCGGTTGGTGCCGCAGGGGTGGTAGACCGTGGTGCCGGCGGCGCGCAGGTAGTCCAGGAAATCGTCATCGCTCTGCGTCGCCGGGCCGGGCGAGAGCTCCTCCTCCACCAGATCGGCGAAGGGCCGCGTCACCGCGATCTTCCGCGCCAGCTTCGCCGCTTCCAGCATCACCCGCACATCCGTCGGCGCGGTCAGGTAGTTCGCCAGGATGCGCGGCTTGTCCTCGACCTTGGGGGAGCGCAGGGTCAGCTCGCCCCGGCTGTCCGGCCGGCACTGGCAGAAATTGAAGGTGAAGCCCGGATGCTTCGCCAGCTTGCTCGCCGACATCGCCTGGTTGCTGGTGTCCAGGCTGAAATTGACGAACTGGAACTGCACCTCGGCTTCCTCCGAGCCCGGCAGGACGCGGGCGAAGAGGCTCGCCTCGGAGGCGCCGATGGTCATGTGGCCGCGCTGGCGCAGCGCCCAGTCGAGGCCCATCTTCGCGGTCCTGATCGGGTTCGCCAGCGCCTCGTTCAAGGTATCCGCCGGCTTGGTGCGGAAGGCGAAGCGGACCATGAAGTGGTCCTGCAGGTTCTTTCCCACCTCCGGCGCATGCACGCGCGTCTCCAGCCCCAGGCCCTGCAGCGCCGCGCCGTCGCCGATGCCGGACAGCATGAGCAGCTTCGGGCTCTCGATCGCGCCGGCGGAGACGATCACCTCCCGCCGGGCCTTCCAGCTTTCCTCCCGCCCGTCCGCGGTGCGGACCACCACGCCGGTCACGCGCTGGCCCTCGAAGACCAGCCTGAGGCCGAGCCGCTCCGTCTCCACCCGCAGGTTGGGGCGCTTGAGGGCGGGGCGGAGATAGCCGACCGCCGGGCTCCAGCGCCGCCCCTTGTGGACATTGAGCTGGTTGGGCGCCACGCCCTCGAACCACTCGCCATTGTTGTCGCGGTTGCGCGGGAAGCCGAGCGCCTCGCAGGCCTCGAGAAAGGCCCGGCAGCCGGTGGTCGGCTCCGGCACCTCGGCGATCTGCATCGGGCCGGACTTGCCGCGATACTGGCTGTCCGGGCCGTGGAAGGTCTCCAGCTTGCGGAAGGCGGGCAGGCAGTCCTCATAGCTCCAGCCGCGCGCGCCGAGCTGCGCCCAGCGGTCGTAGTCGCGCGGGCTGCCGCGCAGGAAGACCAGGCCGTTGACGCTGCCCGAGCCGCCGATGACGCGCCCGCGCGGCCAGTAGACGCTGCGGCCGTTCAGCTCCGGCTCGCTCTCGGTCTGGTAGTTCCAGTCGAATTTGCGGGTGACGTAGAGCCGGGCGAAGCCCATCGGGATATGGATCCAGGGGTTCCGGTCCCAGGGCCCGGCCTCCAGCAGGACCACCCTGGTGTTCGGATCCTCCGAGAGCCGCGCCGCCAGCACGCAGCCGGCCGAGCCGCCGCCGAGGATGACGTAGTCCGCCTCTTGCATCCCTGTTTCCCCCCGCCTGGTCGTTCGGGTGCTATCAGGGCATGCGCGGCCGAGGGGAGCAAGACGGAGGGCGGCAAGGCGGCACGGGGAGTGTGGGGCAGGGGCCGAACCTGCCGGGCGGCCGGCCCATGCGCCGCGCGGTGGGAGGAGGCGCTGACCGCCCGGGGCGGCGTGGGCCGCATCGGCGGCGGCACGGCGCAGCAGACGCCTCCCGCGCCTTCGCCGCATGGCGGGGAAGGGCCGGGCCGCCTTGCCCTGCAGCCAGGACAGGTCGTGCAGGGGCGTGAACGCCCCGGAGCGAGGCACTCCTCCGCCAGCCATGGCGCGCCGGGGGTTGGCGTTCAGACCGGAACACGGGACGCCGAAGGGGGGCGCCTGACAGGCGGTCCCGGCGGGCACGTCGCCCCGGCATCCGGCATGCCCCGAACTGCTATGCGGGGTCGGACAGCTTCATGAGCAGCAGGCCGCTCACGATCAGCAGGGCGGCCACCACGCGTGTCCCGTTGGCCGTCTCCCCGAGGAAAAGGATCCCGGCGACGAACGCGCCCACCGCGCCGATTCCGGTCCATACCGTATAGGCGGTCCCGAGAGGGAGCGACCGCATCGACCAGGAGAGCAGGCCGAAGCTCACCAGCATGGCGGCCAGGGTGACGGCGGTGGGCCAGAGGCGCGTGAAGCCCTCCGACTGCTTCATCGAAAAGGCCCAGACGACCTCGAACAGGCCGGCGATGACGAGAATGAGCCAGGCCATGGCAGCCTCCTCCGAACAAGCTGCCGGGCCGTCCCGGACTTATACCCGCGGAGGGGGCAGGACGTGGCCTCGCACGGCTCACTTAAGCCGGGGAAGGGCAAGGGTCAACGCCGCCTTCCCGTTCGAGGCCGGCCTCGGCCCGGGTGCCGCGCATGGAAGCCCGGCCGCTATCCCCGCCAGGGCCGCAGCGTCCACAGCGCGTGCAGCTGCGCATCCACCTGCGACGCCATCTGCCGGTACTCGTTGCCCACCAACGGCCGCAGCGGCATGTGCTGCCGCGCCGCCTCCCGCAGGAAGCCGGGATCGGCCAGGGCGCCGCGGAAGGCCTCCTGCAGCCGTGCGGCGACGGCGGGCGGGATGCCGGGCGGGCCGATGATGCCGCGCGCCGCGGCGGCGACGATGTCGAAGCCCAGCTCCCGGAAGGTCGGCACCTCCGGCAGCTCCGGCAGGCGCTGCAGGCTCGCCACGGCCAGGCCGCGCATCTTCCCCTCGCGCGCGAGGGTCACGAGCTCCGTCGTGTTCCCCACCGCCGTCGCCAGGTGCCCGCCCAGCAATTGTGGAAGCAGCGGCGCGACGCCGGCGAAGGGCACATGCGTCATGGGCGGGATGCCGGACAGCGCCTCGAAGGCCAGCATCATGATGTGGTCGTCGCTGCCGATGCCGGTGGTGCCGTAATCCAGGCTGCCGGGCCGGGCCCTGGCCTGCGCCACCAGCTCGGCGAGGGAGCGGATGGGACTCTCGGCCCGGACATAGAGGCAGTTCGGGTCCTCGACGATATTGGCGAGGAAGGTGAAGTCGAGCGCGCGGTAGCGCGCGGGCCGCTCGATCGGGATGGCGCTGTGCGCGGGGGTGGAGGTGGCGCCCAGCGTGTAGCCGTCCGGCGCCGCATTGAAGGTCGCCTCCAGCCCGATCTGGGAGGCGGCGCCGGGCCGGTTGGTGACCACCACCGTCATGCCCGGGATGCGCGCCGCAACCAGCGGCATGATCAGGCGCGTCATGATGTCCACGCCGCCGCCCGGGGGGAAGGGGACGATGACCTCCACCGGCTTCTCCTGGGGCCAGGCGGGCTGGGCCTGGGCCCGCCGCCGGGCGATGGCCGGCGCGGCGACCGCGGCCGCCAGCAGCATGCGGCGCTGCAGCATGGGTTCCTCCCTGTCCTGTTGCACCCATCTGGCCATGCGTGGGCGGCCGCCGGCAAGCGCCGGGCGCCCGGACCGCCTGCGCAATTTCGCCATCCTGCCCCGCGAGACTGCCCCCCGTGCCCGACCTGCCCCTCGCGCTTCGCCGCCTGCTCTTCGCCCTGCTCGGCCTTGGCCTCACCACGCTGCTGCTCTGGCTGGCGGCGCGGGTGCTGGCGCCCGACGGCTGGACGGTGTGGGAGGTGCTGCTCTTCCTCTGCTTCGCCGGCACCGCGCCCTGGACCGCGCTCTGCGCCGCCAATGCGCTGGTCGGCCTCGGCATCCTGCTGCGGGCGCCGAGCCCGCCGGCCGCCGTGCTGCCGGCGCTGCGCCACGCCCGGCCCGGCGCGCCCGCCGCATGCACCGCCATCGCGGTCTGCATCCGCAATGAGGACATGGCGCAGGTGCTGCCGCCGCTGGGGCGGCTGCTGGAGGGGCTGGCGGCGGCCGGGGCGGCGGACCGCTTCACCCTCTGGTTCCTCTCCGATACCCAGGACCCTGCCCTGGCCGCCATGGAGGCGCTGGCAATCGAGGAGTTCCGCGCCCGTCGCGCCGCCGGCATTCCGGTGGGCTATCGCCGGCGTGCCGAGAACACCGGCTTCAAGGCCGGCAATGTCATGGAATTCCTCGACCGCCATGTCGGCCAGGCGCAGCTGATGCTCTGCCTGGACGCGGACAGCGAGATGACGGCGCCGGCCGTGCTGCGCCTGGTGGCCTGCATGGAAGCGGACCCGCAGATCGCCATCCTGCAGCAACTCATCGTCGGCCGGCCGGCGACGGCGGCCTTCCCGCGCCTGTTCCAGTTCGGCATGCGCGCCGGCATGCGCGCCTGGGCGACCGGCCAGGCCTGGTGGCAGGGGCCGGAGGGGCCGTACTGGGGCCACAACGCCGTCCTCCGCATCGAGCCCTTCCGCCGCCATTGCCGGCTGGAGGCGCTGCCGGACGGCCGGCCCATCCTCAGCCATGACCAGGTGGAGGCCGTCCGGCTGCATGCCGCGGGCTGGAAGGTCTGCTGCCTACCGGTCGAGGAAGGCTCGATGGAGGGCAACCCGCCGGCGCTGCCCGAATTCATGGCGCGCGACCTGCGCTGGGCGGCGGGCAACATGCAGTACTGGGACCTTCTCCGGCTGCCCGGCCAGACCTGGATGGGGCGCTGGCAGCTGGTGCAGGCGATCCTGCTCTTCCTCGGCGCGCCGCTCTGGGTGGGCGTGTTGCTGTCCGGCGCGCTGAATGCCGCGACCGGCGGGGCGGCGGGGACGCCTTCGGGCTGGCTGCTGGCGCTGATGCTGGCGACCTGGGCGATGCTGCATGCGCCGAAGCTCTCGGGCTATGCCGAGGTGCTGCTCAGGCCGCAGCTGGCCACGCGCTACGGCGGGCGCGCCGCCTTCCTGCGGGGTGCGCTGGCCGAGATCGGCTTCACCACGCTGCTCGACCCGATCAGCGTGTTCAACAAGGCGGTCTTCCTGCTGGCGCTACCCTTCGGCGGGCGCCGTGCGGCATGGGCGCCGCAGAACCGGGCGGATCGCGGCGTCGCCTGGGGCGATGCGGCGCGGCTGCTCTGGCCGCATACGCTGTTCGGCCTGCTGGTCTTCGGCCTGCTCTGGGCGGCGGCACCGGAGGCTCTGGCCTGGGCCCTGCCCTGGGCAGGCGGGCTGCTGCTGGCGGTGCCCTTCTGCGTGCTCACCGCCTCGCCGCGCGTCTCGGCGCTGCTGCGCGACACCCGGCTGGCCGCGACGCCGGAGGAACTGGCCGCGGCCTGAGGGCCGCTTCGCCGCGCCGCCAGGGGCCGGGCCTCGCGGCGGGATGCACCTGCCGCAGGCCATCACCAGCCCGAACCGGGCATCTCCGCCATGGCGGCGTAGTCCGGCTCCTCCGTCGCACCCAGCCCCGGCACGTCGAGGGAGCCGAGTTCCAGCACCCCCTCCCGGATCCGCAGCCTTGGCCCGCGCGGGGTGTCGGCATAGAGATCCGGATGCGCCTCGAGAAAGCGCACCGCCTCCGTCTTCGGCCGTCCGGCGAAGCCCGCGACGAAGTGGTGGCCGTTGCGCTCGACATGAGCGAGGCCGAGCAGCGCGGCCAGCGCCAGATCCTGCTGCAGGCAAACCCCCGGCAGCGTCGTCAGGTCCTCGCCCGAGAGGAAGAAGCGCTCCCCCGCCGCATTCCAGGCGCGGCAGCGCGCCAGGTTGATCAGGCTGCGCCAGATACCCTTGCAGGATTTGCTCGAGACGCCGGCGTAGCCGAGCGCGCGGGCCTGCACGAAGGCGTCGAGCGGGCCGTCGCTCTCGTCGATGATGACGGGGCGCGCCGCGGCGAGCGCCGCGATGCCCGCCTCCAGCGCACGCGCCCGGCGCACCGGCTGCTCGACATAGAGGATGGAGGCGGCAAGGCGGGCGAGGCGCGGCTCCGCCTCGATCGCGCGCCAGAGCGCGGCCGCGCCCTCGGCATCCGCATATTGCTCGTTGCCGTCGAGCGTCGCGTGGTAGCCGTGCAGCCGGTCCAGCACCGCAGCGATGCGGCAGAGCCGGTCGAGATCCGCCGCGATATCGCCCGAGACCTTCAGCTTCCAGTACCGATGGCCATAGGTGGCGGCCACCTCCTCCAGCGTCTCCGGCAGGCCATCCCCGACGCGGTCCGCCTGGTCCGCGGCGGTGATCGGATCGACCAGCCCGACCGTGTGGCGGGCATGGATGCGGCGCGCGGGCCGCAGCGCTGCGAGCATCGCGGCGAGATCGAAGCCCGCGAGGTCCGGCGCCACGGTATGTGGCGCGAGGCCGCCGAGATTGGCGCGCATGCCGGCGAAGAACGAAAGGCCGTTGAGCTTCAGCAGCGCATCCAGCGCGGCGCTATCCACCAGCGCGCGGCCATAGCTGGCGATGAGCGGGTTCAGCCCCTCGCGCGCGCAGGCGGCGAGGTGGCCGGCATAGCTGTCGGCGAAATGCCCGAAGGCGGTGTTGTGGCCGGCGACGAGGGAAGCCTCGCAGGCCAGTTCCAGGGCGCGGCGAAGCTGGGCCTCGTTCTGCGCGTCGGTCAGGCCCGGGGCCTTGTCGAACCACTTGGCCGCCAGCGTCTCGGCGGCCACGCCCCAGCCCTCCCGCCCGCCTTCATCCCGGATGCGGACCCGCAGCACCGCCTGCCGGCCCTGGGTGATGGTGACCGCGCCGAAGCGGAAGGGCAGCCGCAGGGTGAAGGGCCATTCGCGGCGTTCGGCGGCGACGATGGTGAAGCGCATGGGCGATCCCCCGTTTGCCGGGGGTGTACCACGATCATGCGTGCCCAGACCCATACCGGTCCAGGCCGGGTTCCGGCCTGGCGGGTGGGGTCCGGGGAGGGCAGGGCCCTCCCCGGTCGTCAGGCCGCCGCCTCGGCTCCCTCGGCGAAGAGCGCCGCGAAGGTCGCCTGCTGGCGGCGCAACTCCTGCGCCAGCGGCGCGTGCACCACGCGGCGGCCCTGCCGCACCTCCATCTCCAGCAGCCCGTTCGGGCAGTAGCGGTCGTCGTCCCAGCCGGGATGGCTGAGCACGGGGTAGAGACAGATGCCCTCCACCGGCGTGCCGGCCTGGATGGCGCCGATCACCTCATCCGCCACGTAGCGCAGCCAGAGGGCACGGCGATGGTCCTCGATGCTGGTCTCCGCGACGAAGACCGGGCGGCGGTAGCGGCCGTGCACCCGCGCCAGCAGGTCGCGCAGCGGCACCCAGCGCTCGTCGAAGACGGAGAGCGGGGCGGCGTCGTGCCCCTCATGCAGCCACCACTGGTTGTTCCAGTAGAAATTCACCCCGATGGCGTCGAGCACCTCCTCCGAGCCGCCGAGCTCCGGGTCCTGCCGGCCGAGCAGCATGTCCCAGGCTTCCCACATGCCGGCATTGCGGCGCTCGGCCGGCTCGATATCGGCATCCACGCCCGGGCGGGGGACCGTGTTGATCAGCGGCTCGACGGCAAAGGCCCGCGTGCCGGGAACCGCCTGCCGCATGGCGCGGATGCCGGCCAGCGTCGCGGCAACCGCCTGGCGCTTCACCTCCGGCCCGCGGCCATTGGTGCAGGGGTTGAAATGGCCGGTCTCCCCGCCGGCCCAGGCGAGGAAGGAGATCTCATTCAGCGGACAGAGGGTCGGCGCCTCGCCGGTCTCGGCCTTGCACAGCCTGGCGAAGGCGGCGGCGTAGTCGGCGAAATGCTTCGGGAAATCGGGGGAGAAGAAGTCCAGCCAGTCCGGCCAGCCATAATGGCAGAGGTCCCAGACCACCTGGGTCCCGGTGCGCGCGGCGGCCCGCAGCAGGGGCAGGACCGGGGTCCAGTCATGCTGCCCGGGGCCGGCGGCCTGCACCAGGTGCCAGCGTACGCCGTCGCGGACTGCGCGGATCCCGTGCTCGGCGACCTGGCGGTAATCCTCCTCGGCCCGCAGGTCATGATGCGTCGAGGCGATCAGGTCGAGCCGGCGGCCATCCTTGCGGACATGCGTCGAGCATTCGAAGCCGCCGAGGAAGAAGCTGCGGAACAGGCTGGGTCGGAAGGTCACGCGGCAATCCATCCTTGGTGAAGGGGGCGGTCCGGAGAAGGGGGCGTGCGGCGCCCGGTGTGGTTTTTCACCCCTCGGTTGCCCATTCCTTGCCCGACAAGGCAGGGTGGTCCGGCTTGGCCGCCGCCCTGGCCGAGGGGGATGCCGTGGCGCACCCGACTGGACCTGCAGGCACGGCCCCCTCTCCCCGCTGTCGTGCAAACCGAAACGGGAAAAGCCTGGGGGCGGCCGGCGTTCCCGCGGGGCGGAGCCACGCCGGCGAGGTTGAGGCGCGGTGGGGAAGGCCCCGGGCGACGACGTGAAGTCAGCGCAGGACTGCACGCCCGGTGGCTGGCGCTGTCAGGCTTGCCGTGACCCGCCTGTTGCGCTGCTGACGCTCTGCCGCGCCGATGCATGGGCCACTGGCTGCGCGCGAGCGATCAGCCCATCCACGGAGGGTGGCCCGAGGGGGCGCCCGCTATCCGAGCAGCCGCCCGATCACCCGTGCTGTGTAGTCCACCACCGGGATCACCCGGCCGTAGTTGATCCGCGTCGGCCCGATCACGCCGATGGCGCCCACGATCCGCTCCTGCCCGTTGCGGAAGGGGGCGACCACCATGGAAAGGCCCGCGGTATCGAACAGCCCGCTCTCGGCGCCGATGAAGATCTGCACGCCCTCGCCGCGCTGGGCGAGTTCGAGCAGGCGCAGCACCGTCTCCTGCGCCTCCAGCCGCTCGAACAGCGCCTGGATCTCCTGCACACGGGCGAGCTGGTCCAGGTTCTCCAGCAGCCGGGCCTGGCCGCGGACGATCAGGCTGCCGGCGCCGCCGCCCGCCCAGGTGGCGATGCCCGCCTCCACCACCTGGTTGGTCAGGGCGTCGAGGGCGGTGCGGTTGGCGGTGATCTCCTCGCTCACCTTGGCGCGCGCGTCTTCCAGGCTGCGGCCGGCGAGGCGGGCATTCAGGTAATTGCTGGCCTGGACGAGGGCGGAGGGCGGCAGGCCGGCCGGCACCTCGATGACGCGGTTCT
Organism: Roseicella aerolata; assembly: GCF_020523605.1. GTDB lineage: Bacteria > Pseudomonadota > Alphaproteobacteria > Acetobacterales > Acetobacteraceae > Paracraurococcus > Paracraurococcus aerolatus. Next base: position 236,940 of record NZ_JAJAQI010000002.1, on the reverse strand, counting down.
CCACCTGGCCGTCATCGGTCACCAGCACCACCAGGGCGCGACCGGGGCCGAGGGCCACGAATTCCATGTGGCGGACGCGCCCCTCGCTCTTCGGCGCGACCACCAGGCCGGCGGCGCCGGCGAGGCCGGAGAGCATCTGCCCGGCCTCCGCCAGCGTCTCCTGCAGGGAGCGGCCGGAGGCAGCGCAGCGGGCGGCGATCGCCTCGCGCTCCTTCTCGCCGAGGTCGCCGAATTCCAGCAGCCCATCAACGAAGAGGCGGAGGCCGCGATCGGTCGGCAGGCGGCCGGCCGAGGTATGCGGGGCGTAGAGGAAGCCGGCTTCCTCCAGATCCGCCATCACATTCCGGATGGAGGCGGGAGAGAGGCCCAGGGGAAGGCGGCGCGAGAGGGTGCGGGAGCCCACCGGCTCACCGGTCAGGACATAGAGTTCGACCAATTCCCGCAGGATGGTCGCGCTCCGGCTATCGAGGCCGGCGAAGGAGGCCCCGGCAGCGCCGGCAAGCGCTTTCGGCGAGGTCATCATCGGGCGGCTCGGGTCAAAAAGTGACACCAGTGAAGGCTAGGGAGGGGGTGACCGAGCGTCAACCGCCACCTTGCCTGGAGGGGGCGGGAGCGCCTATAAGCGGGTCACGGCTGCGGGCGTAGTTCAGAGGTAGAACGTCAGCTTCCCAAGCTGAATGTCGTGGGTTCGATTCCCATCGCCCGCTCCAGTTATCCAAGCATCTGGCGCGGATCGGCCTGCTGGGGCGGGGTGCCTCCTGGCATGCGGGGCACGAATCGCCGGTGCTCAAGTGGTGGATGGCAACCCCGGCACGGCGACCATCCCCTGTGCAGCGCTATCGTCGCTTCGGGACGGCTACTCCCCGACTGTTCCCGCCACCTGCATAGGATTGCGCCCCAGGGATGGTCGTCAGCGCCACTCGGCATGCATCAGCGACACCTGTGCGGAACCGGCGCGATGAGGGATCATACCGGCGCGCATCAAACCCTGTTGCAGCGAGAATAGGTCTCGGGCTTTCCCTTTACCTTGGGCGTGTGGGCCGCCGCGGCGTCCTGGGCGTCGGCGGTCCAGAGGCTGGCCGAGGCGATGCGGCGCTGGCCCTTCCCGGCATGGACCAGGGGGGAGTGGGCGCAATGCACGCGGCACCGCTGCCGTTTCGCCCGCAGCACCTCAGCCAGGCGGCCGTCAGACCCTCATGTGCATCGGAGATGACCAGTGCGACGCCAAGGCAGGCCGCGGCGCGCCAAGGCGCGTAGGAAGTCTCGCCAGAACGCCGCCGCCTCGGAGGGGCCGATGGCCATGCTGAGGACCTCGCGCCGTCCGTCGGCATTGACACTGACCGCGATGGGGACGGTGACAGGGATGATGCGGCCCGCCTCGCGCACCTTCACAGAGGTGGCGTCGAGCCAGAGATAGGGCCAGTCGCCCTCGACGAGCCGGACGAGGAAGTTGCGCACCCGCTCGTGGCTGCGTTCGCTGTGCGCGGCGCCGCACAGCCCCTCCGCCTCCAGTTCCAGCAGCCGCTGCGCGGCAGAGCCATCATCTCGCGGAGGAAGGTTGCGTCGGAGCCCTTCTCCAGGAGCTCACGAAGGGCATCCTGTCGTCGGTCATCGCGGTCGTTCCGAGGTTCGAGTTGCTGGTCTCGTCAACCCAACCCGCCCAGGGATCACCGTGAGGGCCACCCCGCTACGGGCGGCCCCCTACGCCACCACCGGGGTACGGCCACGTCTGTTCTTCTGCCATCACCGCCTCTCGCCGGATCAGTCACCGAGCAGACATGAAGTTCGGGATGTGCCTTGAAGTGCCCGGGTAGTAATGGGGCCTGTCTCGAGAGTGGCAGGGCAGAATTCCGCCCGCGAGTTCGTCTCGCGCCTGCTGTAAGGCATTATCCCTGCAGGTGTGCCGATGACCGTCGATGCTCATGCAAGGCCGTCAGGCCGGTATGGGCGACGGGCCAACCCATGAGGGGAGTTCGTGGCTGCGTTGCAGGCTCCCGCGGGCCAGCATCGCCCGGCCGCGGCCGGAAAAGTGATGCGCGTTCTCCTTTCCGTGTCGTTACGTGCAGTACATGTAACATTTACCCTCGCGCAATCTGTCGTCTGTTGATGCAACCGGACCAGGTCCGGTTGCCGAGGGGAAAGCGCAGCATGTCGCTCTCACTGCCCGGCTCGGTGGCAAACCTCCGGCCCGCATCGGTTCTGGGGCATGTCAGCGCTGCATGCGTCACAGTTCTTGCGATGGCGATTGCAGCGTCGTTTTTGCTCAAGGATGATGTCGCGTGGCTGCTCTATGTGGCTGAGCAATGGCTCGACGGCCGCCGTCCCTATGTGGCCCTGATCGAGATCAACCCGCCACTGATCATCTGGCTTTCTGTCCTGCCGGCCGCCATCGCGCGTATCCTGAACGTGCCATCATTGCTCACTGCGCCGCTTTTCTTCGCCACGCTCCTGCTCGGATGTGTCTGGTGGGCGGCAGGTATCCTGCAGCTTCGTGACAGGCGCTACGATCGCAGCCTGACATTCGCGATTGTCTCCGCCGTTCTCCTTCTCGCTCCGGGGGTGGAGTTCTGGCAGCGGGAGCACCTGATCGCCGCTGCGGCGCTGCCGTATCTGGCACTTCGCGTGGGGGAGCGTGCCGAGAAAGGGCAGCGGAAGGCGGCATTCCGGACAACCGCGTTCCTCGCGGGGGTTCTTGTCGGCTTCTGTTGCGCCATGAAGCCTTGGTACGTGCTGCCTTTCGTCCTGGTGGAATGGGTCGCGGTAGCAGGCGGCGCGCGGTTTCTGCGCGAGGCGGTGCTGGGCGCCTGCACGACCGGCCTGCTCTATGTCGCGGCCGTCGCGATGCTGCATCCCGAGTACTTGACGGAAGTGATCCCCTTGGCCCTTGACCTGTACAATTCCGGGGACAGGGCCTGGCATGAGATACTGACAGCCAGCCGCCGCCTCCCGATGGCGCTCGCTGCGGCCGCTCTGCTGTGGTGGATTGCGCCTCGTCCCCTGCCGGACGGTGGAGCAACCAGGATCCTCCTGGTCTTCGCGATCGGCGCGACGATCGCTTACCTGCTGCAGGGCAAAGGGTACTGGTATTATCAGCGCATTCCGGCCGTCGTGGCGGTCCTGCTCGTTCTGTTGAGCCTGGTTGCAGCGCTGCTGCGTGATCCCTCGCTTTCACGCTTCTCGGCAGGCCGCCTTGTCCTATGCTTCGTCGCGGCAATCGCGTTCCTTGGGCTGGCTGCGCCCGGTGCCTTCCAACTGAAGCTGATGGCCCAAGGGGTCGCCGCGACGCCTGCGCAGCGCATACAAGCACATCTCGTGGAGGTGCTGCGGTCCAGCAATGCGCGAAGCTATCTTGCTTTCAGCAGCAGCCTGGAACTCGGCTTTCCGATCGTTAATCAGACGGGGGTGGTCTGGGCATCGCGCTTTCCCAGTACCTGGGCACTTTACAAAGCCCATTCCCATTCACCGGACGATGAATCAGCGAAGAATGTCTCTCGACCGGTGGTCCGCTGGTTCATTGAGGATTTTACCGCGGTTTGCCCCGATATCGTCGCAGTGGATACGCGCGACAGGATGGATTACCTGAGCACATTGCAGGGATTCGATGCAGGTTTCGCGCAGGACTGGGACGCCTATCGACTCATGTCCTCATTCGAAGGCATCCGTATCTATGGACGCATCCGCCCGGCCTCGTCGGTGAATGGGTGCGGCTAGCCTCGCCGGCAACCGTGTCGCCAAGCTGAATGGCGTGGGTTCGATCCCCATTGCCCGTTCCATCCCTTCGTATGGCCTGGTCAGTCCTTGCCGGCCGCCTCGCGGCCCAGGCGGTGGGCGCTTCGGGCAGGCGCCGCCCATGCCCCGGCCCCACCATCGCCGGCCGGCAGGCGCGCCGGACGACGGGCAACCTCCCCGCAGCCAGGATGCCCCGCTCGGCGGAGGCCGCCTTCAGGGAGGCCGTCCTGCTTCGACGGCATACAGGTTCTGACGGGACCTGCCACCCACCGGTTTGCAGGGCCCGGAGTTTCCGGTCGCCGACGCGCGAGCGCCCGCAAGCCCAGGCGGCTGGCCGCTGGCGGATCCGGCGCGACCCGATCGGCGCCGAGCGAGCCTGATCGGCCTTGGAACCACAAAGGTTCCGGCGCGGCGCAACCCCGCTGGGTCCCATAGGTTCTGTTGGTGCAACACATGGGTTGGGAGGGGTCATGCCTGCCGGAAACCTGCTGTATTGGGCGCTTGTTGCCCTGGTCGTGGCCGTCATCGCCGGTGTCCTCGGATTCGGCGGCGTGGCGGGCACGGCTGCGGGCATCGCCAAGATCCTCTTCTGGATCTTCCTGGTGGTGTTCCTGGTCGTGCTGGTGATGAACTTCCTCGGCAGGAGCCGGGGGCCGACGGTCTGACGCGAGGCTCGATCGTCAACATGCCATGACCGGGGCGGCCCGGCGGGCGCGTTGCCGAAGGAACGCCGTGACCCGGATGTCGGTCCAGGTCCGGCGCGGGCGCGCGCCGGCCGGCCAGCGGCGCGGACGAAGCCGTGGCGGCGCTGCCTCTCGCACGGGGGGCGAGCGGCACGGTGCCCAGCCGGGCTGCCGCGCGCCCATCATTGTCCTGGATGCCGGCGGTGTGAAAGGCGCGGCCGCCGGGGCTGCACAGCGTGGTCCTTCTCCGGTCGAGGCGGACATCCCGGTCCGGCCGGATGAAGGTCGGGTCCGGTGGAGGCGGCCGCCTCATGTGCCGGCTGCCCCGGTGCCGGACCGCCTGGCGATGCCCGGCCTGCCGCAGGCGGGAGGCCGGGCGCCCCCCTCGGACCTTGCGCATCGGCGCATGGCCGGCCGCTCGATCCTGGCCTGTTCCGGGGCACTGCTGAAGCAGACCGAACGCCCTTGCCGCGGGAAATTCCACGGCCGGGGATGGCCAGGCATGGAGCCGGCCTGCATCATGGCGCACCAAGAATCGAACCTGCCCGGGAGAGAACGGTCCACCCATGCTACGTCGTCATGCGCTTACGCTCGGTGCCGCGCTCGCGGCCGGTCCCTTCGCCGCGCGCGCGCAGAACCAGGGCGGGGCCGAGGCCTGGCCAGGCCGCCCCATCACCATTCTCGTGCCTTTCGTGGCGGGAGGTCCCTCGGACACCGTGGCCCGGGTGATCGCCCAGTATGCCGGCCCGTCCCTCAGCCAGCCCGTGGTCGTCGAGAACCGCGCCGGCGCCAATGGCGAGGTGGCGGGCCGCCTGCTGGCCCGCGCCCAGCCGGACGGTCACACGCTGCTGGTCGGCTCCATCGGCGTCTTCGCCATCAACGCCGCGCTGCGCCCGAATCTCGGCTATGATCCGTTGGCCTTCACGCCCATCACCCTGGCGGTCACCACGCCCAATGTGCTGGTCGTGAACCCGGACAAGGTACCGGTGACCGACCTGCGCGGCCTGATCGAATGGCTGAAGCAGAATCGCGGCCGCACGAGCTATTCGACCAGCGGCGTCGGCTCCTCGGACCAGATGACGATGGAGCTCTTCAAGCAGCTCACCGGCACCGACCCGACCCATGTGCCCTATGCCGGCGGCGCGGCCGCGGCCACGGACCTGATCGCCGGCAATGTGCAGCTGAGCTTCCAGAATCTCGGGACGGTGGCGGGCCATATCCAGGGCGGGCGGCTGCGCCCGATCGTGGTCACCAGCCAGGAACGCCACCCACTGGTGCCGGATGTGCCGACCGCCGCCGAGGCGGGGCTGAAGGATTTCGTCGTCACCTCCTGGCAGGCGCTGATGGCGCCCGCGGGGATGCCGGCCCCGCTCGTCCGGCGCGTGCACGCGGTGACCGCCGAGGCGATGCGGCACCCGGAGGCGCGGCAGCGGCTGGAGCAGATCGGCTTCACCGTGGTGGCGAACACGCCGGAGGAATACGCCGCCTTCCAGCGCGCGGAAGTGGAACGCTGGCGCGGCGTGATCCGGACCGCCGGCATAACGCCCGACTGATCCTCCCGCCGGACTACGCCGCGCGGCGCCGGAGGGCCGCGGCCTGCTCCGCCGCCTCGCCGGCCGGTCCGACGCCCCAGGCAGGCCGTCGCGTCCCGGGCGTCCGCCGCCCCGGACCAGCCGGTGACGTCCTGCCATGCGCCGGCACGCCGCGGCATCGCACCCCATCCAAGACATCGAGACCCGCATGATCGACCTGTCCGCCAAGCGCCTGAACGGGCCCGTCATCCGATTGCATCCTGCCGACAACCTCGTGGTCGCGCGCCTCGACATGGCGCCGGGCACCCCCATCCCGGGCGAGAACATTATCGCCCGCGACCAGGTGCCGGCGGGCTACAAGATCGCCACGGCGCCTCTGCGCCGCGGCGACCCGATCCTGAAGTACCAGGTGGTGATCGGCTTCGCGGCCGATGACATCCCGGCCGGGACCATGCTGCACAACCACAATATCGCGTTCCGGGAGTTCGACCGGGATTATGCGATCGGCCAGGACTACCGGCCGGTGGAGCCGGTGCCGGAGGCCGCGCGCAAGACCTTCCAGGGAATCCTCCGGGCCGATGGGCGCGTCGGCACGCGTAATTTCATCGCCGTGGTCTCCACGGTGAACTGCTCCGCCACCGTGGCCCATGCCGTGGCCGACTGGTTCACGCAGGAACGCCTGGCGGCCTTCCCCCATGTCGATGGTATCGCCGCCTTCACCCACAGCACGGGCTGCGGCATGGAACTCTCGGGTGAGCCGATGCAACTGCTGCGGCGGACGCTCGGCGGCTATATGCGCCATGCCAATGTGGCGGGCGTGCTGGTCATCGGCCTTGGCTGCGAGCGCAACCAGATCGCCGGGCTGCTGGCGGAGCAGGGGCTGTCGCCCGGCCCGCTGCTGCGCAGCATGGTGATGCAGGAGGTCGGCGGCACTCGGAAGAGCATCGAGGCCGGCATCGCCGCGGTGCAGGAGATGCTGCCCGAGGCGAACCGCGCCACCCGCAGCACCGTGCCGGCGAGCCACCTGATGGTCGGCCTGCAATGCGGCGGCTCGGATGGCTTCTCCTCCATCACCGCCAATCCGGCGCTCGGCGCGGCGGTGGACCTGCTGGCGCGCCACGGCGGCACCGCCATCCTGTCGGAGACGCCGGAGATCTACGGCGTCGAGCACACGCTGACGCGCCGCGCCGCCAGCCGGGAGGTGGGCGAGAAACTGATCGAGCGCATCCGCTGGTGGAAGGACGAATACGCTGCCGGGCGCGACACCCAGATCAACGGCACGGTCAGCCCGGGCAACCAGAACGGGGGGCTCGCGAACATCTTCGAGAAGTCGCTGGGCTCCTCGATGAAGGGCGGCACCGGACCGCTGATGGCGGTGTACCGCTATGCCGAACCGGTGACGGAGCGTGGCCTCGTCTTCATGGACACGCCGGGTTTCGATCCGGTGGCCGCCACCGGACAGGTCGCGGGCGGGGCCAACCTGATTGCCTTCACCACCGGGCGCGGCTCCATGTACGGCGCGAAGCCGGTGCCTTCGGTGAAGCTCGCCACCAACACGCCGATGTACCGCCGGCTTGAGGAGGACATGGACATCAATTGCGGCGAGATCCTGGATGGCACCGCGACCATGCAGGAGATGGGCGAGCGCATCCTGGACCATATGCTGCGCATCGCCTCCGGCGAGCCGACCAAGAGCGAGGCGCTGGGGCTTGGCAAGCACGAATTCGCGCCCTGGCAGATCGGGATCACCGGCTGATACGGGCGGCGGACGCCCCGATCTCTGCCGCCCGGTCTCCGCGCGCAGGGCCGGTAGCGCGGCTGCGCGCCCGGCAGCAGGATCGTGCCTGTCCGTGTCCGGGCAGGCATGATGCCGCGGCTGCGTGACGGTAGCGGCGGCCTGCTCCGGAAGGGTCGCGACAACATGCCCGAGATCCGGTACAAGGTTGCACGCCGGCGTTTCCGGCTGGTCCGGCCGATGTTGCCCGCCAGGACGGGGACGATTATGCCCCCGGCGATTCAGGCAAATATGCCGGCAAATCCAGCGCGTTCCGGTGCCGACCTCTGGCCGCGCGCAGGAAGGCGGCCCGCTGTGCCTAGCCCGGTGCGGCGGGGCTGGATTGGAAGGGCCTGCCGCCAAGCGCGAGCCGCCGCGCGTGACGAGGGTTCACCTTCGCCCGGGCGCTTGTCTTCGGCATCCTCCTCCTCCTGTCGGCCCGCGGTTTCGGTACTTCCTTTCGAACCAATCGGTCCCGCTTGCGTTTGCAGTGCCGATTGGCTCCCCATCCTGCGGACCGCTCGGGTAACGTTTGGTAATCGCCTTCGGCTATTTTCTCCACCGAGCACCGTGCAGGCATGAAGCAACCGGGGCCAGTAAATCAGCGCAGACGGAAACATATGTCCGACGCAGAAAACGTCTTTCCGCGCCATGAGGAAGGCCGGGTACGATCGCAGGCTACCGAAAAGCGCTTCATCGTCGCGTCTCAGCGACGTGGCGGCTTGGGCAGGAACCGTGTCGTCGAGGTCGTGCATGTTCGACGGGACGGGCCGTCAACACGGCAGGAGCAAGCCCGCCCCGCCGCATGGAGTGTGCGGGCCGAGACCTGGCCGGAGGGTTTCGCCGCGAAATCCGCCCCGGCATTTCCGCCAGAGCTTCCTCCGGTTGCCGCGCCGGAACCGGCGCAGCCCGTGACTCATGTCGTCCCGATGTGGACCCCGACCTGCCCACAGCCCGCCGCGCCGGTCCGATCGCCCGATGGCAGTCCGGCGGCATCCGGGGCCAGTGAGCCCCGTCGCCGGAGCGCCCCGGGACGGGGGAAGGGGATTGAGCGCTGTTTCGCCGATCCCTTTGCGGAGGATGACAGCGGCGCCAACTGCCTGCGATGCGGCTATCTCGTCGAGCCAGCCCGTGAGAAACGTGGCCTGATGACCTGCTCGGCCTGCGGCTGACGATCCTGCCGGACCGACAGCGCCCCGCTTCGCATCGGCAGGTCTGCCCCGGGGCCTGGCAGGGCCGCCACCGTTGCCATGGAGAATGGAGGAGGGCAGGGCGCCCTGCGCCGACGGGACCGGCCCCGCAACCCGGCGCCGGTGCATCGGCACCCGGCGGGATCGGGCATTGCTGGTGAAGGCATCACGCCCGGGCCGGAAACAGATAGGGGGAGGCGCAACCGCACCTCCCCCTCGGCGTTGACAGCACACGTCCGATTGGTTTTATATTGCAGTGCAGCAAGTGGTTTTCCCGCGAGCTGCCTTTCTTGGACGTTTCCTCCCTAAACTCGGCGGCGCCATTTGGCGCCGCTTTTTTTTGCGCAGGCAAGGTTTCATGGCCTTGCCTTCCCTGCAATCCATTTTTCTGCGGCGATGGGTGGCCTCGAGCGCCCGCGCCAGAAAGGGCGGGCGGCCGCCATCGGTTCAGGCTTCGCCGCCCGCCCCGCCCGTGAACTCGACCACGAGCTGCACGCGGGGGCGCTGGAGGCCCGGCACCATGCCGCTCACGCGCGCCGTGGCCGAGGCGCCCGTGCCGAGCATATCGGCCACGAACTCGGCATCGCCCGAAGGAAGATAGCCGAGCGCGCGGCCGTCCTCCGCCTGCACCTCGACCAGGCTCCGGCCACCCTGGCCGAGCCGCGGCCGCCGCCCGAGCCGGAGGGCCAACCGCGCACCCACCTGCAGGGAGGTCAGCGCCCCAGGATCGGCCAGTTCGCCTGTACCGGCGAGGAAGGTGCCGATCACTGCCGCGGCTTCGCGCCGGACTTTGCCAAGGCGGGTACGGCAGCCGGCATCCCGAACGCCGCGGCGCCAAGGGATTGCGCCGCGCCGAGCGCCTCGCCGCAGAGGGCCAGGGCGCGCTGCGGGGCGGCCCATGCGGCGGCGCCATCGAGGGTGGAGAGCGCGACCCGGGCGGTGGCAAAGGCCAGATCCTGCTGGCGGAGCGCGGCGCTGCGGATAGCGTCCTGCTGCCGCAGCGCGGCCGCACGGAGTGCCGCGGCCGCCACCTGGTTGGCTTCGAGCATGGCGCGCTGGATCAGCAGGATCCCTTCCGCCGCATCCCGGGCAGCGGCAGGAAGCGGCCCGGCCCTGTCGGCCCATTGCCCGGTCCAGAGGTCGAGCGGGCGGATCCAGGCAGCCGCAAGCCCGGCCAGTGGAGCCCCTGGGGAGGCATCTGCCGTCGGCAGGCCGGGCTCGGTCGCGGCGGGCGTGTCGGGAAGGGCGGTCATGATGTGCTCTCGTCGGTATGCGATCTTGCGGCCAGGCAGGTGAGGCGGGCCTGCTCCGCGCGGATCGCCTTAGCGGGTGTCTTTCAAAATGAAACATCACGAATTTGCGATCTACGGAAACCATGATGAATGCATAATAGCATGCCGGCGCAGCAGGACCGGTTGCATCCTCCCTCACAACCGGATCTGCCCCGATGGTCGAAACCACCCCGCCCCCCGCGCCTTCAGGCAGCGAGCCGCCGGACCGCATCCTTGCCGAGGCCGTCGCCGCCCTGCACCTCCTCGCGCTGCGGCGGCAGTTCGATGCCATCCGGCAGGTCTATGGCGAGGCTCCGCCGCACCGCGCCCGTGAGGCGCTCTGGGTCGCGCTCGAGGTGGTTCTCGCCCATCACCGGGGTGAGCGCATCGCCCTGCGGGACCTGGTGGCGCGTGCCGAGGGGTTGGTCAGCGGGCCGACCCTCTCGCGGGTGGTGGCCGAATTGGAGCGGGATGGCCTGCTGGTGTCAGAGCCGCTGCCGGGAGAGGGCCGCCTGAGGCTGCTGCGCCCGACGGAGCGCAGCCTGCGCGTCCTGGCCGGCCGCGCCGAGGCCGGCTTCGCCGAATTCGCGGGCATCCTGCGCGAAGCCGAGCGGCGGCTGGCTGCCGCGCACCCGCAGGAAGCCGAGCGCTGCGCCGCAGGCCCCGCACGGCCGAACCCCTGAGCCCCTGCGACAACGGGGAGGGCGGCAGCGGATCGGCGCGCGGGTGTGAATGCAGTCGTTTGGCATGACCGTGCCGCCGATATCCTGAATGGCGCTGCTGCCGGCGGCGCCTTGCAGCGGGGCGGGCGATGCGGCGCTCGCCGCTACCAGGTCGGATGCGGGATGACGCCTTCGGCCGTTGCGCCGTGACGACGGTTCGGATTTGTCATTGCAGCCGTCCGATCGCTCGCGTTAGCGTCGCTCTCGCGCCGATGCCGGGAATGCCCGCCGCATGAGCAAGCACGTCGTCGCTACCGTCGCTGACCTGCCGCCAGGAAGCCGCAAGCTGGTGACCGTGAAGGGCCGGCCCATCGCGGTCTTCAACCTTGGTGGTGAGTTCTTCGCCCTCATCAACCGCTGCCCGCATCAGGGCGCCGGGCTGTGCGAAGGCGAGGTCACCGGCCTCGTGACCGCCGACGGGCCCGGTACCTACCGCCTCACCCGGCCCGGGGAAATCGTCCGCTGCCCCTGGCATGGCTGGGAATTCGATATCCGCACCGGCCAGTCCTGGTGCGAGCCATCACGCATCAAGGCGAAGCAGTATCCGGTCGAGGTTGCGCCCGGCACGGCGCTGGTGAAGGGGCCCTATGTCGCGGAGACGGTCGGGGTGACCGTCGAGCAGGACTACGTCGTGGTCGAGGTCTGAGTCGCCGGCCACGCAGGGAAGGAGACGCCCCGGCACGCATCGGGGCGCGCCGAGGGAGGATGCATGAGCGACGGCACGAGGCTCGCTCGCCGACCATTCGCCTTCGCGCCGAGCCCGGCGGGACGCGCCGAGGCGATGCGCGGGCGCAGCCTGTCCCTGGACCGCTGGTTCACGCCGCTCGCCGTGCTGCCGACCTTCGTCGTGATGATCGGCATCTTCGGCCTGCCGCTGCTCTTCTCGCTCTATCTCAGCTTCACCGGCTGGGCGCCGGGGCGGGACCTGCTGGGCGGGGAGTTCGTCGGCCTGGCGAATTACGAGGACCTGCTGGCCGATCCGGTCTTCCTCGGCAGCCTCGGCATCACCTTCGGCTATACCGCCGCCGCCGTCGCGGCCCAGCTTGCGCTTGGCCTCGCCATCGCGCTGCTGCTGAATGTGGACCTGCCGCATATGCGGGCCTTCCGCACCGCGCTGGTCCTGCCGATGATGGTCACGCCGATCGTCGGCGCGCTCTGCTGGAAGCTGCTCCTCGATCCCAGCCACGGGGTGATCAACCACTGGATCGGGGAGCGCATCGTCTGGCTGGGCCAGCCGGGGACCGCGCTGGCCGCGGTCTGGGTGGTGAATGTCTGGCACAGCACGCCCTATGTCGCGCTGATCCTGCTGGCCGGGCTGCGCTCCCTGCCCAGCGAGCCGGGCGAGGCGGCGGCCATCGATGGGGCGAGCCGCTGGCAGATGTTCCGGCATGTGACGCTGCCGCTGCTGCGGCCCTATCTCCTGGTCGCGCTGCTGCTGCGGACCATCTTCGAATTCCGCGCCTTCGACAACATCTACGCCATGACGGGCGGCGGGCCGGCGAATTCGACCATGGTGCTGTCCATGTTCACCTACCTGACCACCTTTGTGCGTTTCGACTTCAGCCTCGGCGCGGCGGCCTCCTGGCTGATGCTGCTGATGGCGATGCTGATCTGCCTGTTCTTCATCGCCGTCATCCGCCGCAGGGACGCGCACTGATGGCCATCGTCACCGGATCCCGCCGCATGCGGCGCGTCGAGGCCGTGCTGGTCTATCTGGCGCTGGCCGCGCTCACCGCCGCCTTCCTCTTCCCGCTGGTCTGGATCCTTGGGCTGTCGCTGAAGTCGCGGCCGCAGATCTTCGCCAGCCCGCCGCTCTATCTGTGGTGGCCGACGCTCGAGCACTATCTGGACGTGCTGGGGCGGTCCGACTTCCTGAGGGCCTTCCTCAACACGCTGATCGTCTCGACCAGCGCCGTGCTGCTCTCGCTCGCCGTCGGCCTGCCGGCGGCCTATGCCTTCGCCCGCTTCCCCTTCCGCGGCCGGTCCTTCCTGTTCTTCTCGCTGCTCGTGATGCGCATGCTGCCGCCCATCGCCGTGCTGGTGCCGATGTATGTGCTGCTGAACCAGGTCGGGTTGACCACCACGCATCTCAGCGTCGTGCTCGCCTACACCACCTTCAGCCTGCCGCTGGTGGTCTGGATCATGCGCGGCTTCTTCGAGGACCTGCCGCGTGAACTGGAGGAATGCGCCTGGATCGACGGCGCCACCCGGCTGGTCACCTTCTGGCGCGTGGTGCTGCCGCTGGCGCGGCCGGGCATGGTGGCGGCCGGCATCCTGTGCCTCCAGCTTGCCTGGAACGATTTCCTCTTCGCCGCGGTGCTGACGAACAACGCGACGCAGACCCTGCCGGTGTTGATGGCAGGGTTCTCCGGCGGGGATTCCGGCGTGGACTGGGGGGCGATGACCGCCTCCGGCATGCTGGTGATCCTGCCGGTCATCATCTTCTCCTTCGCGGCGCAGAAGCATCTCGTCGCCGGGCTCTCCTCCGGCGCGGTCAAGGGATGACGGGCCACGGGGCAGGCAACAACTGGGAGGAATGGCCATGATCGGACTGAACCGGCGACAGGCGCTGCAGGCCACGGTGGCGGCAGGTGGCCTGCTGGCGGCCCCCCGCATCGGCCTGCGCGCGCAGGGCAAGCCCGACAAGCTGGTCTATATCGGCGAGAACCAGGGCGGCTGGAAGCGCGTGCTGATGGAGGAGGTGGCGCCGGCCTTCGAAAAGGAGACCGGCATCCGCGTGGAGTTCACCATGCTGCCGGTGGATGCCTGGCGCGCCCGGCTCAAGACCGAACTCGGCGCGCGGTCGAGCGGCATCGACATCGCCCAGTGGTCGGTCGGCATGGCCGGCTATATGTCGCCGCACCTGCTGGACCACGAGGAGGTGGTGGCGAAGATCAGCGCCCGCGACCCGGACTTCGACTGGGGGGACTTCCTCGGCGGCAGCAAGCGGGCCGCGACCTATGACGGGAAGCTCTCCGGCATTCCCTACCGCATCACCACCGGCATCCTGCATTACCAGAAGCCCTTGCTGGAGCGTGCCGGATTCACCGGCGCGCCGGGCACCTTCGAGGAATTCCTCAAGGTTGCGCAGGCCGTGAACAGCCCGCCGGACCGCTATGCCGTCGGCATCATGGGCAAGCAGGGTTCCGGCAGCTACACCAGCTTCGCCTCCTGGCTCTTCTCCGCCGGCGGGCAGCTGGTGGACTTCAGGACCGGCGAGATCTTCATCAACCAGCCGAAGGCGGTCGAGGCGCTGCAATTCTACGGCGACCTGATGGCGAAGCACAAACTCGTGCCGCCCGAGGCGACGACCTGGGAGTTCGACGAGATCATCGCCGGCGGCCAGCGCGACCGCTACGTCATGGCGCAGACCTTCGCCCCCTATGGCACGCTGATCAACGACCCCGCCAATTCCAGGACGGCAGGGAATTGGGCCTGGGATGTCGTGCCCGGCCACACCGAGAAGGAGCAGAGCCGCACCTGGATCGACGGCCATTTCATGGCCGTGCCGCGCTATACCCGCAATGCGGACTGGTCCATGGAGTTCATCCGCATGGCCTGCAGCAAGGACTGGATGCGCCGCTCCATGGAACGGGGCAATGCCCCGCCGCGCGGCTCCGTGCTGCGCAACCCCGACCTGGTGGCGAAGCTGGGCTGGCCACCCGTCGCGGCCTCGGCCATCGAGACCGGCATCCCGACCCCGGCGCATCCGGCCTGGGACACGCTGGAACATGCGCTGCGCACCGGCGTTTCCGCCACGTTGCTCGGGCAGAAGAGCGCGAAGGAGGCGCTGGACGAGGTGGCCGCCGATTGGCGCCGCAGCCTGCGCCGCGCAGGAGTCGGCCGATGAATGCCTTCACACGCGGCGCCATCGACTGCGACATCCATCCGGGCGTGCCGGGCATCCGCACCCTGCTGCCCTATATGAACAACTACTGGAAGGACGCCTTCATCCGCCGCGGCGCCGATGATTTCGACCTGGCGAGCTACCCGCCCGGCGCCCCCATCACCTGCCGGCCCGACTGGCGCCCGGAGAAGGGCAAGCCCGGCACGGATATGGCGCTGCTCTGCGCCCAGGCGCTGGATGCCTTCGGCACGCGCCATGCCATCTGCAACACGCTCTATGGCGGGCAGGTGGCGGTCAGCGAGACCATGGGGGCGGCGATCTGCTCCGCCATCAATGACTGGATCGCGGCGGAATGGCTCTCGCGCGATGCGCGGCTGCGCGCCTCCATCGTGGTGCCGGCCCAGGCGCCGCATCTGGCGGTGGAGGAGATCGAGCGGCTGGCCGGTGACCGGCGCTTCGTGCAGATCCTGCTGCCGGCGGCGGCCGAACTGCTCTATGGCAAGAGCTATTACTGGCCGATCTGGGCGGCGGCGGAGAAGCACGGGTTGCCGGTCGGCATCCATGCCGGTTCCATGTTCCGCTACGCGCCGACCTCCAACGGCTGGCCCTCCCACTACCTGCATGACTATGTCAGCCAGTCGCAGGCCTTCGAGGACCAGCTCCTCAGCCTGGTCTCGGAAGGCGTTTTCGCCCGTTTCCCCAACCTGCGCATCGTGCTGCTGGAATCCGGCGTGAGCTGGCTGCCCGGTTTCCTCTGGCGTAGCGTCAAGACCTGGCGCGGCGTACGCTCCGAGGTGCCCTGGGTCACCCGGCCGCCGGCCGAGATCATCCGCGACCATGTGCGCCTGACCATGCAGCCCTTCGACAGCCCGCCCGATCCCGCGATCGTCGGGCAGGTCCTCGATCAGCTCGGCTCGGAGGAGCTGCTACTCTTCGCCACCGATTACCCGCACTGGCAGTTCGAGCCGGAGGAGGGCGCGGTGCCGCCCGGCTTCCCGCCGGCGCTGCTGCGCAAGGTAATGGTGGAGAACCCGCTCGCCACCTACCCACGCCTGCAGGAGAGCCTGGCATGAGCGAGATCCTCGAGCGGCCGCCGTCCACCGGACAGGCGACCAAGCTCCGCATCATCGACAGCGACATCCACCCGACGCTGCGCCTCGAATCTGACCTCGACCCCTTCCTCCCGGCGCGCTGGCGGCAGCACATCGCGGAATACGGCAAGCTCGGCCACGGGCCCTATGCGAAGCGCAACACCTATCCGCGCTTCCAGCCCGCCCTGTCGCGGCGCGATGCCTGGCCGCCCAGTGGCGGGCCGCCAGGCTCCGACCTCGACTTCATGCGCGCCCAGCTGCTCGATCTCTACGACATCGAATACGGCATCCTCGAGCCGCTGATGCCAAGCAACCTGGTGCGCAACCTGGAACTGGCGGCGGCCTTGTGCGGCGCCATCAACGATTGGCAGGTGGCCACCTTCACCTCGCGGGAGAAGCGGCTGCGCGCCTCCATCCTCATCCCCTTCGAGGACCCCAAGGCCGCCGTGGCCGAGATCGAGAAGCGGGCAGGGGACCGCAATTTCGCGCAGATACAGCTCACCTCCCGCAGCACGGAGCCGCTGGGCCGCCCGCGCTACTGGCCGATCTTCGAGGCGGCGGCGCATTACAACCTGCCGATCGGCATGCATATCGGCGGCGAGGCCGGGCATGCGCCCACCGCCTCCGGCTGGCCCTCCTTCTACATCGAGGACCATCACGGGCTGATCCATTCCATGCAGTGCCAGGCCACGAGCATGGTGCTGGAGGGCGTCTTCGAGCGCTTCCCGACGCTCAGGATCATCATGATCGAGGGCGGCCTCGCCTGGATCCCGAGCCTCGGCTGGCGGCTCGACCGCAACTGGCGGAAGATGCGGAGCGAGGTGCCGCATCTGAAGCGCCCGCCCTCCGACTACATGCGGCAGAATTTCTGGGTCTCCACCCAGCCGATGGAGGAGCCCGAGAACCCCGAGGACCTGCGCCGCATCCTCTCCTGGATCGGCTGGGACCGCGTGCTCTTCGCCACCGACTACCCGCACTGGGATTTCGACGACCCGCGCTACGCCTTCCCCTGCCAACTGACGGAGGCGGAGCGGCGCGCGATCTTCCGCGGCAATGCGGAGAAGGTGTACCGGCTGGACTGAGCGCGCGCCGCACCGGGTGCCCCGGCCGTGCCATGCGCGACCTGGCCCGGCCGGAGCCCCAGACCTTTCTTGGGGGACGGCGGGTCCCCGGTTTTCAGGCCGCCCGAAGTCATGTCACCCTGGCAGCGATGACCGGCGGCAAGCCGGCACCGACAGGGAGGACAGGCATGGCCGGACAGCTTCACCTCACGCGGCGGGCGGCACTCGCCGCCGGCATCACGGCGCTGGCGGCGCCCGCCGTCGCGCAGGTCCAGTGGCCCGCGGGCCCCATCCGCTTCATCGGCATCTTCCCGCCGGGCGGCGGCACCGACATCCTTTCGCGCATCTGGTGCCAGCGAATGGCGGAGATCACCGGCGAGCAATTCGTCGTCGAGAACCGCAGCGGCTCGGCCGGCAATATCGGGACGGAGGCGATCGCGCGCGCGACGCCCGATGGCCGCACCATCGGCCTCGCCTCGGTGGCGCCGCTGGCCATCGGGCCGACCCTCTACCGCCGGCTGCCCTTCGATGTGAACAAGGACTTCACCTATCTCGGCGGGCTCTGGCAGTTGCCGAACCTGCTGGTCGTGAACAACGAAGTGCCGGCAAAGACGGTGCCGGAACTGATTGCGCTGGTGAAAGCCAATCCCGGCAGGTTCAGCTACGCCTCCTCCGGCTCCGGCACCACCGTGCATCTCTCGGGCGCGATGTTCGCCACCATGGCGGGGCTCGACATGGTGCATGTGCCCTATCGCGGCGGCGCGCCGGCGCATATCGACCTGCTGGGCGGCCGCGTGCACATGATCTTCGACAACATCCCGCAGGGGCTGCAATCGGCGCGGGAGGGCAAGGTGCGCGCCCTCGCCGTCACCAGCACGGAGCGCAGCCCGCAAGCGCCGGAGATCCCGACCATGGCGGAGTTCCTGCCGGGCTTCGAGATCAACTCCTGGGGCGGCGTCATGGGGCCGGCCGGCCTCGCGCCGCCGATGGTGCAGCGCATCGCCGCGCTGACCCGCCAGGCGCTGGAGAGCCCCGAGGTGGTCGCGAGGTTCCGCGACAACGGCGCCACCATCTGGCCGGCCTCGCCGGAGGAACTGGCCAGCTTCCGCGCGGCGAATGAGCGGGCCTTCGCGCCGATCATCCGCGCTTCCGGCGCGCAGGTGGAATAGCGCAGATCGCGTGGGGGCGTGAACGAGCGCAGCGTGAATCCGCTCGCGGGCGAAAAGCCGCAGCGGAGCGACCTTCGGTTCTGGATGTCGATCACTTGTAGAACGGGCGGCGGCAGGCCGGCGGCGCGGCCGGGCCTCTTCTGCCGCGGCCGGGTCGCGCGCTATGCCGGTATGGCCTTGCCATGGGCGAAATGGCAGGCTGCGATCGCCGTCCGGGAACATGGACGGCCGGGAGGACAACACATGACCGAGACAGCCCGGACCGGCACCCCCGGATGCCTGCCGCGCCGCGCCCTGATCGCCGCGGCGCTGGCGACGCCCGCCCTCGCACGCGCGCAATCCGGCCCCGGCGCCGACTGGCCGAAGGAGACCATCCGCTACATCAATCCTTATCCGCCGGGCGGTTCGACCGACATACTCTCCCGCATCTGGTGCCAGAAGATGACGGAGATCACCGGCCAGCAATTCGTGGTCGAGAACCGCGGCGGCGCCGGCGGCGATGTCGGGGTGGATGCGGTCGCCAAGTCCCGGCCGGACGGCACCACCCTCGGGCTCGGCGGCATCGCCTCGCACGCCATCTCGCCGACGCTGAAGGCCAGCCTGCCCTTCGACCCGGCGAAGGACTTCACCTTCGTCTCCGGCCTCTGGCAACTGCCCAACCTGCTGATCGTGAACAACGACCTGCCGGTGCGGAGCGTGCCGGAACTGATCGCGCTGCTGAAGGCCAGTCCGGGGAAATACTCCTACGGCTCGGCCGGGCCGGGGACCACGCTGCACCTCTCGGGCGCCATGCTCGGGCAGCTCGCCGGGCTCGATATCCAGCACGTGCCCTATCGCGGCGCGGCGCCGGCCATGATCGACCTGATCGCCGGGCGGGTGCAGTTCATGCTGGACAACATCCCGGGCGCCATTGCCCAGGCGCGCGAGGGCAAGGTCCGCGCGCTCGCCGTCACCAGCGCGAAGCGCAGCCCGGTGGCACCGGACCTGCCGAGCCTCTCGGAATTCCTGCCGGGCTTCGACATCGTCTCGTGGACCTGCCTGATCGGCCCGGCCGGGCTGCCGCCCGCCATGGTCGCCCGGATGAATGCCCTGACGAAGCGCGCGCTGGAGAGCGAGGACCTGAAGCGCGCCTATTTCGAGCAGGGCGCGCAGGCCTGGTGGACCACGCCGGAGGACATCGCCAGCCACCGCTTGCAGCAATACGAGAAATTGCGGCCGCTGATCCTCGCCTCCGGCGCGCAGCAGGGCTGAAGGGCCAGGGGCGCCGAAGGCCCTCCCCATCGGCGCCGCTTGCTGCGATGCTCCCCGCCGGCACGGAGATGCCGGGAGGGAACGCATGCCAGTCGCAGACCACGCCGAGGGCGGCGTGGACAGCCGCTATGCCTGGATGCGGCTGGCCGCCGCGGTCTTGCTCAGCACGCTCGGCGGGGTCGGGCTCTGGTCCATCGTGGTGGCGCTGCCGGCGGTGCAGGCCGAATTCGGCACGGCGCGGGCCGATGCCGCGCTGCCCTATACCCTGACGACGCTGGGCTTCGCCGCCGGCGGCATCCTGATGGGGAAGCTGGCCGACCGCTTCGGCGTGCTGGCGCCGGTGCTGCTCGGCACGGTCTGCCTGGCGCTCGGCTACATCCTGGCGGCCCAAGCCGGCAGCATGACGCAATTCGCCGTCATCCACGGCGCGCTGATCGGGCTGCTCGGCAGTTGCGCCACCTTCGGCCCGGTGGTGGCCGATACCTCGCTCTGGTTCCGCAGGCGCCGGGGCTTCGCCGTCTCGCTCGCCGCCAGCGGCAACTACTTCGCGGGCGCCTTCTGGCCGCCTTTGGTCCAGGCCGGCATCGCCGAATATGGCTGGCGCCAGACCCATGTGATGATCGGCATCGCCTGCCTCGTGCTGATGCTGCCGCTGGCGCTGGTGCTGCGCCGGCCGGCGCCGCGGCAGGACGCGCCCATGGCGGTCGGGGGCGGTGCGCCCTCCAGCCCGCTCGGCCTCGCGCCCAATACGCTGCAGGTCCTGCTGGCCATCGCCGGGGTCGCCTGCTGCATCGCCATGGCCATGCCGCAGGTCCATATCGTCGCCTATTGCGTGGATCTGGGCTACGGGCCGGCGCGCGGGGCGGAGATGCTCTCCGTCATGCTCGCCTTCGGCGTGATCAGCCGGCTGCTCTTCGGCGTCATCCTGGACCGCATCGGCAGCGTGGCGACGCTGCTGCTCTCCTCCAGCCTCCAGGCCGTGGCCCTGGCGCTGTTCCTGCCCTTCGACGGGCTGGTTTCGCTCTATGTGGTCTCGGCGATCTTCGGGCTGTTCCAGGGCGGCATCGTCTCCACCTATGCGGTGATCGTGCGGGAGAACGTGCCGGCGAAGGAGGTCGGGGTGCGGGTCGGCATCGCCCTCTCGGCCACGCTGGTGGGCATGGCGATCGGCGGCTGGATGTCGGGCCTGGCCTTCGATCTCACCGGCTCCTACCGGGCGGCGGTGGTGAACGGCATCGCCTGGAACGGGGTGACGATCGCGATCGCCGGCTGGCTGGTGCTGCGGCGGCGGGCGCGGCCGGCCTATGCCTGACCCAGGCCGGGGCGGGCGCGGGCCGGAGGAGATCGCGGGAGGCCGTGGGCGACCGGACGCCTGAACCTGTCCGGAAGCGCAAAGAGCCGCCGCGGATTGGCGTTCGCCCCTGAACGCCGGTCCGCTTTGGATCGCCCGCCGCGGAGGCGCAGTCCACCCGCCCCGGCCATGGGGGCTGCCGTCGCATCGCTGCTGCCAGCCCCGCGATGGACGCACATGTAACCGCCGCACGCGGTCCTTGTCCCGCCCAGGCCCGCACCGCACAATATGGCGATGGCCGCCTCGCTTCCTGTCGCCCCAGCCTCCGTCCTGGGCGCCGACCCCGATCCCAGCTTCGCCGAGCTTCTCGCCGCTCGGTCGCATCTCTCCATGCATGCCCATGACGGCCTGATGGTCGAGGAGGTGCCGCTCGCCCGCATCGCGGCCGTCGTCGGCACGCCCACCTGGGTCTATTCCGCCGGCGCCCTCCGCCGCCGTGCCCGCGCCCTCAAATCTGCTCTCGATGGCGCCGGGCTCCGTGCCTCCGTCCATTACGCGGTCAAGGCCAATACCAGCCTCGCCGTCCTCAAGGTGCTGGCCGATGAGGGGCTGGGCGCCGATGTGGTCTCGGAAGGGGAGCTGCGCGCCGCCCGCGCCGCGGGCATCCCGGGCTCCGGGATCGTCTTCTCCGGCGTCGGCAAGACGGAGCGGGAGCTGCGCCTCGCCATCGCCGAGGACATCGCCCAGATCAACCTGGAGAGCGCGGAGGAGGCGGAAGCGCTCTCGGCGCTCGCCACCTCCCTCGGCCGCACCGCCCGCGTCGCGCTGCGGGTGAACCCGGATGTGGACGCCCGGACCCACGCCAAGATCACCACCGGCCGGTCCGAGAACAAATTCGGCGTGGCGATCGAGGACGCGCCCGCCCTTTATGCCCGGCTTGCTGCCCTGCCGGGGCTCGAACCCGTCGGCGTCGCCACCCATATCGGCAGCCAGATCACCAGCGGCATGGCTGCCTATCGCGCCGCCTATGCCCGGCTTGCCGAGCTGGTCCAGGCGCTGCGGGCCGAAGGCCTGCCGGTGAGGCACATCGATTGCGGCGGCGGCCTCGGCATTCCCTACCGGGACGAGCCGGCACCGATGCCCGAAGCCCTGGCCGGCGCCATCAAGGCGACGCTCGGCCCGCTTGGCCTGCCGGTGATGCTGGAGCCCGGCCGCTGGATCGCCGGCCCGCCCGGCCTGCTGCTCGCCTCGGTCGTGCTGCAGAAGCAGGGCACCAACCGCCGCTTCCTGGTGCTGGATGCCGCCATGAACGACCTGGTGCGGCCCGCCATGTACGATGCCTGGCACGGCATCCTGCCGGTCGGCCCGGTGGATTTCGTGGCGCCTGCCTCGCCGGCCGATGTGGTCGGGCCGGTCTGTGAGACTGGCGACACCTTTGCGCGCGGCCGCGCGTTGCCATCTCTGAAGCCCAGGGCGCTGGTCGCCTTCCTCGATGCGGGAGCCTATGGCGCCGTGATGAGCAGCACCTACAACATGCGGCCGTTCGCCGCCGAGGTGATGGTGGACGGCACCCGCTTCGCCGTGGTGCGCGACCGGCAGACCTATGACGAATTGCTCGGCGGCAACCGCCTGCCGGCCTGGCTCGGGGGCGCGCCCTGAGCCCCGCCGGGCCGGCCGCCCCGGGGGGCAACACCCCCCAGGGCCTGGCCGCGGCGCTCCGGCGCCGGCGCCGCCTCGCGCGGCTCGCCCTGTTCTGGGAAGCCGTCTGGCCCCGCGCCTGGCCGGTCCTCGGCGCCCTCGGCCTGTTCCTGTTCCTCGCCCTGCTCGACCTGCCGCAGCGCCTGCCGGGCCTGCTGCACATCCTCCTCCTGCTCGCTGCCGCCGGCGGCATCGGCTGGCTCGGCTGGCGGGCCTTCCGCGGCTTCCGTCCGCCGGATGACGGCGCGGCGGAGCGGCGGCTGGAGCGCAATTCCGGCCTGCGGCACCGGCCGCTCGCCGCCCTGTCCGACCGGCCCGCGGGCGACGACCCGGCCGCCCTCGCGCTGTGGCAGGTGCACCAGCAGCGTGCCGCGGCGCAGATCCGCCGGCTGCAGGTCGGCACGCCGCGGCCCGGCCTGCCGGCGCGGGACCCGCGGGCGCTGCGGGCCGCCGTGGCGCTCGCCGTCCTCGCCGCCTTCGTGGTGGCGGGCGGCGAGGCGCCGGAGCGGCTGCGCCGGGCCTTCACCCCCGCCTTCGCCGGCCCGGCGCCGGTGCCTGCCCTGCGGCTGGAGGCCTGGGTGACGCCGCCCGCCTATACCGGCGCGGCGCCGATCTTCCTCGATGCCGGCGGCGGTGCCGCCACCGTGCCGGCCGGCAGCAAGCTGCAGGTCTCGGTTTCCGGCGGCCATGGCGGCGCGCCCGAACTCCTGCTGGATGCCCAGGCCACGCCCTTCCGCGCGCTGGACGGCACCAGCTTCACGGCCGAGGCGATGCTGGAGCAGGGCGGGCGCCTCGCGGTCCGGCGGCAGGGCTCGGAACTGGCGCACTGGGCGCTGACCGTGCAGGCCGACACGCCGCCGCGCGTCGCCTTCGCCGAGCCGCCGGGACGCGCCCCGCGCGGCCTCGGCACCCGCCTGCCCTGGCGGGCGGAGGATGACTGGGGCCTCGCCTCGCTGCGGGCCGAATTGCGGCTGAAGGCCCGGCCGGAGGCGCCGCCGCTGGTTGTGGACCTGCCGCTGCCCGGCGGCCAGGCGAAGCAGGCGCGCGGCACGGCGACGCCCGACCTCTCGGCGCATCCCTGGGCCGGGCTGGACGTGCAGGCGCGGCTGGTGGCGAAGGATGGGGCGGGACAGGAGGGCGCCTCCGAGACCGCGAGCCTCGGCCTGCCGGAGCGGAGCTTCAACCACCCCGTGGCGAAGCGGCTGATCGCGGTGCGCAAGGCGCTGTCGCTCGAGCCCGAGCGCCGTGCCCCGGCGCGGCGGGAGATCGAGGACATCGCCCGCGCGCCCGAGGCCTTCGAGCACGACGTCACCACCTATCTCGCGCTGCGCGCCGCGCGCTCCCGCCTCATCGTCGACCGGCGGCCGGAGGCGGTGCCGGAGGTGCAGGAGATCCTCTGGCAGGTCGCGCTGGCGCTGGAGGAAGGCCGGGACGGCCGGACGCTGCGCGCCCTGCAGCAGGCGCGGGAGGCGCTGCGCGAGGCCCTCGAGCAGGCCGAGCAGAACCGGGCGCAGGACCCGAACGACCCCGCCACGCAGCAGCAGCGCGCCGAGCTGGAGCGCCGCATCCAGGAACTGCGCGACGCCATCCGCCAGCACCTGGAGGCGCTGGCCGAGAAGCTGCAGCGCGAGAATGCCGAGGCGATCCCCTTCGACCCGCAATCCCGGCTGATGGACCAGCGGGAAATGGAGCGCCGCACCCGCCGGATGGAGGAGGCCGCGCGCGAGGGCCGGATGGAGGACGCGAAGCGCGAGCTGGCCGAGCTGGAGGAGATGCTGAAGGCGCTGGAGGAGGGCCGCGCCCAGCGGGCCGAGAGCCCGGAGCGCCAGCAGCGCCGCGAGCGCGGCCAGCAGCAGATGGGCGTAGTGCAGGACATGGTGAAGCGCCAGTCCGACATGCTGGACCGCAGCCACCAGCGCGCTGAGGGCGAGGAGCGCGACCGCGCCGCGCGCCAGCGCCAGCAGCGCCTCAATCCGCAGGGCTTCCGCTGGCCGCCGGAGCCGCAGCAACCACCCCCGGGCCAGCAGGCGCAGCCGGACCCGCAGGAACAGGCGGAACGCGACCAGGATGGCCGCCGCCAGCGCGCGCTGCGCCGCGCGTTGGGCGAACTGATGCAGCAATTCGGCGACCTGACCGGGGAGGTGCCGGAAGGCCTCGGCCGCGCCGACCAGGCGATGCGGGATGCGCAGGAACAGCTCCGCCAGGGTGGCGATGCGCGGGATGCCCAGCAGCGCGCCTTGCAGGCCTTGCAGGAAGGCGGCCGGCAGATGGCGCAGTCCATGCAGCGCCAGTTCGGCCTGAGCCAGGAGGGTGAGGGGGAGGGCGACCCGCAGGACATGGCCGGCGAGAACCAGCCGGGCGGGGAGGGCCAGGACCAGGCCCAGGGCCAGGGCGAGGGGCGCGATCCGCTGGGCCGCCGCAGCCGCGACGTGAACGGCAACGCCGACAACGGCGCCGATACGCGGGTGCCGGAGGAGGCGGAACTGCTGCGCACGCGCCGACTGCAGGAGGAGTTGCGCCGGCGCGGGGCGGAGCGGGAGCGCCCGGCGGAGGAGCTGGACTATATCGACCGGCTGTTGCGGCGCTTCTGAGCGGGAGGCGGCCATTCTCCTCCCGGCGGATGGGGGGAATGGCGCCGCCACTGAGGACGGCAGGCCCGGCAATCCGGGAATGCGTCCGGCCGGCCTTCGGCAGGAGCGGCTTCCATGGCGGCGGGGCGGCCGATATCCGGCGGCGCCACACCGGAGGACGCGGCCGGGCGGGCCGCATGGCCTGCCTCCCAGGCGGCCTCGCTCTGGCCGGTCGGCCGGCCTGGAGGCGGCTGCCCTTCGCCCAACTCCTGCGGCCCTGGCCGGGCTCTCCCCGGCGGCGGGCAGCCTCTGCGGCCCCGCCGCCGTGGAGCCGGTGATCTGACCGCCTTCACCCTTCCGCAAGCCGCGCTCCGCTAACCCTCTGCCCCAGGGCCCCATCCGGGCTGCGGGCGGAGGGTGATGGCAAGGCTGACCGGCACCGCCGGGCATGACCTGCTGCAGGGTGATGCCGGCGACGACGTCCTGATGGGGCTGGCGGGCAATGACACGCTGCTCGCCGGCGCGGGGCATGACACGCTGGACGGCGGGCCGGGCGAGGACCGCGCGGTGGTCGACCGCAGCGTCGCCGATACGGCGCTGACCGTCTTCCTCCTCGCGCCGACGGAGACCAGCCTGGTCGCCGGCACGCGCCTGACGGGGGTGGAGCAGCTCTGGCTAAGCGCCGGCAGCGGCGATGACAGCCTGGTGGGCGGTGCGGGCGATGATTCCCTCGCCGGCGGGGCCGGCGCCGATGCGTTGCAGGGCGGCGCGGGGCGGGACACGCTGGCGGGCGGGGAGGGGGCGGATACGCTGCTCGGCGGGCCGGGCGCCGATCTGCTGACCGGCGGCGCGGGCGCCGACCGCTTCGCGCTGATGGGCCTGGCGGGCATCGAGTCCGGCCTTTCGGCCATGGACCGGATCACGGATTTCAACGCGGCCGAGGGCGACCGGCTGGTGCTCCGCGCCCAGCCGGTCGGGGCCGCGCTCTGGCTGCTGGCGACGGGAAGCTTCGCGCTGCCCGGACAGGCGCCGCTGCCCCTGGGCTGGGGCGGGACGCTCGCGCCGGTCGCCGCGCCGGTCGTCGGCCTCGCCCTGCCGGACCCGACCGGCCAGGCCGCCTTCCTGCTGCGCTGGCTGCCGGATGCCGCCGGGGCGGGCGGCTGGCTGGTGCTGGACGCGAACCGGAATGGCCAACTCGGCACCGCCGACCTGGTGGTGCGGCTCGACCTGCCCGCGGGCGCCGCCATCACTGCCGATGCCTTCCTGGCCGGGACCTTCGCCCTGGTCGGCACCGCTGGCGCCGATTCGCGGGCCGGGACCGGGGAGGGGGACCGGATCCACGGCCTGGCCGGGGCGGACACGCTGCTCGGGCTGGCTGGCAACGACACGCTGGAGGGTGGGACAGGGAATGACAGCCTTGCCGGCGGCGCGGGCTTCGACAGCCTGCTCGGCGGCGACGGCAACGATACCCTGGCCGGCGGCGATGGGCCGGATGTGCTGATCGGCGGCGCCGGCAATGACCGGCTGGAGGGTGGCGCCGGGGCCGACCTGCTGCAGGGCGGGACGGGAAATGACAACCTGCTCGGTGGTGAGGGCGATGACAGCCTGGAGGGCGGGACGGGTGCCGACACGCTGCAGGGCGGCCCGGGTGCCGACACCCTTCTGCTGCAGGCGATGGGGGAGGCGCCATGGTCCGCCCTCGGCGCGCTCGACCTGATCCTCGGCTTCTCCGCGGCCGAGGGCGATAGGCTGCGGCTCAGCGATGCCTGGTCCGGCCCCGGCGATGGCAGCGGCGCCAATGCCGGGACCTATGCCGGGACGGATGGCATCGCCCGTGCCCTGGTCTGGGGCGGAGTGACGCGGCCGCTCGCGGCGCTGCCGGCGGGCACGGCACTGCCGGCGCAGCCGCTGGGCGCGACCGGTGCCAACCAGCTCTTCTGGGTCCCGGCGCTGGCGGGCGGCACGGTGCCGGCCGGCGGCTGGCTGGTGCTCGACCTTGACCGCAATGGCCGGGTGGACGTGGCCGACCTCGTGGTCCGCATCGGCTCCTCCACCCAGCCGGTCGATATCGGCCCGGAGGATTTCGTCCCCGGCACCTTCCTCTCCCTGCTGCGCCCGGCCCTGCAGCGGGCCGGCACGGCGGGGAACGACACCCTCTCCGGCGGCAGCCTGACGGAGGTCTTCCTCGGCAGCGCCGGCAGCGACCGGATCGTGGGCGGCGCCGGCGCGGCCAACGGGCTGAGCTATGCGGCGCTCAACGGCAGCATCAGCCTGAAATTCACGGCCCATGGGACCGGGAGGGTGACGAAGTCGACCGGCGGGACCGACACCATCACCGACATCCATGCCGTCACCGGCGGCGCAGGGGCCGACCGGCTGGATGCCGCCGCGGCCGGCGCCGGCCTCTTCGTCACCAGCCTGGAGGGGCGGGCGGGCAACGACACGCTGATCGGGGCGACCAGCTCCCCCGTGCAGGCAGCCTATGGCGGCAGCCCGGCCGCGGTGCATGTCGATCTGGCGGCCGGCACGGCGCAGGATGGCTGGGGCGGGACCGACAGGCTCCTCGGCATCCGCCGCGTCGCCGTCACCTCGGCCTTCGCGGATACGGTGCTGGGCTCGACCGGGGATGACGTCTTCCTCTCCGGCGCCCAGGGGAACAAGCTGTTCGACGGCCGCGGCGGGACGGATGAATGGCGCTATGCCGGGGCGGGCGCCGTGACCGTGAACCTCGCCGCCGGCATTGCCCTGAAGCCCGGCGGGACCGACCGGCTGACCGCGATCGAGGTGGCGGCGGGCGGTGCGGGGAATGACAGCATCCTGGGCTCCGCCGGGGCCGACCGCCTGGCCGGCGCCGCGGGGAACGATACGCTGGACGGTGCCGGCGGCCTCGACATCGTCTTCTACGACTTGGTCGCGCCGGGCTCCGACCTGCCGCTGCGCGGCGCGGTGGTGGACCTGACGGCCGGCACCGCCATCGATCCCTGGGGCGGGCGGGACAGGCTGCTGAACATCGAATCCGCCTGGGGCTCCCGGCTGGGCGATGACCTGACCGGCCGCGCCGTCGCCGGCACCACCACCTTCCTGCGCGGTCTTGCGGGCGATGACACGCTGCGCGGGCCCGCGGCCGGGACCAGGGTGATGGCGGATTATGCGGGCGACCCGGCCGGGGTGGTGGTCGATCTCGCCGCCGGCACGGCGCGGGATGGCTGGGGCGGGACCGACCGGCTCCTGCTCATCGCCCATGCCCGCGGCACCCTCTTCGCCGACCTGCTCACCGGCAATGCGGAGGACAATCTGCTGCAGGCCGGCGCCGGGCAGGACACGCTGCGGGGCGGGGCAGGGAACGACACGCTGCAGCCCGGCACCGGTGCCGACCGGCTGGAGGGCGGAGAGGGCGATGACCTGTTCCTGCCCGATCCCGATCTTCGCTTCACCGGTAGCCTCACACTGAATCTCGGCGATGGCCGGTCGCAGGTGCTGGCCTTCGCCGATGTGGCGAGCTTCGCCGATACGCTGATTGGCGGCGCGGGCACCGACCGCTGGCAGGCACCCGCCGGGGGCAGTCTGCTCGATCTGCGGGTGGTGCCCGGCGCGGTCTCGGGAGTCGAGATCTTCAGCGGGGGGGGCGGGCCGGATGCGCTGCTGCTGCCCGCCGGCCTGGGGGCAGCCGTGACCCTGCGCGGTGCCGCCGGCGATGACACGCTGTCCGGCGGTGCCGTCGGCGATGTGCTGGAAGGGCAGGACGGGGCCGACCTGCTCGCCGGGCAAGGCGGCCATGATACCCTGCGCGGCGGGACGGGGAATGACACGCTGCTGGGCGGCGCGGGCAACGACTCCCTGGATGGCCAGTCCGGCCGGGACAGCCTGCTGGGCGGCGCGGGCAATGATACGCTGATCGCTGCCGACTGGGCCGTGCTGCTGGATGGCGGCTCGGGCGAGGATCTCGCCGCCGTCACCCGGACCACGGCGACCCAGGCGCTGCGGATGGAGACGGTCGCAGGAGGTCTGCGCCTGACCGATGGCAGCAGCGCGACCCTGCTGCTTGGCATCGAGCGGGCCTCGATCCTCGGCGGGGCCGGGAATGACGTGCTGGTCGGCTTCGCCGGCAGCGATACCCTGCGCGGTGGGTTGGGGAATGACAGCCTGACCGGCGGGGCGGGCGATGACGTGCTGGATGGCGGCGCCGGTGATGACCTGCTGCGCGGCGGGACGGGGAATGACACGCTGCTGGGCGGCGCGGGCAACGACTCCCTGGATGGTCAGTCCGGCCGGGACAGCCTGCTGGGCGGCGCAGGCAATGATACGCTGATCGCTGCCGACTGGGCCGTGCTGCTGGATGGCGGCTCGGGCGAGGATCTCGCCGCCGTCACCCGGACCACGGCGACCCAGGCGCTGCGGATGGAGACGGTCGCGGGAGGTCTGCGCCTGACCGATGGCAGCAGCGTGACCCTGCTGCTTGGCATCGAGCGGGCCTCGATCCTCGGCGGGGCCGGGAATGACGTGCTGGTCGGCTTCGCCGGCAGCGATACCCTGCGCGGTGGGCTGGGGAATGACAGCCTGACCGGCGGGGCAGGCGATGACGTGCTGGATGGCGGCGCCGGTGATGACCTGCTGCGCGGCGGGACGGGGAATGACACGCTGCTGGGCGGCGATGGCGCTGACAGCCTGATGGGCGGCGATGGGGCGGATGTGCTGACCGGCGGCGCGGGAGATGACATGCTGGACGGCGGCGCCGGCACGGATATGGCCATCCTCGGCGCGACACGCGGCAGCACGGCGCTGTCACGCCTGGCGGATGGCAGTTGGCTGGCGGTGGGGCCGGCGGGGACGGACCGGCTGATCTCCATCGAGGTGGTCCGCTTCACCAACGGGGATGTGGTGCTGTGAGGAGACCTGCGCACAGGTCGCCGCCGCGGCGCCTGGTGTTCGGATGCCTGCAATGACCGCAACAGCCTGTGGCTGATAGCATCCGCGCACAGGTCCCATGATACCCGGCGCATACCGGGCCGCGCCCGGCCGCAGCCTCGCTATTGGCCGGCCGGCCTCTCGCCCGGCTACAGCGGATTGCGGTCATGTCTGAACGCCCATCCGCTGGTGCTTTCTGTCTTTCGAACAAAGGCTCGCTCCCGGGCGTTCACGCCTGTCCGCGCGTCCGCGATCCGCTCCAGCCTCCGCCGGCCTTCAGCCCGGCGCCAGCCGCAGGATCCGCCCGCGCGACTCGTCAGTCAGCAGGTAGAGCAGCCCATCCGGCCCCTGCACCGTCTGCCGAATGCGGGTGCGGATGCCGGGCAGCCTTTCCTCCCCCGTCACCCGGTCGCCCTCCGTCGTCAGCCGCACCAGGCCGGGCGGGTTCAGCGCCGCAACAAAGAGGCTGCCGCGCCAGGCCGGGAAGGCCGCGCCGGTGTAGAAGGCGATGCCGGAGGGGCTGACCGAGGGCACCCAGACATGGATCGGGTCCTCCATGTCGGGGCGCGAGACGCCCTCGCCGATCCGGCTGCCGTCATAATCGACGCCATGCGTCACCACCGGCCAGCCGTAGTTCCGGCCGGGGCGGAGGAGGTTGATTTCGTCACCCCCGCGGGCGCCGAATTCCGCCGCCCAGAGGCTGCCGGTCCAGGGGTTGAAGGCCAGGCCCTGCGCATTGCGGTGGCCATAGCTGAAGATCTCGGCCCGGGCATCGGTGCGGCTGGCGAAGGGGTTGTCCGGCAGCGGCGCGCCGTTCCGCGCCAGCCGCAGCACCTTACCGGCCAGGTCATCCAGCCGCTGCGCCCGCATTTTCGTGACATAGCGATCGCCGGTCGAGAGGAAGAGCGCGCCGTCCCGCCCGAAGGCGATGCGGCAGCCAAAGTGGTTCCGCCCCTGCTCCTGCGCCGGGGTGGCGTCCAGGATCGGCGTCGCCCCTTCCAGCGCCGTGCCGTCGGGCGCGAGCCGCGCACGCACCAACCGGGTCAGGGCGCCGCCCTGCACCACCGCGGAATGGCAGAGATAGAGTTCGCGCGTATCAGCAAAATCCGGGGCGAGGGCGATGTCGAGCAGCCCGCCCTGGCCGCGCGCCTCGACCTCCGGCACCCCGGCCAGCGGCGGGGAGACCTGCCCCTCCCGCCCCACCAGCCGCAGCCGGCCCGGGCGTTCGGTGACGAGCAGCCGGCCATCCGGCAGGAAGGCGGCGCCCCAGGGCCGTTCGAGCCCCGTGGCGAAGTCCGTGACCTGGAAGGAAGCCGGCTGCGCCTGGGCGCCGCCGGCGAGGAGGAGCAGGAGAAGGGCGAGGCGGATCATGCCCCGCCAGATAGGGCGGCCCGCCGCCACCGCCAGCGCCGGGAGCGCTGCCCTGAGGAAATGTGCGCGCTGCGCCCGTGCCGACCCTCCCCCTGGCCGGCGCGGCCAGGATCAGTCGATCAGGCCCCCTCCGGACCGCATGGGCCGGGCGGGCACGGCTCCGAAATCAACCGATCTTGCTGTCGATCCATTGCTGGAGCTGGCCCTTCGGCATGGCACCGACCTTCGTGTCCAGCAGCTTGCCGTCCTTGAACAGCAGCATGGTCGGGATACCGCGCACCGAATACTCGTTCGGCGTCATCGGGTTGTCGTCGATGTTCACCTTGGCGACCGTGAGCTTGCCCTCATACTCCTTGGCGATGGCGTCCAGATGGGGGGCGACCATCTTGCAGGGCCCGCACCATTCCGCCCAGAAATCCACCAGCACCGCGCCGGGGGCCTCCAGCACGTCCTGCTTGAAGGTGTCGTCGGTGACGTTCTTGGTGAGCTCGCTCATGAGGGGTGCCTCGCTGGGCGGGGCGCACTGCCCCGGGATGGGCAGAGAGTCGGGCGGCGGGGCGGCGCGGTCAAGGACAGCGGTGGCGCAGCCCCGTCATGCGTCCGGCGCGTGCTCGTCGAGCAACCCCCCCGGCAGGGACATGAGCCGCGCGCCATAGGTCCAGACCAGCGCGCATTCCACGAGCCTTCCGGGGAAGGCCTGGCGCAGCACCGCGCGATAGGCCGCCATCTGCCGGAGGTAGAGGGGCGGGACCTGTTCCGCGTGCTCGGGCGGGGGGCGGTTGGTCTTGTAGTCCAGCACCAGCACCCGGTCGGGCGTCACCACCAGCCGGTCCACCTGGCCGGCGACAAGCTGGCCGCCGACCCGGCCGGCGATCGGCGCCTCGGCCAGGCTCCCGGGCGCGAAGGCCGCCGCCACCTCGGGCGCGGCGATCAGCCCCAGCACCTCCGCGGCCGTCTCCGCCTGTTCCTCGGGCGTCAGCCCATGGCCGGGGCGGGCGAGGAAGCGCCGGGCGGCCTCGGCCCGCTCCGCCTCCGGCCGGTCGGGCAGATGCTGCAGCAGGGCATGGATCACCCGGCCGCGGCGGAAGCGCCGGCCGCGCGGGTCCTTCTCGCCATGCGGGGCGGCGGCGGGCGTCTCGTTCTCGCCGGGCAGGGCGGAGGGGGCGATCGCGACCTCCGCCGCCTCGGGCGGGGCCGGGCGGGTCGCCCAGTCGGGCAGCGGCCCGGCCTCCCCGGCCGCGGCGGCGACCGCATCCGGGACCGGGTCCACCGCCTGCGGGCAGGTCGCCTGCCACAGCACGGCATCGCCGAAGTCGCAGGCGGCGGGGGCGCCGAAGCGCGCATGGTCGAAGGGCGCCTCGGCCGCGCCCGCCATGCGGCGGAAGCCGGCGGCGACATGCAGGTACCACTCACCCGGCTCCTTGCCCCAGCCGCAGACCAGCAGCCGGTCCTCGGCGCGGGTCAGGGCGACATAGAGCAGCCGGTTCTCCTCCTGCTGCCGCTTCGCCTCGTCCGCGGCCTTGGCGGCGAGGAAGGGGGGCGCGTGGAAGCTCTTGTTCGGCGCCCAGAGCGGCAGGTGGATGCCATCCCCTTCCAGCCAGCGGATCGCCTCCGCCCCGGTGCCGCTGCCGACATCGGGCAGGATGACGATCGGCGCCTGCAGGCCCTTGGCGTTGTGCACCGTCATGATGCGGACGGCATCGCCCGCCGCCTCGGCCTCCCGCTTCACCTCGGCGCCGCCCTGGCGCAGCCAGTGCAGGAAGCCCTGCAGGCTAGGCGGGTGCCTGCGCTCATAGGACAGCGCGGCGTTCAGCAACTCGTCCAGCACATCGGCCGCCTCGGGGCCGAGCCGCGCCAGCAGCCGCGCCCGTCCGGGGCGGCCATCCATGGAGGGCTCGCCCAGCACCTCCGCCAGCAGCGCATGCGGGGAGACGAGGTCGGCCCGTGCCGAGAGCCGCGCCAGCCAGGCGGCGGCCCGCGCCTCGGGGCCGTTCGCCGCCTCGGCCCTATGCGCCATCAGCGCGCCCCAGAGCGGGCCGGTGCGGCCATGGGCGAGGGCGAGCAGCGCCTCCTCCGAGAGGCCGATGAGCGGGCTCGTCAGCAGCGCCGCAAGCTGCAGGTCGTCCTCGGGCAGCAGCAGCACGTCGCAGAGGGCGAGCAGGTCCATGACTGCGATATGCTCGACCAGCTTCACGCGGGTGACGCCGGCGACCGGCACCTGCCGCGCCTTCAGCGCGCGCACCAGCAGCGGGACGAGCGCGACATTGGCCTGCTTGCGCAGCAGCACCAGCACGTCGCCGGCGCGCACCGCCCGGCCGCGGCTCTCCAGCCGCTCGTGCCGGATCATGTGGTCGATACGGGCCGCCAGGGCTTCCGCCATCAGCGCCTCGGCGCTCGCCACGCGCTGCGGCTCCTCCGGCACCTCCCAGGGCTGGGGTGTCGGCGTCTCCGCCGGGCGCAGCAGCGGCCAGAGCTCGACCTGGCCCGCATGGCCGGTGCGGTCGGGCAGGTGGCGCAGCACCTCGCCATCCGCCACCACGCCGTGGCGCGCCGGGCCGTCCTCGAAGACCGCGTCCACCAGCGCCAGCACCGGCGCGGTGGAGCGGAAGGAGACGTCGAGCTGCACCTGGCGGAACTCGCCGCCGCCATCCGCGACATGCCGGCTGTAATGCCCCTGCCAGGTGGCGAAGCCCGCGGCATCCGCGCCCTGGAAGCCGTAGATCGCCTGCTTGATGTCGCCGACGGCGAAGACCGTGCGGCGCGGCGAGAGCGCCTCCACCGCCGCGGCCGAGAGGCTCCGCGCCGGCCCGCGCTCCACCCCGCTGCCTGCGAAGAACTCCGCGGTCAGCGCCGCGGCAATGCCCCATTGCGCGGGGTTGCTGTCCTGCGCCTCGTCCAGCAGGACATGGTCCAGCCCGCCATCGAGCTTGTAGAGCACCCAGGCGCTGCCGGGGTCCTCCAGGATGCGGCGGACATGCTCGATCAGGTCGCCATAGCCGAGCATGCCGGCATTGCGCTGCCGGGCGCGGTAGCGGTCCAGCACCGGCGCGGCGAGGGCGAGCAGCGCGCCGGTCGCGGCGGCCAGGCGGCAGGCGGCGCGCTGCTGCTCCACCTGCAGCAGGCGCTCGCCCTCGGCCAGCAGGGCGGTGACCACCTCCTCCTGCCGCGCGCCGACGCTCTTGGTCGCCAGGTTGCGGGCGGCGCGGACGGTGCCGTCCTTGGTCAGGAAGATCTCGCACCACTCGGCGAAGCGCGCGGCGCGCATCTCCGCATCCGCGCCGATCCAGGCGGCCAGGCGCTCGGCCCGCGCCCGGTCGTTCTCGTTCTTGCTTGCGCCGAGCAGGCTCGCCGCCAGGCGCAGCGGCGCCTCCTCCACCGCGCAGGCCGTGGCCACCACCTCCGCCTCGTCCAGGCTGTCCGGCGCGCCAAGAGCCTGGGCAAGGCGGAGCCGCAGCCCCATCACGCCGTTGCAGCCATCGAGGCAGCGCGTCAGCCTCTCCCGCGCCGTGTCCTGCAGCAGCGCGCGCGTGACGTCGGAGAAGGTGTCGGCGGAGGCGATGCCAGCGAGCAGCGCCAGCTCCCGCGCCATCGCCGAGGCCTCGGCGAGCACCGCCTCCCGCGCCTCGGCCAGCATGGCGGCCGAATCCTGCTCCTCCAGCACCGAGAATTGCGGCGGCAGGTCGGCTTCCAGCGGGAAGCTGCGCAGCAGGGACTGGCAGAAGGCGTGGATGGTGGAGATGCGCATGCCGCCCGGCATCTCCAGCACCTCGACCAGCAGGGTGCGGGCGCGCCGGATCAGCCGCGCATCCGGCTCCTGCCCCGTCAGGCGCTGGATCTGGGCGGCGAGCCTCGCCTCCTCCGCCACCGTCCATTCGCCGAGGCGCCGGCGCAGGCGCGACTGCATCTCCGCCGCCGCGGCGCGGGTGAAGGTGAGGCAGAGGATGCGCCCCGGCACCTGCTCGGGGTCGAGCAGCAGCCGCAGCACGCGGTCGATCAGCACCTTGGTCTTGCCGGAGCCGGCGGAGGCGCCCACCCAGGCGGAGACCAGGGGGTCGGAGGCGGCGCGCTGCTGCGCCTCGGCGCGCTGCCGTGCGATCAGCGACCCGCTCATGCGCCCCCCCGTGCATCCTCCGCGCCCGCCCATTCGGCGAGGCGCGAGAGGTGATCGTAGTCGCTGCCCGCCGGCGCGCGCTTCGGATGCGGCCGGGCGACGAAGGCACGGTTGCCGAGCAGGAAATCGGCGATGAGGCCCATCAGCGCGGTCTGCGCCTGGTCGGCGATCTGCCGCACCAGCCAGGCCTCGGTCACGGCGGCCTTTTCCTCCCCCGGCTTCGGCCCGCCGGAGAGCTTCCAGTAGAGCAGCGCGGCGGCATCCGCGGCCGGCACGCCCTCGAAGCCGCCGGTGGCGGCGATCGCGGCTTCCAGGGTCAATTGCGGCTTGCGGCCGTCCTTCACCGAATCGGCGCTCGGCGGCTCGCCCGTCTTGTAGTCGAGGATGCGCAGACCCGAAGGCAGGATATCGATGCGGTCGGCCTTGGCGTGCAGCACCACCTCCCGGCCGTCCATGCGCAGGGGCAACTCGCCCTTCACCTCCACCACGCTCGGGATCGCGCCGGCGCCGCGGCGCAGCGCCGCCTCCTGCTCGATGACGAAGCCGCCGATGCGGTCGAGCCTCGGGGCCCAGAAGGCGGCGAGGCCGGGACGGGGCGAGGCCTCCTCCAGCGCCGCCCGCGCGGCCTCGGCCCACCATTGCCGCGCGGCGTCATCGCCCGGCCAGGGGCGGTTCGAGAGGCGCCGGACGAAGCCCGCCATCGCCGCATGCACCAGGTTGCCGTAGTCGAGCACGCCGGCATCGGCATCCAGCGGGTCGAGCGGATGGAGCCGCAGCACCTGCCGCGCATAGAAGGCGTAGGGGTCGGCGATCAGCGTCTCGACCTGCGTCACGGAGATGCGGTTCGGGCGCTGCTCGCGCGCCGGGCGCGGCGCGGGGCGGGCGCAGGGCTCGACGCGCGCGGGACGGTCGAGCTGCCCGGCCCAGGCCATGGCCGGGCTCGCCTCCAGCTTCAGCCCGTCCTGGCCTTCCAGGAAGGTCTCGATCCGGGTCAGCCAGCGGGCCGGCACGGTCGGGGCGCCGCCGCGCCGGGCGGCACGGGAGAGCACGGCGACGGGGGCGCTGCAGGCCGCCAGCAGGAAGTCGGCGCAGACACGGCCGATGCGCGCCTCCGGCTCCGGCAGGCCGAAATCGCGCCGCATGGGGCGGCTCATCCAGGGGCCGGGATCGGTCGCCAGCGGCCAGACCGTCTCGTCCAGCGCGCCGAGCACCACCCGGTCAAAGGTCAGCAGCCGCGCTTCCAGCAGGCCGAGGATCTCCACGCGCGGATGCGCCCCGTTGTCGCGCCCCCGCGTCGCCCGCAGGCTGGGGGCCGCCGCGCCCTCCATTGCCGCGTCGAACAGGGACGGCCAGGCCGCGGCGGCGACCGGCGGCATGGCGGCCATGGCCGGCTCCAGCGCCGCGAGATGGGCGGCGAGCGCCTCGCCCTCCTCGCCGGCATACAGACGGAGGCCACCCGGCATCAGGTCGGTCGCCGCCAGCGCCTCGGCGGCGGCGAGATGTGCCGCCAGCAGGTCGGCCGGCGGCCGCGCCTCGCCCTCCGGCAGAGCGGCGAAGTCGCCGAGCGCCGCCTCCAGCACATCGAGCAGCGCCATGACCTCGGCCAGCGCCTCGGCCTGCCGCTCATGCCGCAGCCCGGCGCGGGCCGCAGCGCGCAGGCCCTCGAGGCCGGGCGCCGGCCGCGCCCCGCGCAGCGCCGCCACTTCCAGCCGCCGCACCGCGGAGACCCAGCGCGGCCGCTCCCACCCTCCGGCGCAGAGCGGGTGCTTCAGCGCGGCGAGCAGCGGCACCGGCGCCAGCCCGGCGGCGGCCATGCGGGTGAGCAGCCGCAGGAAGGCGCCGGCCGGCGTCTCGCCCAGCGGCTCGCCGGCCGAATCATCGGCGGTCACGCCATGCCGGGCGAGTTCGGCCGAGACCCGGCGGGCCAGGTCGCGGTCCGGCGTGACCAGGGCGGCACGCGCCTTCGGATCCTCCAGCGCCTCGCGCAGCGTCAGGGCGATCGCCACCGCCTCGGCCTGGGCATCGGGGGCGGTGAGCTGGGAGAGGCCCTCCATCGCCGGGCGCCATTCGGAGGGGCGGCGGGACTGCCAGGCGGGCAGGCCCTCGGCCGGGCGCAGCGCCATGCCGAGCAGCACCGGGCGGCCGGCGGGCGCGGCCAGTGCCACCGCATCCTCCGGCGTGCAGCCGGGCCAGCGCTTCACGTCCTCCCGCGTCGCGCCCAGCCGGTGCAGCAGGCGCTGCTGGCCGCAGAAGGGATGCGTCGGCGCCTCGCGGATGGCGTTCCAGACCCGCTCCTCGGCGCTGCCGGCATCCAGCCCGTGCAGGACCACATGGCCGCGCGGCAACTCGGTCGCGACCACCCGGAGCAGTTCCTCGGCGGCCGGGATGGTGCCGCCGACGCCGATGCCGGCGGCGATGACGGGATCCTTCGGCGGCTCCGCCTGCCAATGGCGGGTCTGCGCCCGCAGCGCCTGTGCCCGGCGCATGCCGATATCGAGCAGCCCCTCCTGCGCCAGCCAGCCCTGCCAGGCGGCCATGACGCCGCGCAGGAAGGTCAGGGTGATCTGCCAGTGCGCCGCATGCGTCTCCGGCACCAGCGCGGCCAGGCGTTCCAGCCAATGGTCGTTCAGCGCCTCGGGCGGGCTTTCCGCCAGCCGGTCGAGGTCGGGTTCCTCGAGGGCGATCTCATCCAGCAGCGTCGCCAGGGCACCGGCCAGCGACCAGGCCTGTTCCGGCGTCGCCGGGCCGCCGCGCTCCTTCGGCAGGCGGGAGATGAAGCCGGCCAGCACCGCCTGGCGCCGCAGCGGATCGACCGCGGGCGGCAGGTCGAGCAGGGCGGGCAGGGCGAGCTCGTCCGCATCCTCGGTGGAGAGGCCGGCCAGCGCCCGCATGCGCGGCAGCAGCAGCGCCCGGCCATGGTCGTGCCCGCGCGCCTCCGGCGCGACGGCCGCGCGCAGGAAGGCGACGCGCAGCGCGCGGGCGGAGCGCCGGGTCGGCAGCAGGATGGTGACGCGGGAGAGCCGCTCCGGCGCATCGCCCGGCACGGCGCGCAGCACGCCGGCGGCGAGGCAATCCAGGAAGGGCAGGTGCGCCGGGATGTCGAAGAGGTTCATCCGCGCGGCACCGCGACAGGTGGGCAGGCGCCGCGCCCTGTCCTCAGGCGCGGGCCCGGGATGGGCGGCGCAGGCGGGGCCGGAGCGGCCCCCGAGGCGGACCGGGGGCCGACCATGACGGATGGGGATGCGACGGGACGCAGGGCGATGACGTGCCTTGTCTCAGAACAGCGCGCGGACCAGGCCCGCCCGCATCGCGGCCTCGGCCCGTTCCAGATCGGCCGGCGTCGAGAGATGGAACCAGACCCCGTCATGCACCAGCGCGTAGAGCCGCCCCGATTCGATGGCCCGATCATAGAGGATGTTGAGACTGAAAGGCCCGTCCGGAACATCGCGCACCAGGGCGGGAGAGAGGATCTGCACCCCGGCGAAGACATAGGGGGCCATCTCCCGCTCCTTCGGCCGCCGGACCCGCCCGAGCGGGTCGAGCAGGAAGTCGCCGCGGCCGATATCGCCCTCGACCTGGGCGCTGCGGACCACCAGCAGCAGCCCGTCCATCTGCTCCGGGTCGAAGGCGGCGGCCAGGCGGGCCAGGGCCTGGCGCGGCCCGTCCAGCCACATGGCATCGCCATTCACCACGGCGAAGGGCCCCTCGCCCAGCAGCGGCAGGGCCCTGGCCACGCCGCCGCCGGTTTCCAGCAGCACCTCTTCCCGTTGCAGGGTGACGCGCGGCCTGGTGCGGCCGGCCACCGCCGCCGCCACCTGGTCGGCATGCCAATGCGCATTCACCACCGCCTGCCCGATGCCGGCCGCGGCCAAGCGGTCCAGCGCATGGTCCAGCAGGCTGCGGCCATCCAGGTGCAGCAGCGGCTTGGCGGTGGTCTCGGTCAGCGGCCGCATCCGCAGGCCGAGGCCGGCGGCGAGGACCATGCCATGGGTGAGCGTGATCACGCGGCGGCACTCCGGCGTCTGGGGGCGGGAATCATGGCGCTCTCCCTACTCCCCGACCGGCCCGCCTGGAAACACCCGCGCGATGCATCGGCCATGCATCCGCCACGGTGGCGTGGCGCCGGGAGCACAGCCGGGCCGGGCTGGCCGACCGATGCGGGCTGCCGTGGCCCCTTCCTGCGTATCCGGCCGGCAGTGGGCCTCCCGGGTGGAGGATGCCCCGGCTCATCGGGCCGCCGCATCCAGGGCAGGCCGATTCGGGCGCCGGGCCAGGGCGGGCTGCAATCCTGATGGGACCTCGCACCGGCCCCCATGACATCCGGCCCGGCGCCGCCACGGCATCGGCGCATGGCGCCGACCTGCGCGCGATGCCAGTCGCAGGAAGGGCCAAGCCGGCTGCGAAAGCACCGGCCCATGAAAGCGATGCCTGCCAGGCGCGTGGGCCATCCGGTCAGCCAGGGGGCGGCCGCGGCTCCATCTCCGCCTGCAACGCCGCGGCCAGGCGCCGGAAGGTCTCCTTGCGGCCGGAACTGCGCCGCCAGGCGAGGCCGATGCGGCGCCAGGGCGCCTCGCCGGACAGCGGCAGGGCCGAGACCTCCAGCCCGCGCAGGATCCCCGCTTCCAGCGCCATCTCCGGCAGCAGGGTCACGCCCAGGCCGTTCGCCACCATCTGCACCAGGGTGTGCAGGCTGGTGCCCTGGAAGGCGGCGCTGCGCCGCCCGCCCTCCAGCGCGCAGGCGGCAAGCGCATGGTCGCGCAGGCAATGCCCGTCCTCCAGCAGCAGCAGATCCTCGGGCGCCATATCCGCGGCGCTGGCGGCCTGTGCCGAGCAGAGCCGATGGCCGGGCGGGCAGACCACCCAGAAACGGTCCCGCGCGATCTCCAGCGTCTCGACATCCTCCGTGGGGAAGGGCAGGGCCAGCACCACGGTATCCAGCTCCCCGGCAT
Source organism: Roseicella aerolata (assembly GCF_020523605.1). GTDB lineage: Bacteria > Pseudomonadota > Alphaproteobacteria > Acetobacterales > Acetobacteraceae > Paracraurococcus > Paracraurococcus aerolatus. The sequence goes on along the minus strand of NZ_JAJAQI010000002.1, from coordinate 196,725 downwards.
TCAGCTGCGCCAGCAGCCGGACCGTCTGGTCCTCCCGCAGGTAGAGCTTCAGCGCCGGGAAGGCTGCCCGCAGCGCCGGCATGGCGCGCGGCACCAGGAAGGGCCCGACGGTCGGGATGACACCGAGGTGCAAGGGGCCGGCCATCGGCTCCTTCGCCGCCTGGGCGGCATCCACCAGTTCCTCCGCCCCGGTCAGCAGGGCCTTGGCCCGCGCCGCGATCTCCCGCCCGAGCGGCGTCGGGACCACGCTGCGCTTCGTCCGTTCGAGCAGCGGCGCGCCCAGCAGTTCCTCCAGTTCCTGGATGCCGGCGCTGAGGGTGGACTGGCTGACGAGGCAGGCCTCGGCCGCCTGGCCGAAATGGCAGCGCTCGACGACGGCCACGAGGTAGCGGAGCTGGCGCAGGGTGGGCAGGACCTTCATGGTCCTAGATTAATCGAATTTTACGATTGATCAGATCGAAATTTTGCGTTTCTCCCGCTCACTTATTCTCGCTACGTCCGGTCCCGCCACGGACCCCGGCGGGGTCCAACCAGCGGAGACCGACATGTCCCTCATCAACACCGAAGTGCTGCCCTTCAAGGCGACCGCCTACAAGAACCGCAAGTTCATCAAGGTGACCGAGGCCGACTTCCGCGGCAAGTGGTCCGTCGTCTTCTTCTACCCCGCCGACTTCACCTTTGTCTGCCCGACGGAGCTGGAGGACCTGCAGAACAACTACGGCACCTTCCAGCAGCTCGGCGTGGAAATCTACAGCGTCTCCACCGACACCCACTTCGCCCACAAGGCCTGGCACGACACCAGCCCGGCGATCGCTAAGATCGAGTACACCATGATCGGCGACCCGACCCATGTGATCAGCCGCAACTTCGGCGTGCTGATCGAGGAGGCCGGCCTCGCCGACCGCGGCACCTTCGTGATCGACCCGAATGGCAGGATCCAGGTGGTCGAGATCACCGCTGGCGGCATCGGCCGCGACGCCAATGAGCTGCTCCGCAAGATCAAGGCCGCCCAGTACGTCCATGCCCATCCGGGCGAGGTCTGCCCGGCCAAGTGGCAGGAGGGCGAGAAGACCCTGGCCCCCTCGCTGGACCTGATCGGCAAGATCTGAGGATCAGGCGACCCCGCCGTCCATGACAGGCCCCGGGCCCGGCCACAGGCCGGGCCCGGCCGGCCGCACTCCCAAGACGCAGCTGAGAGCCATCGCCATGCTGGACGCCAACCTGAAGACGCAGTTGCAGGGCTATTTCGCCCGCATCACGCAGCCGATCGAACTGGTCGCCAGCCTCGATGACGGTGCGAAGTCGCAGGAGCTGCTGGCGCTGCTTCAGGACATCGCCTCCCTCTCGGACAACATCACCTATGTCCGCCGCGACGACGATGCGCGGAAGCCCTCCTTCGCCATCAACCGCGTCGGCACGGAGATCGGCCTCCGCTTCGCCGGCCTGCCGATGGGGCATGAGTTCAACTCGCTGATCCTGGCCCTGCTGCAGGTGGGCGGCCACCCGCCGAAGGAGAGCGCCGAGACGATCGCGCAGATCAAGGCGCTCGAGGGCGAGTTCCTCTTCGAGACCTATTTCTCCCTCTCCTGCCAGAACTGCCCGGATGTGGTGCAGGCGCTGAACCTGATGGCGGCGCTGAACCCGCGCATCCGGCATGTCGCGATCGACGGCGCGCTGTTCCAGGCCGAGGTCGAGGCGCGCCAGGTCATGGCGGTGCCCAGCGTCTACCTGAACGGCCAGCCCTTCGCCCAGGGGCGGATGAGCCTCGAGCAGATCCTGGCGAAGATCGACACCGGCGCCGAGGCCCGCGCTGCCGAGAAGCTGAAGAACGCCGCGCCCTTCGACGTGTTGGTGGTGGGCGGCGGCCCGGCTGGCGCCGCGGCCGCGGTCTATGCCGCGCGCAAGGGCATCCGCACCGGCATCGCGGCGGAGCGCTTCGGTGGCCAGGTGCTGGACACCATGGCGATCGAGAATTTCATCTCCGTCCCCCATACCGAGGGGCCAAAGATGGCCGCGGCGCTGGAGCAGCACGTCAAGGACTATGACGTCGAGATCATGAACCTGCAGACCGCGACGAAGCTCATCCCCGGGACGGATGGCTTCACGCGGGTGGAACTGGCGAGCGGCGCGACGCTGTCGGCGAGGACGGTCATCCTCTCGACCGGCGCCCGCTGGCGGCAGATGGGCGTGCCGGGCGAGGCCGAGTACCGCAACAAGGGCGTCGCCTATTGCCCGCATTGCGACGGGCCGCTCTTCAAGGGCAAGCGCGTGGCGGTGATCGGCGGCGGCAACTCCGGCGTCGAGGCGGCGATCGACCTGGCCGGCATCGTGGCGCATGTCACGCTGGTGGAGTTCGACGGCAAGCTGCGCGCCGATGCGGTGCTGCAGGCGAAGCTCCGCTCCCTGCCGAACGTCACCATCCTGGTCTCGGCCCAGAGCACCGAGGTGCATGGCGACGGCAGCAAGGTCACCGGCCTCTCCTACAAGAACCGCGTGACGGGCGAGGCGCACCGGATCGACCTGGAGGGCATCTTCGTGCAGATCGGCCTGGTGCCGAACACGGAGTGGCTGAAGGGCACGGTCGCGCTCAGCCCGCGCGGCGAGATCGAGGTGGACGCGGCCGGCCGCACCAGCCTGCCGGGCGTCTTCGCCGCGGGCGACGCGACCACCGTGCCCTACAAGCAGATCATCATCGCCATGGGCGAGGGCGCCAAGGCGGCGCTCTCGGCCTTCGACCACCTGATCCGGTCGGTGCCGGCGGACCTGCCGAAGGCCGCATGAAGCGAGGGGGGGCACTGCCCCCCCCCTTGGTCCCCCATCGCCGGGGCCGAACCGGCCCCGGACCCCTGCATGGCGAAACCTTCGCGCCGATGGGCAGGGCCCGGGCTGTTCGGCGCGCGCTCCCTGCCGGACGGGGCGGTTCGCCTCGGTTCCGCCGTCCGGCGGCGTGGTCCGGACAGGTGCGTCCCGGGCAGCCAACCCCATTGGCGCGCTGCAACTACCCCTGCTAGCCTGCCCGAACGAGGAAATCGCCGGTCCGCTTCCCGTCAGGAGAATGCCGTGACCGCACCCCACCAGGACAGCACCCCGTGAAGCGCCGCGACTTCCTTGCGGCCGCCGCGGGCAGCCTCGCTGCTCCCGGCCTCGCCCTCGCCCAGGGCGCCAGGCTGATGCGCTTCATCCCGCAGATCGATCTCTCCGTCACGGACCCGCATGGCTCGCTCGCCTATGTCACGCGCGGGCACGGCCAGATGGTCTTCGACACGCTCTACGGCATGGACAGCCATTACCGCGCCACGCCGCAGATGGTCGAAGGCCATGTGGTCGGGAATGACGGCAGGCTCTGGACCTTGACCCTGCGCGAAGGGCTGTTCTGGCATGATGGGGAGCGGGTGACGGCGCGCGACTGCGTCGCCTCCATCCGCCGCTGGTCGAAGCGCGATGCGCTGGGCGGCGCACTGATGGCGGCGACCGAGGAACTCTCGGCGCCGGATGACCGCCGCATCGTCTTCCGGCTGAAGCGGCCCTTCCCGCTTCTGCCGGATGCGCTGGGCAAGGTCGGCTCACCCATGCCGGCGATGATGCCGGAGCGGCTGGCGAATACCGATCCGTTCAGGATGGTCCCCGAGATCATCGGCAGCGGTCCCTTCCGCTTCCTGGCGCAGGAACGGGTGCCGGGTTCGCGCAATGTCTATGTCAGGTTCGACAAATACGTCCCGCGCGGCAGCGGCACCACGGATTGGCTCGCCGGCCCCAAGGTCGTGCATTTCGACCGTGTCGAGTGGACCACAATTCCGGATGCTGCCACCAAGGTTGCCGCCTTGCAGCAGGGCGAGCAGGACTGGTGGGAGAACCCGACCCATGACCTGCTGCCGCTGCTGAAGCGCGACCGCCGCGTGAAGATCGAGGTGATCAACCCGTCCGGCAACGTCAACATGATGCGCCTGAACCACCTGCAGGCGCCCTTCGACAAGCCGGAGGCCCGGCAGGCGCTGCTCTACGCCTTCAGCCAGACCGACTTCATGCAGGCGATCGTCGGCGACGACGCCGCCATGTACCACGTGCCCCATGGCGTCTTCTGCCCGAACACGCCGCTGGCGAGCGAGGCGGGGCTCGAGCCGTTGAAGGGGCCGCGCGACTACGCCAGGGGCAGGCGCCTGCTGGCGCAGGCCGGCTATGGCGGCCAGAAGGTCGCGATGCTGGTCGCCACGGACTATCCGCAGTTCAAGGCGATCGGCGAGATCGCGGCGGATGCCATGGCGAAGATCGGCATCAATGTCGACTACGTCGCCACCGACTGGGGCACCATGCTGCAGCGGCGCAGCAACCGCGGCCCGCTCGAGCAGGGCGGCTGGTCCTGCTTCAATACCGGCTGGGAGGGCGTGGACCACATCGACCCGTCCAACCACTTCGCGATGCGCGGCAACGGCAATGACCCGTCCTCCTGGCCCGGCTGGTGCGTCGACCAGAGGCTGGAGGACCTGCGCAATGCCTGGTTCGACGCGCCGGACCTGAAGGCGCAGCAGGCGATCTGCCGCGACCTGCAGGTGCAGGCCATGCAGGTCCTGCCCAGCATCCCGCTCGGCCAGTACATCCAGCCGACGGCCTACCGCACCAATGTCACCGGCGTCTCGCGCGGCTTCCCGGTCTTCTGGGGCGTGCGGAAGACCTGACCGCATCGGGGGGCGCGGCAGGCGCCCCCCTTCGCGTCACGCCGCGGTCTGCGCCTTCCCGCGCGCGATGGCAGCGGCCAGCCCGGCTTCCCGCGTGCGGCGGAACTCCTCTGTCACATGCGCCAGCTGGTGCGTGTCGAAATGCGCGTTGATTGCGTCCCGGAAGCCCTGCATGTCGGCAGCGCGGTTCAGGGAGCGCTTGGTCAGCTTGATGGCAAAGGGCGGCGCCGAGGCGATGTCCTCGGCCAGGGCCTGGGTTGCCGCCTCCAGCTCCGCCCGGGGCACCACGCGGTTCACCATGCCCACGCGATGCGCCTCGGCGGCACCCATGCGGCGGCCGGTGAAGAGGAACTCCTTCGCGGCGCGCAGGCCCATGACATAGGGATGCATCAGCACCTCGACCGCCGAGGCGGCCAGGGTCTTGCAGACCGGATCGGCGAAGAAGGCGTCCTCGGAGGCGACGATCATGTCGCACATGTTCGCCACCATGAAGCCGCCCGCGATGCAGGCGCCCTGCACGGCGGCGATGGTCGGCTTCGGGCAGTCCCAGATCCGCAAGGAGTATTCGAGGTAGCGCTTCTCCTCATAGGCCCAGCGCTGCTCCACCGAGAAGCCCTGGCGCTTCTCCTGGCCCTCCTTCAGGTCATGGCCGGCGGAGAAATGCTCGCCCTTGCCGGCGATGACGATGACGCGGACCGCGTCATCCCCGCTCGCCTCGCGCAGCGCCTGGTCGAGCTCATCGAGCAGCACGCTGCTCTCGGCATTGCGCATCTCGGGGCGGTCGTGGAACAGCCAGGCGACGGCGCCGCGCCGCTCCACGGCAATCTGGGTATAGGCCATGGGTCTCCTCCTCGCGGCCGGCAGCGCGGCCGGCTTGCTTGCGGGCCGGAGCCTGCGGCGGCGGCCGGTAATCGTCAACGGATGGCAGCCGGCCCGTTGCGGTCTGCGCCCTGCGGCGCGGGACCGCGCCCGTGCCTGCCGTGACGGGGCAAGGCGGGTAGCGGGGCTGTTCCCAACCGATGGCGCAGGCCAGCCGGGAGGCGATGGTTCCGGCCAGGCGCTGCGGCGGCACGCCGTGACCTACCGCAGTGGCCGGTGCGCGTTTTCCGGCGGCCGGGGTTGGGCCTCCTGCCGCACCGCCGTCACCGCGTTCCGAACATCCTGTCGCCGGCATCGCCAAGGCCCGGCACGATGTAGCCATGCTCGTTCAGATGGCTGTCGATCGCCGCCGTCCAGATCGGCACCTCGGGATGCGCGCCATGGAAACGCTCGATCCCCTCCGGCGCCGCCAGCAGGCAGACCAGGCGCAGGTCGTGGCAGCCACGCTCCTTCAGCCGGTCGATCGCCGCGACCGCGCTGTTGGCGGTGGCAAGCATGGGATCGAGCACGATCACCAGCCGCTCCGCCACATCCGGCGGGGCCTTGAAGTAGTACTCCACCGCCTGCAGCGTCTTCGGATCGCGGTAGAGGCCGATATGCGCGACACGGGCGGAGGGAACGAGGTCCAGCATGCCGTCCACGAAGCCCATGCCGGCGCGCAGGATGGGCGCGAAGACCAGCTTCTTGCCCGCCAGCAGCGGCGACTTCATGGGCGTGAGCGGCGTCTCGATCTCCACATTTTCGAGCGGCAGGTCGCGCGTGACCTCATAGGCCAGCAGCATGCCGATCTCGTTCAGCAGGCGGCGGAAACCCTGGGTCGAGCGTTCCACCTGCCGCATGAGCGTCAGCTTGTGCTGCACCAGCGGGTGGCGGACGACATGCACTTCCCTCATCGCGGGTCCTTCCGGGCTGGGTAGGTCAGTAAGGCATGCTGATCTAGCACCAGGGAGGAGGGAAGGGCGCGGGATTTGCCGCAGGCGCGAGGACCGAAAGAGGCCCGGAAGAGGCGTGACCTGCCCGACGAACGAACCCCGGCAGCAGAATCGCTGGCACGCGATTGCCCCCTCTCCCGGCGACAAGCGGTTGCATCCCGGTGCGTCGGCGATCAGACCCGCGCTAGGACCCGGTCCACGAAGGCCGCCGCGGCGCCGAGATAGCCGGCCGGGTCGGTCAGCCTTTCGATCTCCGCCCGCGGCAGCTTCCCGGCCACCTGCGGGTCGCGCAGCAGGGCCTCGGCCAGCGGCACGCCTTCCGCCAGGGCGACGTCGCAGGCATGGTGGACGACGTGATGCGCCTCGCCCCGGCCGATGGCAGGGGCGAGCCCCATCATCACCGCCTCCGCCACGATCAGCCCGCCGGTGCTCTCCAGGTTGCGGCGCATCCGGGCCGGATCGACCGTGAGCCCCTCGGCCAGGACCCGGGCGCAGGCGAGGGCGCCATGCGCCAGCAGGAAGGCCTGGCCCACAGCCAGCGGCTCCGCCTGCCAGGGCCCTGTCCCGCGCTCCTGGTCCTGCGCCATGGCGGCCAGCATCTGCGGCACCAGCGCATGCACGCCGCGGCTCTGGGCGATGATGTACTCGCAGGAGATCGGGTTGCGCTTCTGCGGCATGGTGGAGGAGCCGCCGCGCCCCTCCTGGTGTGGCTCCGCCACCTCCGCCACCTCGGTCTGCATCAGCAGGATCACGTCGGTGGCGATCTTCGAGAGCGACCCGCAGAGGAGGCCGAGAAAGGATACCGCCTCCGCCAGACCGTCCCGCGCGACATGCCAGGGGATGTCGGGCTGGGCGAGGCCGAGTTCCTGCGCCAGCCCCGCCTGCACCGCGAGCCCCTGGTCGCCGAGCGAGGCGAGGGTGCCGGCGGCGCCGCCGAATTGCAGCTTCTCGACGCGCGGGCGCAACTGCGTCAGGCGCTCCCGCATGGTGATGAGGGGCGAGAGCCAGACGGCCGCCTTGTAGCCGAAGGTCACGGGCAGGGCGTGCTGCAGATGGGTGCGCCCCGCCATGACGGTGGAGCGGTGCGTGCGGGCCATGCGGGCGAGGCCGCCGATCACCGCTTCCAGCTCCGCCCCGATCAGCGCCAGGCCCTCCCGCACCTGCAGCACCACGGCCGTGTCCATGATGTCCTGGGTGGTGGCGCCCCAATGCGTCCAGCGTCCGGCCTCCGGTCCCGCCAGGGCCGAGAGCTGCTTCACCAGCCCGACCACGGGGTAGCCGGTGTTGCGCGTGGCCGCCGCCAGCGCCGGCAGGTCCAGCCGGTCCACATCGGCGGCGGCGGTGATGGCCCTGGCCGCCGCCTCCGGCACGATGCCGAGCCGCGCCTGGGCGCGGGCGAGGGCCGCCTCCACCTCCAGCATGCGGGCGAGGAAGGCGCGCTCCCCCATCGCCGCACGCATGGCATCCGTGCCGTAGAGTGCGCCGAGGACGGGGCTGTCGGCCGGGTTCACGGGCATGTCGCGGTCAGCCTTCCATCTCGTTCAGCGTTTCCTTGGCGATGCGGAGGGCGGTGTTGGCGCTCGGCACGCCGGCATAGGCGGCGACCTGCAGCAGCACCTCCGCGATCTCCTCCGGCGTCACGCCGGTGTTCCTCGTGGCCCGCACATGCAGGCGGAACTCGTCATGGTGGTGCAGGGCGGAGAGGATGCCGAGGCAGAGCAGGCTGCGGTCGCGCACCGAGAGGCCCGGGCGGGTCCAGACGCGGCCCCAGACGCCTTCCAGGATGAAGTCGCGGAAGGGCGCATCCAGCGGCGTCAGCGCGGCTTCGGAGCGCGCGACATGCGCCTCCCCCAGCACGCGCCTGCGCATGACCAGGCCGGCCTCCGCCGCCGTGGCTGGCAGGGCGGTGACGGCTTCCATGTGCTGCAGGATGGCGCGAGTCATGGCGTGCTCCTGCTCGAGATTCGGGATGTGCGCGGCGTCCCTAATCGTCACCAGGGTGCTGCCGGGGATCGCTGCCTGGATTGCCTGCGCGGCGCTGGGCGGCGTCGAGGGGTCGCGGTCCCCGACCACCACGGTGGTGGGGCAGGCGATCTTCCCGAGGATATCGGCCGCCGTGCAGTCCCGGAGCGCCATGGCACAGCCGAGCCATCCCTGTGGATCGGTGCCCACCAGCATGCGCCGCAGCCCCTTGGAGGAGGCGAGGGACTGGTCGAGCACCCAGCGGCCCATGGTCATGTCCGCCACCGCACGGACGCCGCCGGCGGTCACCATGTCGATGCGTTCCTGCCAGCCGGCGGCACCGCCGAATTCCAGCGCGGTGTCGCAGGGCATGAGGGAGAGGACGCGCTGCGGTGCCATGGCCGCCATCTGCAGGGCGATGCGGCCGCCGATGGAGACGCCGCCGACATGCGCGCGCTCGATGCCGAGCGCGTCCAGCAGCGCCAGCGCGTCCTGCGCCAGCATGGCCATGCTGTAGGGACCTTCAGGGGCCTCGGTGAGGCCGTGGCCGCGCATGTCCATGCGGATGACGCGGTGGCGCCGGGCCAGTGCCGCCGCCTGCGGGTCCCACATGTGCAGCGTCGTCCCGAGGGAGTGCAGCAGCAGCACCGGCGGCGCATCGGCCGGACCCTCGACCTGCGCATGGATGGCGATGTCGCCGAGTTGGCAGAACATTCTTCCCTCCTCCCTGGACTCACGCCGGTCCAGGCCAGGTTCTGGCCTGGCCGGGGTGGTCTGGAGGGGGGGCCTGAGGCCCCCCTCCAGGCGGGCTCAGACCCGCTCGACCACCATCGCGATACCCTGCCCCACGCCGATGCACATGGTGGTCAGGGCGTAGCGCGCCTTGCGGTTCTGCAACTCCTGCACCGCCGTCTGCACCAGCCGCGCGCCGGACATGCCGAGCGGATGGCCGAGCGCGATGGCGCCGCCGTTGGGGTTCACGTGCTCCGCATCATCCGGCAGACCGAGATCCCGCGTCACCGCCAGCGCCTGGGCGGCGAAGGCCTCGTTCAGTTCGATGATGTCGATCTCGGAGAGGGTGAGCCCCGCCTTCTCCAGCACCTTGCGGGTCGCCGGGGCCGGGCCGAAGCCCATGATGCGCGGCGCGACGCCAGCGGTCGCCGCGGCGATGACGCGGGCGCGCGGCGTGAGCCCATATTTCTTCACCGCCGCCTCGGAGGCGATGATGATGCCGCAGGCGCCGTCATTCACGCCGCTGGCATTGCCGGCCGTCACGCTGCCGCCTTCCTTGCGGAAGGGGGTGGGGAGCTTCGCCAGCGCCTCCAGCGTCGTGTCGGGGCGGGGGTGCTCGTCCTGCTCCACCCGGACCGGGTCGCCCTTGCGGCGGGGGATCTCCACCGCGACGATCTCCTGCGCGAAGCGGCCGCCGGACATGGCCTTGCCGGCCCGCTGCTGGGAGCGCCAGGCAAAGGCGTCCTGGTCGGCGCGGGAGACCTGGAAGTCCTGCGCCACGTTCTCGGCCGTCTCCGGCATGGAATCGACGCCGTATTGCGCCTTCATCTTCGGGTTCACGAAGCGCCAGCCGATGGTGGTGTCGTAGATCTCCGGCGCGCGGCCGAAGGGCTCGGCCTGCTTGCCCTGGACATAGGGCGCGCGGGTCATGCTCTCGACGCCGCCGGCCAGCATGAGGTCGGCCTCGCCGGCCTTGATGGCGCGGGCGGCGATGCCCACGGCATCCATGCCGGAGCCGCAGAGGCGGTTCACGGTGCTGCCGGGGATGCTGTCCGGCAGGCCGGCCAGCAGCAGGGCCATGCGGGCGACGTTGCGGTTGTCCTCGCCGGCCTGGTTGGCGCAGCCGAAGATCACGTCCTCCACCGCCGCCCAGTCGACGCCCGGGTTGCGCTCCTTCAACGCCCGCAGCGGGATCGCCGCCAAGTCATCGGCGCGGACCGGGGCCAGGCCGCCGGCATAGCGGCCGATCGGGGTGCGGACGGCGTCGCAGATAAAGGCCTCGGCCATGGTGATACTCCTCCCGGGTAGCAGGGGTGGGGAAACTTGCGCGGCGGCCGGGGCGGGTCAATGGCCCGGGGAACGCGGCCGGCCGAGGCAAGGGGCGCATGCCCCGTTGAACAAGCCTCAGCGCCATCGCTGCCGCTTCTCTGTGGCGTCAGGCCAGCTTGGCGCCTGTGCCCCGCCATCCGGCTTGTCCAGGGCGAGGCCCGGCGGGGGGGAGGAGAAACGGAGCGCGGAGGGGGCAGGGCCCCCTCGCACGCGTCTCACCGCAGCGCGGCGTTGATCTTCTCCAGCGCCGCGGCGCCCGGCACCAGCGCCGCATCGTCCAGCCGGTTCAGCGGCAGTTCGACCGTGCCGAGATTCGAGTGCAGGTCCTCGGGGTCCGGATCGATATAGAGCAGACCGGTCACGATCTCGCCCGCTGCCTTCCGCTCATGCAGGTGGTGCATGGCGGCGACGCGGTCGGTCGGGTCGTACTCCTCATGCAGCTTGCGCAGCCGGAGGATGCTGCCGTCATGCTGCGTCACCTCCCGCACCTCGCCCGGGGCGTAATCCGTGGTGATCGGTTCCCGCCCCAGGATGACGTCGAGCTGGTTCATCGCCTCGTTGTGCTCGCGGACGAAGTCGTAGCTCTTGGTCGAGCCCTCATGATTGTTGAAGGCCACGCACGGGCTGATGCAGTCGATGAAGGCCGGGCCGGGATGCCGCAGCGCCCCCTTGATGAGCGGGACGAGCTGCGCCTTGTCGCCGGAGAAGCTGCGGGCGACATAGGTGGCGCCAAGCTGGAGCGCGATGCCGACCAGGTCGATCGCCTCGTCGGTGTTGACCGCGCCCTTCTTGGCCTTGGAACCCTTGTCTGAGGTGGCGGAGAACTGGCCCTTGGTGAGCCCGTATACGCCGTTGTTCTCGACGATATAGGTCATGTTCACGGCGCGGCGGATGCTGTGCGCGAACTGGCCGAAGCCGATGGAGGCGCTGTCGCCATCGCCCGAGACGCCGAGATAGATCAGGTCGCGGTTCGCCAGGTTGGCGCCGGTCAGCACGCTCGGCATGCGCCCGTGCACGGAATTGAAGCCGTGCGAGGCGCCGAGGAAGTAGTCCGGCGTCTTGGAGGAGCAGCCAATGCCGGACATCTTGGCGACCCGGTGCGGCTCGATCGAGAGCTCCCAGCAGGCCTGGATGATGGCCGCCGAGATTGAGTCGTGCCCGCAGCCGGCGCAGAGGGTGCTGATCGCCCCCTCGTAGTCGCGCCGGGTGAAGCCGAGCTCGTTCGTGGGCAGCTTCGGGTGGTGCAGCTTGGGCTTGGGAAGGAAGCTCATTCCGCGGCGGCTCCGATGGGGACGACCTGCATCGCCGAGGCGCGATCCGCGATCGCCGCGCGGATGAAGCGCGCGGTGATCGGCGTGCCGTCATAGTGGAGGATGGGGATCAGCCGGGCGGGGTCCACATTCCCCTCCGTCATGATCAGGGTGCGAAGCTGGGCGTCGCGGTTCTGCTCCACCACGAAGACCCGGTCATGGCGGGCGATGAAGTCCAGGACGTCGTCATGGAAGGGGAAGGCGCGGATGCGGAGCGCGTCGAGATGAATCCCGTCCTTCTCCAGCGCCGAGAGCGCCTCCTTCATCGCGGCCGAGGAACTGCCGTAGTAGATCACGCCCGTCCGGGTCGGCTCGGCGGCGCGGCGCTCCACCGGGTGCGGGACCAGGGACTTCGCCGTCTCGAACTTCTTCAGCAGCCGCTGCATGTTGTCGACATAGGCCGCGCCCACCTCGGTGTATTTGGCGAAGCGGTCGCGCGAGGTGCCACGGGTGAAGAAGGCGCCCTTGGAAGGGTGGGTGCCCGGATAGGTACGGTAGGGAATGCCGTCCCCGTCCGTGTCGAGATAGCGCCCGAAGGTGCGGCCGGCCTCCAGCTCCTCGGCCGTCATCACCTTGCCGCGGTCGAGCCTGCGGCTGTCATCCCAGGCGAAGGGCTCGCAGAGCCAGTCATTCATGCCGATATCGAGGTCGAGCAGCACGAAGACGGGCGTCTGCAGCCGGTCCGCCAGGTCGAAGGAGGCGGCGCCGAAATCGAAGCACTCCCGCGGATCCTCGGGCAGCAGGACGACATGCTTGGTGTCGCCATGGCTGGCATAGGCGGCCGAGAGCAGGTCCGATTGCTGCGTGCGGGTCGGCATGCCGGTGCTGGGCCCGGCGCGCTGGACATCGAAGATGACCGCCGGGATCTCGGCAAAATAGGCGAGACCCACGAATTCCTGCATCAGCGAGATGCCGGGGCCGGACGTCGCGGTGAAGGCCCGCGCCCCGTTCCAGGCGGCACCGATGACGACACCGATCGAGGCAAGCTCGTCCTCCGCCTGCACGATGGCATAGCGCTTCCTGCCCGTCTCGGGCTCCGTCCGCAGGCGCTTGCAGTGGCGCTCGAAGGCCTCGGCCAGCGAGGTGGAGGGGGTGATGGGATACCAGGCGCAGACCGTCGCCCCGCCATAGACGGCACCGAGCGCGGCGGCGGCATTCCCCTCCACATAGATCCGGTTGCCAACGGCATCCGCCCGCTGCAGCTGCAGCCCGAGCGGGCATTGCAGGTTCTCCAGCGCCCAGTCGCGGCCCATATGGAAGGCGTCGCGGTTCGGCTTGGCCAGCTTCTCCTTGCCCTTGTACTGCTCGGCGAGGAGCTGCTCGATCACCGCCGGCTCGATGTTCAGCAGGGCGGAGAGCGCGCCGACATACATGATGTTCTTCAGCAGCTGGCGCTGCCGGGCATCGGTGTAGTTGGCGTTGCAGATCTGGGTCAGCGGGATGCCGATGACCTGGATGTCGTCCCGGAAGCGCGAGGCCGGCATGGGTCGCGTGCTGTCGTACAGCAGATACCCGCCCGGATCGATCTCCGCGATGTCGCGGTCCCAGGTCTGCGGATTCATGGCGACCATCAGGTCCACGCCACCGCGCCGGCCCAGATGGCCCTCGCCGCTCACCCGCACCTCGAACCAGGTGGGCAGGCCCTGGATGTTGGAGGGGAAGATGTTGCGCGAGGCGATGGGGATGCCCATCCGCAGGATGGATTTGGCGAAGAGCTGGTTGGCGCTGGCCGAGCCCGAGCCGTTGACATTGGCGAATTTGACGACGAAGTCGTTGGTGGCGTCACGCGGCATCTCGGTCACTCCGCGGCCAGGGCCGGCACGGGGCGCGCGGCCTTGGCGGCTTCGAGCAGGAATTTCTGCATGTCCCAGGCGCCTGTCGGGCAGCGCTCGGCGCACATGCCGCAATGCAGGCAGACATCCTCGTCCTTGACCATGACGCGGCCGGTCTTCAGCCCGTCCTGGACATAGAGCGCCTGCTCGAGGTTGAGCGCCGGCGCCTTCAGGCGCGTGCGCAGTTCCTGCTCCTCCCCGTTCTCGGTGAAGGTGATGCAGTCCACCGGGCAGATATCGACGCAGGCATCGCATTCGATGCAGAGGCTGCTGGCGAAGACCGTCTGCACGTCGCAGTTCAGGCAGCGCTGGGCCTCCTTGAAGGCCAGCTCCCGGTCGTAGCCGAGCTCGACCTCCAGCGTGATGTCGCGCAGCGCCACCTCGTCCTCGGCATGCGGCACCTTGTACCGCAGGTCGAGCGAGACGTCGTTGTCATAGCTCCATTCATGGATGCCCATCTTCTGGCTGACGAGTTGCATGCCCTCAGGGGGACGGTCCCGCACATCCTCGCCGCGGCAGAAGAGGTCGATGGAGATCGCCGCGGCATGGCCATGCGCCACGGCCCAGATGATGTTCTTCGGCCCGAAGGCCGCGTCGCCGCCGAAGAAGACATTCGGGATGGTGGACTGGTGCGTGACCTCGTCCAGCTTCGGCAGGCCCCATTTGTCGAATTCGAGCCCGATATCGCGCTCGATCCAGGGGAAGGCGTTCTCCTGGCCGATCGCCACCAGCACGTCATCGGCCACGATGGTCACGTCCGGCTCGCCGGAGGGGACGAGCTGGCGGCGGCCCCTGGCGTCGTACTCCGCCCGCACCTTCTCGAAGACCATGCCGGTCAGGCGCCCGCCCTCGTGCAGCACCTGCTTCGGCACGAGGTAGTTGAGGATCGGGATGCCCTCGCGCATCGCGTCCTCCTTCTCCCAGGGGGAGGCCTTCATCTCCTCGAAGCCCGAGCGGACGACGACCGTCACCTGCTCCCCGCCGAGGCGCCGGGCGGAGCGGCAGCAATCCATCGCCGTGTTGCCGCCGCCGAGGACGATGACGCGCTTCCCGATCTCCTTGATATGGCCGAAGGAGACGGAGGAGAGCCAGTCGATGCCGATATGAATGTTGGCCGCGGCCTCCTGCCGGCCGGGCACGTCCAGATCGCGGCCGCGCGGCGCGCCGGAGCCGACGAAGACCGCGTCATAGCCCTCCGCCAGCAGCGCCTTCAGGCTCTCGACGCGCTGGCCGTAATGCGTCACCACGCCGCCACGGTCGGTGATGTAGCCGACCTCCTCGTCAATCACCTCGGCCGGCAGGCGGAAGCGGGGGATCTGGCTGCGGATGAAGCCGCCGCCCTGCTTCTCCCCGTCATAGACATGGACCTCGTAGCCGAGCGGGGCGAGGTCGCGCGCAACGGTCAGGCTGGCGGGGCCGGCGCCGATGCAGGCGATCCGCTTGCCGTTCCTCACGGCGGGAATCGGCGTCAGGCGCGCGCGGATATCGGCCTTGTTGTCGGCGGCGACGCGTTTCAGGCGGCAGATGGCGACCGGTTCCTCCTCCACGCGTCCGCGGCGGCAGGCCGGCTCGCAGGGGCGGTCGCAGGTGCGGCCGAGGATCCCTGGGAAGACGTTGGAGTGCCAGTTGACCATATAGGCGTCGCTGTAGCGGCCCGCGGCGATCAGCCGGATATATTCGGGGACCGGGGTGTGGGCGGGGCAGGCCCACTGGCAGTCGACCACCTTGTGGAAGTAGTCCGGGTTACGGATGTCGGTGGGCTTCAACGGACGTTTCCCTCATTGCGGGGATCTTGTGGTGCAAGCGGGGGGGCACGACGGCCTGCGCCCGGCGCCAGGACGGGTCCCGCTTCGTTCCTCCCACACCCTCTCGGGCCTGGGAAGCTTGCCCCACAACCGGGAAACCCGCAACGACCTGTCGCTGAGGTCCACTGGCCCGGCTGCAGGGCCCGGCAGTATGGATGATGGCCCCGGGCCAGGGGGGGCGCGACCCGTCCGGCGGACACGTCAGCGTGCGGGCTCCCGCAACTGGGAGATCACCGGAAACCCGGAGCCCGGCCGGGCAGGGGCGATTGACCAGGTGCCGCCTTCGTCCCTGAAATGGCCTGACATCCGGGGAGGGGGCCATGCAGGGCATGCCGCTGGCGCAGGACATCACCCAGGTCGGCATCGTGGTGCGGGACCTGGACAGGGCGCTGGCCGAATATACCCACAAGCTCGGCGTCGGGCCCTGGCGGGTCTACACCTATGCCCCGCCAAGGCTGACCGATATGCGGATCCGCGGCGTCGGGACGCCCTACAGCATGAAGCTGGCGCTCGCCTGGACGAAGGGGATGATGTGGGAGCTGATCCAGCCACTGGATGGCCCCTCCATCTACAAGGAGTTCCTGCGCGACCATGGGGAAGGCATCCACCATGTCATGGTGGACTACGGCGACCGGACGCTGGGGCAGGTGAAGGCGGAATTCGCTGCGCGCGGCTGGCCGGTGCTGATGGAGGGCAACTACCTCGGCAGCCAATTCGCCTATTTCGAGACGGAAGGCAGCCTGACCACAACGATCGAGGTGCGCTATTCCGCACCGGGCTGGCAGCGGCCGGAGCCGGAGTCCTGGTACCCGGCGGCGCGATAGACCGCCCGGCGCGCATGATGACGCGTGTCAGACGGTCCAGCCTTTTGTTTTGGATGAGCAAGCTGCGTCGCCTGAGTGGGGCCACTCAGCCGTCGTTTGCTCTGGGGGAGAGACGAGGATGGCGGATCTGAAGGGAAAGGCGGCACTGGTGACGGGCGCCAGCCGTGGCCTGGGCGAGGGCGTGGCGCGCGCGCTGGCCGGCGCGGGCGTCACGGTGATGCTGGCGGCGCGCGATGGCGAGGCGGTGGCCGCGGTGGCGAGGGAGATCGTGGCGGGCGGCGGCAGGGCCTACAGCATGGCCGCGGACGTCTCCGACTTCGCCGCGACCGAGGCGCTGATCACCGAGACACGGGCACGCTGCGGCGGCCTGGATATCCTCGTGAACAATGCCGGCGTGATCGAACCGATTGCGGAGATTGCGGATTCCGATCCTGCCGCCTGGGCGCGCAACATCGCCATCAACCTGGTCGGCCCCTACAATGCGGTGCGCGTGGCGCTGCCGGGCATGATCGCGGCGGGCGGCGGGACCATCGTCAATGTCTCCTCCGGCGCCGCCTACCGGCCGCTCGAGGGCTGGAGCGCCTATTGCTCGGGGAAGGCGGGCCTTGCCATGCTCACCCGCGCGATCGCGCTGGAGACGCAGGGGAACGGCATCCGCGCCTTCGGCTTCTCGCCTGGCACGATCGACACCGAGATGCAGGTGAAGATCCGTGCCTCCGGCATGAACGTCATCAGCCAGATCCCGCGCGGGGACCTCTCCCCGGTCGCGCATGCGGTGAAGGGCCTGGTCTATCTCTGCGGCGCGGAGGCGGATGACCTGATCGGGCAGGATGCCTCGATGCGCGACGATGCCTTCCGAGTGCGCCTCGGGCTGTAGCGCCTACCGCCGCGCCGCCTCCGCCAGCGCATGCAGCCGGAGCGCGCTGGCGAGCGGCTGCGAGGGATCGGCGCGCGCCGTGTCCACCTCGGTCACCAGCGCCGCCAGGCTGAGGCCGCGGTGGCGCGCAGCCCCCTCCAGCACCGCCCAGAATTCCGGCTCCAGCGCGACCGAGGTGCGGTGGCCCGCCAGCTGGAAGCTGCGCTTCCGGAGATGACGGGCCGCCTCCATTAGTCGCCGAGCGACGCGCCGGGCGCGATCATCGTCTCCGGCCGCACCCAGCGGTCGAAATCCTCCGGCTTGACGAAGCCGAGCTGCTCCGCCGCCTCGCGCAGCGTGAGATTCTCCGCCAGCGCCTTCTTGCCGATTTTCACCGCCTTGTCGTAGCCGATATGCGGGTTGAGCGCCGTGACCAGCATCAGCGACTTCGCCAGGTTCTCGGCGATGCGCTCCCGGTTCGGCTCCAGCTTCAGCACCATGTGCTCGGCGAAGCTCTCGGCGGCATCGGCCAGCAGCGTCGCGGATTGCAGCACGGCCTGGATGATCACCGGCTTGAAGACATTGAGCTCCAGGTGGCCCTGCGCCCCGGCGACCGTCACCGTGGTGGTATTCCCCATCACCTGGGCGCAGACCATGGTCAGCGCCTCCGCCTGCGTCGGGTTGGTCTTGCCGGGCATGATGGAGGAGGAGAGGCCGTCCGCCGGCACGATGAGCTCCGCGAGGCCCGAGCGCGGGCCGCTGCCGAGCAGGCGGATATCGTTGCCGAGCTTGTTGAGGGAGACAGCGATGACGTTCATCGCCCCCTGCAGCTCGACGAAGGCGTCATGCGCTCCCATGCCCTCGAATTTGTTCGGATTGGGGGCGAAGGCGAGGCCGGTGCGGTCCGCCACGATCTCGCAGAAGACCCGGTCGAAATCCGGATGCCGGTTCAGCCCGGTGCCGACCGCGGTGCCGCCCTGCGGCAACATCAGCAGCCGCGGCATCACCGCACGCAGCCGCTCCTGCCCCAGCTCCACCTGCTGCGCCCAGGCGGCGAATTCCTGGCCCAGCGTGACCGGCACGGCGTCCATCATATGGGTCCGGCCGATCTTGATGATCTCCGCCCATTCCTGGGAGCGCTGCCAGAGCGCCGCATGCAGCCGCCCGAGCGCAGGGATCAGCCGGCCCGAGACCGCCTCCGCCGCGGCGATGTGCATCATCGTGGGGAAATTGTCGTTCGAGGACTGGCCGCGATTGACGTGGTCGTTCGGGTGCACCGGCTTGCGGGTGCCGAGCGGCTGGCCGAGGATCTCGTTGGCGCGGTTCGAGATGACCTCGTTCGCATTCATGTTGGTCTGGGTGCCGCTGCCGGTCTGCCAGACGGGCAGGGGGAATTCCGCGTCCCGCTCGCCATCTGCGATCTCCTGCGCCGCCTGCCGGATCGGCTCCACCAGCTCGGCCGGCAGTTCGCCGAGGCGGCCATTGGCGTCGACACAGGCCCATTTGTGCAGGCCGACGGCGCGGACCAGCCCGGGCGGGAAGCGCTCCGCGCCGATGCGGAACAGCCGCCGGGCCCGTTCGGTCTGCGGGCCCCAGTAGCGCTCGGCCGGGATGTCGATGGTGCCGAGCGAATCGGTTTCGGTGCGGGTCTCGGCCATGGCTCTCTCCTGCTGCCCCGCCCGATATGGGCAGAGCATGTCTGGCCGGCCGATTCACGGCTCCGGGCGCCGGCGGCGCCCATCCGAGATCAGACGGCTAGGGGGAGTAGGAGGAAACCTCCACAAGGTTCCCCTCGGGGTCCCGGCAATAGACCGAGCCCATGGGGCCGAGCGCGCCCTGGCGGGTCACCGGCCCCAGCTCGATCCGCACGCCGCAGCCATGGAACTGGCCGATGATGTCATCGACCTTGACCGCGACGATGAAGCAGAGGTCCTGGGTGCCGGGCAGGCAGGTCTCTGCCGCCAGCCAGTCGGCCTGGCTCGCGTCATGCGGCCGCAGGTTGATCTTCTGGCCGCCGAATTTCAGCGCGACGCGGGGCGGGCTGCCGAAATCCTCGCGCTCCATGCCGAGGACGCGCTGGTACCAGCTCGCCATCATTTCGATGTCGCGGCAGTTGATGACGAGGTGGTCCAGGCGGTCGACGGCAAAACGCATATCAAAGTTGCTCCCTTCGGTCGCGGCCGACCGAGTCTGACCTGTGCAGCGAAGCCGCTCCGCTCACCGGGCGGCGGGTCCCTTGGGCAGGCGGGCGGTGACCTCGATCTCGATGCGCATCGCATCGGTCTGCAGGCCGGCATGGATCAGGGTGGAGGCGGGCTTCGCGCGGCCGAGATGGCGCTTCACCACCGGCCAGCAGGGCTCCCAATCCTCCCGCCGCGGCACGATGAAGAGCGCGCGCACGACATCGTCCAGGCCGGCCCCGGCCTCCGCCAGGGCAGCGGCGATGTTGCGGAAGGCCTGGTCGGCCTGGGCAACCACATCCTCCGCGATGGTCATCCGGGCGTAGTCGTAGCCGGTGGTGCCGGAAACCCAGACATGGTCGCCATCGACCACGGCGCGGCTGTAGCCGATCTCCTCCTCGAAGCGGCTGCCGGAGGAGATGAGGCGGCGCCCGGTCATGCGCGCTGCCTCACTGGGTCGAGCAGACCACGGCGGCGACGGCGCCGTCCGGGCCCGGATTGGTGAGGAGGACCACGCGCTGCACCACGGCAATCTGGCCGGAGGAGTCGCGGATCTCCATCCCCGGCACCGGGATCACCGGCAGCACCACCACGCCGTCGTCATACGCCGGCTCGCCCCGGTTCAGGCCATCCGGATCGAACCAGAGGCGAATGCGGAATCCCGCCATCTCAGACTCCTCCCATGGCCGGCATGCCGGGCCAGCCGCGTCCCACCCTGCCATCCCGGCCGGTGGCCGGGGACATCCTGCATCCTGCCATAAAGCCGCAGGCGGCGTGCAGCCGTCATGCCCGCCCCGCCACGGCCCGCCGGGAAGATACTCAGACCATCGGATCAGCAACAGGATGGCGCCAGACCGTCACTCCAGCCCCTCGTAGAAGTCGTTCCCCTTGTCGTCCATGACGATGAAGGCGGGGAAGTCCACGACCTCGATCCTCCAGACCGCCTCCATGCCGAGTTCGGGGTATTCCAGCACCTCGACCTTCTTGATGCAGTCCTGCGCCAGCCGGGCCGCCGGGCCGCCGATGGACCCGAGATAGAAGCCGCCATAGGTCTTGCAGGCATTCAGCACCGCCTTGCTGCGGTTGCCCTTCGCCACCATGACGAAGCTGCCGCCCGCCTTCTGGAAAGCCTCGACATAGCTGTCCATGCGGCCGGCCGTGGTCGGGCCGAAGCTGCCGGTCGGCATGCCCTGCGGGGTCTTGGCCGGGCCGGCATAGTAGACCGGGTGGTTCTTGATGTAGTCCGGCAGGCCCTCGCCGCGGTCCAGCCGCTCCTGCAGCTTGGCATGGGCGATGTCGCGCGCCACCACCATGGTGCCTGTCAGCGAGACGCGGGTCTTCACGGGGTGCTTGGACAGCGTCGCGCGGATCTGGTCCATGGGCTGGTTCAGGTCGATCTGCACGACCTCGCCGCCCAGGATCTCGTCGGTCTGCTCCGGCAGGTACTTCGCCGGATCGTGCTCCAGCTCCTCCAGGAACACGCCCTCGGGCGTGATCTTCGCCTTGATCTGCCGGTCGGCCGAGCAGGAGACTCCGATGGCGATGGGCAGCGAGGCGCCATGCCGCGGCAGCCGCACCACCCGCACGTCGTGGCAGAAATACTTGCCGCCGAACTGCGCGCCGATGCCGAGGTTCTGGGTCAGCCTGTGGACCTCCGCCTCCAGCTCAGTGTCGCGGATGGCGTGGCCGGACTTGTCGCCCTTGGTCGGCAGCCCATCCAGGTAACGCGTGCTCGCCAGCTTCACCGCCTTCAGCGCCGTCTCGGCCGTGGTGCCGCCGATGACAATCGCCAGGTGGTAGGGCGGGCAGGCGCTGGTCCCCAGCGTCTTGATCTTCTCCTCGATGAAGGCCAGCAGCTTCGGCTTGTTCAGCACCGCCCGGGTCTGCTGGTAGAGGAAGGTCTTGTTGGCCGAGCCGCCGCCCTTCAGGACGAACATCAGGTGGAACTCGTCCGCATGGTGCTCGCCCGGCGCGGCCATGATGGAGAAGTCCACCGGCAGGTTGTTGCCGGTGTTCACCTCCTCGAACATGGAGAGCGGCGCCATCTGCGAGTAGCGCAGGTTGGTCTCGGTATAGGTCTTGGCCACGCCGAAGGAGATCGCCTCCTCCTCGTCGCCCTCGACCCAGACGCGCTGGCCCTTCTTGCCGAAGACGATGGCGGTGCCGGTGTCCTGGCACATCGGCAGGGTGCCGCCGGCGGCAATCGCCGCGTTCTTCAGCAGGTCGAGCGCTACGAAGCGGTCAT
The DNA here is from genome assembly GCF_020523605.1 of Roseicella aerolata. GTDB lineage: Bacteria > Pseudomonadota > Alphaproteobacteria > Acetobacterales > Acetobacteraceae > Paracraurococcus > Paracraurococcus aerolatus. The sequence goes on along the minus strand of NZ_JAJAQI010000002.1, from coordinate 175,166 downwards.
TCGCGCTCGCCTCCGGGTCCTTCAGGATGTTGGCGAGGCTCTGCAGATGGCCGGGGCGCAGCAGGTGGGAGACGTCCTTGCAGGCCTGGAAGGCGAGCTGCTCCAGCGCCTCGCGCCTGACCTTCAGGACCGTCTTGCCCTCGACCTGGATGGTCGAGACGCCCTCGATGGGCAGCTTGCGGTAGGGGGTGGTGTCCTCCGCCAGCGGGAACATCGGGCTGTAGAGGAAGCCGGCGGGGCGGCTGGGCTGCGTCACCGGGCCGGCATCGACGTCGAGGGGTGGGGTCACGGGCGGTCTCCGCGCGCTGGCGCCGCGGGCCCGTGCCGGGTGCAGGGGCGGTCGGGCGGCGCCGTCAAATCCCCGCCGGATTACTCCAGCACGCGCGTGAAGCCAACCGCCGGGGCAGAACGGGGGGAGGGCGGAACGACGGCACGACAGGTCTCTGCCCCGTTCTGCGCGGGCATGGAGTCCCGGCGGGGCGTGGTCCGTACATCGTGGCGTGGCGACAATGCCAGCGGCGCCGACAACCGGGATGGCCGGGATAAGCCTGGCCAGGGTGGTCCCTCCGGTCGCCGGTCCCAGTCCAGCTGTCCCCTAATCCCGCTTGCGGCGGAAAGCGTCCAGGCTGACCACCTGCGGCTTCGGGTCGGCCGGTTCCGTGGCCGGCTCCTCGGCCTGGGGCAAAGGCGCCACCTCGGCGGGCTCGGGCGCCGGGAAGCGAAGCCCGAAGCGCGCCTGCGGGTCGGCGAAGGCGGTCAGCGCCTTGAACGGGACCACCAGGGTCGCCGGCACGCCCCCGAAGGACAGCCCGACCGAGAAGCTGCCCGCCCCCCGATCCGCCTTCAGATCCCAGAATTTATGCTGCAGGACGATCGTCATCTCCTGCGGGTAGCGCGCCTTGAGATGCCCCGGGATCGAGACGCCGGGAAAGCCCGTCCGGAATGTCAGGTAGAAATGGTGATCCCCCGGCAAGCCGTTCTTCGAGGCATGGTCGATGGCCTCGACCACCACGGCGCGCAGCGCCTCCTCGGCCCAGGCTGAGTAGGGCAGCAGACTCTCGGCGGGTGCAATGGTCTCGTTCATGATCCAACCCTATCCCCCTTAAATAGGGGAGAGGATGAACTCACGGAAGTGGGAGGATTCGTTAACGTCGGTCAAATTCGATAACGGCGCCGTGAAGTGGGGGGCTTCTGTTGCCCGGTGCCCCCCGAACCGCGCTTATCACTGCTTACGCAGCAACAGCGAGTGCGTCGTTGTCGTTCGCACTTAGAATCGGCCCGATAACGGCGGAACCATGCCGGGCAAAAACGGCCCCATTACCACGCGCGTCGAGCCTGTTTCGCCCCCCTGCCACCCCGAAGGGTGATGGTGGAGGCGCCGGGCACTGCCCCCGGGTCCGCAACGCTTATCTCGAGCCGCGTTTATCACCATAGTCACCGAAGTGACGAGCCTCATATAGCGCATCCCCGCGCCGATTTCGAGGGGGGGTATCGGATTATGCCGCCTCGCCCCGCGGCAGGCCCCGCTCCACCACCCGGGCGAACAGCCCCGCGCCATAGGGAATCGCCGCGTCGTTGAAGGCATAGCGCGGATTGTGCAGCGAGGCGCTGTCCCCGTTGCCGAGCTGGATATAGGCTCCCGGCACCTTCTCCATCATGAAGGAGAAATCCTCCGAGCCCATGCCGGCGGGCTTGTCCCGTGCCACCCTGGCCTCGCCCACCAGTTCCGCCGCAGCGGCGGCCAGCGCCTCGGTCTGCTCCGGATCGTTCACCGTCGGGGCGAAGATCAGCCGCCAGTCGAGAGCCGCGGTCGCGCCGAAGCCGGCCGCCACGCCCTCCGCCATGCGGGCCAGGCCCTGCTCGATCTGCGCCGCCACCTCCCGGCTGAAGAAGCGGGCGGTGCCGGAGAGGGTCGCGGTTTCCGGGATGACGTTGTAGGCCTCCCCGCCCTGCACCTTCGTCACGCTGACCACCGCCTGGTCGCGCGGGCTGAGGTTGCGGGAGACGATGCTCTGCAGGGCGGTCGCGATGTGGCAGGCGGTCAGCACCGGGTCGATGCTCGCCTCCGGCCGTGCGCCATGGCTGCCCTTGCCGGTCACGGTGATGTCGAAGAAGGCGCCGCCTGCCGCGGTCGGCCCCGGGCGGATGGCGTATTCGCCAACCGGCATGCCCGGCCGGTTGTGCATGGCGTAGATCGCATCGCAGGGGAAGCGCTCGAACAGCCCGTCCTCCAGCATCGCCAGCGCGCCGCCGCGGCCTTCCTCGCCCGGCTGGAAGATGAAATGGACGATGCCGTCGAAATTCCGGGTCTCCGCCAGGTATTTCGCGGCGCCGAGCAGCATGGTGGTGTGGCCGTCATGGCCGCAGGCATGCATCACGCCCCTGGCCGTGCTGCGGAAGGGGAGGTCGGTCAGCTCCTCCATCGGCAGGGCGTCCATGTCGGCCCGCAGCCCGATGGCGCGGTTGCCGCGGCCGGCGCGGAGCACGCCGACCACCCCGGTCCCGCCGACGCCCCGATGGACCTCGATCCCCCAGGCCTCGAGTCGCTGCGCCACTACCTCCGCGGTCCGGTGCTCGGCCATGCCCAGTTCCGGATGGGCATGCAGGTCCTGGCGGATGGCGGTCAGTTCGGCCTGGTGCCGGCGGATGGCATCAAGGGGTGACATCGAAACTCCTGGGCAGCGACAGGGAAGGGAACAGGCGGGCATCCTGCGCCCGGTTCCCCGGCGGCACCAGGGGCCGGGAATTGCATCGACCCCGACCGCCGCCCGGTCTAGAAGGCCGCCCGCGGCGGCCCATACCTCCGGCCCTGCGAGTCCCTGGAGCGGTTTCACGCTGGCTGCGCAGCGGAAAGCCGCTCCATCCTATTGATTGTCGAGCAGATCCACGTCTCCGGGCGTGTCCACCCGCAGGCAGCTGCTCTAGGGGTCCGAAGGATGGCGCTGACCGACGCACAACAGCAGGAGATCGAGGCCGCCCGCGCCGCGGAGGGCCGCACCCGCCGCCCCGTGGCGCCGGGGCTGGAAGCGCTGCTGTTCCAGGCCATCCCGGTGCTGGACCACGGCTTCCTGCGCGTGATCGACTATATGGGCGACGATGCCGCGGTGGTGCAGGCCGCCCGCGTCTCCTATGGCCGCGGCACCCGCGCGGCGAATGAGGACCGCGGCCTGATCCGCTACCTCATGCGCCACCGCCACTCGACGCCCTTCGAGATGTGCGAGATCAAGTACCATGTGAAGCTGCCGATCTTCGTGGCGCGGCAGTGGATCCGCCATCGCACCTCGAACGTGAACGAGTATTCGGCGCGCTACTCCATCCTCGACCGCGAATTCTACATCCCCGCGCCGGACCAGCTGGCCGCCCAGTCCAGCAGCAACCGCCAGGGCCGCGGCGCGGTGCTGCAGGGGGCGGAGGCGGCGCGCGTCCTCGACCTGCTGCGGCAGGACGCCATGCAGACCTATGACCACTACGCCTGGATGCTGAACGAGGACGAAGCGGGCAACACGCTCGACCAATCCCGCCAGGGCCTGGCGCGCGAGCTGGCGCGCATGAACCTGACGCTCAACACCTATACGCAGTGGTACTGGAAGACCGACCTCCACAACCTCTTCCACTTCCTCTCGCTGCGCGCCGACAGCCATGCGCAATATGAGATCCGGGTCTATGCCGAGGCGATGCTGCGGACGGTCGAGGCCTGGGTCCCCGCCTGTTTCGAGGCTTTCCGGGACTACCGGATGGGCGCGGTGACGCTCTCCGCCGGGATGCTTTCGATCGTGAAGCGCATGCTGGCCGGCGAGCCGGTGGAGCAGGCGGGCAGCGGCCTCTCGAAGCGGGAGTGGCGCGAGCTGATGGAGGTGCTGGGCCGCGAGCCGGCGGCCTGACCCCATGGGCTGGATCCTGCTCGGACTGCTGCTGGTCTTCGGCCTGCCGCTGGTCCTGGTCCTCATGGGCGTGGCCCTGGCGCTCTGGGTGACCCTGGCCGTCGCCGGCCTGGTCTGGAGCATCCTCACCTTCGTCCTTGGCTGGCCCCTGCCGGGCATCCTCCTGGCGCTGGCGGCCGGCATCGCCATCGGCCGCGGCGCGGCCCGGCCGGGCCGGCCCTAGGAGAGGGGCGGATGGACCCGGCCCGCATCGAGGCGATGCTCGACTTCCTCGCCCTGGCCGACCGGCTGAAGACGGTGGAGCGCCGCGGCCGCGTGCCGCTGCCAGACGGCACCACGCGGCGCGAGAACAGCGCCGAGCATTGCTGGAACCTCGCTTTGGTCGCCCTGCTGCTGCACCGGGAGGTGGCGGCGGAGATCGATCTCGGCCGCGTCCTTTCCATGATCGCGGTGCACGACCTGGTCGAGATCGAGGCCGGCGATACCTACGCCTACGACCCCGCCGCGCGCCTGACCCAGGCGGCGCGCGAGGCCGCGGCCGCCGAGCTGGTCTTCGGCGCCCTGCCGCCCGATCTCGGCGCCAGGCTGCGGGCCTTGTGGGAGGAATTCGAGGCCGGCGAGACCGCCGAGGCGCGCTTCGCCATGGGCTGCGACCGCCTGCAGGGCTTCCTGCAGAATGTCCTCAGCGAGGGCCTGGCCTGGAAGGAGCATGGCGTGACGCGGGCCGACACCGCGCCGCGGATGCAGCCCGCCATGGCGGCGGACCCCGCCTTCGCCGCGCTGATCGGCGCGCTCTATGCCCGCGCCGCCGCCGGCGGGATGCTGCCGGAATGAGCGGCAGCACCCGCACGCGCCATGCGCCGAAGCCCCGGCCCGCATCCCGCGCCACCTCGCGCCCGGCCCCCATCCGTGCCACGGCCTCGCCGCTCTCCGGTTGGCGCCGCTGGCGCTGGGTGGCGATCCTGGTGATCGTGGGCCTGATCGGGCTGCCGCTGGCGCATGCGATCCTCGGGGAGGTGGCGGCGCTGCTCGGCGCCATCTTCCTGCTCGGCTTCCTGATGGGGCGTTGGACGGCAGGCTGACGGCGGCAGCCCGATCGGCTCGACACCGCCGGCGGCGATACCGGCGGCACGGGGCCAGGCCTGGTCGCTTCCGGCCGGCCGGCGATTCTCTGCCATGGCCTGCAGAGCGGAGTCTCGCCCCTCCGCCACCCCTTGTGGCTCTTTTGCTGTCCGGGCGGAGTCATGCGTCCGGTCATTCACGCCCATCCACGATCTGCTCTAGGCTCGCGGCATGACGACGACCCCGCACCGCCCGGCCCCCTCGCGGGAGCCCTTCGCCTGGGTTCCGCCGGCCGTCCCGCCCCTTGCCTGCGCCGCCACCGCCGGCCTGCTCCGCGACCGGCGGCGGCGCGCGGCCTGAGCCGCCGGGCCACCATGTCCGTCCTCGTCTTCGGCTCCGTCGTCGCCGACCTCGTCTTCGCCCTGCCGGCGCTGCCCGCGCCGGGTGTGACCGTGCTCGGGCCCGGCTATGCCGCGCTGCCGGGCGGGAAGGGGGCCAACCAGGCGGTCGCCGCGGCGCTGGACGGCGCGGCGACCGCCTTCGCCGGCGCGGTCGGGGCCGATGCGATGGCGGAGGTCGCGCTCGCCGGGTTGCGCGGCGCCGGGGTCGATCTCTCCCGCCTCGCCACCGTGGATGCGCCGACCGCCTGCGCCGCGGTCTGCGTGGACCCGCAAGGCCGCAACCAGATCGCCGTCGGCAGCGGGGCCAACCTGCTGGCGCGGGCGGCGCAGGTGGAGGCGGCGGCGCTCTCCCCCGGGGCCGTGCTGCTGCTGCAGATGGAGGTGCCGCCGGCGGAGAATGCCATGCTCATCCGCCGCGCCCGGGCGCGCGGGGCACGGCTGCTGCTGAATCTGGCCCCGGCGGGCGAGCTGCCGCCGGAGGCGCTGCGCGCCCTCGACCTGCTGATCGCCAATGAGCATGAGGCGGCCTGGCTCGCCGCGCGGCTTGGCTGCGGCGCGGAGGCCGCGGCGCTGCACCGGGCGCTCGGCATCGGCGTGGCGGTGACGCTGGGGGAGGCGGGGGCGGAGGCCGTGACGGCCGAGGGCCGCTTCCGCGTGCCGGCCTTCCCGGTGCGGGCGGTGGACACCACCGGCGCGGGCGATGCCTGGTGCGGCGTGCTGGCCGCCGCGCTCGATCGCGGCCTGCCGCCGGAGGCCGCGATGCGCCGGGCCTCGGCTGCGGCGGCGCTTGCCTGCACCCGGCCGGGTGCCGCGGCGGCGATGCCGCGGGCTGCGGAGACGGACACGCTCCTGCGATAGGCATGACATCGCATCCACAAGGTGTGGTGGCGCACAGCCCGGGCCAGCGCCGGGGAGTAGGATCCGCAGCGCCGGGCAACCCGTGGATTCGAGATGCCCCATGACAGAATTCGTCATCGTGGTCGCCGCCCTGGCGAGCCTCGCCACGGCCGGCCCTGTCACGCCCGGCACGCCGTCTGTGATCCCTGACCGGACGCCGACCGTCGGCTTCCGCACCTATCCGGGCGCCGCGGCCTGCGAGGCAGCGGCGGCGCAGCTCACCGCCCGGCCCGGCACGCGGCTGGTCTGCCTGCCGGTCGAGGCACAGCTCGGCGAGCTCGCCAGCGCCTATTGACGGCGGGTCGGGTGCCGGAGCGCCGCCACGCCGATCTGCGGCGTGCGGGCGCTCCAGGCCTTCGATGGGCGGGCGGGTATATGCCTGCCGGCCTTTCCGCGCGGCCGTGCTCCTCGGTGGGTCATTGATTGCAGGGTGGATTTCCGCTGCCGCGCGATGAGATCCCCGCTGACCCTGCTCCGCAAGGCCCGCGAGGGGCCCCGCTCGCGACCGTCCGCGATCTGCCCTATTCCACCACGATGCGCGGCCCCGCCGCCGCGCCCGCGCCCTGCAGCTTCTCCCACAGCCGCGCGGCGATGCGGCGATAGGCCTTGGCTTCCTCCGTCTCCGGCCGCGCTGCGACGATCGGCGTGCCGGCATCGGCGAGCTGGCGGATCTCGAGCTTCAGCGGCAGCTCGCCGAGGAACTCGACCCCGGTCTTCGCCGCCTCCGCCCGCGCGCCGCCATGGCCGAAGACATCGGCCCGGTGCCCGCAATTCGGGCAGCAGTAGTAGGACATGTTCTCGATGAGGCCGAGCACGGGGACGTTCACCCGCTCGAACATCTTCACGCCGCGGCGGGCATCGAGCAGCGCGACATCCTGCGGCGTGGAGACGATGACGGCGCCGGCCAGCGGCACGCGCTGGGACATGGTGAGCTGCGCATCGCCGGTGCCGGGCGGCATGTCCACCACCATGACGTCGAGGCTGCCCCAGGCCACCTGGCCCATCAGCTGCTCCAGCGCGCCCATCACCATCGGGCCGCGCCAGATCATCGGCGTCTCCTCATCGACCAGGAAGCCGATGGACATGGCCTTCAGCCCCCAGCGCTGCAGCGGGATGATCCGCTGGCCCTCGGTCCGCGGCTTCTCCCGCGCGCCGAGCATCTGCGGCAGGGAGGGGCCGTAGATATCGGCATCCAGCAGCCCGACCGAGAGGCCCTGCGCTGCGAGCGCGACCGCCAGGTTGACCGCGGTGGTGGACTTGCCGACGCCGCCCTTGCCGGAGGCGACGGCGATGATCTTGCCCACCTCCGGCAGCAGCATCTGGCCCTGGCCCGCGGGCGCATGGGGGGGCTGGCCGGCCGGGGCCCTCGGCGGATGCGCATGGCCGGCCGGCGGCGGGCCGGCGCGGCCCGTGCCGCCGGGCTTCGGACCCTTCATCTCCCCCTGGGACTCGCGATGCGCCGTCAGGACGGCCGTCGCGCTCAGAACACCGGGAGTGCTGGCGGCGGCCTTCTCCGCCGCCTGCCGCAATGGCTCCATCTCCCGCGCCCGCTCGCGCGGCACGGCGATGGCAAATTGTACGAGGCCGTCGCGTGCGGCCAGACCCTGCACCATGTCAGCTTCCACCACGTCCCGACCGCTGATCGGATCGCGCACGGATCGGAGTGCCTGCCGCACCGCCTCGACCAGAGACTCGCCCATCGCTTGAAAAGCCCCCTCAACCCGACAATATCGCCCGCGCCCGGGATTCGCCGACCGGGGCGCGGTTCCCCTGCGCCCCGGTCGGTGTTGTGATATGGCCGGGCACCGCCGTGGCATCCAGCCCCACCCCGGGGAGAACACACGGCGGGTTCAAACGATTTTTTGGTGGAGGCCGGCTCGATCCATGGCGCTGAACAACGGCGGACCCAGCCCCTGGGGAAATCCCCGACCGGGCGGGCCATGGGGGTCGCCGCCGCCGACCCCTCCCGGAGGCGGCAGCCGCGGTCCCGGCCCCGACCTGGATGACCTGATCCGCCAGGCGCAGGAGGCGGTGCGCCGCATCGTCCCGACGGGTGGTGGCGGAAAGGGCCTCGCGATCCTTGGCCTGATCGTGGTCGCGCTCTGGGCCGCGAGCGGCTTCTACCGCGTCCAGCCGGACGAGGAAGGCGTGGTGCTCCGTTTCGGCGCCTTCAACCGCACCGCAGCGCCGGGCCTGAACTACCACATCCCCTGGCCGGTCGAATCCGCGGAGACGCCGCGCGTCACGACCGAGAACCTGGTGTTCATCGGCTTCCGCTCAGGCGATGCCGCGCCGGTACGCGGCCAGGCCGCGCGGGACGTGCTGGAGGAGTCGCTCATGCTGACGGGCGACGAGAACATCATCGACATCGATTTCGTGGTGCGCTGGCGCATCCGCGACGCCGGCGACTACCTGTTCAACACCCGCAACCCCGAGCCGACGATCAAGTCAGCGGCCGAGAGCATGATGCGCGAGGTGATCGGCCGCACGCCGATCCAGCCCGCCCTGACCGAGGCGCGCGGCTCGATCGAGGACCAGGTGCGCTCCGGCACCCAGGCGATCATGGACCAGTACCGGGCGGGCGTCGCGATCACCCAGGTGCAGCTCCAGAAGGTGGATCCGCCGGCGGCGGTCATCGAGGCCTTCCGCGACGTGCAGCGCGCCGCCGCCGACCGTGAGCGGCAGCGGAACGAGGCCGAGGCCTACCGCAACGACATCATCCCCCGCGCCCGCGGCGAGGCGGAGCGCATGATCCAGGAGGCCCAGGGCTTCCGCGACAGCCAGGAAGCCCGCGCCCGCGGTGAGGCGCAGCGCTTCAACAGCGTGCTGCAGGCCTACAGCAACGCGCCCGACGTGACCCGGCGGCGCCTCTACATCGAGACCATGGAGGATATCCTGCGGCGCAACCCGAAGATCGTGGTCGATGACCGGCTGCAGGGCCTCGTGCCGCTGCTGAACCTGGGCGATGGACAGCGGGCGGCGCAGCGCCCGGCGGCACCGGCCGCGGCCGCGACCGGGCCGCTGCTCTCCGCGCCGCGTCCGCAGCAGGGGGCGCCGCGATGAACCGCCTGATCGTGCTGGGCGGCGTCGCCGTCGCCCTGCTCTTCGTCGCCGCCTCCTCGCTGTTCGCGGTGCACCAGACGCAGCAGGTGCTGATCACCCAGTTCGGCCAGCCGATCCGGGTGGTGCAGACGCCGGGGCTGAACTGGAAGGTGCCCTTCATCCAGACGGTGATCGGCTTCGACCGCCGCCTGCTGGATTTCGACGCGCCGGGGCAGGAGGTGATCCTGGGCGACCAGCGGCGGATCGTGGTGGACACCTTCACGCGCTACCGCATCACCGACCCGCTGCGCTTCTACCAGACCGTGGGTGCGACCGAGGCCGGCATCCGGCTGCGGCTCTCGCCGATCGTCTCCTCCACGCTGCGCAACACGCTGGGCAGCGAGCCGCTGCTCTCGGTGCTCTCGGCCGACCGCGCCCGGATCATGGGTGAGATCCGCGCCAAGGTGAACAACGAGGCGCGCAGCTTCGGCATCGAGGTGACGGATGTCCGCATCCGCCGCGCCGACCTGCCGGAGGAGAACACCCAGGCCATCCTGTCCCGCATGCAGTCCGAACGTGAGCGCGTGGCGCGCGAGCAGCGCGCCGAGGGTGCCGAGCAGGCGCAGCGCATCCGCGCCAGCGCCGAGCGCGACCGCACCGTGCTGCTGGCCGAGGCGCAATCCCGCGCCGAGGCCCTGCGCGGCGAGGGCGAGCAGACCGCCATCCGCATCTTCGCCGAGGCTTTCGAGAAGGACCCGGAGTTCTTCCAGTTCTGGCGCACCATGCAGGCCTGGCGGGAGGCTTTCTCGGATGGCGAGTCGCGGATGCTGCTCAGCCCGGAGGGTGACTTCTTCCGCTACTTCCGGAACCTGGCGGCCCAGCCGGCACCGCAATGACGGGTCCGGGGGCGCGGCGAGGCCCGCGCCCCCGCCTGCCACTCGCGCGGTGGCCGGCACCAGAGAAACCGCCTAGCGTTGCAGAGGGGCCACGCCCCCTTCGCTGTCGAGGTATCCCCGATGCGCCTTCCCCCCGTTGTCCTGGCCGGCCCGCTGGCCGCCCTTCTCGCCGCCCTGCCCATGGTGGCCGGGGCCCAGCAGGCCCTGCCTGCCCCGCCCCCGGCGGGTGGCGCGCCGCTCAACGCCCCGCAGGCGGAGCCGATGCGGAATGCCCCGTCCTCCTTTGCCCCGCTCGCCCGGCAACTGCTCCCCGCAGTGGTGAACATCTCGACCACCCAGAATGCCCAGGCGCGCGCCAACCGGCCGGATGCGCCGGACCTGCCGCAGGCACCGCCCGGCAGCCCGTTCGAGGAATTCTTCCGCGACTTCTTCAACCGGAACCGTCCGAACGGCCAGGACCAGCCGCAGCAGCCCCAGCGGCCGCGCCGGGCACAGTCGCTCGGCTCCGGCTTCATCGTCGATGCCAGCGGCATCGTGGTGACCAACAACCACGTCATCGACGGCGCGGACGAGATCAACGTCATCCTGGCGGACAATACCTCGATCCGGGCGGAACTGCTGGGCACCGACCCGCGCACCGACATCGCGGTGCTGCGCATCAAGACCGACAAGCCGCTGCATGCCGTGCAGTTCGGCGAAAGTGATTCGGCGCAGGTCGGCGACTGGGTGCTGGCGATCGGCAACCCCTTCGGCCTCGGCGGCACGGTCACCGCGGGCATCGTCTCGGCCCGCGGCCGCGACATCCGCCAGGGCCTCTATGACGACTTCATCCAGACCGATGCTGCCATCAACCGCGGCAATTCCGGCGGCCCGCTGTTCAACCTGGATGGCAAGGTGGTCGGCATCAACACCGCCATCTACTCGCCGACCGGCGGGTCGATCGGCATCGGCTTCGCCATCCCCTCCAACCTCGCCCGCAACATCGTCGCGCAGTTGCAGGAGGGCGGGAAGGTCCGGCGCGGCTGGCTCGGCGTGAACATCCAGCAGGTGACGGACGAGATCGCCGAGAGCCTGGGCCTTTCGGGCGGCGGCCGCGGCGCCCTGGTGGCGCGCGCGCAGGAAGACGGGCCCGCCGCCAAGGGCGGCATCAGGAACGGTGATGTGGTGCTGCGCTTCAACGGGCAGGAGGTGCGGGAGATGCGCAACCTGCCGCGCATTGTGGCCGACACGCCGGTGGGCCGCGAGGTGCCGGTGGTGGTCTGGCGCGACGGCAGGGAGCAGACCCTGCAGGTCACGGTCGGCGAACTGCCTTCCGAGCCGCAGCAGGCCGCTGCGACGCCGGGGCCGCAGAGCCGCCCGACCGAGCTCTCCGGCCTCGGCCTGCGGGTCGCGCCGATCTCGCCCGAGGTGCGGGAGCGCTTCTCCCTGAAGCCCGAGCAGCGCGGCGTGGTCATCATGGAGGTGGCGCCGGGCAGCCCGGCGGCCGAACGCGAACTGCGCCCCGGCGACGTCATTGTCGAGGTGCAGCAGGAGCGCGTGAGCACGCCGCAGGAAGTGCAGCAGCGGCTGGAGGCACTCCGCCGGCAGAACCGCCCGACCGCCCTGCTGTTGATCGAGACCGCGCAGGGCCAGCGCTTCGTGCCGCTGCGGCTGCGCGGCGAGCGTGGCAGCCCGGGCTGAGCCGACCCGCTCGATAACCGGATGGTGACGGGCGCCGCTCCGGCCGGGGTGGCGCCCGATCGCTTTCGTGGTGTCGGCGCGGATGGTCGCGGAGTTCAGCGATCGCTTGTTGGTGCCAGGAAAATGGTATACAAAATCATTTGATCTTACCGTTCTGGAACCAGATGGGCTCCGGGCATCACCCTGCGCAGCGCGACAGCCTGCCTGGGCCATGTCACTGGTCGCCGCAGGGTGGACATGCCCGATTCAGTGCCCGACTATCCTGGCGCCCGGCCCAAGGCGGGGGTGTTACGCCAACCCGCCAGGCGCAGGGCCCCGGGGCTGCGGCTGCATGTCGTCGCCCTGGTGCTCGCCGCCCTGGTGCCCGCGCTTGTCGCCGGCGGTACGGCCGTCTGGCTGGCGGTGGATGCCTATCAGGACGCCTACACGGCGCGGCTGCGGGACACCGCGCGGGGCCTTGCCCTTGCGGTTGATGCCGAGATCCTCGGCCGCATCGAGGCGCTGAGCGCCTTCGCCGCCTCACCCGCCTTCGGGGATGGCGCCGTCATCGTGGATTTCGCCGCCGCGCATCTGCATGCCGGGCGGGTCGCCGCCGCCACCGGCATGCGCATCGCGGTCGGGGATGCCGAGGGCCGGTTCCTGCTGCACCACCAGGTGCCGCCCGGCGCGGCTCTGCCGGAGACCGGCACTGCCGGCGACGTGCTGCGGGAAGCGGTGGCCGAGGCGCAGCCGGTGGTCTCGAGGCTGATGACGGGGCCGTTGGTGCGGCGGCCGGTCGTCGCCCTGGCCGTCCCCGTCCTGCGCGCCGATGGCGCGCTGCCTGTGCTCTCCGTGGGCGGTTCGCTGGACCCCGAGCGCTTCGATGCGCTGCTGGCCGCGCAGGGGCTGGAGCGGGGCGCCTTCGCCGTTCTGGTCGATGCGGAGGGGACGATCATCGGCCGCTCGGATGGGCGGTTCCGCGGCGTCACCCTGCCGCAGGAGATCGTGGCCCTGATTGCCGCGAATCATGGCGGCGTGATCCGTCGGGTCGGGCTGGACGGGCAGGATCGGCTCTTCGCCATCGCCGCGCTGCGGATCGTGCCGGGCTGGACCGTGGAAGTCTCCGTCCCCTACGCGGCCTACCGGGACAGCTGGGCGCGTCCGCTACTCGGGATGACCGGCGGCATCGCCCTGGCGCTCGCCCTGGCCGGCGCGCTCTCCCTGCTGCTCGCCCGCCGGCTGCTGCGGCCGGTCGCGCGCCTTGCCGAGCATGCCCGGGCGATTGCGCTTGAACCCGAGGGACCGCACGGAACGGCGGCCGACCTGCCGCCGGCCCCGGTCGCGGAACTGGACTCCCTCCGCCGCGGCTTCGCCGCCGCCGAGGCTGCGCTGGAGCACCGCCGCCAGGCCGAGCGGCAGGCCTTCGCCACGCTTGCCGAGAAGGAAGCGATGCTGGCCTCGGCGCAGCAACTGACCGGCGTGGGCGGCTGGACGCTGGAGCTGACCGATCCTGCCGACCTCGATTCCTGCCCGCTGCGCTGGACCGAGGAGACCTACCGCATCTTCGGCCTGCGGCCGGGCAGCGCCACCATCGCCGTCGCGCGGGTCTTCGAGGCCATCCCGGTGGGCGACCATGCGCGGCTGCGCACCGCCCTGGAGGCGGCGCTACGGGATGGCGCGCCCTATCGGGTGGAGCATCGCATCATCAGGCCGGACGGCACGGTGCGGCTGGTCGAGGAACTGGCCTCGCCCGAATGCGATGCCGCGGGCCGGGTCCGGCGCGTGTTCGGCGCCTGCCAGGACGTGACGGAGCGGCGCATGGCCGAGGCGGCCCTGGCCGACAATGCCGAGCGGCTGCGCGACCTGCTGGCGACGCTCGACCTGGCGGCCTTCATGGCCCGCGACCCGGACGGCACCATCCGCTTCTGGTCGGCCGGTTGCGAGCGGCTCTATGGCTGGAGTGCCGCCGAGGCGCTGGGCCGCAATGTGCGCGACCTGCTCGGCACGGTCTTCCCGGTGCCGCCGGAGGAGATCGAGGCCGTGCTGGCACGCGAAGGCGAGTGGATGGGCGAGTTGCGCCACCGCCGGCGGGATGGCGAGCAGGTGGTGGTCGCGGCGCGCATGGCGTTGCGGCGCGACGCCGCCGGGCGGCCGGTCGCGGTGGCGGAGAGCGTCGCCGATGTCACCGCCATGCGCGAGGCGCAGGAGGCGCTGGCCGAGGGCGAGGCGCGGCTCCGCTCGGTGGTCGACACCGCCCTGGATGCCATCGTGGTGGCGGCGGAGGATGGCAGGATCGTCTTCGCCAACCGCGCCACCGCCCGCATGTTCGGCCATCCGGGGCCGGAGGCGCTGGTCGGCCGCGATCTCGGCATCCTGATGCCGGCGGCGGAGGCGGCGCGCCACCCCGCGCGGCTGGCGGCCATGGGGCGCGATCTCGGCGTGACCGCCCGCTACATGGCCCCGGGCCGTGGCCTGCTCGCGCGCCGCGCCGATGGCAGCGAATTCCCGATCGAGGCCTCGGTCGCGGGCTTCGAGGCGGGCGGCCGCCGCTTCGTGACCGGCATCCTGAGAGACGTGACCGAGCGTGTCGCGTCCGAGGTGGCGCTCCGCGACAGCGAGGCGATGCTCCGCCGCGTGCTGGACAATCTTTTCGTGTTCGTCGGCGTGCTGGCCCCCGACGGCACGGTGCTGGATGCCAACCGCGCCCCGCTGGAGGCGGCCGGCCTCACGCTGGAGGAGGTGCGCGGCCGGCCCTTCTGGGAGGCCTATTGGTGGTCGCACGACCCGGCGGTGCAGGCCCGGCTGCGGGATGCCTGCGCCCATGCCGCCGCCGGCGAGGCCGACCGCTTCGATGTGGAGGTCCGGATGGCCGGCGACAGCCGCATGGCGATCGACTTCCAGATCGCGCCACTGCGTGATGCCGCGGGGCGCATCACCCATCTGATCCCCTCGGCCGTCGACATCACCGCCCGCAAGCGGTCGGAGGAGGCGAAGCTGCTGCTGGCGCGGGAGGTGGACCACCGCGCCAAGAATGCGCTCGCCGTGGTGCAGTCCGTGCTGATGCTGACCCGTACCGAGGACCCGGCCGCCTTCAAGCAGGCGGTGACGGGCCGCATCGCCGCCATGGCGCGGGCGCATACGCTGCTGGCGCGGGAGCGCTGGCACGGCGCTGATCTGCGGGCCGTGCTGGCCGAGGAGCTGGCGGCCTATCGCGGCGCCGGGGGGCTGGACTCCGCCGTGCAACTGGACGGGCCGCAGGTGGGGCTGGCGCCGGATGCGGTGCAGCCGGTGGCGATGGTGATCCACGAACTGGCGACCAATGCCGCGAAATACGGCGCGCTCTCGGTCGCGGACGGGCGGGTTTCCGTCACCTGGTCGCGGGACGCGGCATCGGGCGGGCTGGAACTGGTCTGGCGCGAGCAGGGCGGACCGCCGGTCGCGGCCCCGCCGGCGCGGCGCGGCTTCGGCACCAGCCTGATCGAGAGCACGGTGATGCGGCAGCTGCAGGGGCGGCTGGACATGGTCTGGGCGGAGGAGGGGCTGTGCTGCGTGCTGGGCCTGCCGGCGCGCCTGGTCGTCTGGCGCGGACCGGCCTGGGGGCGGACGGCAGGCCGGGGACCGGGCGGCGAGGCCGCCGGGCGACCAGCCGATCAGAGCGGGGCGCGGGGCCTCAGCCCCCGATGATCTCCGCCGCCCGGTAGCCCTGGGCGAACAGCAGCGCCCGCAGATCGGCATGATCCACCCTGGCCCGCGCCGCCGCCGCCACCACCGGCTTGGCGCGGAAGGCCACGCCGAGCCCGGCCGCCTGGATCATGGCGAGGTCGTTCGCCCCATCACCCACCGTCAGCGCCGCCTCCAGCGGCAGCCCGTGCTCGGCGGCCAGGCGCTTCAGCGTGGCGAGCTTGGCATCCCGGTCCAGGATCGGCTCCCCCACCTTGCCGGTCAGCTTGCCATCCGCGATCTCCAGGGTGTTGGAGTAGTGCGCATGGAAGCCGACCAGATCCGCGACGCGGCCCGTGAAGAAGGTGAAGCCGCCGGAGACGAGGGCGCAATGCGCGCCATTGGCCCGCATGGTCGCCACCAGTTCCAGCGCGCCCGCGGTCAGCGCCGTCGCCTCCCAGGTCCGCTCCAGCGCCGAGATGGGCAGGCCCTGCAGCATGCCGACGCGCTCGATCAGCGCCTGGCGGAAATCCAGCTCCCCATTCATGGAACGGCGGGTGATCTCGGCGATCGGTTCCTTCAGCCCGGCATAGGCGGCGATCTCGTCCAGCGTCTCGCTGGTCACGATCGTGCTGTCCATATCGGCCAGCAGCAGACGCTTGCGCCGGCCCTCGGCCGGCGTGGCGATGGCGTCCACCAGGGCGCCGTCCAGCGCCGTGGTCGCGGCGGCGATTGCCTGCTCGGCCGCCAGCCCATCGAAGGGCAGGTCGGCGGCCTCCTCCGGCGCCAGCCAGTCTGGCGCGCCGGCGGTGGCGCCGAGCGCCTGCAGCGCATCGCGGACCCGGTGGAGGAGGGGCTGGCTGAGGCCGCCCGGGGGCGCGACCAGGGTGAGGATCTGGGACATGCGGCGCCCTGCATGGGGGTCGAGCGGACAGGCGCCGCCGGGGGTGGCCCGGCGACGGCCCGCTCTATGGCGAAGCCCGGCCCATGACGCAATCGCAGGCGCATGATGCCGGGCCGCCGGCGCTGATCGTCGCCGGCCCGACCGCGAGCGGGAAATCGGCCCTCACCCTCGGCCTTGCCGAGCGGCTGGACGGCACCGTCATCAATGCCGATTCCATGCAGCTCTACCGCGAGTTGCGGGTGCTGACCGCGCGCCCGACGCCCGAGGAAGAGGCACTCGTGCCGCACCGCCTCTACGGTATCCGCCCGGCGGCGGAGGCGGCGAGCGTCGCCTGGTGGCGGGAACAGGCCCTGGCGGCCATGGCGGCGGCGCGGGCGGCGGGGCGGCTGCCGATCCTCTGCGGCGGCACAGGGCTTTATT
The DNA here is from genome assembly GCF_020523605.1 of Roseicella aerolata. Lineage (GTDB taxonomy): Bacteria > Pseudomonadota > Alphaproteobacteria > Acetobacterales > Acetobacteraceae > Paracraurococcus > Paracraurococcus aerolatus. Next base: position 158,344 of record NZ_JAJAQI010000002.1, on the reverse strand, counting down.
TCCTCTCGCTGACCGAGGGGCTCTCCGCCATCCCGCCTGTCCCGGCGGAGGCGCGGGCGGAGGCGCGAAGCCTGCTGGCCGAGCTCGGCGCGCCGGCGCTGCATGCGAGGCTGGCGGAAGCGGACCCCGAGACGGCGGCGACGCTGCGGCCCGGCGACAGCCAGCGCATCGCCCGCGCCTTCGAGGTCTGGCGGGGGACGGGCAGGGGGCTGCTCGCCTGGCAGCGGGAGGGGGGCACGACCGGTCCCGCCCCGCTTCATGGCCTCCCCTGGCGCTTCGCCGCCCTCCTGCTGGACCCGCCGCGCGATGCGCTGCGCGCCGCCATCGCCCGCCGCTTCGACGCCATGCTGGCCGGCGGCGCGCTGGAAGAGGTGCGGGCGCTCGGCGCCCAGGGGCTCGATCCCGCCCTGCCGGCCATGCGCGCGCATGGCGTCCCGGAACTGCTGGCGCATCTCGCCGGCCGGATGAGCCTAGCCGCGGCGCGGGAGCGGGCGGTGCTGAACACCGGGCAATATACCAAGCGCCAGGCCACCTGGTTCCGCCACCATCGGCTCGCCGACCCGAGCGTGACGCATATCATCCATGCGCGGATTGAGGGTTTGGCGCAATTTCAGGAAAGCGATGCGCCGGAAATCTTCGCGTTTGTTGATTCGGGGCGTTGACGCGGCGCAGCAGGGGGCGTAACCCTCCGCCCCTCGCCGCACTGGCCCCCGCCGGGCGGCGACGCATTGCCCGAGGAAGACCCCATGTCCGCCACCCTCCAGACCCAGACCGAGGCCCGCACCATGACCGGTGCGGAGATCGTCCTCCAGGCGCTGAAGGACCAGGGCGTAGAGGTCATCTTCGGCTATCCCGGCGGCGCGGTCCTGCCGCTCTATGACGCGCTGTTCCAGCAGAACGCCATCCGCCACATCCTGGTGCGGCATGAGCAGGCGGCGGTGCATGCGGCCGAGGGCTATGCCCGCTCCACCGGCAAGGTGGGTGTGGTGCTCGTCACCTCCGGCCCCGGCGCGACCAATGCCGTCACCGGCCTGGTGGATGCGCTGATGGACAGCATCCCGGTCATCTGCCTGACCGGCCAGGTGCCGACCCATCTGATCGGCAACGACGCCTTCCAGGAAGCCGACACCACCGGCATCACCCGGCCCGCGACCAAGCACAACTACCTGGTCAAGGACATCAACAAACTCGCTGGCACGGTGCACGAGGCCTTCTATGTCGCGAAGTCCGGCCGGCCGGGTCCGGTGGTGATCGATCTGCCGAAGGACATCCTGATCGGCAAGGGCCCCTATGCCGAGGCGCCGCAGGCCCCGCATCGCAGCTACCGCCCGCAGACCGAGCCGGGCGCCGACCCGATCCGCGAGGCGGTGCGGCTGCTGAAGGGCGCGAAGCGGCCGGTCGTCTATTCCGGCGGCGGCGTCATCAATGCCGGCCCTGAGGCCTCCCGCCTGCTCACCGAGTTCGTGCGCATGACCGGCATGCCCTGCACGAACACGCTGATGGGCCTCGGCGCCTATCCCTCCACGGATCCGCAATTCCTCGGCATGCTCGGCATGCACGGGACCTATGAGGCGAATCTCGCCATGCATGGCTGCGACGTCATGCTGAACATCGGCGCGCGCTTCGACGACCGGGTGACGGGGCGGCTGAATGCCTTCTCGCCGAACTCGAAGAAGATCCACGCCGATATCGATCCGTCCTCCATCAACAAGAACGTCAAGGTGGATGTGGCGATCGTGGGCGATGCCGCCCGCGTGCTGGCGGCGCTGATCGAGGCCTGGAAGGAGGAGAGCGCGCAGCAGGACAAGGCGGCGCTCGCCGCCTGGTGGCGGCAGATCGAGGAATGGCGCGGCAAGCAGTGCCTGGCCTACGTCCAGCAGGGCAGCATCATCAAGCCGCAGCACGCGGTGAAGCGCCTGTACGAGATCACGCGGGAGATGGGGCGCGACACCTACATCACCACCGAGGTCGGCCAGCACCAGATGTGGGCCGCCCAGTATTTCGGCTTCGAGCAGCCGAACCGCTGGATGACCTCGGGCGGGCTCGGCACCATGGGCTATGGCCTGCCGGCCGCGATGGGCGTGCAGATCGCGCATCCCGATGCGCTGGTGATCGACATCGCCGGCGAGGCCTCGATCCTGATGAACATCCAGGAGATGGGGACGCTGTCGCAGTACCGCCTGCCGGTGAAGGTCTTCATCCTGAACAACGAATACATGGGCATGGTGCGGCAGTGGCAGGAACTGCTGCATGGCAGCCGGTATTCCGAGAGCTACTCCGCCGCGCTGCCGGATTTCGTGAAGCTGGCCGAGAGTTTCCACGCGCGGGGCATCCGCGTGACGCGCGCCGAGGACCTCGATGCCGGCATCCGCGAGATGCTGGCGCATCCCGGCCCGGTCATCGCCGATATCGCCGTCGCCAAGGACGAGAACTGCTTCCCGATGATCCCCTCGGGCGCCGCGCATAACGAGATGATCCTGGCCCCCGGCCAGACCGGCGGCGTTGCCGGCGTGACGGATGAGGGGAAGGTCCTGGTCTGACCCGGCCGGACCTCCCGCAGCCCGGCGGGGTGGCCTTGCCACCCCGCGACCTTCCCTCTCGCCCGTGATGCCCCGATGCCCAGCCCCAGCGACACCACCTTCCGCAACGCGACCATCGCCGTGCTCGTCGAGAACGAGGCCGGCATCCTGGCGCGCGTCGTCGGCCTCTTCTCCGGCCGCGGCTACAACATCGAGAGCCTGACCGTGGCGCCGGTGGACCAGAACCGCCGGCTGTCGCGCATCACCATCGTGACCTCCGGCACCGACATGGTGATCGAGCAGATCAAGGCGCAGCTCGACCGGCTGGTGCCGGTGCACCGGGTCAGCGACCTGACGCTGGAGGGGCCCCACCTCGCGCGCGAGATGATGCTCATCAAGGTGGTGGGCAAGGGCGAGAACCGGATGGAGGCACTGCGCCTCGCGGATGCCTTCCGCGCCCGCGTCGTCGATGCGACAACCGAAAGCCTGGTCTTCGAGATGACCGGCGCCGGCGACAAGCTGGACGCCTTCATCGAGCTGATGCGGCCGATCGGGCTGGCCGAGATCTCGCGCACCGGCGTCGTCGCCATCGCGCGCGGTCCCGGCGGCCTGCTGGCCTGAATGGAATCCTGAGAGAGGGAGAGGCGCAGCCATGCGCGTTTACTACGACCGCGATGCGGATGTGAACCTGATCAAGGCCAAGAAGGTCGCGGTCATCGGCTTCGGCAGCCAGGGGCACGCGCATGCGATGAACCTGCGCGATTCCGGCGTCGCCGATGTGGCGATCGGCCTGCGCCCGGGCGGGTCCTGGAAGAAGGCCGAGGCGGCCGGCTTCAAGGTGATGACCCCGGCCGAGGCGGCGAAATGGGCCGACGTCACCATGGTGCTGACGCCCGACGAGCTGCAGGGCGACCTGTACCGCGAGCACCTGCACGCCAACCTGAAGGAAGGTGCGGCCATCGCCTTCGCGCATGGCCTGAACGTGCACTTCAACCTGCTCGATCCGCGCCCCGACCTCGATGTCTTCATGATCGCGCCGAAGGGCCCGGGCCACACCGTGCGGTCCGAGTACCAGAAGGGCGGCGGCGTCCCCTGCCTCGTCGCAGTGGCGCAGAACCCCTCGGGCAACGCGCTGGAGATCGCGCTTTCCTATGCCTCCGCCATCGGCGGCGGCCGCTCGGGCGTCATCGAGACGACCTTCAAGGAGGAGTGCGAAACCGACCTGTTCGGCGAGCAGGTGGTGCTCTGTGGCGGCCTGGTCGAGCTGATCAAGGCGGGCTTCGAGACGCTGGTCGAGGCGGGCTACGCCCCCGAGATGGCCTATTTCGAGTGCCTGCACGAGGTGAAGCTGATCGTCGACCTCATCTATGAGGGCGGCATCGCCAACATGAACTACTCCATCTCCAACACCGCGGAGTACGGCGAGTACGTGACGGGGCCCCGCATCATCACGCCGGAGACCAAGGCGGAGATGAAGAAGGTCCTGGCGGACATCCAGACCGGCAAGTTCGCCCGGGACTGGATGCTGGAGAACAAGGTGAACCAGGCGAGCTTCAAGGCAACCCGCCGCCGCCTGGCCGAGCACCCGATCGAGGAAGTGGGCGAGAAGCTCCGCGGCATGATGCCCTGGATCAAGCAGAACGCCCTGGTCGACAAGAGCAGGAACTGACCGGTCGGACGGACCGATGACCGGGGGGCGCCATCCGCGAGGGTGGCGCCCTTCTTCTTGCCGGGGTGCGGCCGCCGCGCGAGAATCACCGGCATGACCGACGCCCTGCACATCCTCGCCGCCGAGACCGAGCACCCCCGCGACTTCCTGGGCTACGGCCCCAATCCGCCCGATCCGCAATGGCCGGGTGGCGCGCGCCTCGCCCTTTCCTTCGTGCTGAACTACGAGGAGGGCGGGGAGAACACCGTCCTCAACGGCGACGCCCATAGCGAGCTCTACCTGCATGAGGTTCCGGGCGGCACGCCGCGGCAGGAGCGCGACCTCTCGACCGAGACGCAGTTCGACTACGGCGCCCGCGCCGGCGTCTGGCGCATCCTCCGCCTCTTCGCCGAACGCAACCTGCCGCTCACCATCTATGGCGTCGGTCGGGCGCTGGAATTGAACCCGACCGTCGCGCGCGCCTTCACGGAGGCCGGGCATGAGGTCGCCTCCCATGGCTGGCGCTGGATCGACTACCGGAATGTCCCGGAGGCGGTGGAGCGCGCCGAGATCGCCCGCTGCGTCGAGGTGATCGAGCGGACCACCGGCCGGAAGCCGGTCGGCTGGTATACCGGCCGTATCAGCCTGCGCACCCGCCGCTTGGTCGCGGAGCATGGCGGCTTCCTCTATGACAGCGACAGCTACGCCGACGACCTGCCCTATTACGTGCGGGCGGCGGGCAAGCCGCTGCTGGTCATCCCCTACACGCTCGACAACAACGACATGAAATTCGCGGTGCCGCCCGGCTTCACCGCGAATGACGGCTTCACCCGGCACCTGACCGACGCCTTCGACTTCCTGCGGCGGGAGGGGACGAGGACGCCGAAGATGATGTCGGTCGGGCTGCATTGCCGGCTGGCCGGGCGCCCGGCGCGCGCGGCGGCGCTGGAGCGCTTCCTCGACCATGTCTGCCGGCACCGGGATGTCTGGGTGTGCCGCCGGGCCGATATCGCGCGGCACTGGCTGGCGGTGCACCCGCCGCAAGCGTGACCCGCCTGCAGCGAAGTGCGTTCGAAATCGAACGGCAATCCGCTGCACCCCTGGCTTTGCCAGCGGATCCAAGCGCCCGGTCGCTCATGGCGTCCCGCGCTCTGCTCCGGCCGGGGCGGATCGCGGAGGGATGTGAATCTCCCTCCGCTGCCGCCGGGTGCGGGCTATGCCGCGCGCATCCGCCCGGCATTCCGCTCCAGCAGGATCGGCCGCACCCAGCGCGCGAAGCGCGTCGCCTCCTCGTCATGCAGGTAGCCCGAGAGGCAGAAGCTGTGGCAGCCGATATCGATGAAGCGCTGCAGCGCGGCGGCGCATTGCGCCGGGTCGCCCACCACCGCCACGCCCGCCCCCTGCCGCGCGCGCGCCAGGCCGGCCCAGAGATTCGGCGCAATCAACCCGCCCGTCTCGCGCAGCAGCGCCTGCACGCGCTGATTGGCGACCGAGCCGGCGATATTGGCCTGCACCGCGCGGCTGCGGTCCTCGCCGACGCCGCGCACCAGTTCCTCCGCCGCGGCCCAGGCTGCCTGCTCCGTCTCGCGGCAGATGATCTGCAGGCGCATGCCGAAGCCCAGGTGCTCCTCCCGCCCATGCGCCCGTGCCATGGCGCGGATCTCCGCCATCTGGAGCGCGATGGCATCCGGCCGGTCACCCCAGAACAGGTGCACATCGGCATGCGCGGCCGAGATCTCCCAGGCCTGGTGGGAGCCGCCGCCGAGGTAGAAGCGCGGATGCGGCTGCTGGATGGGCGGCGGGATGACGCGCGCGCCGCGGAGGGTGTGGAACCGCCCTTCCCAGTCGAGCGGACCCGTTGCGGTCCAGAGCGCCTTCATGATGGCGACCTCCTCTGCCATCAGGGCGTAGCGCTCCTCCTTGCCGTAGCGGATGCCGTCGGCGGCGTTTTCCGCCTCGGACTGGCCGGCGATGAGGTTCACCGCGATGCGCCCGCCCGTCAGCTGGTCGAAGGTCGTGACCATCTTCGCCAGCATTACCGGATTCACATAGCCCGGCCGGGCCGCGACCAGCATGCGGATGGAGGCGGAGCGGCCGGCCATGAAGGCGGTGGTGATCCAGGCCTCCCAGCAGGGGCCGGCCACAGGGACCAGCATGTATTCGAAGCCCGCCGCCTCGGCCGCCGCCACCACGCGGTCGAACATCGCCGTGCCGGCCGGCACCACCGCCGGGCCCTCGCCATAGCAGGTGGTGTCGCCATTGGTCGGCAGGTACCAGCCGAATTCGAGCGGGCGCATGGTCCCTCCGTCGCTCCCCAGGCGCACATCCTGCGCGGCGCTGCTTGGAAGCGCCAGCCGGCATGCGGTGTGCCCGCAGGCACATCGGGCACGACAGGCCGGCGGTAGGTCTCCGCCCGTCAACGCGGCCCGGATAGCCGCGACGGAGGAGACATCATGATGTCACGCAGCATGTGGTCCGCCCTGGCGCTGGCTGCCCTGATCGGCGCGGCGCAGGGGCAGGGTGCCGTCGCGCAGGAGATGCAGGTCCTGCAGGGTGGCGAGCATTTCGAGGTCCGCTGGAGCGGCGCCCCGCGGGACAATCTGGCGGGCGGCGGCTTCCGGCGGATGACCGGCGGTGGCCAGGACCGCAGCCTGGCCTATGAACCCGGCAGCAGCTTCGGCCACCCGGGCGAGGCCAAGCTTTCGGGCGGCGGCGCCGATATGACCATCACCCGCACCCGGCCGGAGCCGGCGGACGGCATGATGGCGCAGCGCGCCCCGGTCCAGATGCCGGAGATGGCCGAGGCATCGGACCCGCGGCGCCGGCGCTGACGGCGGATGCGGCCCGACAGGCGGTGCGGTGCCGGACCCGGCCGGGCATCGCTGCTGTCCCGCTAGAGCAGATCGCGGAGGGGCGTGAACGCCCCGCAGCGTGAATCTGCTCTAAAAACAGCGGTCTACAGCGGACTGACGTTCAGTCTTGAACGCAATCCGCTGTAGCCCCGTTCCGCCGCGATCAGCGCCTGGAATCGCCGGATGACGACCGGCAGGCCCTCGAAGACGCTCTGGCTGATCAGGAAGTGGCCGATGCTGACCTCGGACACCTCCGGCATGGCAGCGATCGGCCCGATTGTCTCGTAGCTCAGCCCATGGCCGGCATGGCAGTGCAGGCCGAGCGCGGCGGCGGCGGCCGCACCCGCCTTCAGCCGCTCGAGGACCGGCGGGCGGTCGGCGGGCGCGGCATCGGCATAGGTGCCGGTATGCAACTCAATCGCCTCCGCACCGATGCGGGCAGCCGCCTCGATCTGGCGCGGATCGGCCTCGATGAAGATCGAGACCTCGATGCCGGCGCCGGAAAGGCGCTGCACCGCCTCGGCCAGATAGGGGCCGGCGCTCAATACATCGAGCCCACCCTCCGTCGTCAGCTCCTGCCGCTTTTCCGGCACCAGGCAGCAGGCGGGCGGGCGGAGGCGGAGGGCGATGCCGACCATCTCCTCGGTCGCCGCCATCTCGAAATTCAGCCGGGTCTCGACCTCCGTCGCCACGCGTTCCAGATCCCGGTCGCGGACATGCCGGCGGTCCTCCCGCAGATGCATGGTGATGCCGTCGGCGCCGGCCGCCATGGCCATCTTCGCCGCCTCGACCGGGCAGGGGAAGCTGCCGCCGCGTGCGTTCCGCAGGGTGGCCACATGGTCGATGTTCACGGAAAGACGCATCGGGGTCATGCGGGCTTCGTCCTGCTGCGGTTGGCCGCGATCTCGGCGGCGAGGCGGATGGCGGCGATCAGGCTGCCGGGATCGGCCAGCCCCTTGCCGGCGATGTCGAGGGCGGTGCCGTGGTCCGGGCTGGTCCGGACGATGGAGAGGCCGAGCGTCACATTCACCCCGCCCGCCATGTCCAGCGTCTTGATCGGGATCAGCGCCTGGTCGTGATAGAGGCCGAGCGCGACGTCGTAGCCTGGCCTCGCCTTGGCCGTGAACATGGTGTCGGGCGGGATGGGACCGCGGGCGTCGATCCCCATGCGCCGCAATTCGGCGATGGCGGGGGCGACGATGTCTCGGTCCTCGGTGCCGAGCGTCCCATCCTCCCCGGCATGCGGGTTGAGGCCGGCGATCGCGATGCGCGGCGCGGCGATGCCGAAATCCTGCCTGAGGCCGGCCGCCGTCAGCCTTGCGGTCTCGATGATCAGATCCGGCGTCAACCGGGCGATGGCCTGCTTCAGCGGCTCATGAATCGTGACCGGCACCACGCGCAGCTCCGGGCAGGCGAGGAGCATGACCGGCGGGGTGCCGGTGCCGGCGATCTCGGCCAGGTATTCCGTATGGCCGGGATGGCTGAAGCCCGCGGCATACAGCGCGGATTTCTGGATGGGGTTGGTGACGATGCCGGCCGCCCGGCCCGCCCTGGCCAGCGCCACGGCCTCGTCGATGGCGGCGATGACGGCCGAGGCGTTGGCCGGGTCGATCCGGCCGGGGATGGCCGGGCGGGGGAGGGGCCGGTGCAGCACCGGCAGGGCCTGGGCGAAGACGGCGGGGGCCTCTTCCGGCGCCTCGATCCGCCGGACGGGTGCGCCCCGCAGCCGGTCCGCGTCGTCGATCAGGAGGAAGACCGGGCCGGTGGTGCGCAGCGCGTGCCACGCCTGCACGGCGATCTCGCCGCCGACGCCGGCGGGTTCGCCCATGGTGACCGCGAGGGGTGCCTGGCTCATGCCGGGGATGTAGCCCCGGTCTGGCCGAAGGCAAACTTACAGAAGCGGATGGGGGCGCGGGGGAATACCTTCCCCCGCATTCTTTTCTCAGTTCGTGGCGAAGCAGTAGAACAGCCCCGCCCCGCCTGTGCTCCGCAGCGCCTCCATCCCGCAGCCGCGCGTGGGGTGGGAGGTGTTCCAGGACTTCGAGGGGGCGTCGTCGCGCAGCCCGATCCGGTCGCTGTGCCCGACCATGGCCGAGCCCTCCCCGCCGCTGGTCCAGTTGCGGCAGGTGCGGTCCTCGGCGCCGGCGAAGGCGGTGCCGTCCACCTGGGAGCCGGTGAGGATGTCATGGTTGTTCGGCGTGTCGCCGCGGCCGCTCACCACCTCGCCGCGCTCGGTCAGCGCCGTCTGCTTCGTCAGGTTGGCCGCCTCGCCATGCAGTTCGGCGAGGTCGCGGGCGATGACCTCGCCGCGGGCATTGCGCCAGGGGCCGGCGCCGATGCGGTCGCGGGCGTTCACTGCATTCGCGCCCTGGGTGCTGAGATAGGCCCGCCAGCTGCGGTTGCCGGCGCCGACGGCGGCGGCAAGGGCCCCACAATGCGCATCGGCGCCGGCCAGGCCGCCGAGATCGCCGCCGCGGCCGGGATTGGCGCTGGTGACGAAGAAGGTCATCGATGCGTCCGCCCTCTGGGCCGCCGATTGCTGCGCGGCGGCCGGGCCGGGCGTCAGGGCGGCGAGGCCCAGCAGGAGCAGCACCTTCGGAATGGTCATCCGGTTTCCTCCCTTTTGCCTGCCGGCAGCGCTTGCCTGCTGGAGTGAAGCAAAACATGGGTCAGATGGTGGACAACATCCTCGCCAGCACTGCCCGTTTCCGCTAACCCGCGCGCAGCCCGGACAACTAGGCGGGTATCCGCACCGGCAATTCCGTGATCCCGTGCACGAAGGACGAGAACACCCGCTTCGGTTCGCCCACCACCTCAATCGCTGGGAAGCGTCGCAGGATCTCCTCCCACAGGATCTTCAGCTGCATCTCCGCAAGGCGGTTGCCGACGCAGCGATGCACCCCGAAGCCGAAGGAAAGGTGCTGGCGCGGCCGCTTGCGGTCGATGATGAAGCGCTCCGGCTCCTCGATCGCCTCCTCATCGCGATTGCCGGAGATGTACCACATGACCACCTTGTCGCCGGCGCGGATCCGCTGCCCGCCCAGCTCGAAATCCGCAACCGCCGTGCGCCGCATATGCGCAAGCGGCGTCTGGTAGCGGATGATCTCCGGCACCATGCTCTCGATCAGGCCGGGGTTCGCCCGCAGCTTGGCATGTTCGCCGGGATTCTGGTGCAGGAAGAGCAACCCGCCGCTGATGGAATTGCGCGTGGTGTCGTTGCCGCCGACGATCAGGAGGATGAGGTTGCCGAGGAATTCCCGCGGGGTCATGTTCCGCGTCGCCTCGCCATGCGCCAGCATGGAGACCAGGTCGGGCCGCGGCTCGGCATTCACCCGCTCGTTCCAGAGATTGGTGAAATAGGCGAGGCATTCGGCGAAGACCGCCTCCCGCTTCTCCTCCGAGTCGATGAAGCCGCCGGCTTCCGGCACCGCGGTCGCGCAGTCCGACCAGAAGCTCAGCTTGCGCCGGTCCTCGAAGGGAAAATCGAACAGCGTCGCCAGCATCTGCACGGTCAGTTCGATGGAGACATGCTCCACCCAATTGAAGGTTTCGCCGCGCGGAAGCCCGTCCAGGATGCGACAGACCCGCGCTCGGATGATGCCTTCCAGCTTCGCCAGATTGCCCGGCGCGACGATGGGCTGGACCACCTTGCGCTGCTCGTCATGCCGCGGCGGGTCCATGGCGATGAACATGGGCAGCCGGAGGTCCTTCGGCCGGTCGCGAATGGTGATGCCGCCATAGCCGCTGTCGGAGGAGAACACCTTGTGGTTCACCTCGACCGTCATGATATCCTTGTACCTGGTGACCGACCAATAGGGGCCGAAGAGCGGGCTGGTGGTGCTGTAATGCACCGGCGCGTCGCGCCGCAGCCGCGCGAAATAGGGCCACATGGTGTGGTTCTGGAAGCGCGCGGGATGGCTGGGGTCGAGCTGATCGAGCGGCGTGGTCCAGGCGTCGGAGTCCGGATTGTGGCTCACGGGGGCGTTCATGGCCTTGTCTCCTCCGGGGATGGGTCGGATCGTCTGGCTTGTCGTTCGGACGAGCAGATCACGCCGCTTGAGTGGATCCGTCCGGCCGTCCTCAGCTCTAGTGCTGCGCCTCGGGCAGCCGGACGACGAGGCCGTCCAGCGCCGCGCTCATGGTGATCTGGCAGGAGAGGCGGGAGTTCGGCTGCGCGGTCGCGGCGAAGCTCAGCATGCTGGCCTCCTGCTCATCAGGCGTGCCGGTCTTCGCCAGCCAGGGTTCCTCGACATAGACATGGCAGGTGGCGCAGGCGCATTCGCCGCCGCAATCGGCATCGATGCCAGGCACGCCATTGTCCACGGCGCCGCGCATGACGGAGAGGCCCTCCTCCAACTCGATCCGGTGCTCGGTCCCGTTATGCTCGATATAGGTGACGTGCGGCATGGACGCTTCCCTGGTTCTGTTGGAGATGATCAGGCGGCGAGATCCTTGAGCGGCTGCGCCGGGTCGCGCAGCAGGGCGCGCGGCACGCGGGCCTGCTTCGCCACCAGCATCCGTCCGGCCATGAAATCGGCCGGGGCGTTCACCGCCTCCACCGCCAGCACGCGGTCCTCCGCATCCAGGTGGAACACCGCGAAGCCGGGCCCGTCCGGGTCGCCACGCAGCACGGTCTCATGGGCATCGAAGGCCAGGCCCGCCATCTGCAGGCGCAGGTCGAACTGGTCGGACCAGAACCACGGCACCTCGGGCGGGGGCGGCGGGCGGCCGCAGATATCGGCGGCGGCCTGCTTCGCCTGCTCAATGGCGTTCGGCACGCTCTCCAGGCGGCCGCTGCGGCCATAGAGCGGCAGCGGCCGCTGCGTGCAGTCGCCGATGGCGGAGATCGCCGGGTCGCTGCTCCGCGCCGCCAGATCGACCAGGATTCCATGGGCGCAATCCAGCCCCGCCTCCTGCGCCAGTTCGATGTTCGGTGCCGCTCCGATGCCGATCAGCACCGTGTCGCAGGGAAGTCGCGTTCCGTCCTGCAACCGCACGGCGCAGGCCGCGCCCGCCTCGCCCTCGATCGCTGCGACCTGGGCGCCGGTCAGGATTGCGACGCCGTGCTTCCGGTGCTGCCCTTCGAGGAAGGCGGACAGCACGGTACCTGCGACGCGGGCCAGTACCCGCGCCTCGCGCTCGATCACCACCACCTCGGCGCCGAGCGCGCGGGCAGAGGCCGCGACCTCCAGCCCGATATAGCCGCCGCCGATGACCGCCAGCCGCCGGCCGGGTCCGAGCGCCGCCTGCAGCGCATCCGCATCCGCCGTGCCGCGCAGGGCCAGCACGCCGCGCAACCCGCTTCCCGGCAGCGGCAGGGTGCGCGGGCGCGCACCGAGCGCGAGGATAAGCCTGTCGTAGTCCAGCACCGCGCCATCCGAGAGGGTGACCTGCCGGGCCGCGCGGTCGAGCGCCGTCACGCGCGTGCCAAGCCGCAATTCGATACGGTGCTGGGCGTAGAAGCGGGCCGGGCGCAAGGCCAGGCTCTCGGCCGTTGCCTCGCCCTTCAGCCAGGCTTTCGAGAGGGGCGGGCGCTGATAGGGCGCATCCGGCTCCTCGCCGACCAGGGTGATGCCGCCCTTCCAACCATATTGGCGCAGGAAGGCCGCGGCCGAGCCGCCGGCATGGCCGGCCCCGGCAATGACGATGCGCGGCTGGTCCTGGCTCACGTGGACGGTGCCTCTCCTTGGTTGCGCGAAGCAGACACTGAAGGTGACGCTGGCGTCAAGAATCGCCCCGGGCTACGGCATTCTGCGATGGGCGAGGCTGCGCTGCCGCCATGGGCCGGCGCCATTCCGGGCCAGCACCGTCCGCGGGTCGTCGGCCGCCACGGCATCCTGGACAGGCTGCCTGCCATGCAGGCGGTCCGGCCCGCTGCGGATGGCGCAAAGGGCAGGATGGTTCCAGGACCAGACTGACAGCTTGGTCACGTTCGGCGGCTTTGGCCGAATTCCGGCGAACGCGCTCGCGCTTGCGGCGTTTCCCTGGGAACCCGATTGGATCTGCAACAAGGCGAGCGATGCGGCGACGGCGTGTACTGATTGTCGAGGACGACCCCATGGTCGCCCTCGATCTTGAGGCGATTGTGAGTGGTGCGGCGGATGCCGAAGTGGCAGTAGCGAACTCCGTGACGGAGGCGCGCCGGGCCCTGGGCTCGGCGGCCTTTGATGCCGCTTTTCTCGACATCGACGTGCTGGACGGCAAGACCTTCGAGGTGGCGCGGTTGCTCGCCGAACGCGGCACGCCTTTCGCCTTCGTCTCCGGCGCGCGGCAGGAGGATGTGCCGCCGCCGCTGCGCGAGGTGCCCTTCCTGCCCAAACCCTATGACCCGCAGGATATCGAGCGAACGTTCCTGGCCAGGCTGGCGGGGCGGGGGTGAGAGTGGATGCGGTGGCTGGAGCCCGGGATGATCCCGGCCCAGGCAGAGCCGGCCCGGGAGTTGGCCAGACGGCCGGAAGGAAAGACGATACCATGATGCCTGCCGGCTTCGAGCCAGGGCAGACGCGCGACAGACCGGCGAACTGGGATGAGCAGGCGCGGCTTGCCGCGCTGGAGGACTACGCCATCCTGGATACGCCGCCGGAGCGCGCCTTCGACGAGGTGGTGCGGCTGGCCGCGCAGATCTGCGACGCACCGATCGCCGTGGTGAACCTGGTGGCCGGGAACCGGCAATTCTTCAAGGCGGAGATCGGGCTTGGCGTGCGGCAGACGCCGCTGGACGTTTCGATCTGCGTCCACGCCATCCTGCGCCGTGGCCTTTTCGTCGTGCCGGACACCACCCGTGACCCGCGCTTCGTCGGCAACCCACTGGTCACCGGCTCACCGAATCTGCGCTTCTACGCCGGCGCCCTGCTGGAGACGGAGGAGGGCCTGCCGCTCGGCACGCTCTGCGTGCTGGACCATGTGCCGCGGCCGGAAGGGCTGACGGCGCAGCAGGGCTTCGCGCTGCAGGTGCTGGCGCGCCAGGTGATGTCGCAGCTCGAGCTGCGCCGTGCGCTGAAGGCGCGGGACGAGGACGCGGCGCGGCTCGCCGAGAGCGAGCGGCAGTTCCGCATCCTGGCCGACACCATGCCGCAGATGGTCTGGGCAACGCAGCCGGACGGCTTCCACGATTACTACAACCGCCGCTGGTACGAGTTCACCGGCGTGCCGGCCGGCTCGACCGACGGGGAAGGCTGGAACGGCGTGTTCCACCCGGAGGACCAGGAGCGCGCCTGGGCCCGCTGGCGGCACTCGCTGGCGACCGGCGAGCCCTATGAGATTGAGTACCGGCTGCGGCGTGCCGATGGCGTTTATCGCTGGACGCTGGGCCGTGCCCTGCCGGTGCGGGACCAGCAGGGGCGTATCATCCGCTGGTTCGGCACCTGCACCGATATCGAGGAGCAGAAGCAGACCGAGGAAAGGCTGCGGATCAGCGAGGAGCGGCTGCGCCTGGCCCTGAGTGCTGCCCAGATGGTGGGAACCTGGGTCTGGGACGTGCCGGCCAACCGCATCACCGCCGATCCGGGCTATGCGCGCCTCTTCTCCGTCACGCCCGAGGCGGTTGCGGAGGGCCTGCCGATCGAGACCATGCTGCCCTCGATCCATCCGGAGGACCTGCCGGCGACCGAGGCGGCGATCGCCAGCGCGCTGGCCGGTGAGCAGGAGGGCGTCTTCGAGGCGGAGTATCGCGTGGTGCTGCGCGACGGCGGCATCCGCTGGGTTGCCGCCCGCGGCCGCTGCGAGCATGACGCCGCCGGCCAGCCGACCCGCTTTCCCGGTGTGGTCGTGGACGTGACCGAGCGTAAGCTGGCGGAAGAGGGGAAGGAGCTGCTGGCGCGGGAACTCTCGCACCGCATCAAGAACATCTTCACCGTGGTGGGCGGCATGGTGTCCGTCTCGGCCATGGGGGCGACGGCGGAAGTGCGGAACTTCGCCGGCGTGCTGCGGCGCCGGCTCAACGCCCTGGCGGCGGCGCATGAATATGTCCGCCCGCACAGCCCGGAATCGCGGCCGGTCGAGATCGAGACGACGCTGCATGGGCTGATCGGCAAGCTGCTGGCGCCCTATGAGGCGGGGGCGGAGCGCGTGCGCCTGCTCGGCGATGATGCCCCGATCGGCGTCAAGGCCGCGACCTCCCTGGCGCTGATCCTGCACGAGCTGGCGACCAATGCGGCGAAATATGGCGCGCTGACCTCCTCCGAAGGCTGCGTGACCATCGCCGGTGAGCGGCATGACACCAATTTCGTGCTGACCTGGCAGGAGCGGGGCGGGCCGCCGGTGGAAGGGCCGCCGACGCGCCGCGGCTTCGGGACGGTATTGGCGGAGCGTGGCGCCATCACCCAGCTCGGCGGCAGCATCCTGCATGACTGGGCGCCCGAGGGTCTGACGCTCCGGCTGGATGTGCCGCTGGAACGGCTGGTGCACTGATCAGCCGGCGAGGAACTCCCGCACCGCGGCCTTGATGAAGGCCGCATCCGCCGGGTTCGGCTGCGGGTTGCCGGCGCGATGGCCCCAGATGCTGGGGATCGGCAACAGTGTGCCGTGCTTCAGGTGCGGCAGTTCGGCCGCATTATCCGCCACGCGGAAATAGAGATCCGTCTCGCCCGGCATCAGCAGCACGCGCGCCTCGATCGCGCCCAGCGCCCTGGCCAGGTCGCCGCCGTAGCGCGGATGGTCGCTGATGTCGCCGGCATCCCAGGTGCGGAGCTGCGCCAGCAGGTCGGCCGCGGCACGGCGGGCGAAGCGCTGCTCCCAGTCCCGCACCAGGAAGGACTCGAGGTCCGGCGCGCCGAGGGCCGAGAGGTGCAGCCCCGCACGGTAGAAATCCTGGGACAGCGCCCAGCCGGCATAGATGCGGCCGAAGGCGCGCAGCGCGCGCCCGGGCTGGGCGGAGAACAGTGCCCTGCCATCATAGTCGGGCGCCGCCTCCAGCACCGCCATCAGCCCGGCGAGGAAGACGCGGTTGTGCACCGCGGTGCGCGCGCTGCCGCAATTGACGACGATGCGCGCGACCTCCGCGGGAT
Source organism: Roseicella aerolata (assembly GCF_020523605.1). Classification (GTDB taxonomy): domain Bacteria; phylum Pseudomonadota; class Alphaproteobacteria; order Acetobacterales; family Acetobacteraceae; genus Paracraurococcus; species Paracraurococcus aerolatus. Next base: position 142,320 of record NZ_JAJAQI010000002.1, on the reverse strand, counting down.
GGGCGGCTGCCCAGTGATAGGCCTGCTGCGCGCCCATGGACCAGCCATAGACGCAGTGCAGGTGCCCGATCCTGAAGACCTCCTGCAGCAGCCGCCGCTGCGCCGCGACATTGTCCCAGGCCGTCACCAGCGCCGGCCAGGGCGCGGTGTTGGAGGGCGAGGAGGACAGGCCGTTGGTGAACATGTTGGGGATGACGATGAACCAGCGGGTGGGGTCCAGGATCCCTTCCGGCCCGATCAGCCACTCCAGGTCGGGATGCTGCGCCCCGTAGCTGGTAGGGTAGAGCACCACATTGTCCCGCGCGGGGGAGAGCGTGCCATGCGCCTTCCAGACCAGCCTTGCATCCGGCAGCACGCCACCCTTGTGCAGCGGCAGGTCGCCGAGGGCGAAGACGCCCTCCTGCTGCGGCCAGCTCATGCGCGCAGGCTCCGCACATAGTCGGCATGGAAGCGGGCATAGCCCGGCTGCAGATGCGCGAGCTTCTCCTTCAGCAGCCCATGCGCATCGGCCAGGCGGTGGAAGGGGATAAAGGGATAGAGGTGGTGCTCCGCGTGGTAGGGCATGTTCCACATCAGCAGCCGCAGCACCGGCGAGGTCAGCACGGTGCGGGTATTGGTCAGCCCGTTGCGGTCGGTGGAGCAGCCGGTGTGCTCCGCCAGCAGGTAGAGCCGCATCAGGGGCTGCGCCATGAGCTGCGGCAGGATCCAGAACAGGAAGGGCGCCTGCCAGCCGAAGAGCGTGGCCGCGAGCAGCGCGCCGCCGGCCAGCACCGCGACCTCCGCCCGGATGCTCCGGATGACGCGGGGCGCCTGAGCCTCCCCGATATAGGGATAGGTGGAGAGGTCGCCGCGCAGCCCGTCCCGCAGCACCGTCAGGCGGAAGCGCCAGTAGGGGATGGAGAGTACGCGGAACGCATAGCCGTCCAGGGTGGTGGGCGGCGGTGTCGCCAGCTCCGGGTCGCGTTCCGGGTCCTGGGTGAAGCGGTGATGCGCCGTGTGGTAGAGTTGGTAGAAATGCCAGTTGTAGAGCGCCGGCAGGCCGGCGAGCCAGCCGACCACGGCATTCGCCCGCCGGCTGGCGAAGGCGGTGTAGTGGCTGGTCTCGTGGAAGGGCGCGAAGAGCGCCACCTGCACGATGCCCAGCAGCAGCATGGCCGGCACCACCCACCAGCCCGGGGCGAGCGCCACCAGCGCGCCGGCGCCGAGCAGCAGCGCCGCGTGGATCGCCAACTGGCGCCAGCCCTCGGCATCGCTGCGGCTGGCAAAGATCCTCATCTCGGCGGCGGATGGTGCCTGCATGTCAGAGCTCCACGTCCCGGTTGACATCCTTGTAGAGGAGATAGGCCGCGCCCTCCCAGCCCGTGCAGTAGAACTGCTGCGGCACGAAACTGCCCATCCAGACGAAGTCGCCGGCCCAGAGCTCGTGCCAGTCACGGTCCAGCAATTGCAGCCCCTGGCCTTCCAGCATGACCAGGCCATGCTCGAAGATATGGGTCTCGACACAGTGGAAATGCGTGCCGGGCGCGAAGCCCATCACGTTCATCTCAAAATCCATGGTCATGTCGGCGGTGCCGAGCAGGTATTGCCGCCAGCGCCCGCTGTCATCCACGGTGGTGCGCGGCGTCGCGTCGCGGCTGCCGAAGCGCAGGCCCGGCCGGCCGAAGCCCGGGGCGGGGACGTAGCGCCGCTTGATCCAGACGGCGCTGACCGTCTCGGACCCGTTGTTGACGAAGCCGAAGCCGGTGCCGGCCGGGATATAGGCGAAGCCGCCGGGCGCCAGGCTCTCCGTGCCGCCGGCCGTCACGGTCAGGGTGCCCGACAGGATGTAGAGGAAATGCTCCAGCCCGTCCTCCCGCGTCCCGCTGGTGCCGCCGCCCGGCAGCACCTCCAGCCGTCCCTGAGCGAAGCGGGCGCCCATCCGCGGCGTCGCCTGATAGAAGACCTGGGCCTCCCTGAGGCCGGGCAGGAGGCTCGGGAACATGCCGTCCGGCGGCAGGATCGCGTAGTTGCGGGCGAACAGGCTGCGGTTGTGGCCGATGACGCCGGGCGGAACGAAGGCGGGCATGGACTAGGGGACTCCGAACTGGAAAAGGCTCGCCGGTTCCTTGGTGAAGGGGCGGTCGCGCCGCAACCGGCCGGCCATCCTTTCCACGTATGGCGCGGTGGCGCAAAGCCGTTCGGATGGTCGCCCGGCCGGGGGGGCGCCCGCCGCGGCGGGCGAGCGGGGTGGTGGCTTCCTGCTCTGCCACCGGGATGCCGGCCGGCGCGCTCCGGCGCCTGGGCGCTGCGGCGGCGCCAGGGCGCGGCGCCCCGGTCCCGGCGGCCGGCGGAACGCGGCGCGCCTCGCTCATGCCTGCGCCTCGGGCGGGCGGAGGGTGTGCCACTCCGTCGCCTGCTCGAAGGCATGGCCGATGCGCAGCACCATGGCTTCCTCGAAGCTGCGGCCGACGACCTGCAGCGAGAGGGGCATGCCGTTCGCCGCGAAGCCGGCGGGGAGGCAGAGCGCGGGGTGGCCGGTGACGTTGAAGGCCGCCGTGATCGGCTGCTGGCGCCGCCAGGGATTGTCGTCCGCCTCCGCCGCGAGCGGCGCCGGCCCGTGCGCCGGGGCGCAGAGGATGGCGTCCAGCCCGGCGAAGAGCGCGTCCACCTCCTGCGTCAGCCGCCGCCGCAGGCGCTGCGCCTGGACATAGTGCGGGCCGGTGACGAAGGCGCCGAGGGTCAGCCTCTCCCGCAGGGTTCGGCCATAGAGGTCCGGCCGGGTCCGCAGGTCCTGCTGGTGCACGGCGAAGCTCTCGGCATGCAGGATGGTCCAGCAGGCGGCCTCGAAGCGGCGGAGGGCGGGGAGCGGGACCTCCACCACCTCGGCGCCCAGCCTCGCCAGCACCTCGGCTGCCGCGTCCATGGCCGCCATCTGCTCGGCGCCCACCGCGGCCTCCACGGCGTAGCCGCGGGCATGGCCGATGCGCAGGTCCCGCACGCCCTCCCGCAGCCTGGCCGTGTAGTCCTCCACCGGCTGGTCGGCGGAGCCGGGGTCGCGCGGGTCGAATCCGGCCAGGGCCTGCATGGCCAGCGCGCAATCCTCCACCGTGCGCGTCAACGGCCCGGTATGGTCCAACCCAAAGGAGAGCGGCACCACCCCGCGCCGGCTGAGCCGACCATAGGTCGGCTTCAGGCCCACCACGCCGCAGAAGGCGGCGGGGATGCGGATGGAGCCGCCGGTGTCCGACCCCATGGCGAGCGCGACCATGCCGGACGCCACCGCCGCGCCCGAGCCGGAACTCGACCCGCCGGCGAAGCAGGCGGGGTTCCAGGGATTCTTCGCGCGCGGGAAGGGCAGGTCGTCGTTCACGCCGCCGCGGGCGAATTCATGCGTCGCCAGCTTGCCCAGCAGCACCATGCCGGCCGCCTCCAGCCGCTCGGTCGCGTCCGAATCCGCCTGCGCCACATTGTCCAGCAGCAGGCGGGAATGCGCCGTCGTGCGGATGCCCGCGACGTCGTAGATGTCCTTCAGCGCATAGGGGATGCCGTGCAGCGGCCCGCGCCGGCGGCCTTCCCGGATCTCCGCCTCGGCCGCGGCGGCGGCGGCGCGCGCCCGGTCCGCGGTCAGGGTGATGAAGGCGTTCAGCCGCGGCTCGAGCGCGGCGATGCGGGCGAGCGCCTGCTCGGTCAGCGCGACGGGGGAGAGGGTGCCGGCGGCGATGGCGGCCGAAGCCTCGGCGAGGCTGGGGATGGGCGCGCTCACCGGGACGGGCTCCGCGCCGGGTGCAGGGCGGCGGCCGGCTCGTCCTCATAAGGGGTCGGCTCGTCCAGCACGGCGGCCATGGCGCGGTAGGACCGGTAGGCCTCCAGCATGATGGCATAGCGGTCCTCCGGGATCGCGATCCCGGCGACGCGCAGCGCCGACTGGAAATCCAGCTCCATCTCGTCCGGCATGCCTCTCCTTCCCCCCAAAAGGCGCGCGTAAGCATCGGGGCCGATGGCCCCGCCGCGCGAGTCTGGCATGCTCCCGAATGGTGTTGCGGCGCAGAAGGCCACGCGCCGCCGCGGGGGTCAACCGGCGGCAGGCCGGTTTCAGGCCTTCTGGTCGCCCATCATGCTGCGGGCGGGCTCGCGTTGCAGCGCCTCCCGGATCGCCGCCGCATCCCGGGTGCCCGCCTCCAGCGCCTGGCGCAGATGCGCCGCATAGCTCTCGGAGACGACGGCCGGCAGCAGCGGCTCATTCGGATCGACGATGGCCTGGATGATAGCCGGCCCCTCCGTCGCCAGCGCCTGGTCCAGCACCGGGCCGGCCTGGCCCGGTTCCTCGATGGTGAAGCCGCGCCCGCCCATGGCCTCGGCCGCCCGGGCGAAGTCGATCGTCGGCACCTCGCAGCCGAATTCCGGATTGCCGAGGAAGAGCAGCTGCTCCCACTTGATCTGGCCGAGCGAGCCGTTGCGCAGCACCAGCAGCTTCAGCGGCAGGCGCATGGCGACGGCGGTGGCGAACTCGCCAAGCTGCATGGCCAGCCCGCCATCGCCGATCACGCCGAAGATCGGCCGCCCGGGGAAGGCGCAGCCGGCCGCGACCGCATAGGGGATGGCGCAGGCCATGGTGGCGAGCAGGCCGGAGACGCCGAAATCATGCCCCGGCTGCAGGCGGATATGGCGCGCGACCAGCCCGGTATGGTGGCCGCTATCGGCCACCACCACGGCATCGGGCGGCAGGCGGGCGCCGAGCGCCGCGACCGGCACCGAGGGGTTCATCGGCATCCGCTCGCTGGTCTCGGCGGCGCGGAGCGTCTCGTACCAGCGGCGCGTCTCGGCCTGCGCCATCTCCAGGAAGGCGCGGTCCGGCTTCTTCCGGAGCTGCGCGTTCAGCGCCTCCAGCGCCGCGCGCGCATCGCCGGCCAGCCCCGCCTCCACGGGCTGGCGCAGGCCGATGCGCTGCGTGTCGCGGTCGATCTGCACCACCCGCGCCTGGCCGGGCTTCGGGTAGTATTCCACATAGGGGAAGGTGGACCCCACGATCAGCAGCGCATCGCATTGCGCCATGGCCGCATGCGTGCCGAAGGTGCCGTAATAGCCGATGCCGCCGGTGGTGTAGGGGTGGTCGTCCGGCAGCACCGCCTTGCCGAGCAGCGCCTTGGCCACCGGCGCGCCCAGAAGCTGCGCCGTCTGCTCCAGCTCCGCCCACGCGCCCAGCGCGCCGCGGCCGGCGAGGATGGCGACGCGCTGCGCGCCGTTCAGGATCTCGGCGGCCCGGCGCACCGAATCGGGATCCGGCAGCAACAGCCCGTCCTGCCAGCGCTGCGCCGTCTCCTGCGCCTTGCCGCGGGGCGAGGGCGTGTCCTCCTCCTCCGTCTCCTCCTGCACATCGACCGTGAGCCCGAGATGCGCGACGCCGCGGCGGGCGAGCGCCGAGCGGCAGGCGAGGCTCGTCACCGTCTCGGCATGCCGCGCGCCCATGATCCGGGCGTTGTAGACCGCGACATCGGCGAAGACGCGGTCCAACGGCACGTCCTGCTGGGTGAAGGTCTCGGCGATGTCGTGATAGGGCAGGCCGGTCAGCGCCACCACCGGCGCCAGGTCGAGCTTCGCGTCATAGAGCCCGTTCAGCAGGTGCAGCCCGCCCGGGCCGGTGGTGGCGAAGCAGCAGCCGATCCGCCCGGTCCATTTGGCGTAGGCGGCGGCCATCAGGGCGGCGCTTTCCTCGTGCCGGACCGGGACGAAGCGGATGCGGTCCTGGCGGGTCCTGAGCGCCTCCACCACGCCATTGATCCCGTCCCCGGCCAGGCCGAAGATGGTGTCCACGCCCCAGGCGTGCAGCGTGTCCAGGACGATCTCGCTGGCGTTGCGCGGCATGCTGCATCCCCTTGCTGTCCCCGGGCCAACGCCGGTGAACCGTGGCGGATGCCGCGGCGGCCCGGAACGTCCCGGCTTGCCGGCGGGGCCGGGCTGGCCCTAGCTTGCGCCACCGGCCGCCAGAGCCGGGCCGAGGATCGCCGCGCCGGCCCGCATCCCTGCCGAAAGGGCCCCGCATGCACCCCTTCACGCTCCCCGAGAGCATCCAGGCCCGCGTCGCCGCGCGCTGCGGCACGCCGCACCCCTTCGCGCGGCTCGATCCCAGGCGCACCGCGCTGGTGGTGGTGGACCTGCAGAACGGCTTCATGCGCGAGGACGTGGCGCATGCCTGGTGCCCGATGGCGGAGCGCATCGTCCCCCACGTCAACCGGCTGGCGGATGCGCTGCGCAAGGCCGGCGGCGCGGTCTTCTGGATCCAGAACACCTTCGACGCCCGCTGCGAGACCGAATGGTCCATCATGCAGGAGATGGTGACGCCCGAGGCCCGCGCCCGCCGCGCCGCGGCGATGAGCGAGGGGACGGTCGGCAACCAGCTCTGGCCCGGCCTCGATGTCCGGATCGGCGACGAGGTGGTGCGGAAGTACCGCTACAGCGCCTTCATCCAGGGCGGCTCGGACCTGCCGGAGCGGCTGCGCGCCCGCGGCCTCGACACGGTGCTGATCACCGGCACGGTGACGAATGTCTGCTGCGAGAGCAGCGCGCGCGACGCGATGATGCTGAACTTCAGGACGGTGATGGTGAGCGACGGCTGCGCCGCGGTGACGGATGCCGAGCACGCCGCGAGCCTCATCGCCTTCTACCTGCAATTCGGCGACGTGCTGACGGTGGATGAGTGCATCGCCGGCTTCGCCACGGAAGAGAAGGACGCAGCGTGAAGAAAGTCGCCTTCATCGGGACCGGCGGGACGATCTCCTCGATCGGCAGGGGCCCGCTGGACTATGTGAATTACGGCGCCAACGGCGTGATGCTGCAGGCCGGTGGCATCCTGGACCGCTTCCCGGAGGTGCAGGAGGTCGCCGAGGTCTTCGCGGTGCCCTACCGCAACGTGCCCTCGCCGCAGATCGGCTGGACGGCCTGGAAGGAGCTGGTTCTGCTCTGCGACCGGGTGGTGGCGGAGACGCCGGGCCTCGCCGGCATCGTCATCGGCCATGGCACCGCCTCGCTGGAGGAGACGGCGTATTTCCTCTCCCTCACGCTGAAGGTGCCGGTGCCCGTGGTGGTGGTCGGCTCGCAGCGCCCGGCCTCCTCGCTCTCGACCGATGCCGGGCTGAACCTGGTGAACGCGGTGCGGGTCGCGGCGAGCGAGGAGGCGCGCGGCCTCGGCGCGCTGGTGCTGCTGAACGACGAGATCCAGGCGGCGCGGGAGGTGACCAAGACCTCCACCGGCCGGATGCAGACCTTCCGCAGCCCGGATTTCGGCGTGCTGGGCCATGCGGATGGCGACCGGATCGCCTGGTATCGCCGCCCCTTGCGGAAGCTGGCGCCGGATACCGAGTTCGACATTCGCGGCCTGGACGCCCTGCCGCGGGTGGACATCGCCTACAGCCATGCCGATGCCGACGGTACGGCGGTGCGGGCCTTCCTGGCGGCCGGCGCCCAGGGCATCGTCGCCGCCGGCTTCGCCCCGGGCTTCGTCACGCCGGGCGATGCCGTGGCGCTGGCCGAGGCGCGGGAGAGGGGCGTCATCGTCCTGCAATCCACCCGCGCCGGCAGCGGCCGGGTCTTCCCGACCACCAAGCTGGCCGAGATGGGCTTCATCCCGGCGGACAACCTGAACCCGCAGAAGGCCCGCATCCTGCTGGCTTTGGCCTTGACCGTGACGAAGGACCCGGGGGAGATAGAGCGGATCTTCGCAACCTACTGAGACTCGGGAAGGATGTCGCCCGCCGCATGAAATTCCTCCATGCCGCCGACATCCACCTCGACAGCCCCCTGGCGGGGCTGTCCGTCCGGGCGGACCTGCCGCCGGAGCTGGTCCGGGACGTCACCCGCCGGGCCTTCGCCGCGATGGTGGACCTGGCGATCGCCGAGGACGTGGCCTTCGTCGTCATCGCCGGCGACCTCTATGACGGCGACTGGAAGGACTTCTCGACCGGGCTGTTCTTCAACGAGCAGATGAAGCGGCTCGGCCGGCCCTGCTTCCTGCTGCGCGGCAACCATGATGCCAGGTCGGTCATCACCCGCTCCCTGAAGCCGGCAGGGAATGTCCGCGAATTCTCCTCCCGCACCTGCGAGACGATCGAGCTGCCGGAGCTCGGCATCGCGCTGCACGGCCATTCCTTCCCGAACCGGGCGGTGCCGGAGGATCTCTCCGCCTGCTACAAGGACCCGGTCCACGGTGCCCTGAATATCGGCGTGCTCCATACCTCGGCCGAGGATGCAGGCGAGCACGAGACCTATGCCCCCTGCCAGGTCGGCGCCCTGCAGCTCAAGGGCTATGGCTACTGGGCGCTCGGCCACATCCATGCCCGGCGGGTGCTCTGCGAGCGGCCCTGGGTGGTCTTCCCCGGCAACCTGCAGGGGCGGCACCCGAAGGAGACGGGCGCCAAGGGCTGCAGCATCGTCCATGTCCAGGACCGGGAGGTGGTGGCGGTGGAGCACCGTGCCGTCGATGTCCTCCGCTGGGCGGCGCTGGAGGTGGATGCCGAGGCCGGCGACATCCTGACGGTGCAGGACAGGCTCTCGGCGGCGGCGCAGGCTGCGGTGTCCGGGGCCGAGGACCGGCCGGTGCTGGCCCGCGTCACGCTCCGCGGCGCGACGCCGCTGCATGGCGTGCTGCTGGGCGATGCCGACCAGCTCGCCGCCGAATGCCGCAATGCCGCGCTCGCCGCCGGCGGCACGCTCTGGGTGGAATCGGTCAAGCTCCGCACCCGGCCCGCCCGGGGCGGCGAGGACGGCGCGCTGCGGCCCCTGCGCGAGGCCTTCTCTGCGGCGCTCGAGGAGCCCGCGCGGGTCGCGCGGCTGCTGCAGGAATTCGACGCGCTGCGGCGCAAGCTCCCCTCCCAGGCGCAGGAGGTGCTGGACCTGCCGGCGGACGAGGCGGCGCTGCGGAGCCTGGCCGAGGATGCCTGGACCGAGGTCGCCCGCGCCCTGGCGGAGGCCGAGGCGCCATGAGGCTGCTGCGCCTCGACCTCCTGCGCTACGGGCACCTGACGGACGTCTCGCTGGAATTCCCGCGCGAGGCCGCGCTGCATGTGGTCCTCGGCCCGAACGAGGCCGGCAAGTCCACGGCGCTGGAGGCGATCGGCGACGCCCTCTTCGGCTTCCCGCATCAGACCGGGCGGGACTTCCTGCACGCGGCCAAGGACCTCCGCATCGGCTTCACCCTGGCCGACCGCGCGGGCACCGCGGCCAGCTTCCAGCGCCGCAAGGGCCGCCAGGGCACCCTGCTGAACGAGGAGGACCGGCCGGTGCCGGAGGAGGCGCTGCGGCGCTTCCTCGGCGGCGCCGACCGGGACGTGTTCGAGCGCTCCTTCGGCCTCGATGGCGAGCGGCTGCGCGAGGGCGGGCGCGACCTGCTGAAGAGCGGCGGCGAGAGCGGCGAGAGCCTGCTCGCCGGCCTCGGCGTGATGCATCTGCACAGGGCGCTGGCGAAGCTGGACGAGGAGGCCAAGGCGCTGGTCGGCGACGGCCGCGGGCGCCGGCAGTTCAGCATCGCCATGGACGCCTTCAAGCAGGCCCGCGACGCCGCCGCGGAGGCCGCGGTGCGCCCGGCCGAGTGGCAGGCGGCGGAGGACCGCCTCGCCGCCATCCGGTCGGACCTCGCCGAGGCGCAGCGGGAGATGGCGGCGCTGGCGCAGGAAGCCAGCCGGCTGCAGCGCATCCGCCGGGTGAAGCCGCGCCTCGCGGAACTCGACCGGGCGCGGGAGCAGTTCGCCCTGCTGGCCGATGCGCCGCGCTTGCCGGCAGAGGCTCGCGCCCTGCTGGACCGCGCCCTGGAGGCCCGCCGCGCCGCCGCCCAGGATGCGGCGCGGGAGGCGGAGGCGGTGCGCCGCCTCTCGGAGGAGCTGGCGGCGCTGCCGCGCGACACGGCGGTGCTGGCCCTCCAGGACCGCATCGACACGCTGGCCGAGCGCCGCGCCGTGGTGCTGCAGGCGGAGCGGGATCTGCCGGAGCTGCGCGCCCGCCTCGACCGGCACCACGCCATGGCGGCCGAGGCGGCACGCGCGCTGGGCCTGGACGGCCCGGCCGAGGCGCTGCGCGAGCGGCTGCCGCCCGAGTCGCTCCGCCGGCGGGCGCAGCGGCTGCTCACCGACCGCGCCCGGCTGGTCGCCCAGCGGGAGGCGGCGGCGCAGGCGCTGGCCGCCGCGCAGCGCGCCCGCGAGGCGGCGGCCCAGGCGCTGCGCGCCGCGCCCGAGCCGCCCTCGCCGGCGCCGCTGCGCCAGGCGATCCAGGCGGCGCAGCGGGAGGGGCGCCTTGACCGGGAACTGGAGGCGGCCGAGCGCCGCCTCGCCACGGCGGCGGCGGAGGCGACGGCCGCGCTCGCCGCCCTGCCGCTCTGGTCCGGCGATGCCGCGGCACTCGCCGCCTGCCGGGTGCCGCTGGCCGCCGAGGCGGAGGCGGCGGCGCGGCGCCTGGCCGAGGCGGAGCAGGCCGCCGGCAAGGCGCGGGACGACCTCGCCCTGGTCGCTGCCGAGATCGCCCGGCTGCAGGAGGAGCTGGCCGATCTCGCCGCCGGCGAGACGGTGCCGACCCGCGCCGCGATCGAGGTGGCGCGGCGGGAGCGCGACCGCGCCTGGCGCCTGCTGCGCCGCATGCTGGAGGGCGGCGCCGCGCCCGCGCCGGAGGAGCGCGCGGGCCTGCCCGCGGCCCCGCTGCCCGAGGGCTTCGAGGCGCTGCGCGACGCCGCCGACCGCCTGGCCGACCGCCGGGCGGAGGAGGCGCAGCGCGTCGCCGACTGGATTCTGCGGACCGACCGGTTGGAGCGCGCCCGCCGGCGCCATGCGGAGGCCGAGGCGGCGCTCACCGCTGCCGAGGCCATCGCTGCCACGGCACTGGCCGCCTGGCGCGCCCTTTGGGCCCCGGCCGGGCTCGAGCCGCGCGCGCCCGAAATCATGAAGGAATGGCGCGCGGCGCGGGCCGAGGTGCTGCGGCTGGCCGCCGAGGAACGCCAGGCGCGCGAGGCCTGCGACGAGCTGGCCGCGCGGCGCGCGGCGGCGCGGGAGCCGCTGGCGGCGCTGCTGCCGGGCGGCCCGGCCGGCCCGGCGCTGGCCCCGCTGCTCGGCGCCGCCGAACTCGCCTGCAAGGCGGCCGAGGAGGCCTTCGCCGGGCACCGCATGCTGCTGGACCGGCTGGCGACGGAGGAGGCGCGGCTGCCGGTGCTGCGCAACCAGGCCGAGGCCGCCGCCCATGCCCTAGCCGAGGCCGATGCCGGCTGGGATGCCGCCGCGGCGGCGCTCGGCCTGGCGCCCGGTGCGCCGGCCGATGCGGTGGAAGCCGCGCTGCTCGCCTGGGGCCGGGTCGCCGAGGCGGCCGAGGCCTGGCGGGAGGACGAGCGCCGCATCGCCGGGCTGCAGCAGGCGGTGGAGGGTTTCGCGGCGGCGGTGGCGGAGCTGCTCGCCCGGCTGCCGGGGGCGGCGGGTGGCGAGCCGCCGGCGGTGCTCGCCCTCGGCCTCGCCCGCCGCCTGGCCGAGGCGCGCAAGGCCGGCGACGCGGCCGAGGCGCTCGCCCGCCGCCTCGGGCAGCACCGCGAGGCCGTCGCCGCGGCGGAGCAGCGCCGCCTCGCCGCCGAGGCCCAGATCGCCGCCCTACGTGAGGCGGCCGGCGCCGCGGATGAGGCGGCGCTGGATGAGGCGATCGCCCTTGCCGCCCGGCGCGACCGGCTGGCCGAGGAGGCCACGGCGCTGGAGCGGCTGCTGGCCGAGCAGTCGGACGGGCTGCCGGAGGCCGCGCTGCGGCAGGAGGCCGCGGCGGTTGAGGTGGATGCCGCGACCGCCCGCCTCGCCGAGATCGAGGCCCGGCGCGCCGCGCTGGCCGAGCGGCTGGGCCTTCTGGGCGGCGAGCGCAATGCGGCCGAGCAGGCCCTGCGCGCCATGGAGAAGGGCCGCGATGCCGCCGCCCATGCCCAGGCGGCCGAGCAGGCGCTGGCCGAGGCGCGCGCGGCGGCCGAGCGCTATGCCCGGCTGCACACCGCCCGCAGCCTGCTCCGCGCCGGCATCGAGCGCTTCCGTGCGGAGCGCCAGACGCCGCTGCTGCGCGATGCCGGGGCGCATTTCGCCCTGCTGACCGGCGGCCGCTACGCCAGGCTTGCGGCGGAGGAGGACGAGAAGGGCCGCGTCCTGCTGAAGGCGGTGCGCGCGGACGGCACCGATTGCGCCGTGGAGGCCCTGAGCGAGGGCACGCGGGACCAGCTCTATCTGGCGCTGCGCATCGCCTCGGTCGAGAGCTACGCGGCGCATGCCGAGCCGCTGCCCTTCATCGCCGACGACCTGCTGGTGCAATTCGACGATGCCCGCGCCGCCGCTGCCATCGCGCTGCTGGCAGGGCTTGGGCGGGTGACACAGCCGATCCTCTTCACCCACCACGACCATCTGGCCGAGCTCGCCGCCCGGCAGCCTGGCGTGCATGTGCAGGTCCTGCCCGGCTTCGCGGCCGCGGCGCCGTCCGAGGCGCGGTCTGCGGCCTGATACTGGCCGCATGACGTCCCGACCTGCGGTCCGCGGAGCGGGCCGAGCGCGCGACTGCGCGCCGCGGCCAATGCCGCGAAGCCAAGGCCCGGAGGGCCACCGGCGTTTGAGGCAGGACATGGTACTCGGCGCATGACGTCCCGACCTGCGGCCTGCGGAGCGGGCCGGGCGCGCGACTGCGCGCCGCGGCCAATGCCGCGAAGCCAAGGCCCGAAGGGCCGCCGGCGTTTGAGGCAGGACATGCGTCAGCATGTGATAAGCCAGGCGTGAGAGCGACGGCCCTGGCCGGTGCCCCATGCGGCCCGGGCGGTGGCCCGCGCCGAGGCTGCGTCTGCGGCCCGCCGCCAGGGCGGCGCGCCTGCCCGGATGCGTCACCGCATCCGGGCCGTTGGTACGGGGATCACCCCCGCCGCGCGCCCCGCGCCAGCCAGACCGTCGCCGCCAGCATCAGCCCGGTCCCGATGGCGAGCCTCCAGCCCGGCTGCTCCGCGAAAAGCAGGAAGCCGATCACGGCGCTGGCCGGGATGCCGACATATTCGACCGGCGCCAGCAGCCCGATCTCCGCCCGCCGCGCGGCCGCCTGCATCAGCATGTCCCCCAGCACCGCCGCCGCCGAGCCCGCCAGCAGCAGTGCCAGCGCGAGCAGCGATGGGGTGCGCCAGAACAGCGCCGAAACCGGTCCCCAGACCAGGATGGAGAGGATGGCGTACCAGGCGATGATCCGCGGCCCCGGCTCAGTGCCGCCGAGCCGCTTCATGCAGATGATGACCAGGGCGCCGGTGATGCCGCTGCCCACGGCGGCGACGGCGCCGAAGGAGAAATCCCCGTCGGGCCGGGCGATCGCGAGCACCCCGGCGAAGCCGAGCAGCGCCGCCAGCACCCTCTCCCGCCGCAGCCGCTCCCCCAGCAGCAGCACGGCGAGCGGCAGGGCCCAGAGCGGCCGCGCCTGCATGATGGCGATGGCATCGGCGAGCGGCATCCAATGGACGGCCAGGAGGTAGAGCATGAAGCTGGCGATCCCGGCGGCGCCCCGCGCCAGATGGCCCTTCGGTCGCCGCGTCGCCAGCGCCGAGGGGCCCTGCCGCAGCAGCCAGGGCGAGAGGATCAGCAGGGTGAAGGCGCCGCGGGCGAAGGGCACCAGGGCCAGCGGCAGGCCGTCCTCCAGCGCCAGGCGGAAGCAGGCGCCCATGGCGGCGAAGGCGAGGGTGGCGGAGAGCATGAAACCCATGCCGGCCAGGGCGCGGGAGCGCGGTGGACCGGCGGCGGGGGCAGCGTTCATCCAGCTTACAGTAGAGCGATGCTGCGCCGCAGCATAGGTCCCGCCCTCGGATTGACGCGGCGCGCCGTCGCCGCGACCCTCCCCGTTCCGCAGGGAAGGGACGCGACGCCATGTACAAGCTCGACGTGCTGATCCAGGGCTATCCCGGCAAGTCGCTCTGCCATGGCGGCCTCGGCTGGAGCACCATCGCGCTGCTGCGCGGCCATGGGCGGGTGATCCTGATCGATGTCGGCTCCTTCGCCGTCCGCCCGGAATTCGGCCGCCAGCTCAAGGCCGCGGGGTGCGACCCGGCGAGTGTCACCGATGTGGTGCTGACCCACGCGCATTGGGACCACTCGGTCAACTACACCCTCTTCCCGAATGCCGCGATCTGGATCGGCCGGGTCGAGATGGGCTGGGCGACCCAGGTGCCGGCCGGCTTCAACCCGCTGCCGGAACTCTATGTCCAGGACCTGGCGCGGCACCCGAAGCTGCACCTGCTGGAAGATGGCGAGGCCTTCCTGCCCGGCCTCACCGCCCATCTCTGCCCCGGCCACACTCCGGGCTGCCTGGTCTACCGGATGACCGGCAACGAGGTGCCGGTGGTCTTCAGCGGCGATGCCGCCAAGAACCGCGCCGAACTTCTCTCCATGGCGACCGACATGACCATGGATGCCGGGGCCAGCCGCGCCAGCCTGGACCGCATCTGGGGTTTGTGGCGGCAGGTGCCGGGGACGCTGCTGATCCCGGGGCATGACCTGACCATGCGGCTCGATGCCGCCGGCCGGCCCGAATACATCGGCCAGCGCCGCGCCGGCATCGCCGCCTGGTTCGCCGAGGATCTGGCCGTCATGGAGGAGTTCGACCTTTCCGCGCCGCGGTTCTGAATGCGCCCGCCCGACGACCAGGGCATGGACCCGCCCCGGGAGGACGCGATCCGCGCGGAGCCCGGGCCGGGGCGCGCCGGCATGGCCCGGCCGGGCCGGAAGGCGTCGCCGGAGGCGCAGCGCGCCTGGGTCCGGCTGCCCTCGGGCCGCCGGCTGGACCTGATCTCGCCGACCCCCTTCGACTGGACCGACGAGGACCTGGCGATCGGCCTCTCCCGCACCTTCCGCTGGGGCGGGCATTCCGTCTGGCCGGGCGCGCCGCTTTCGGTCGCGCAGCATTCGCTGGCCGTGCTGGCGCTGCGCCGCGCGAAGACGAGGGGCGGGCTGACGGAGGCGGAGGCGCGGCGGGAACTGCTGCACGATGCCGAGGAAGGGCTGCTCGGCTTCGACTGCATCTCGCCGCTCAAGCCCTTCCTCGGCGCCGGCTTCGCGGACCTGCAGGCGCGGCTCTCGGGCGCGGTCGCGCTGCGCTACGCCCTTCCGGCCTGGACGCCGGAGGCGAAGCGCGCCCACAAGGCCTGCGACATCGCCCTGGCGGCGGGCGAGGCGGTGCATGTCGCGGGCTGGACGCCCGCCGAGCTGCGCGGGACGCTCGGCATCCGTGCCGCCGTCATGGCGGAGGATCCGCTGCTGCCGGCCTTCGGCGGCGAGCCCTGGCGGCCCTGGCCACCGGAACTGGCGGCCGAACGCTTTCTGGCGGCGCTGCGGCAACTCGGCGGGGAAATCTCCCAGCGCGGCTCCGGGGGGCGCGACAAGGGCTGAGCCGCGGCATTTCCCCAGCGCCGGGACCGGCGAAGGTCGCGGCGACGGCGCTGCCGCTCCTCATGCGGCCTGTGCGCCGCGGCACAGGAATCGCCGGCCCGGCCGTGCGACACCGCCGCGCCCTGGCGCCGGCGGCATCGTGCCGGGCGCCAGGCGAGGGAGGAAGCAGCCATGATCACGGACACGGCAATCGCGGAGCGGCCCGCCGCGGAGCAGGCGGGCATGCCGGCACCGGATGCGATCCTGCAACTCGGCTTCGCCTTCTGGCAGTCCAAGACGCTGCTGAGCGCGGTGGAGCTTGGCCTCTTCACCCTGCTGGAGGAGGCGGGCCCGCTGCCGGCGGAGGCGATCGGCGAGCGGCTCTCGCTGCATCCCCGCGCGCAGCGGGACTTCCTCGACGCGCTCGTCGCGCTCCGCATGCTGCGGCGGGATGCCGAGGGGCGCTACGCCAACACGCCGGAGACGGCGCTCTACCTGGTGCGGTCGCGCCCCTCCTATGTCGGCGGGATGCTGGAGATGGCGAATGCCCGCCTCTATCCCTATTGGGGCCGGCTGACCGATGGCCTCCGCACCGGCCAGCCGCAGAACGAGATCCGAGACGACCGCCCCGGCCTGTTCGAGGCGCTCTATGCCGACCCGGCGGCGCTGGAGGGCTTCCTGCGCGCCATGACCGGCCTCAGCCGGCCGACGGCGCGGGCGATGGCCGGGCTCTTCCCCTGGCAGGAGCATCGCAGCGTCGCTGATATCGGCTGCGCCCAGGGCGGCTGCCTCGCCGAGATCCTGCGCGCGCATCCACATCTGGAGGGAATCGGCTTCGACCTGCCGCAGGTCGGCCCGATCTTCGAGGCTTTCGCGCGCGAGCAGGGGCTGGAGCGGCGCATGCGCTTCCGGACCGGCAATTTCTTCACCGACCCGCTGCCCGCTGCCGATGTGCTGGTGATGGGCCATATCCTGCATGACTGGGATTTGGCCGAGAAGCTGGCGCTGCTGCGCAAGGCCCATGCCGCCCTGCCGCCGGGCGGTGCCCTCATCGTCTATGACGCCATGATCGATGACGAGCGGCGCGAGAATGCCTATGGCCTGCTGATGAGCCTCAACATGCTGATCGAGACGCCGGGCGGCTTCGACTATACCGGCGCCGACTGCGCCGGCTGGATGCGGGAGGCGGGCTTCCGCTCGGTACGCGTGCAGCCCCTGCAGGGACCCTATGCCATGGCGGTGGGCCTGCGCTGAAGGCTGAAGGGGCCCCTGTCGCGGCCACGCGGGCCATGACAGGGCCCGTGCCCTAGCGGCGGGCGGGGCGGCGATTGCCGGCGCGCTTTCCCGCGGCATGGCTGGCAGGGACCTCGCGGCGAAGGGCCTGTTGCGGCAGGCTTCGGCCTGCGCGGGCGGCGCCATGCGACGCTGCGCCGCCTGTCACGGGGCTGACCGGCGGCGGCGGGAGCCGCTATCCTGCCGGCATGGCCGATGCCCCCTCCACGCTCGACGACTTCGCCTTCGCCCACCGGCTGCGCGTGCGCTGGGCGGAACTCGACCCGCAGCGCATCGTCTTCAACGCCAACTACCTGATGTATTTCGACGTCGCGCTGTCCGAATACATGCGCGCCATCGGCTTCAAGTATCCCGACGGGCTGGCGACATATGGCTGCGACATCGTGGCGGCCAATGCCAATCTCGATTTCCGCGGCTCCGCCCGCTACGACGACGAGCTGCTGATCGCCGCGCGCGTCGCCACTCTCGGCCGCACCAGCCTGCGCTTCCGCATGGGCTGCTTCCGGGCCGACACGCTGCTCGTCGAGGGGCGGCTGACCTATGTGAACGTGACCCTCGGCGAGCATCAGCCGGTGCCGCTGCCGGAGGCCTTCATCGGCAAGGTGCTGGCCTTCGAGAGGGTGCCGCCCGAGCGTAAGGCGGGGTAGGGGCGGGCCTCAGACGGGCCGGCCCAGGCGCGGCCATTCCCGAAGCCGCGGCGCGGAGACGTATTTCTCGTAAAACCATTGGACATTCCAGGGGTTAACAGGGATTCTTCACGCGTATCCTGACAAGCCCCTGCGGGCGGAAGGTTCCTGCCGCCATGTTGGCGGGCTCGCATGTCGCCCTCGGTGCCGCCGCCTGGATCGCGGCGGCACCCCATCTCGGCCGCCCCCCGCTCGACCCCGAGGCGCTCGCCCTCGCCGTCGCGGGCGGGCTGCTGCCCGATATCGACCACCCGAAGAGCTGGGTCGGGCGACGGCTGCGGCCGCTCTCGGACCTAGTCGCGGGCGCCTTCGGGCACCGGGGCGTCACCCATTCGCTGCTCGCCCTGCTCGGCTGCGGCTGGCTGCTGCAGCAGGGCGCGCTGCCGGCGCGCTGGGCGGAGCCGCTGGTCGCCGGCTATCTCAGCCACCTGCTGGGCGACCTGCTGACGCCGCAGGGGCTCCGCCTGCTCTGGCCTTTCCGCGGCACCTGGGCCCTGCCGATGTGCCGCGCCGGCTCGCCCTTCGAACCGCTGGTGGTGGCGCTGGTCCTGGTCGCGGCCTGGAGCACCCTGCCGGACCGACCCGATGCGCGCGCTGCGCTGCACCGATTCGGGCTCTTCATCGCCGGCAGCACGGAGCCGGTGCCCCTGCCGCCGCCGCCGCCACCGCCCCCGCCAAGGCGGCGGGTGGCGGAGGCCGCGCCGGATGGCCTGCCACTGCGCCCGGGAGCGTGACTCTGCCCGACGAAGGATGACCTGCGGCGGAGGGCGTTCAGAACCGAATGCCATCCGCCGTGACCAGCCGCTGGACCGGGGCGGGCCGCGCGATCACCTGTCCGGCAGCTTGACGCAGCGCACGATATCGTTGCCGGAAAATCCACCTCTGATGCGCTTAGCTGTGCTGGCCGCGGAACCGAACCGACACTGACCTCCTGCGGCGCGGCCGGGCGCGGCCCTGGTGTTCTCCTCGCCAGACTGCGCCCGGCCGGCCTTCCCGCTGCATCGCCTGTAGCGAGGGAGAGGCACCGGTCGCACAACGGGGATGAGAGGAATGGCACGGCACCTCATTGTCGCGGTCGACGTCGAGACGGCGGAGCATCGCTATTTCCTCGGCTACCGCGACAGGGGCGAGGCAAGCGAATGCCTCTGGACGACGGATCGCTGGCAGGCGCTCTGGCTCGATGCCGACGAGGCCGGGACCGAGGCCGAGCTGCTGGCCCTGCTCTGCCCGAGCCAATTGCTGCATGCCCAGCCGGTCGGCGTGACCCAGGACGATTCCTGACCGCCACGGGCTCTTGGCCTTTCGCCGCCGGCGCGCTTGGATGCCGCCCAAGCAAGCTTGCGGGAGTGGGACATGCCAGGAAACCCAGCCGTGCCGGTCGCCGGCAACCGGTTCTGCATCGTCGGCGGCGCCAGCCTGGTCGGCTCGGCGACGGCGGGCGAATTGCTGGACCATGGCGCGGCCGAGGTCGTGCTGTTCGATAATTTCGCCTTCGGCTCGGACGCCGCCATCGCGCATCTGAAGGACCATCCGCGCCTGCGGCTGGTCCGCGGCGATGTCATGCGCATGGCCAACCTGCTGCGGGCGACCGAGGGCATGGCGGGTGTCCTGCAGCTTGCCGCCTACATGACCCTCTCGATGGATCGCGACCCCTGGGGCGGGCTCGACGTGAACATCCGCGGCGTGCAGAACGCGCTGGAGGCCTGCCGCGCCAACAAGGTGCAGAAGGTCGTTTTCGCTTCCTCCAACGCCGTCTATGGCTATGGCCCGGGCGTCAGCGGGGACCTCGTCGAAGGTACGCCCTTCCACAGTGTCGGCGCGCCGCCCGCCGCCATCCTCTACGGCGCCAGCAAGATCATCGGCGAGCAGCTCTGCCGCGACGCCTTCCGCAAATGGGGCCAGGACTACGTCATCCTGCGCTACTCGACCGTCTACGGGGAGCGGCAGCACTACCGCGCCGCCAACGCCCTCTACATCATCGAAACCTATGATGCCGTCCGCCGTGGCGAGGCGCCGAAGGTCTTCGGCGACGGGTCGGAGACCAAGCATTTCGTCTATGTCGGCGACCTCGCGCGGGCCAACCGCATGGCCTTCGAGAGCCAGGCGACCGATGTCGCGGTCAACACATCGGGTCCCGCGCCGATCACCACGCTGGAACTCGTCAGGCTCGTCACCGAACTGGCCGGGGGCGGGCCGGAGCCGATCTTCGTCGGCAACGAGCCGGGAAAGGTGCGGCTCACCAGCGGCGGCGCCTTCCGCATCGCGCATGAGGAAGCCTTCCGCGCCATCGGCTGGACGCCGGAGGTGGACATGAAGGAGGGCCTGCGCCGCCTGATCGCCTGGCGCGAATCGAATGAGGGGAGGGCTGCCGCGTGACCACCCGTCGTACCGTCCTGGCGGCCGGCGCCTCGCTGCTCGCTGCCCCGGCCCTCGGCCAGCCGCGCTGGCCGGAGCGGCCGATCGAGATCGTCGTCGGCTTCGTCGCCGGCGGCGGCACCGATCTCGACGCCCGCAGCTATGCCCGGGCGCTGGAGAAGCGAATCGGCGGCAGCGTCGTGGTCAACAACCGCCCCGGCGCGGGCGGGGAACTGGCGCTGGCCAGCGTCGCCCGCGCCCGGCCGGATGGCCACACCATCGGCACCACCAATTTTCCCGGCCTGCTCACCATTCCGATCGAGCGGCAGGCGCAGTTCAAGCTGGATGACTTCGCCCCGCTTGGGAATCTCGTGACCGACCCGAGCGCGATCACGGTCCATGCCGAGAGCCCCTACCGGACCCTGCCGGAACTGCTGGAGGCCGCCCGCGCCGCGCCCGACCGGCTGACCTATGCCTCCCCCGGCGTCGGCACCGACGACCATCTGCAACTCGTGCTGCTGCAGGCGGCCTCCGGCATCCGGATGACGCATGTGGTCTTCCAGGGCGACCCGCAGCTCCGCGCGGCGGTGCTCGGCCGGCAGGTGGACTGCATGGGGCTCAATCTCGGCGCCGTCCTGCAGGTGCCGGACAATCTCCGCATCCTCTCGCAGGGCGGCGCCAGCCGCAGCCGCTTCCGGCAGGACGTGCCGACGCTGAAGGAACTCGGCTACCCCGTCGAGATGGCCTCCGAGCGTGGCCTCGTCCTGCCCGCCGGCACGCCGCCCGCCATCCTGGCGCGGCTGCGGGAGGCAACGGAGGACATCGCCCGCGACCCGGAATTCGTGAAGCAGCTGGAAGGCCGCTTCACCGAGCCGGCCTGGGAGCCGGGCGAGGCCTGGTTCACCCGCCTCCGGGCGCAGGAGGCGGATTACCGCGGCCTCTGGCAGCGCACGCCCTGGGCGCAGCGGTAAAGGCCGGGAATGACCGCCCTTGATCCCGGGATGACGGCGCAATTGGCGGAGATCCTGCCGCCCGCCGAATTCCGGCGCATCATCGAGACCTTCCGGGAGGATCTCGGCCGCCTCACGGCCGAGCTGGAACGGTCCGGACAGGCCGGCAATCCGGAGACCTATCGCCGCGCGGCCCATGCCCTGGCCGGCGCCGCCGCGGCCGTCGGGGCCGTGCTGCTGGAGCGGACGGCAAGGATCGCCATGGACCCGCGTTGCGGCCTGCCGCCGACGCAGATGGTGCCGATGATCCGGGCGCAGGCCGGCCTGGCCCTCGAGGAGCTCGCCCGGCTCGCGGGCCAGCCCGGCAACGCCTGACCCTGTCGGCCGGCAGGCTGCCGCGGCGCGACCGGTGGTCCTGTCGGCGAGATCAAGGTCAGCCGCAGCCTTGGGGGATGGTCCCTGCCGGGCGGTGTCATACCAACCGCCCCAATCATGGACCCCTGCAGCCCAGGCGCCAGTTCGCCGCCAGTGTGGCGCTCCTGCCCGGATGCGGTCACGCATCCGGGCCGTTGATATCAATCGGCCCGCCAGTTGAGCCGCCGCAGCAACCATTCCCGATAGGCCAGCGCCGCGGCCGGCGGCGGGGCGATGGCCGCGACCAGCGACGCCGCCTCGGCGCCCGGCAGGGCGCGCAGCCCGGGGGCCCAGCCCTGGCGCGCCTCCTCCTCCAGCCAGCGCTGCGCTGCGCCGCGCCAGGCCGCCACCACATCCGCCGGCGTCAGTGCGGGCAGGACGAGGGCGGCCGGCAGCCGCAGGCAGGCGGCGGCGGCGGCGAAGGCGCCGCGCAATTCGGGTGATCCCCACCCCGTCAGGTCGGCCAGGGCGGGCACCTCCGGCAGGGCCGGGTCGCGGATGCCGGCCGGGTCCAGCGTGAACCAGGGCCGCGCGCCGATGGCCTGCAGCCGCGCCGGGACATCCGCGCCCTGCAGCACGGCCGCCTCGGCCCGCCCCTGCGCCAGCGCCGCCTCGGCCCGTGGCGGCGGCAGGCCGAGCACCGGGCTGGCCTGCAGGCCCAGCAGGTCAAGGCCGAGCAGCGCCGCCGCATCCGGCATGTCCGGCCCGCCCAGGGCGAAGCGCGGCGCGCTGCCAGGCGGCGGCAGCGCGTCCCGCCCCGCCACCACCGCCGTCCCCTGCACGGCGCAGACCGCCAGCCAGCCGGTGGGGTCGAAACGCGCCCGCGGGTCGCCGATCAGCCGGGCGAGCGCCGCAGCGCCGGGGAGGAGGAGAAGCGTCTTGCCATCCGGCGCGCCCGCGGTCGCGAAGCGGTTGGCGGCCGTCACGCCATCCGGCCCTCCCAGCACGCTATGGCTGAGGCGAAGGGCGGTGGTGGCGCCGCGGGCGAGGGAGCCGGCGAGCCGCTCGGCCAGGCGGGCGAAGGCGCCGCCCTCCGGGCCCGGGACCAGCAGCGTGGCGGAGGGCGGCAGCATGGCCCGCGCGGGACCCGTGAGCACGAGGCCGGCCCCGGCACCGAGGCCGGCGCGCAGCCAGTCGCGTCGGGACGGGCCTGGGCGAGCATGCATCGCGGTCTCCTCCCCGTCAGGTTTTCATTCGCGCCGGATCGGCGCGACCCGCCCCCGAACCTCCACAGGGCGGCGTCCGGTTCGCTACAACGGATCGGGTTCAGGAATGAACGCCGATTCGCTCAGGGTCATGGTTTTTCGAGCAGGCTCACCTTCCCCCGTGCTCTGCTCTACGCGTCGTATTTCAGCAACGCCTCGAAGGGGGCGTCGAGCTTCCGGCGGCCGCCGAGGAAGGTCAGTTCGATCAGCGCGGCGGTCGCCGGCACCTCGGCCCCTGCGTTGCGCAGCAGCTGGATGCCGGCCGCCATGGTGCCGCCGGTCGCCAGCAGGTCGTCGAGCAGCACCACGCGCTGGCCGGGCTGCACCGCATCGGCCTGCATCTCGATCCGGTCGGTGCCGTATTCGAGGGCGTAGTCCAGCCCGACCGTCGCCCCCGGCAGCTTGCGCGGCTTGCGCAGCATGACGAAGCCAAGGCCGAGCTCCAGCGCGAGCGGGGCGGCGACGAGGAAGCCGCGGCTCTCGATGCCCGCCAGCAGGTCCGGCTTGTAGGGGCGGAGGATGGCGGCCAGGCGGGCCATGGCGGCGCGCCAGGCCGGGCCATGCCGCAGCAGGGTGGAGATGTCGTAGAACAGGATGCCCGGCTTCGGGAAATCCGGGATGCCGCGGATATGGTCGCGGAGGTCGATGTCGTCCTGGGTGGCGGTGTCGGGCATGGCCGGTCCTGCGGGATTGGGGTGCGGCGGCGCCCGGACCGGCCAGCGGCGCGACGGGCGGCGGGCAGTAAAAGCACCCGCGGCCGGCGCGGGCAACCGGAAGGGCTTGGCGCGGTCGTGCGGCTGGGCCATCTGGCCGGCATGTCGCGCATCGCCATCGCCGTCCCGGCCGGTATCCTCGGTTTCCTGCTCTATATCGGCTTGGTCGTGGCGCTCGCCGACCATGTGCTGGAATGGCACTGGCTGCTGCAGGTGCCCTTCTTCGCCGTGGCCGGGATCGTCTGGGCCTTCCCGGCGAAATGGCTGATGTTCTGGGCGGCGGGGCAGCGATGACGGCCCGGCCGGCAGGCCTCGCCAGGGGCAGCTCCTTCCAGGCGCAGCGCCATGCACCGGGTGCCGCGGCGACCGCTGCGCATGGGGCCGGCAAAGGCGTGATGAGGACCGGTGCCGGCCAGGCCGGCGCCAGGCTGGCCGCTCATGGGCGTGATCAGGCGGTGCCGGGCGCGGGCGCTTCCGCCACCGCATCCAGATAGGCCAGCAGCGCCTCCCGGAACACGGGCAGGCTCTTGTAGGCGCCCATCGCCGCCGGCAGCGCCCGCACCGCCCCGGAGAGCCGTGCCGCCGCGCCCGGGATGGCGGCGATCCGCGCCAGCGGATAGCTATGCACGCGGATCCCGAACAGCACGGAGCCGGCATCCGGCAGGCGGCGGAAGGTCTGGCGCTCGGTGCGCAGGAAGAGCCGCGTGCCCGCATTCGCCGCGGTGATGCCGTGGTCGCGCAGCGTCCTGTGCTTGCCGCCCGGCTGGAACAGCGCCGGGTCGTCCACCACGGACCAGTTCAGGCGCAGGGCGATGCGGCCCGGCCGGAGCTGGCCCATGAAGCGGTCCACCGGCGCGCCGAGCCTTTCGGCATAGAAGGGTACCGGCCCGTGCACCGTCCGCAGCGGGCGGCCGATCTTCTCGGCGAGGCGCCAGCGGCTGGGCGCGCAGAGCAGCGCCGCCTCGAGCACCGGGCCCTCCGCCGCTGGGCGGATGAGGCAGAGATCCTCCTGCACAAGCCGGCCCGCGATTTCCAGCGGGTCGCAGGGCGGGGTGGCGAGGTCCCAGCGCTCCCCGGTCAGGGCGTTGTGCAGCACCTCGCCCTCCCGCCGGAACCAGCCGGGGAAGCGCTGCGGCAGATGCGCCGCGAGCAGGGCCAGCACCTCCGCCCGGGCCGCCTCGGACCCCGGGCAGGCGGCGAAGACCTCGGCATGCCGGCTGGCCAGGAGGTCGCGGCGCTCCGCCATCTCCGCGGGATAGCGGTCATCGAGTTCGATCCAGGCGGCAGCCGGGCAGGAGAGCAACCCCATGGCCATGCGGAACGGCCCGTCCTCGAAGGGCAGGTGGACCGTCTCGGCCGGCAGCATCACGCCACTCCTCGCCAGGGCAGATCGCGAAAGGCCGTGAACGACCGAACGCATGGATCTGCCCGAAAGACAAAAGCGCACCAGCGGACGGGCTTTCCGATATGACCGCGATCCGCCGGAGGCGGCGCAGCATGGCGCAGGCGGGCCGCGGGGGCAGCCCTGTCGCGCCGCGCGCAACGCAAAAACCCCGCCAGCGGGGCTGGCGGGGCTTGCGGCAGTGCCGTCCTTGGTCGGAGCGAGAGGATTCGAACCTCCGGCCCCTGCGTCCCGAACACAGTGCTCTACCAGGCTGAGCTACGCTCCGTCAGGTCGGCGTGCCGTCCCGCAGCGGCGGGTTCCGTGCGGGTGCGGGCATATAGCCCCCGCCGCCGGGGAGGGCAAGCGGGGCTGAAGCGGGATTTCGCGGCGATGGCGAAGATCTCCTGTCATGCCCGTCCGGCCGCGCGCCGGCCGCCGCGGTCAGAGCCGTTCCGCGGGGGCCGCGGTCTCGGGCGCCGGAGCCGCCTGCAGCATCCTGAGGGCGGCCGGCACGTCGGGCGCCACGGCGTAGAGGCGGCGGTTGCTCTCCGGCACGAAGCCCTGCGCGATCAGCGCCTCGATCAGCGCCAGGAAGGGCTGCGCCCAGCCGCCGATATCCAGGATGATCACCGGCTTGTCGTGCAGGCCGAGCTGCCGCCAGGTGATGATCTCCACCGTCTCGTCCAGCGTGCCGAGCCCGCCCGAGAGGGTGATGAAGGCATCCGCCAGCTCGAACATCCGGGTCTTGCGGGTGTGCATGCTGGTGGTCACTTCCAGCTCCGCGAGCGAGGGGAAGGGGCGCTCCACCCGGGTGAGGAATTCCGGGATCACGCCGTGCACCCGGCCGCCCTTGGCGATCGCGCCCTCCGCCACCGCGCCCATCAGCCCGAGCCCGCCGCCGCCATAGACCAGCATCATCTCCGCCTCCGCGATGCCGGCCCCGAGTTGCCGCGCGGCCGCGAGATGGACCGGATCGGTGCCGGCGCGGACGCCGCAGAAGACGGCAACGGAACGGATATGCTTGGGCATGAGGATCTCCGGGTGATGCCGCATCCTGCCATGGATCGGGCTGCGGCCCGAGCAACGGCAGGTGAAAAACGGGCGATGCAACAAGCGTTCCCGGCACGGGGGCGACCGGCCCTGATCGCTTGCGGCGCGGGGGGCTCCCCTTGCCAGGCAAGGGAGCACCCATGCGACAATCGCAAGCTGCAATCGAACCGAAGGACTGCTGGATGATGCGGATGAGGATGGTGCTCGCGGCCCTCGGGGTGGCGGCGCTGGCCGGCACGGCCATGGCCCAGGGCAATGTGATCGCCGAGCGGCGTGAGGGCCTGAAGCGCATGGGCGCGCATATGGAGGCGATGAAGCCGGTGGCCGATTCGCGTGGCGAGGTGAAGGCGCTGGAGCCGCGGATCGACGACATGATCGCCTGGTTCCGCACCATGCCGGCGCGCTTCCCGGCCGGCTCCGGCACCGGCGACACCAAGGCACTGCCCGCCATCTGGCAGGACTTCCCGCGCTTCGAGCAGGCGAATGCCGCGCTGCTCGGCCAGCTCGCGACGCTGAAGGCCGCGGCAGCGGCCGGCGATGCGGCGGCCTTCGCCACGGCCTACTCGGCCACCGGCCCGCAATTCTGCGGCGGCTGCCACCGGCCCTTCCGCGGCCGCTGAGCGGCCGGCCGGCAACCGCCGGGCATCCCCGGCCCGCCCTGGCCGGGTGAAGCCGGCCAGGGTCGTTCCGATCCAGCGCGGCGAGGGGCTGGCTTGTCCTGCGGATCCGCCACGGATGGCCCGTGGCAGGGCAACGTCCCGCGGCGGGGGAGGCACCTGCCGCCGCGACCTGCGCCGCAACGGATGACGTTCTGAACCGAACACCGATCCGCTGCAGGCCTTCGGCCGTCGGGCGGATCCAGGCCCATCCGCTGTAAACCGCTGCTGGTAGAGCAGATTCACGCTGCGGGGCGTTCACGCCCCTCCGCGATCTGCTCTATCCCAGCCTCGACACGCCATAGACCGCGAGCGCCGCGGCGCCGAGCAGCGCCGCCGCCAGCCGCGGCGAGCCGAGGCGCGGCGCCGGCAGGCCGGCCGGCAGCCGTTTCCAGCCAAGCACCATCGGCCGCACCAGGTCGTGCCGCTTGACCAGCGCATAGGCGAGCACGGCCAGGACATGCAGCCCGGCCGCGGCCAGGATCAGGTTGAAATTGCGGTGGTGCAGACCGGTCAGCCAGTCGCTGGTGTCCGGCGCCACGGCCTTGGCCAGCGGCCCGTGATCTCCATAGCCGCTATCCGCGAACAGCCCGGTCACCGGCTGGGCCAGCAGCAGCGCCAGCAGCACCAGCACCATCCAGCCGCCGGCGGCATTGTGCCCCACCTCCCGGTCCGGCTCCCGCCGGGGGAGATGGGCGAGGTGCCGCAGCGCCGCGAGCGGGGAGCGCAGGAAGCGGCCGAAGCGCGCGGTGTCCGAGCCCAGGAAGCCCCAGGCGATGCGGAACAGCACCAGGGTCAGCACCGCATAGCCCGACAGATAGTGCAGCCGCATCCTGCCGGCCTCGATGCTCCACCAGGAAAGGCCGAGAAGGATCACGATCGACCAGTGGACCAGCCGGATCCAGCCATCCCAGACCCGTACCCTGACCAGCGGTTGGTCATCCATCGCCCCGGTTCCCCTGCTGCATCGCGGCGCAACATAGGGGACCGGCCGGATGGGATGCAGGGGCAGGATGCGCGGCCGGCGCCGGAGCAGATTCAGGTCGAAGAGGCGCGGCCGAGGCATTTCAACCTTCCGGCGATGCGCCAGGCTGCGGCACTCTGCGCGGCATGTCCCTCCCTGCTCATGGAGTCTGGCCGCCTGCCTGGGACGGCCCGGTGGCGGCGCTGGCCGTCGCCCTGCTCTGGGCCGGCCTGTTCCGCCTGCTCCGGCGGCCGGGGCTGGCGGCGCTCGCCCCCGGCATCGGCCTCGCCGCCGGCTGGCTGCTGGTGCTCGGCCTCGTCCTCGGCTCGCCACGGCAATTGCCGGAACGGCTGCCGGCACCCCTGCTGGGCGGGGTGCTGGCCGGGCTCGCCCTGCTGCTGGCCGGGCGGATGCGCGGCCTGGCGGCCGGGCTGGTCACCGGCCTGGCGGCGCTCGGGACGGCTTGGTGGCTGGCGGGCGGGCCGCTGACCCAGGCCGACCTGCTGCGCGTCGCCATCCCCGTCGCGGCGCTGCTCGTGCTGGCGGCGGCGGCCCTGCTGGGCATGGCGGGGGCCGCCCAGGCAGCTTTCGCCTTCGCCCTGCTGGCGGCCGGGCTCTGGCTCGGCGGGCCGGCGGGGCCCTGGCTGGTGCTGGCGCTCGCCGGGCTGGCCGCGGGGCTCGGCGGGCTCGCGGCCAGCCCGGGCTGGGGGGCGGCCGCGGCCCTGCCAGTCGGACTCGGCCTCACCGGGCTGGTGGCCGGGCCGGTGCTGGCCCGCGGCGCGGCCACCGACTGGACGATCGCCGCGGCGCCGCTCGCCGCGCTCTGGATCGGGCCGGCGCTGGCCGGGCGGATCGGCGGGCGGGCCGGCCTGCTGATCGGCTGGGTCCTGGCCGGCGGCACGCCGCTGCTGTTCACTTGGCTGCTGCAGCGGATGCGGTAACATGGCCTTGCCGCCGGGTGAACCTCGCGCCTAGTTAGCCAAGACATGACGGAGGCGACCAAGCTTGGGCGCATCGGCCTTGCCGGCTTGATCGCAGGTGCCGCGATCGGCACGGCCTGGTTGATGGTGCCGGATGCCTTCCCGCGCTTCGGGCCCCGGCCTGGCACGGAAGGCGGACCCATGTCCGCAGCCCTGGTCGCCAGCCCCGCGCCGCCGCCGCCCTCCATTCCGATCGAGCCCGCCCAGCCAGCCGCCGGCGCGGCCATCCCGCGCTTCCATATCACCCGCGTCGGTGCCCGCGGCACCCTGGTGACCGCCGGCCTCGCCGCCCCGGGTGCCGAGGTGCAACTGCTGGAAGGCGGCCGGGAGATCGGCCGGGCCCGGGCCGATATGCGCGGCGAGTGGGTGATCCTGCCGGGTGACCCGCTGCCGCCCGGGCCGCGCGAACTGTCCCTGCTGGCGCGGAGCCCCGGCAGTGCCGCGGTGCCATCGCGCGATACCGTCCTGCTGATGGTGCCCGAGCCGCCGCTCGGCCAGGCCGTGGCGAGCCTGGCGGCCGGGCCGGCCACCCGCGCCGAGGCGGCGGGCGGCATGGCCGTGCTGCTGCCGCCGACCGCAGCGGCCGGCGCCGCGCCGCGGCTGCTGCAGGCGCCACCCGAGGCCGCGCCGGGCCGCCAGCGCCTCGGCCTGGATGTGGTGGATTACGACGAGGCGGGCGGGATGCGCTTCGCCGGCAGCGCCGCGCCGGGGGCGACCGTGCGAATCTATGTCGGGCAGGACCATGCCGGCGACGCGGTGGCGGATGCCGCCGGCCGTTGGGCGCTGAGCCCGGCCACCCAGCCGGCCTATGGCCGCCATGTGCTGCGCGTGGACCAACTGGCTGCCGCCGGGGCGGTCGCAGCGCGGATCGAACTGCCCTTCCAGCGCGACCAGGTGCAGGAGGAGGGGCTGGCGGATGGCCGCCTGATCGTGCAGCCCGGCGCCAATCTCTGGCGCATCGCCCGCCGGGTCTATGGGCGGGGCACCCGCTACACGGTGATCTATCAGGCGAATCGCGAGCAGATCCGCGACCCGAACCTGATCTATCCCGGGCAGGTGTTCAACCTGCCGGACGGGGCGACCGAGGCGCTCTCCAGCCGGTCCAGATAGGGATCGAGCGCGAGCGCGAAACGGACCATGGCGGCGATCACGCTGGTCGCAGTGGTGGCCGCGGGTGTCTCCGCGGATGTCTCCACCTGGATGCGGTGGTCCGGCAGCAGCCGCAAGCGCCAGCCCGGCGGCAGCGAGGCCGGCAGGGTCGCCACCGTGGCGAAGGCCGAGATCCGGTCGGCGCCCGGCTCGGCCGTGGACGGGATGCGGCCGGCAATGGCCACCAGCCGCAGACCGTCCGGCGTGATCGCCGCCTCGCAGCGACGGTCGCGCCAGGAAAACCGCAGGGCCGGTGGCTCATGCGGCTCGCGGGGGTACAGGGCGCCGTCGCGGGCAACGGCGAAGGGACCGAGGATAAGGGGCTCCATGGCGCGCATAGCTTGCCCCCGGAGGATGAAGACACCATAAACCGCGCCCATGGCTCTCGGACGCAGTTTGCGGCTCGTGCTGGCCCCGCCGCATCCGGCAGGCCGGCCTTTCATCTATGGTGGCGTGGCGGCGGCGGTGCTGGGCGGGTGGCTGCTCGGCGGCTGGCTGTTCTGGCTGGGCACCTTCTTCACCCTCTTCTGCCTCTATTTCTTCCGCGACCCCACAAGGGTGCCGCCGGAGCGGGAGAACCTGGTGCTGGCACCGGCCGATGGCCGCATCGTCAGCGTCATCCAGGCGGTCCCGCCGGAGGAACTCGGCCTCGGCCCCGCGCCGCGCTGGCGCGTGGCGATCTTCCTCTCGGTGCTCGATGTCCATGTGAACCGCCTGCCGGTGACCGGCACGGTCACCCGCATCGCCTACCGGCACGGCAAGTACCTCAACGCCTCGCTCGACAAGGCGAGCGTGGACAACGAGCGCAACGCAGTGGCGCTTCGGCTGTTGGATGGGCGCGACCTGGCGGTGGTGCAGATCGCCGGGCTGATCGCGCGGCGTATCCTTTGCGACATCCGGGAAGGCGACCAGGTGCAGGCGGGCGACCGCTTCGGCATCATCCGCTTCGGCAGCCGGACGGATGTCTATCTGCCGGAGGGCGTGCGGCCGCTGGTGACGGAGGGCCAGACCATGATCGGTGGCGAGACGGTGATCGCGGACCTCACCCCCCCGCGGGGGCTGGCGTGAGCAGGGCTGTCGCAGACGAGCTGCAGCCGCCCAGGGCGGCGCCGGCGATCGAGGCCGCAGGCATGCGCCGGCATGTCTGCGGGGCGGGATGAGCGGCGGGCCGGGGCCTCGCGTGCCCGGGCTGCGCGGCCGGCTGCGCCGCTTCCGGCCGCGCACGCGGCCGCGCTACAAGGGGCCGTCCTTCAACCGCTTGGTTCCCAACATCCTCACCATGCTCGGCCTCTGCGCCGGGCTGACCGGCATCCGCGTCGCGCTGGATGAGCAATGGGAGAAGGCGGCGGTGCTGATCGTCGTCGCCGGCGCGATCGACGGGCTGGACGGGCGCCTGGCACGGCTGCTGAAGGGCACCAGCCGCTTCGGCGCTGAGTTCGACAGCCTGTCGGACTTCCTCTGCTTCGGCGTGGCGCCGGCGCTCATCCTCTATATGTGGACGCTGCACGATGCGCGCGGCATCGGCTTCGCGCCCTGCCTGCTGTTTGCGGTCTGCTCCGCGCTGCGGCTGGCGCGCTTCAACGCCTCGATCGTCGATGCGCCCTCCCTGCCGCTGACCGGGCCGCCGCCGAAGCCGGCCTATGCGCAGAATTTCTTCACCGGCGTGCCGGCGCCGGCCGGGGCGGGGCTGGCGCTCTGTCCGATGTTCGCCGCCCTGGCCTTCGCCGGATGGGACATGCCCGGAATGGCGGCGGCGATGCGGCATCCGGCCGTCTCCGGCGTGCTGCTGGTGGTGGTGGGCGCGCTGATGGTCTCGACCCTGCCGACCTGGAGCTTCAAGAACTTCAAGGTGCCGGCGGAACTGGTGCTGCCCCTGCTGCTGGGCATCGGCGCCTATGTCGCGGTGCTGCTGACCGAGCCCTGGGCGGCGCTGGCCGGGGCCGGCTTCCTTTATGCCGGCATGCTCTTCTTCTCCGTCCGTAGCTATACGCGGCTGAAGCGGGAGGCGGAGGCGATGCTGGAGCCGGTGGTGGTCTCCGGCGGGGACAAGGGCGGCAATCCGTGATGCCGGCGGGCGGCCGCGGCGCCTGCCGAGGCTTCCCTTCGGAACCGGTAGCAGGCTAGGCTTTCCGCAGAAGGCAGCCGTCGCCGGAGCACATCGCCGAAGGCCGGGGCATCGCCCCGGCCCGACCGCAGGCGGGATCCTGCTCCGCCATCAGCGACAGGCCTGCCCGTCTCCGGAGGGTCGGCCATGAAGCTCATGTGGTTCCACCTGATGCCCTATACCGAACTGCCGGAGGATTTCCGGCAGAAGCATCCCTCGGTCTGGGTGGATATCCACAGCTCGCTCTTCGATCCGAAGCGCGCGCACCTGATGTACAACGACTTCATGGACGAGCTGGAATTCGCGGCCGATTGCGGCTTCGACGCCATCTGCGTCAACGAGCACCACTCGAACGGCTACGGCCTGATGCCGAGCCCGAACCTGATCGCCTCCGCCCTGGCGCGGCGCACCACCCAGGTGCCGATCTGCGTCATGGGCAACAGCCTCGCCCTCTACAATCCGCCGACCCGCGTCGCCGAGGAATTCGCGATGCTGGATGTGATCAGCGGCGGGCGGCTGATCGCCGGCTTCCCGGTTGGCACGCCGATGGATACCTGCTTCGCCTATGGCCAGAACCCGTCCCAGCTGCGGGAGCGCTACCTCGAGGCGCATGACCTGGTGATCCGCGCCTGGACGGAGAAGGACACCTTCGCCTTCAACGGCCGCTACAACCAGCAGCGCTACGTGAACATCTGGCCGCGCCCGGTGCAGCAGCCGCATCCGCCGATCTGGATCCCGGGCGGCGGCTCGGTCGAGACCTGGCAGTGGTGCGCGCAGATGGACTATGTCTACTGCTACCTGTCCTATTACGGCTACAAGGCCGGCAAGGCGACCATGGACGGCTTCTGGGCCGAGATGGCGCGGCTGGGCAAGGACCGGAACCCCTATCGCGCCGGCTTTGCCCAGGTGGTGGCGGTGGCGGAGTCACGCCAGCAGGCGCTCGACCTCTACACCGAACCGGCCGAGTATTTCTTCAACCGCTGCCTGCACATCGACCCACGCTTCGCCGCGCCCGCCGGCTACAGCACGGAGGCGACGCAGCGCGCCGGGCTCGAGAGCATGGTAAAGAAGGCGGCGAACGCGCAGTCGCTCATCATGGGCGACAAGACGAACCGCGGCATGACCATGGCCGACTTCGTGGAGCGCGGCTACATCGTCATCGGCAGCCCGGACGAGGTGCTGGAGCAGCTCAACGCCCTGGCCGACGACCTGCATGTCGGCCACCTCATGACGCTGATTCAGTTCGGCAACATGGACAAGGCGCTGACCCAGTACAACACGAAGATGTTCGCCGAGCATGTGATGCCGCGGCTGAAGACGCGCTTCGCCGAATGGGAGGACCGCTGGTGGCCGAAGCCGATGGCCGAGGCCGAGCGCGCCGAGATCCCCGGCTTCGCCCCGAAGCTCGCGGCCGAATAGGCCGCCCATCACGCAAGCACGTCCAGGACTGGCAGGGAGGGCAGGGTGAGCGAGCCCGAGGTCTCGACCGTTGACGTCAACGGCTTCCCGATGCGCATCTGGCGGAAGGGGAGCGGCGCGCCGCTCGGCTTCCTCGCCGGCTTCGGCGGGCTGCCGCGCTGGGTGCCCTTCCTCGACCGGTTGGCGGAGCGGCGCACGGTGATCGTGCCCTCGCTGCCCGGCTTCCCGGGCGGCGATCGCGGGCACAGCGTGCTGGACACGCATCTCGACTGGGTGCTGGCGGTGCGGCAACTCCTCCAGGCCGCCGGGCTGCATGGCGCGGATCTCGCGGGCAGTTCCGTCGGCGCCTCCATGGCCGCCGAGATGGCGGCGATCTGGCCGGACTCCGTCCGCCGCCTCGCGCTGATCGCGCCCTTCGGTCTGTATGAGGAGAGCGACCCGCCGGCCGATCCCTGGGCCCAGCGCGCCGATGCGCTGCCCGGCCTGATGTGCGCCGACCCGGAGGCCTGGAAGGCGCTGAAGGCCCTGCCGGAGGGCGCCAACAGCGTCGAATGGCCCATCGAGCAGACGCGGGCCAACGAGGCCGCGGCGCGAATCTTCTGGCCGCTCGGCAATACCAGGCTCGCGAAGCGGCTGCCGCTCATCAAGGCGCCGACATTGCTGCTCTGGGGCGAGCAGGACCGCGTCATGCCGCGTGGCTATGCCGCGCGCTTCGCGCAGGCCCTCGGCGGGCCGAGCGAGATCCGCACCATTCCGGGCGCTGGCCATCTGGCCGAACTCGACAGGCCGGATATGGTGGCCGAGGCCGTAATTTCCTGGGTGGGATGATCCAATGCCGCTTGATCCTGGTGCCGTCGCCGTCCTCAACCTCATCAAGGAACTCGGCCGCCCGCCGATCCAGGACCTGACGCCGCCTGAGGCGCGCGAGGCGACCGCCAAGTCGCGCGCCGTGCTGCAGCCGGAGCCGGAGCAGGTGGCGGAGGTCGAGGACCTGACCTGCCCCGGCCCGCTCGGGCCGATCAGGCTGCGGCGCTACCGTGGCGCCGGCACGCAGCCGGATGAGGCGCTGCCCTGCCTGCTCTACCTGCATGGCGGCGGCTGGGTGATCGGCGATCTCGACAGCCATGACCAGCCCTGCCGCGTGCTGGCCAATGCCGCGCGCTGCTGCGTCATCGCGGTGGACTACCGCATGGCGCCGGAGCATGTGTATCCGGCCGCGGTCGATGACAGCCTGGCGGCGCTGCGCTTCGTCGCGGAGCATGCCGGCAGGCTGCGCATCGACCCGAGCCGCATCGCCGTGGGCGGCGACAGCGCGGGCGGCAACCTTGCGGCGGTGCTGGCGATCATGGCGCGCGACGGCACCGCGCCGAAGGTCGGCTTCCAACTGCTGCTCTACCCCGCCACCGACATGGCGGGCGAACGCCCGGCCTATCAGCGCTTCACCGAGGGGCTGATCCTGACCGACAAGACCATGCGCTGGTTCATCAACCACTACACGCCCGACCCGGCGTGGCGCGTGGAGTGGCAGGCCAGCCCGCTGCGTGTCCCCAGCCTGAAGGGTGTGGCTACCGCCTATGTGATGACCGCCGGCTATGATCCGCTGGTCGATGAGGGCATCGCCTATGCGAAGCGGCTGGAGGAGGACGGCGTGCGCGTCACGCATATCCACATGGCCGACCAGCTCCATGCCTTCCTGACCATGGGCAAGTTCATCCCGGCCTCCGACCTCGCCCTGCGCCAGGCCGCGCTGTCGCTCTCCCACCACTGGGCGGGGGGCTGAGCCGGTGGCGGGTCTGCTCGACGGCAAGTCGGCGCTGATCACCGGCGCCGCCTCCGGCATCGGCCGCGCGGCTGCGCTGGCCTTCGCGCGGGAGGGCGCCTGGGTGGCGGCGGCCGACCGCAACCTGGACGCCGCCCGATCCACTGTCGCCGCCATCGAGGCGCAGGGCGGCCAGGCCGTCGCGATCGCCTGCGACGTGACGGAAGATGCGCAGGTGGCGGCCATGGTGGCGGCCGCGGTGGATGCCTTCGGCAGCCTCGATTGCGCCTTCAACAATGCTGGCATCGCGCCCTTCCAGCTCAATTCCGGCGGCGTGCTGGCTGGCGACCTGGAGGAAGCGTCCTGGCTCGGCCTGATCGACGTGAACCTGCACGGCGTCTGGCGCTGCCTGCGGCACGAGGTGGCGCAGATGCGGAAGCAGGGCGGCGGCGCCATCGTCAACACCGCCTCCATCCTCGGCCTGGTCGGCTCGGGCGGCGCGGCGGCCTATGTCGCCAGCAAGCATGCCGTGGTCGGGCTGACCAAGGCGGCGGCGGTGGACCACGCGCCGGAGAACATCCGGATCAATGCGGTCTGCCCCGGCTATATCGAGACGCCGATGACCGAGGACACCATGCGCCGGCGCGGCGAGCAGGTGCTGGCGCGAGTGCCGATGGCGCGCATGGGCCGGGCGGAGGAGATCGCGGAGGCGGTGGTCTGGATGTGCTCGGACCGCGCGGGCTTCGTCACCGGGTCCTGCTGGCAGGTGGATGGGGGATACACCGCGCGCTGATCAGA
This sequence comes from Roseicella aerolata, assembly GCF_020523605.1. Classification (GTDB taxonomy): domain Bacteria; phylum Pseudomonadota; class Alphaproteobacteria; order Acetobacterales; family Acetobacteraceae; genus Paracraurococcus; species Paracraurococcus aerolatus. Next base: position 107,088 of record NZ_JAJAQI010000002.1, on the reverse strand, counting down.
AGCCGGGGCCGGCGGAGACGCCGCTGGCACCCGGCCGATGATGCGGGCGCGCTTGAGGTGATGCCCCGGCGCGCCGATCTCATGGCGGCCGCTATCCGCTGCCAGCCCCGCACCCCGCCTGATCATCCAGCCGAAGCCGGCGCCTTCTCCGGATCGCCAAGGAACCGGGCATGGCACAGTCCGAAGGCGGTGCGGACCGGCCGCCCGAACATCTCCCACCTTGCCGGCAGGCGCAGCCGGCTCCAAGGGGGCCGGGATGATCGGCTGCGCCACGCCCGAGCACGGCGCGGGAGGACGTGCCGGCGATGCTCTCGATCCGCAATTGCGCGTAGCGGAACTCGATATCCACTTCGCAGCCCTCCCTATGGCGAGGACGCCGTCGGTGGCCTTCTTCGGCGTGCTCTGCGCCATGGCTGGCGGGACCGCCGGGAGAAGCAGGGTGCCGGCCAGGACCAGAAGGCGGGGAAGGAGCGAGGGAGGGGCTCGCGGATCGCATCCCAACCCTCATCACGCCCATTCCTGTCTCAGAAAAAACGGCCCGGCGCGCGGGGACCGCGCCGGGCCGGCTGATCAGACATTCGCCCCTTCGATGACGTTGCCGAAGCGCTGCCAGGTGCTGCCGGTCCAGCGCTGCAACTGCATCTGCCGGATCGGGTGGAAATTGGTCGGCGAGGTGTTGACCTTGATGCCCGGGATCAGCGTCGCCGGGATGAAATCCTTCAGGCTGGCCACCTGGCGCATGATGCTCTCGCGCGAGAAATTGCCCTCGCACTGCTTCAGGGTGTGCATCAGGGTCTGGGCGATGCCGAAGGCGAAGGGATAGCTGCCGTCCTTCATGTCGCCATTCGGGATGTAGCGGCGCATGAAGTCCCGCCATTCATTCATGCCGGCATCGTTGTCCCAGGCCGGGTCGGTCGGGTCCTTCAGATAGGCGGAGGTGATGATGCCCACGCCCTTCTCCGGCCCTGCCGGTTCCATCACCGTGCCGACGGAGATCGAGACATTGGTCAGGTAATGGAAGGCGGGCCGCCAGCCGACATCATGCACGCGGCGGATGGTCTGGGCGGCAAATTTCGGTGTGGTCGCCGTCACCATCACGTCGCAGCCTGCGTTCTGCAGCGACACCACCTGGCTGTCCACCGTCGGGTCGGTCACCTCATGGCTGACGGCACGGACCATCTGGTCGTATCGGGCGCCGAGGACGTCGCGCACGCCGATGACATAGTCCTTGCCGAAATCGTCGTTCTGGAAGAGCAGGCCGATCTTGGCGTTCGGCCGCTGCTCCAGCAGGTGCTTCATGTAGATCTGCGCCTCGGTCCGGTAGCTCGGCTGCCAGCCGATGGTCCAGGGCGTCTCCTGGTAGTGCCCCCACTTGTCCGCACCGGTGGAGAGGAAGATGTGCGGCACCTTGCGCTGGTTCACATAGCGCACGATGGCGCTGTTGGTCGGTGTGCCGAGCGTGTTGAAGAGGAAGGCGACGCGGTCCTGCTCGATCAGGCGGCGCGTCTGCTCGACGGTCTTCGGCGGGCTGTAGCCGTCGTCATAGGTGATGAAGTTGATCTTGCGGCCCGCGATGCCGCCCTGCTCGTTCACCATCCTGAAGAAGGCCTCGTGCGAGCGGCCGATGACACCATAGGCGCTGGCCGGGCCGCTATAGGGCATGGTGTTGCCGATGCGGATCTCCGTCGCGGTGACGCCGGGCGTGTCCTGCGCCCGGGCGATCGCCGGGACGGCGAGGCTGGCCGCCGAGGCGGCGAGGAGTTGCCTGCGGTTCAGCATGATTCTTGTCCTCCCTGTCGTCGCGGCCGGCAAGGCAGGCGCCGGCGAACTCCCTCTCGGTCTGCCGATGCTGCCGCCATGCAGTCGGCAGGCCTGCGGACGTGGCCTCTACCCGCTTGCGTCAGACATTCGCGCCCTCGATCACCCGGCCGAAGCGGATCCAGCTTCGCCCGTCCCAGCGCTGCAGCTGCATCTGGCGCACCGGGCGGTAGATCTGCGGTGTGGTGCTGACCTTGATGCCGGGCAGCAGCGTCGGCACTTCGAAGGGCGCCAGGTTGGTCGCCTGGCGCATGACATTCTCGCGGCTGAAGTCGTTGCCGCACTGCATCAGCGTCTGCAGCATGGTCCGGCCGAAGCCATAGGCCAGGGTATAGTTGTTGTCGGCCAGGTCCCCGTCCGGCACGTATTGCCGCATGAAGGCCCGCCATTCGTTCATGCCGGGATCATCGGCCCAGGCGGGATCGGTGTGGTCCTTGCGGAAGTCGGAGGTGACGACGCCGATGCCCTTCTCCGCGCCCGCCGTGTTCATCACCGCGCCGGCCGAGGAGGCGATGTTGGCGACGAAGCTCAGCGGCCGCCAGCCGATGTCATGAACCTTGCGGATCGCCATGGCGGCGAATTTCGGCGCGGTCGCCATGACCAGCACCTCGGCGCCGGATTGCTGCAGGCTGACCACCTGGCTGTCGATGGTCGGGTCGGTCGCCTCATAGCTCGCGCCCCGGACCTGCGCATCATGGCGCGGGCCCAGCACATCCTTCAGGCCATGAATGAAGTCCTTGCCGAAATCGTCGTTCTGGTAGAGCAGGGCGATCTTCGCCTCGGGCTTCTGCTCCAGGATGTGCTTGGCGTAGATCTGCGCCTCGACCCGGTAGCTGGGCTGCCAGCCGATGGTCCAGGGATAGTTCTGCGGGTCGGCCCATTTGTCGGCGCCGGTCGCCAGGAACAGGTGCGGCACCTTGCGCTGGTTGACATAGCGCTGGAGGGCGCTGTTGGTGGCGGTGCCGAGCGTGTTGAACAGGAAGGCGACCCGGTCCTGCTCGATCAGCCGGCGCGCCTGCTCCAGCGTCTTCGGCGGCTGGAAGCCATCGTCATAGACGATGAAGGTGATCTTGCGCCCGGCGATACCGCCCTCGTCATTCGCCCGCCTGAACATCGCCGCGGTGCAGCGCGAGATGACCGAATAGGAGGAGAGCGGCCCCGAGAGGGAGTTGGTGCTGCCGATCCGGATCTCGGTCGCGGTGACGCCGGGCGCCTCCTGCGCCCGGGCCAGGGCCGGCGCCGCCAGGACGCCGGCCGCCGTCAGGACCTGCCTTCTGCGAAGCATCATCTTCCCCCTTCCTCCCGTCGGGGGCGCGGGTGGAGCTACACGTTCGCGCCCTCGATCACATTGCCGAAGCGGACCCAGCTGCGCCCGTCCCAGCGCTGCAGCTGCATCTGCCGGATGACGTTGTAGTTCGTCGGCTGGGTCTGGACCTTGATGCCGGGCAGCAGCGTGGGAATGTCCATCGGCGCGATATTGGTCGCCTGCCGCATGACATTCTCACGCGAGAAGTCGTTCCCGCACTGCCGCAGCACCTGGATCAGGGTGGTGCCGACGCCATAGGCATAGGTGTAGTTGTTGTCGGCCAGGTCGGCCTCCGGCAGGTAGCGGCGCATGAACTCCCGCCACTCGCCCATTCCGGCATCATTCGCCCAGGCCTGGTCGGTGTGATCCTTGCGGTAGTCCGAGGTGATGAGGCCGACGCCCTTCTCCATGCCTGCCGGCTGCATGACGGCGCCGACCGAGACCGAGACGTTGGTCATGAACATCATTGGCCGCCAGCCGATATCGAAGACGCGGCGGATCGCCTGCGCCGCGAAGCGCGGCACCGTCGCACAGACCAGGACATCGGCGCCCTGGAGCTGGACGATCTGGCTGTCCACCGTCGGGTCGGTCGCCTCATAGGTCGCGGTGCGGACCATCTGGTCGAAGCGCGCGCCCAGCACATCCTTCAGGCCGTGCAGGTAGTCCTTGCCGAAATCGTCGTTCTGGTAGAGCAGGGCGATGCGGCCGTTCGGGCGCTGCTCCAGGATGTATTTGGCGTAGATCTGTGCCTCGGTCCGGTAGCTGGGCTGCCAGCCGATGGTCCAGGGGAACTCCTTCGGCTGCGCCCATTTGTCCGCGCCGGTGGCCAGGAAGAGATGAGGGATCTTCCGCTGGTTGACGTAGCGGTGGATGGCATTGTTGGTCGGTGTGCCGAGCTGGTTGAACAGGAAGGCGACGCGGTCCTGCTCCACCAGGCGGCGCGTCTGCTCCAGCGTGCGGGGCGGCTGGTAGGCATCGTCATAGACGGTGAAATTCACCCGTCGGCCACCCACGCCGCCCTGGTCGTTCAGCCGCCTGAACATCGCCTCCAGGCAGCGCGAGATGACCGAATAGGCCGAGACGGGGCCGGACAGCGCATTGGTGCTGCCGATCCGGATCTCGGTGGCGGTCACGCCCGGCGCTTCCTGCGCCCGCGCCAGGTTCGGCAGGGCGAGGCCGGCGGCGCCAAGCCCGGCCCCGGCGAGCAATGTGCGACGCGTGGTGGTCATGGAAGGTCTCCCGGTCTTTTCTTGGTTCAACCGCGCCCGCGCAGCCGGGCGGCGATCCGCCGCAGCAGCCCCGCGAAGCCGTCCGGCAGCAGGAAGAGGAAGGCGATGAGGATGACGCCGTAGATCACGCCGGGCGCCGCCTTGCTGATCGCCTCCGCGATGTTCGGCACGAAGAGCACGAAGAGTCCGCCGAAGAGCGAGCCGAGGATGGAGGCGACGCCGCCCACCACCATGCCGACAAAGAGGGTGATGGACACGCCGAAGGTGAAGCTGTCCGGCGCCACGAATTCGATCGCGACGGCGGAGAGCGAGCCGGCGATCCCGGTGATGAGGGCGCTGACCGCGAAGGCCTTGGTCTTCAGGTCGGCGATGTCCATCCCCATCGCCTCCGCCGCGGTCGGGTGATCGCGCGTCGCCATCAGGGCGCGGCCAATGCGGCTGCGGATGAGGTTCCAGACCAGGAAGAAGCAGACCCCCGCGACGATGACCGTGACCACATACATCCACTGGTCGGCCGTCAGCGGGATGCCGGCGGGGGCGTCCGGCTTCACGAGGAACAGGCCCTGCACGCCGCCGGTCCAGTCCTCGATCGCCTTGTGCTTCAGGATCTGCGGCACGGCGACGGCGAGGGAGAAGGTGGTGAGCGCCAGGTAGAGCCCGCCGAGCCGCAGCGCCGGAAAGCCCACCCCCCAGCCGAGGGCGGTGCAGACCACGGCCGAGACGGGCAGCGTCGCCCAGAAGGACCAGTCCCAATGCGACATCAGGATGGCGGTGCAATAGGCGCCGACCGCGAAGAAGGCGCCATGCCCCAGGCTGATCTGGCCATTGTAGCCGGTTACGATGTTCAGGCCGAGCACGGCCAGCGCCATGATCACCGCCATGGTGAGCTGAAAAAGCTGGAAGCTCTCCAGCACGAAGAGCGGCGCGATGGCGGCGCCGAGGCCGAGCAGGACGAGCAGCACCCGCTGCCAGGCGGGTGTTGCGGCCGGGGCAGCCAGGCCCCCGATGGCGGCGTCGGCCGGCAGGCCCTTGGTGGCGCTCATGGCTTCCCTCACACCCGGCTGAAGACGACGCGGCCGAAGAGGCCGGAGGGGCGCACGACCAGCACGCCGATGATGATGGCAAGCGCGACCGTCAGCTTGAGCTCCGTGCCGACCACATAGGCGCCCGCCAGGTTCTCCAGCACGCCGACGGCGAAGCCGCCGAGCACTGCGCCCATCGGGTTGTCGATGCCGCCGAGCAGCGCCCCGGCGAAGGCATAGAGAAGGATACCGAGCATCATGGTGGGGTCGAGGAACACCACCGGCGCCACCATCATGCCCGCCACCGCGCCGATCGCCGCCGCCAGCCCCCAGCCGAGCGCCAGCATCCAGCCGACCCGGATGCCGACCAGCCGCGAGGAGCGCGGGTTGTAGGCCGCCGCCCGCATGGCAAGGCCGAGCTTGGTGAAGCGGAAGAAGGCCCAGACCAGGATCAGCACGGTCAGCGTCACCGCGGTGGAGCCGAGTTCATGCGCCGAGACGAGGCCGCCGAAGAGCGGCTGGTCGCTGGTGAAGGGCGTGGGGAAGACCTTGGTGGTGTAGCCGAAGATCCAGCCCGTCATGTTGCCGACGATCAGCAGCAGCCCGATGAAGACGCCGACATGCGTCAGCACCGGGGCATTCGCCACCGGCCGCATCAGCAGCCGCTCCACCAGCACGCCGATGATGAAGGAGACGAGGATGGTGCCGAAGAAGGCCACCCAGTAGGGCATGCCGGCATTCACCATGCTCCAGGCGATGAAGGTCGAGAGCGTCGCCATTTCCCCCTGGGCGAAGTTCACATGGTGCGTTGCCTGGTAGATCATGACGATGGCGAGCGCGACGGAGGCATAGATGCCGCCCGTGGCGATGCCGGCGATGATCTGGTGCGCAAACCCGTCCATGAGGTCAAACTCCCTATGGGCCGCCCGATTCGGACTTCCGCATCTTCGATGCTCCAGCCATCGGACGGCTCAGTATCCCAGATAGGAGCGCCGGATGGCCTCATCCTGCCGGATCTCCGCCGCGCGGCCCGACATGACGATGCGCCCGGTCTCGAGCAGATAGGCAAGGTCGGCGAGTTCCAGCGCCAGGTTGGCGTTCTGCTCCACCAGCAGGATGCCGACGCCGCTCTCATCGCGGATGCGGCGCATGATCCCGAAGATCTCCTGCACAATCAGCGGCGCCAGGCCGAAGCTCGGCTCGTCGAGCAGCAGCAGTTTCGGCCGTAGCAGCAGCGCGCGGGCGACGGCCAGCATCTGCTGCTCGCCGCCCGAGAGGGTGCCCGCCTGCTGCTTCCAGCGCTGCTTCAGGCGCGGGAACCAGTCGCACATCCGGTCGAAGTCGGACTGCACCTGCTTGTCGTTGCGGATATAGGCGCCGAGGCGGAAATTCTCCTCGACCGTCAGCTCCATGAAGGTGCCGCGGCCATCGGGCACATGGGCGATCCCCCGACGGGCGATGTCCTCGGTCGCGCGGCCGTTCAGCTGCTCGTCCTGGAAGCGGATCTCGCCCTCGGTCCGCACCATGCCGCAGACGGCGCGCAGCGTGGTGGTCTTGCCCGCGCCATTGGCGCCGAGGAGGGCGGTGACGCCGCCTTCCTCCACCATGAAGTCAAGGCCGTGCAGCACATGCGTCGGCCCGTAGCCGGCCTTCAGGCCCTTGACCTCAAGCAGCCTGCGCATGCTCGTCCCCAGCGCCGAGATAGGCCTTGATGACCTCCGGGTCGTTGCGCACCTCATCCGGCGTGCCGTCGGCGATCTTCTTGCCGAAATCCAGCACCGCGACCTTGTCGGACACGCGCATGACGAGGCTCATGTGATGCTCGACCAGCAGGATCGAGAGGTCGAAATTCCGGCGGATATCGACCAGCAGCTCGGCCAGCTCGTCTACCTCGCCATGGTTCAGGCCGCCGGCCGGCTCATCCAGCAGCAGCAGCTTCGGGCGGCTGATCAGGGCGCGCGCCATCTCGACGCGCTTCTGCCATCCGAAGGGCAGGGCGGCGACCGGCAGCTCCGCCACCCGCTCGAGGTTCAGCAGCGCCAGCAACTCGCGCGCCCGCGCTTCGGCCTCCTGCGCCTCTCGCCGCACCAGCGGCAGGTTGAGGGCGCTGGCAATGAAGCCGCTGCGGCCAGAGGCATGCGCGCCGGCAAGGACATTGTCCCGCACCGTCATGCTGCGGAACAGCGCCAGGTTCTGGAAGGTCCGGCCAATGCCGAGGCCCGTCATGCGGTGCCGCGGCTCCCCGGTGATGTCCCGGCCCTGGAACAGGACGCGGCCGGAATTCGGGCGGTAGATGCCGCTGATGCAGTTGAAGGTGGTGGTCTTTCCGGCGCCGTTCGGGCCGATCAGGCCGCAGATCTGGTGCTCGGCGACCTCGAAGGAGACGCCGGCGACGGCGGTGACGCCGCCGAAGCGGATGACGATGTCATCGACCTCAAGCAGGGCCATGCGGCGGCCCGATCAGTGCCCGCCGCCGCGCCGGGGCGCGGGGACGGAAAGGGTATGGGGCCACGCCTGCGGCCCGCAGCGGCATTGCATGCAACCTCCCTGTGGCCGGGCCTGGGCCCGTTTCGGGTCTCCGGCGGCCTTTTCGTTCCTGGACTGCGCGCATTAGACCGAGGCGGCGCGCCGGGCGCAAGCCGGTATGCTGGACGGGGAGGGCGGCTGGCGGCATGGGTGGGGCGTTGCTGGGAGACCCCGATGGCCGCCTTCACCGCCCCTGACCCGGATTATGCCGCGCGCTGCGCCGAGAGCTTCGGCCGCCAGGCTTTCCTGCATTTCATGGGCGGCGCGGTGGAGAGCCTGGCGCCCGGGCGCGTCACGCTGCGGCTGCCCTTCCGGCCGGAACTCGCCCAGCAGCACGGCTTCTTCCATGCCGGGGCGCTGACGACGCTGGCGGATACCGCGGCAGGCTACGCCGCCTTCAGCCTGATGCCGGCCGGGGCCGCGGTGCTGACGGTGGAGTTCAAGATGAACCTGCTGCGCCCGGCGCGGGGGGAGGCGGCGCTGGCGCGGGCGGAGGTGATCAAGCCCGGGCGGACGCTGATGGCGGTGCGTGCGGATGTGGTCTGCCTGCGGGACGGCGCGGAGGAAATGGCCGCCACCATGCTGGCCACCATGATGGTGGTCACGGGCCGGCCGGACGTTCCCGCGGGCTGACCCGGGCCGGTCCAGGCCGGGTTCCGGCCTGGCGGGGGTGCGCGGGGGCCCATCGAAGGCATGGCTTTCGATGGGCCCCCGCGCCTGGCGGCTACTTCCGCCGCTGGTCGACGAGCACGCCGCTCGCCCTGAGCGCCTTGATCTCCTCCGCCGAGAAGCCGCGCGCGCCCAGCACCTCCTCGGTGTGCTCGGCATAGCGCGGCGGCGTCGCGCGAGTGCCGCCCGGCGTGCGGGACAGCTTGATGGGCGTGCCGAGGCCACGATAGCTGCCGAGTTCCGTCACCATCGCCCGGTGCGCGGTGTGCTCGGCGGCCATCGCCTCGTCCACATGCAGGACGGGGCCCGCGGGCAGGCCGGCGGCAAGCATGCGGCGGGTCAGGTCGTGCCCGTCCTCCTCGGCGAAGCGCTTCTCCAGGATTTCCGTGAGTGCGTCCCGATTGGTGACGCGCGCGCCGTTGGTGGCAAACCGGGGGTCCTGCGCCACCTCGGGGAAGCCGAGGAACTCGCAGAATTTCCGGAAGGCCGGGTCGTTGCCGGCTGCGACGAAGATCTCGCAGGTCTTCGTCCGGAATTTGGAATAGGGCGCCAAGTTCGGATGCGGGTTGCCGGTCGGCTTCGGCCGCTTGCCGTTCAGGAAGTAGTTGGCGGCATGCGGGTGCAGCAGGGCCATGCCGCAGTCATGCAGCGTCATGTCCACATACTGGCCGAGGCCGCTCTTCTCCCGCTCCTGCAGCGCCATCAGGATGCCGATGACGGAAAACAGGCCCGTGGCGATGTCCACGATCGGGTTGCCGAGGCGGGTCGGGCCGCTGGTCTCGGTGCCGTTGATGGACATCAGCCCGGTCATGGCCTGCAGCACGGCATCGTAGCCGGGAAAGCCGCCGAGCGGCCCGGTCCCGCCGAAGCCGGAGACGCGGCAGTGGACCAGGCGCGGGAAGCGCTGCTTCAGCACCGCCTCGTAGCCGAGGCCCCATTTCTCCATGCTGCCGGGCTTGAAATTCTCGACCAGGACGTCCGCGCCCTCCAGCAGGCGCAGCAGCACCTCCTTGCCGGCGGGCTTGGAGAGATCGAGGCCGACCGAACGCTTGTTGCGGTTGACGCCGATGAAGTAGCTGGCGTCGCCTGCCTCGTCGAAGGGCGGGCCCCAGTCGCGCACCTCGTCGCCCTGGGGCGGCTCCAGCTTGATCACCTCGGCGCCGTGGTCCGAGAGCACCATGGTGCAGTAGGGGCCACCGAGCACGCGCGTCAGGTCGATGACGCGCAGGCCGGCGAGGGCACCGGCGGAGCGCGCCAGGCCCTTGCCTTCGGTGGTGGGAAGGGCGTCGGTCATGCAGCGGCTTTCCTGTTGAAGACTCTCGCGCAGAATTCGGGGTAGGTTTCCAGCATCTCGTCGCAGACCGGGCCGCGCAGCAGCGCCAGCTCCTCGGGCGTCGGGTCGGGCGTCTGCGGCACCTCGGCCGGGATGTCGAATTCGAAGCCGGTGGCGGCGCGGATGCTCTCCACCGTCTCGCCGGGGTGCAGGCTCAGCAGCGAGAAGCGGGCGCGATCCGGGTGGAAGTGGAAGACGCATCTGCCGGTGACCAGCGCCTGGGCATGGCCGCGTCGGAAGACGCCGGGTGGGTTCACGCCGGGGGCGGAGACATTGTCCACCTTCTCGACCAACACGCGGGGCGAGTGCTCCTCCCGGAACAGGATGGTCCGGTGCGCCATCACATACATGAAGGCGGAGCCGAAGCTGCCGGGGAAGCGCACGTCCCTGCCCGGCCATTCGCCGGTGCCGACCAGGTTGAGATTGGCCTGACCGTCGATCTGCCCGCCGCCCAGGAAGAACAGGTCGATGCGGCCCTGGCCGGTGAGGTCGAAGAGCTCCCGCGTACCTTCGGTAAAAGGGTTGCCGCTGCGCTTGTGCAGCAGGGAGAGGCGGACCGGGTGCCCAAGCTTCCGCACCAGCCAGCAGGCGGCCGCGGGCAGGGGCGAGGCGGCGCCGACCGCGATGTGGCGCGCCGGCGGCGTCCCGGGGTCGAGGATGAGGCGGGCCAGCGCCGCGGCCAGCCGCTCCTCCAGCTTCACGTCGCTCATTCCGCTGCCGCCGCCCTGTCGGAGAACACCTCGCGCGCCAGCCATTCGGCGAAGCCGGCCTCGGTCTTCGCCATGCGCGCGTAGTCCGCGACATAGGCGGCATCGAAGCCGTATTCGTCGAGCAGCGCGACGGGCTGCGCGCCGCGCTCGGCGATCGCCACCTCGGTGACGTAGGTCGCGTTGATGGTGCCGGGGGCCAGGCGCTCATCCTCCAGGAAGTTGCCGGGCACCACCCGCTCCACCGTCACCAGCGCGCGCCCGCTCGCATGGGCGATGGTCGCGCATTCACGCCGGCGGCCGAGCCAGACATTGCCTTCCGCATCGGCCATGACGGCGTGGAAGATCGCGACGTCGGGCTGCAGCGCCGGCAGCAGGACGATCGGGTCCTCGCCGGCTTCGGCATAGGGATTGGGGATCACCTTCCAATCCGGGCGGTGGGCCAGGATGTCGCTGCCGATCAGCCCGCGCAGGGGCATGAAGGGTACGCCCTTCTCGGCCGCCTGCAGCATCGTGTGGACCGCCGGGCAGGTGCAGTCGCGCACCCGGAGCGTCCCGGCCTTCACGGCGGCGGAGAAGCGCGGGGCGAAGCCGGCCTCGCCGAGGGAGACCGCGCTGGTCTCGATCTCCGCGACGCAGCCGGCGCCGATCAGCATGTCGGCGGCGAAGCCCGCGACGGGCACGCCGAGCAGCCGGAGGTTGCGGGCGCCGCGGCGCACCAGCGCCTTGGCCAGCGCGATGGAGGGTAGGGAATTGTCGGGCGGCATCGCCACCAGCGCGCCGTCCGGCACGCTCGCGGCCATCGCCTCCAGGGTGGTCGGGGTCATGGCGTTCCCTTGGGACGGTCCTCTCGTCCCCACACTACCCCGGAGCGGCGGGCTGTGCACCCCGGCTCCGCGACCGCCCGGCGGGCCGCGGCGGGGGCGGGCTCCCGCCCCATCCCGGCGGCCGGGGCGCCCTTCCCCAGCGGCGCCGGCCCTTGCCCGAGGGCCGGCGCCGGCGCCAGTCTGGCGCCATGCCCGACCCCATGATCCTCGAGGGCCCGCGTCTCCGGCTTCGCCCGTGGCGGCAGGCGGACCTGGCCCCGCTCGCCGCCATCAACACCGACCCGGTGGCGATGCGCCATTTCGCCGCGCCGATGACGCGGGCCGAGAGCGATGCCTGGGCCGACCGGCTGCAGCGCCATATCGACGCGCATGGCTGGGGCTTCTGGGCGGTGGAGCGGCGCGACGCGCCCGGCTGCATCGGTGCGGTCGGGCTGATGCACATCCCCTGGGAGGCGCCCTGGATGTCGGAGCGACCGGGCCAGACCTCCGCGCCCACGGGCGCTACGGTCATCGGGCGCCCTGTCACCCCGGCGGTCGAGATCGGCTGGCGCATCGCGCCCGGGCTGCAGCGGCAGGGCCTGGCGGAGGAGGCGGCGCGGCTGGCGCTCGCCGCCGGCTTCGGCCCGATCGGACTTGCCGAGATCGTGGCCTTCACCGTGCCGGCCAACGCGCCGTCCTGGCGGCTGATGGAGAAGCTCGGCATGCGTCGCGGCGAGGATTTCGCGCACCCGCGCCTGCCGGAGGACCACCCGCTGCGGCCGCATCTCCTCTACCGCCTGGCGCGGGCCGAGTGGGTGGCGCAGCGGCTCGGCGGCGGCTGCAGGGGGTGAAGGGCGCGTACACGGTCCTGCTGCCCCGGGTGGATGCCGACGGCAATGCCATCGGCGGCCTGCGCATGCCGGTGATCGAGACACCGAAGGCGACCTATACCAGCTGGAACCCGCGGGCCGAGGCCTTCGCCCCCGGCGCGCTCTGCTACAGCACCGGTGCCGTCCTGCCCTTCGCCGTGACCCTCGCCGAGCGCGTGGCCGCGAGCGATCCGCGCCCTTCGCTGGCGGAACGCTGCCCGACCCCGGCCGCCTATGTCGCCGCGGTGAAGGCGGCGGAGCGGCTTGTGGCGAAGCGGCTGCTGCTGCCGGAGGACGCGGTGGCCATGGCCGTGGCGGCCGAGGCCGACAGCCTGGCGCGGCTCCGCCGCTGAGCCTGGTCGGGCGACCGTCCGCCTGGCGCTTGCAGCCGCTGGCCGCCCCATGCGAGCGTCCGAGGCAAGACGCCAGGGGAGGGAGACGCCATGGCCGCCGCCGAACTCGGCTCCGTGCAGGTGGAGCGTGCGACCGCCCTGTCGGGCGCCGACCCGCTTGCCCGCGCCCGGGCCCTGATTCCGCTGCTGGAAGCCTCCGGCCCGGCCATCGAGCAGGCGAAGGAATTGGTGCCGGAGGTGGTGGAAGCGCTGCTCGACAACGGCTTCCTGCGCCTGCTCCTGCCGCCCTCCATCGGCGGCGGCGACATCCCGCTCCCCGACTTCGCCGAGATCTGCGAGGCGATCGCGATCGGCGATGCCAGCACCGCCTGGTGCGTCTGCCAGGGCAATGTCTCCGCCATGTCCTCCGCCGCCTATCTGGCGCCGGAGGTGGTGCGGGCGCTGTTCGGCGACCGGCGCGCCGCGCTCGCCTGGGGCGCCCGGCACAACCGCGCCAGGGCGGTGATCGTGCAAGGGGGCTACCGCGTCACCGGCGCCTGGGATTTCGCCAGCGGCAACCGGCATGCGACGCTGCTCGGCGCGCATATGCCGGCCGTCTGGCCCGATGGGACCGTGCGCCTCTCGCCGGATGGGCGGCCGGAGGATGTGACGGTGCTCTTCCCGCGGGAGCAGGCGCGGGTCACGCCGGAATGGAACGCCATCGGCCTGCGCGGCACGGGCAGCGACGTCTATGAGGTCGATGACCTCTTCGTGCCGGATGCGCATGCCTGCATCCGCGACCGGTCCGACCTGCGGCGCGACCCGCGGCCTGTCACCACCATCACCTCCCATCTCTGCTACGCTACGGGCTTCGCGGCGACGGCCCTCGGCGTCGCGCGGGGCCTGCTCAACCGCACCGTCGCGCTGGCCCGGGGCAAGACGGCGCGCGCCGGCGCGCAGCCCATGGCGGAGAATCACGGCATCCAGTCCGAGATCGCGCAGCTGGAGGCGTCCTTGCGCGCCGGCCGGATGTACCTGCTGGGCACCGCGCGGGAGGTCTGGGCCGAGGCGGTGGCGAATGGCGGCCTCGCCATGGACAGCCGCGTGGCGTTGCGGCTGGCGACCACCACGGTGATGCGGCAGGCGACCGACGTCTCCATCGCCTGCTACCGCGCGGCGGGGACCACCGCAGTGCTGGAATCGAACGAGTTCGAGCGGCGCTTCCGGGATGCCATGAGCGTCTCCCAGCACTTGCAGGCGACGCCCTGGCACCTGGAGACTGTGGGGCGTTGGCTGCTGGGAAGCGACCAGAAGCCGGCCTTCCTGTAGGGGCGTGCCGCCGCCCTTGGGGGCGCCGACCGGCCGCCAGCGCCCCCGCGCGCCTCAAAGCGGCTTCAGCGGCGCCGGTACCCCCGGTGGCAGCGGCACCTGGGCCACGTTCAGTGTCATGGCGACCGCCACGTAGTAGCCGCTGACCGCGATCAGGTCGATCACGCCCCGCTCCCCGAAGCGGTCCCGCACCGCGGCATAGGTCGCGTCCGACACCTGCTTCGTCCGGTGCATCTCGGTGCAGAACTGCCAGACCAGGGCCTGGTCGGCGTCCATGCCCTCCGGCTTGCGGCCCTCCGCCACCGCCCCGGCGATGGCCGGCGGCAGGCCGGCCTTCATGGCGAGGAGGTGGTGGGCATACCATTCATACTGCGCCGACCACTCCCGGGCCGTGATCAGGATCGCCAGCTCGTTCAGCGCGGCCGGGATGGAGGAGTTGAAGCGTAGATACTCGCCGAGCCTCTGGAACCGCTCGGCGACCTCCGGGCTGCGGAGCATGGCCGGGAAGGGGCCGCGCAGCCCGCCCCGCGGCCCGGCGGTGATCGCCTCCGCCACCCGCCGCTGCTCCGGGGTCATCGCCTCGGGCGGAATGGGCGGCAGGCGGCCGGAGGTCCCGTCATCCGCTGGCAGGGCGGTATCGCTTGGCATGGTCGTCCTCCCGTCTTCGTGTGGGCATCATCGCCCCGGCCCGCCCGGCCCCGCAACACCCACTCGGACCCGGCCCGCCGGCGCCGGGGCAGCCGGGCAGGATCCGACATAATGTTGCGGCGCGATGCAGCCGGGGTGTTTCCAGCCGGGCCGATGGCGGGCTAGCGTTGGCGGGACAGGGAATCCGCGGCCGGGAGACACCATTGGCCTATGCGCTGCAGCAGCTGATCAACGGGATCAGCCTGGGCATGATCTACGGCCTGATCGCCGTGGGTTACACCATGGTCTATGGCATCATCGGCATGATCAACTTCGCCCATGGCGACATCTTCATGATCAGCGCCTTCATCGCCCTCATCGCCGTCATCCTGCTCTCCCTGGGGGGGCTGATGGACGGGCCGGCGGCCATCCTGCTGGTGCTGGTGATCTCCATGGCGATCACCGCGCTCTATGGCTGGACGCTGGAGCGGGTGGCCTACCGCCCGCTGCGCGGCAGCTTCCGCCTGGCGCCCCTGATCTCGGCCATCGGCATGTCCATCGTCCTGCAGAACTACGTCCAGGTCAGCCAGGGCGCCCGGGTGAAGCCGCTGGAGCCGCTGGTGCCGGGCGGGATCGAGGTGATGCGGGACGGTGCCTTCGTGGTGCAGTTCTCCTACATCCAGATGCTGATCATCGCGGTGACGCTGGTGGTGCTGGCGGTCTTCACCATCCTGGTCACCCGCACCCCGCTCGGCCGCGCCATGCGGGCCTGCGAGCAGGACCGGAGAATGGCGGCCCTGCTGGGGATCGACACGGACCGCACCATCAGCCTGACCTTCGTCATCGGCGCCTCCCTGGCGGCGGTCGCGGGCACCATGTACCTGCTGCGCTACGGCGTGATCGATTTCTACATCGGCTTCCTCGCGGGCGTGAAAGCCTTCACCGCGGCCGTGCTCGGCGGCATCGGCTCCCTGCCGGGGGCGGTGCTGGGCGGGCTGCTGATCGGCCTGATCGAGACCTTCTGGTCGGCCTATTTCAGCGTCCAGTACAAGGATGTGGCGGCCTTCTCCATCCTCGCCATCACGCTCATCTTCCTGCCTACCGGCCTGCTCGGCCGGCAGGAGGTGGAGAAGGTATGACCCCTGCCGCCGCCGTCCGGGATGCGGCGATCGCCGCGCTCGTCGCCTTCGGTCTCTTCGCGATGCTGGTCGGGCTGCGCACGGATGTTTCCCCGACAGGCGGCCTGTTCCTGCGCCAGCGCTGGGCGGATGTCGCGCTGCTCTGCGGCATCGTCTTCGCCGGGCGCCTCGCCCTGACCCTCTGGCTCGGCCGGCGGGCCCTGCGGCCGAGCACGGGTCCGACGCCGCTCACGCTGCAATTGCAGCGGCTCGGGCGTTTCTTCGCCCCCGCGATGCTTGCCGCCGCGCTGGTGCTGCCCTTCATCCCGGGCATCGGGCGCTATGAACTCGATATCGGCATCCTGGTGCTGACCTATGTCATGCTGGGCTGGGGGCTGAACATCGTGGTCGGCCTCGCTGGGCTGCTCGACCTCGGTTATGTCGCCTTCTACGCCATCGGCGCCTATTCCTACGCCCTGCTGGCGCAGTATTTCGGCCTTTCCTTCTGGATCTGCCTGCCGCTCGCCGGCATCCTGGCCGCCTTCTGGGGCGTGATCCTCGGCTTCCCCGTGCTGCGGCTGCGCGGCGACTACCTGGCGATCGTGACGCTGGCCTTCGGCGAGATCATCCGCGTCGTGCTGATCAACTGGGCCAGCCTGACCGGTGGTCCCAACGGCATCAGCGGCATCCCGCGCCCCACCTTCTTCGGCCTGCCCTTCAGCATGTCGGGCGGGGAGGGGAGCTTCGCCGGCTTCTTCGGGCTCGAGCCCTCGCCCAGCCACCGGGTGATCTTTCTCTACTACCTGATCTTCTTCCTCGCCCTGCTGACCAACTGGGTCACCATCCGGTTGCGCCGCCAGCCCCTCGGCCGCGCCTGGGAGGCACTGCGGGAGGATGAGATCGCCTGCCGGTCGCTCGGCATCAACATCCGCGACACCAAGCTGTCGGCCTTCGCGATCGGCGCCATGTTCGGCGGCTTCGCCGGCGCCTTCTTCGCGACACGCCAGGCCTTCATCAGCCCCGAGAGCTTCACCTTCATCGAAAGCGCCATCATCCTGGCCATCGTCGTGCTGGGCGGCCTGGGCAGCCAGGTCGGCGTCGCGGTCGCGGCGCTGGTCATGATCGGCGGCTTCGAGGTGTTCCGGAACCTCGAGGAGTGGCGGATGCTGGTCTTCGGCGCCGCCATGGTGGTGATCATGGTGCTGCGCCCGCGTGGCCTGATCGGCACCCGCACGCCCACCATCGCGCTGAAGGAGAAGCGGATCATCGGCAAGGACCTGGTCGGGGAGGGGCGCGGATGACGGCGCCCGATGACCGGAGGCCGAGGTCCGAGGGCGACCGGCGCCACCCCCGCGGCATGATCCTGGAAGTCGCCGGCCTGACCATGCGCTTCGGCGGTCTCACCGCCGTCTCCGCCGTCTCCTTCGCCGCCCTGCGCGGCGAGATCACCGCCGTCATCGGGCCGAACGGCGCCGGCAAGACCACGCTGTTCAACTGCATCACCGGCTTCTACCGGCCGAGTAGCGGCGCCATCCGGCTGCACCGGACCGGCGAGTTGCCGGTCGATCTCCACGGCCTGCCGGGCCATCGCATCGCCCAGGCCGGCGTGGCACGCACCTTCCAGAACATCCGCCTGTTCCCCGGCATGACGGCGCTGGAGAACCTGCTGGTCGCGCAGCACAACAAGCTGATGGCGGCGACCGGCTTCGGCATCGGCGCCGTGCTCGGCCTCTCGCGCTATCCGAAGGCGGAGCGGCAGGCGATCGAGCTTGCGCGCCACTGGCTCTCCGCCACCCATCTGCTGGACCGGGCCGACGACCCGGCCGGCGCGCTGCCCTATGGCGCGCAGCGGCGGCTGGAGATCGCGCGCGCCATGTGCACGGAACCGACGCTGCTCTGCCTGGACGAACCGGCGGCGGGCCTCAACCCGCGCGAATCCGAGGAGCTGGCGCGGCTGCTGCAGGAGATCCGGGCACAGGGCACCTCCCTGCTGCTGATCGAGCACGATATGGGCGTGGTCATGAAGATCAGCGACCGCGTCGTGGTGCTGGACCATGGCAAGCTGATCGCGGATGCCACGCCGGCCGAGGTGCGCGCCGACCCGAAGGTGATCGCCGCCTATCTCGGCGAGGGCGAAGAGGACGAGGTGGAGGCATGAGCGCCACCCCGCCCATGCTCGAGGTGGATTGCGTCTCGGCCGGCTATGGCGCGGTGCAGGCGCTGCAGGAGGTGTCCCTGCAGGTCCAGCCCGGCGAGATCGTCACGCTGATCGGCGCCAACGGCGCCGGGAAATCCACCCTGCTGATGACCATCTGCGGCGACCCGAAGCCGCGCGGCGGCCGCATCCGCCTGGCGGGCGAGGACATCACCGGCCAGCCGACCCATGCGATCATGCGCCGCGGCGTCGCCCAGTCGCCGGAGGGGCGGCGGATCTTCCCGCGCATGACGGTGCAGGAGAACCTGCTGATGGGCGCCGAGGCGCTCACCAGGGAGGACCCGGGCCCGCAGATGGAGCAGGCCTTCGCCCTCTTCCCGCGGCTGAAGGAGCGGCTCGCCCAGCGCGGCGGCACGCTCTCGGGCGGGGAGCAGCAGATGCTGGCGATCGGCCGCGCGCTGATGTCGAAGCCGAAGCTGCTGCTGCTGGACGAGCCCTCGCTGGGCCTTGCCCCGCTGGTGGTGAAGCAGATCTTCGACGCCATCCGGGCGCTGAATGCCCAGACCGGGCTGACCGTGCTGCTGGTGGAGCAGAACGCCAACCTGGCGCTGCGGCTGGCGCACCGGGGCTATGTGCTGGTGAACGGCCGGATCACCATGGAGGGGCCGGGGCGCGCCCTGCTCGCCCGGCCGGAGATCCGGGATGCCTATCTGGGCGGCGGTCACGGCTGACAGGGGCCGGGCGGGCCGCTTACAGTCCGCAACGGCCGGCGCGCCGCGCCGGGCGACTCGGGGAGAAACAGGGATGCTGAGCAGAAGGCTGATGCTGGGGGCGGTGCTGGCCGTCACCACCTCGACCGGTGCCTGGGCGCAAGGGAATACCGGCCCGATACGCATTGCCACCGCCGGGCCGATGACCGGCCAGTATGCCGCCTTTGGCAGCCAGATGCGCGCCGGCGCCGAGCAGGCGGTGGCCGATATCAATGCCCGCGGCGGCGTGATGGGCCGCCAGCTCGTGCTCGAGATCGGCGACGATGCCTGCGACCCGCGCCAGGCCGTCTCGGTCGCCAACCAGCTCTCGAGCCGCGGCGTGCGCTTCGTGGCCGGGCATTTCTGCTCGGGCAGCTCCATTCCCGCCTCCAAGGTCTATGCCGAGGAAGGCGTGCTGCAGATCAGCCCGGCCTCGACCAATCCGCGCTTCACCGATGAGGGCGGCTGGAACACCTTCCGCACCTGCGGCCGGGACGACCAGCAGGGCCAGGTCGCCGGCCGCTACATCGCGGATAATTTCAAGGGCAAGAAGGTCGCGATCCTCCACGACAACTCGGCCTATGGGAAGGGCTTGGCGGACGAGACCAAGAAGGCGCTGAACGCCGCCGGGACGCAGGAGACGCTTTACGCCGCCTACACGCCGGGCGAGCGCGACTACAATGCCCTCGTCTCCCGACTCAAGGGCGCCGCGATCGACGTGGTCTATGTCGGCGGCTACCATACCGAGGCCGGCCTCATCCTCCGCCAGGCGAAGGAGCAGGGGATGAACCTCACGCTCATCGGCGGCGACGCGCTGGTGACGAACGAGTTCTGGCAGATCACCGGCGCCGCGGGCGAAGGCACGCTGATGACCTTCAGCAGCGACCCGCGCAAGCGCGCGAGCGCGGCCGAGGTGGTGCAGCGCTTCCGCGCCAAGAACATCGATCCGGAGGGCTATGTCCTCTACACCTATGCCGCGATCCAGATCTGGGCGCAGGCGGCGGCCAAGGTGAACAGCCTCGACCCGAAGCGCATCGCCGAGGCGATGAAGACCCAGGGCCCGTGGCAGACCGTGCTGGGCGAGATCAGCTTCGACCGCAAGGGCGATGTCACCGTTCCGGACTATGTGTTCTACGTGTGGAAGAACGGCGCCTACAGCGAGATGTAGGGTTGTATTCCCCCTGCTGAGTGCGCATCTTCGGCCCAGTCGTCAACAACCGAAAGGAGGTGATCCAGTGTCTCATTGTTCTCAGGCTATCGCCGCGGCCGCGGCCTGGATCATCGTTCCCGCCACTGCGGGGATGGCTTCCTGAGCCAGGCGGGGCGGCAACGCCTCTGACCAATGGAAGGGCCTCGGTGGGCAACCACCGGGGCCCTTCGCAATTCCGGGCCGGCCGCAGGGCGCGGGTAAGAAAGCCGCCGGGAAACTTTCCCGGCGGCCAGGGCGGGGGCGGGCCAGCGAGGGCCTGCCGCCGTCTACAGGATGAAGTCGTCCGCACCGATCGTCAGGTTGGCACCGCCCGCGAGCAGGATCTCCATCTCCGGCGGGTTGCCGAAGGGGAAGAACCCGAAGCCGACCGTGTTGACCTGGATCAGCTTGTCATTCCCCACATTGATCGCCCGCACCTGGCCCGGCGCGCTGAAGGCACTGGTGCCGATGAAGGTGAAGGCGTCGTTGACGAAGGGAGTGAGCGGCCGCGCATCGATGGCCGAGAGGTCGATGCGGTCATTGTTGAGGACCGAGTCACCGAAGCCCTGGATCACATCGCGGTTCGCGACCCCGGTCGGCGATTCGGCAACCGAGTTGTAGCGGTAGATATCGTTTCCAAGGCCGCCATTCAGCGTATCGCGGCCAAGGCCGCCGATCAGCACATCATTGCCGGTGCCACCGTTCAGCACATCATTGCCGGCCCCGCCGCTCAGGGAGTCGGCCCCGGCGCCGCCGTTCAGGGTATCGTTGCCGTTATCCCCGTTCAGCGTATCGTTGCCGTTGCCGCCGGTCAGCAGGTCGTTGCCATTGCCGCCATTGGCCAGGATCGGCGTGGTGGTGCCGTTGCCATTCAGTGTGTCATCGCCCTCGCCGCCATTGAAGACGAGGCTTGTGAGGCCCGTGGGCGCAAGATTGTTCTGGACCACCAGCCGGTCACCGCCGCCGCCGCCATTCACCGTCAGCCGCTCGACCGTATCCAGGGTCAGCTGGAAGTTGCCCAGGTTGACGCGGTCGAAATCGACCTTGCCGCCGTCGTTGCGGACGGTGAAGAAGTCGCCATCCGTAGTGGAGCCGTTCACCACCTGGGTGTCGGAGCCGGCACCGCCGCTGACGGTATCGGAGCCGTCGCCGTTGTTCCAGACGATGATGTCGTCGCCGTTTCCGCCATTGACGGTATCGGCACCGCGGCCACCGGCCAGGACGTCGTTGCCGTTATCTCCATTCAGGGAGTCGTTACCACTGCCGCCGCTCAGGAAATCGTTGCCGTCGCCGCCATTCGCAACGATCCGCACCGCGGTGCCGCTGCCATCGAGCGTGTCATTGCCCGCGCCGCCATTGAAGGTGACGAGGCCGAGGGCGGTGGCGGCCAGGTTGCCGATGGTCAGGCGGTCATCGCCGCCCAGGCCATTCACCGTCAGGCGCTCGACGCTGTCGAGGGTGAGCCGGAAGTTGCCAAGATTCGTGCGATCGAACTGGACCGTCGGCCCTGTACCCACCCTTGCCACGGTGAAGACATCGCCGGCCGCGGCGCCGTTCACGACCTGCGTATCGGTGCCGTTGCCGCCATCGACGGTATCGGAACCGTCGCCGTTGTTCCAGACGATGGTATCGTCGCCATTGCCGCCATTCACGGTATCGCTACCGGTACCACCGACCAGCGAATCCTCGCCGTTGCCGCCGTTCAGGCTGTCGTTGCCGGCCTCGCCCAGCAGCGTGTCATTCCCGTTGCCCCCGTCGAGGGTGTCGTTGCCGGCACCACCCAACAGCGAGTCGTTGCCGTTACCGCCGTTCAACCTGTCGTTCCCGGCCTCGCCACGCAGCGTGTCATTGCCGTTATCGCCGTTCAGGGTGTCGTTGCCGGCCCCGCCAAACAGCGAGTCGTCGCCATTCCCACCATTCAGGCTGTCATTGCCCGCTTCACCGAACAGGGTGTCATTGCCGTTGCCGCCGTTCAGCGTATCATTCCCGGCGCCGCCGAACAGCATGTCGTTGCCGTTGCCGCCGTTCAGGACATCATTGCCAGCGAAACCGAAAATCCTGTCATCGGCGTTGCCGCCGGTCAGCGTGTTGTTGCCGTTGTTGCCGAAGATATCAGCCATGACGGTATCCTCCTTTGTGATTCAAATTCTTACTTGGCGCGCGATCGAGACGAGATGGGTGGTTCGTCGTCGGATCGTGGGCGGTTGTCCGCAGCGCCTCCTCGCTGCCGCTGAATCGCGCCACGTGCCATATGAAGGGCACGTCCGAAGACCGTCGGCTTGGCGCAGGACAGGCGCTTCCTGCCCTGCAGGGAGCCAAGCCGGCCGAAGCCGAACCATACGGGGTGCCATTCCACCCCGCCGCGCCTCCGGTCAGGTCTGCTCCGTCCCCATCATGCCGCTGCGCCGGACGCTACCGGTCCACAAAGGCTAGGCCGCAGGGGCAGGCCGGCCGGGGCAAAGGACACGAAAACCTATATTGTCACGCAGCCGCGCTCAGGCGCGGCGTGACCTGAACTGGTCGCAGCCTGGGCAGGGATGGCGGGCCGATCCGCTCCGTCCTGGCCTCAGGCATAGGCCGCGTATCCGCCCGCTTGCGGAAGAAACGCCATGAATGGAAGTGCTGGTCGGATCCACAAAAGCATATTGGGGCATGAGCATCTTCCCCAGCCAGTGGAACACAATCTTACATGAATCAGCATAGGTTCAGGCTGTGGTGCATATTTAGCACTGCCAAGTCGGAACGGGTGTTCACTCATGTGCGATACCGCATGCCCCGTCCCGGGCGCGGTGGCGGCCGGCCATGCTGTCCGGCTTCGCCGCTTGCAGTCCACAACTGGCTCGCAGGCGGGTGACCCGACCTCCATCCGCAAGGCGCAGGCTCAGCCAGCCCCCCAGCCCAGCAGGGCATCGTGCAGCGCCAGCATGATGCGCCACTCGAAGGCGAAGCCTGCGGCCGTATCGAAATGCGCGGGCAGGTGCCACTGGTAGCCGGGGCGCGGCGGCGGGGCCTGCAGCAGGACCGCGTCGGGCCCGAGCGCCTCGGGCGGCATCGCCCCGCCCTCCGGCGGCATGTGCAGCAGGAAGAGGCCGATGCGCCCGCCGCGCGCACGACGCTGAAAGGCCGCCAGCAGCCGTTCCGCCAGCGCCGTGTCGGGGGCCTCCCGCTCCGTCACCAGGAAGGCGACCCGCAGCGGAACGCGCGGGGCGGAGGCCGCACGTTCGAACCGCCGCGCCAGCACGGCCAGGTCGAGCCGCAGCGCGGCGAATCCCTCCGCCTCCCAGGCCGGGCCGAGATGATGGTTCCACACCGCCCCACCATCCTCCCGCAGGAACAGGCGCTGGCCGCCTGGGGTGGCGATGGCGCGGATCCGCCCGGGCGGGGCATAGCCGGCCCAGCCTTCCTCCAGCGCCGCCAGCACCGCCGACAACTGGTGCGCCGCCAGGGCGAAGGGGTTGAACGCCTCCATCGCGTTCGGCACGCTCCGGAAGCCCCAGCGCGCCGGCATGTTCCAGGGCAGGCAGTTGAGGCCGAGCGGCAGCAGCGGCACCCGCGCCAGGCCGGCGGTCCAGACCTGCTCGCGGAAGGCCTGCCGGCCCCGGCCGCGGCCGAGCGCCGTCTCGGGCCCGGCCGCGCCCTCTGCGGTCAGGCCGCGCAGCAGGGCGCGCGGGACCGAGGGGGGCAGGGCGACCGCGCCGTACTGCTCCAGCCGCGCCAGCGCCCAGGCGCGAACCGGGGCCAGGACCTCGTCCGGCATCTGCCCGGCAAGGGCGGCGATCATCTCCACCGCCTCCGCCATGCTCAGCGCCGCGGCGGCGAAGCGGCGCTCCGCCGCTTCCTGCCCGTGGCGGACCAGCAACTGGGCGAGCGGCGCCGGCATGGCCGGCATCCGCCCCAGGTCATGCGCCGCGAGCAGCGCGGCCTCGGCCGCATCGGTGGCCACCATCGCGCTCAGCCTCGCCAGCCGCGCCGGCCGCGGGCAGAGTGCCGCCGCGCGCGACTCGCCGGGAGAAGACCGTGATCCGCAACGTGTTGTTCGTCATGTGCGACCAGCTGCGCTGGGACCACCTCTCCTGCGCCGGGCATCCCTATCTGCAGACGCCCAGTATCGACGCGCTGGCGCGGCGCGGCGTCCGCTTCCCGAATGCCTTCGTGCAGAGCGGCATCTGCGGCCCCTCCCGCATGTCCTTCTATACCGGCCGCTACGTCTCCTCCCACGGTGCCACGCATAACCGCGTGCCGCTCTCGGTCGGCGAGGTAACGCTGGGCTGGCATCTGCGCGAGAGCGGGCGGACCCTCGTGCTCGCCGGCAAGACCCATGTGCTGCCGGATGCGGCCGGGATGCGCCGCCTGCAACTGGATGGCCAGCATGACCTGACGGCGCTGCTGCGGGAGGGCTGGTTCCGCCTGGTGGACCGGCATGACGGCCATCATGGGGAGCCGGACAGCGCCTATGCCCATTGGCTGCGGGCCCGGGGCTATGACAGCCGCGACCCCTGGACGGATTACGTGATCGCGGTGGAGGGGCCGGACGGGGTGCCGCGCTCGGGCTGGAAGATGCGCCATGCCCGCCTGCCGGCGCGGGTGCGGGAGGAGCACAGCGAGACCGCCTACACCACCGACCGGGCCATCGAGTTCATGCAGCGGGAAGGGGACGCGCCCTGGGTGCTGCACCTGTCCTATGTGAAGCCGCATTGGCCCTACATCGCCCCGGCCCCTTACCACGCCATGTACGGGCCGGAGCAGTGCCTGCCCCTTCGGCGGCACGAGGAGGAGCGCGGCCCGGGCGCCCACCCGGTCTTCCGCGCCTGGCAGGAGGAGGAGGTGGCGCAGAGCTTCCAGTCAGAGGAGGCGGTCGCCACGGTCCGCCCGGCCTATCAGGGGTTGGTCCGGCAGGTGGACGACCATCTCGGGCGCGTCTGGGAGGCGATGGAGCGGCTCGGCCGCTGGAAGGACACGCTGGTGATCTTCACCTCGGATCACGGCGACTATCTCGGCGACCACTGGCTGGGCGAGAAGGAGCTGTTCCACGACTGCATCCAGAAGGTGCCCTTCCTGGTCTACGACCCGAGCCCGGCGGCGGATGCGACGCGGGGCAGCGAGGATGCGCGGCTGGTGGAGGCGGTGGACGTGGTGCCGACCATCCTGGAGGCGCTGGGCTGCGACCCGGCCAGCCATGTGGTGGAGGGGCGGTCGCTGCTGCCCCTGCTGCGGGGAGAGGCGCCGGAAGGGTGGCGCGACTTCGCGGTCAGCGAGCTGGACTGGACCTTCCGCGGCGCCCGCCGGCGGCTGGGACATCCGACCGGGCAGCACATGGCCTGGATGGTGCGGACGGCGCGCTGGAAATACGTCCACTGGACCGACGGCTACCGGCCGCAGCTCTTCGACCTGCAGCAGGACCCGGAGGAGTTCCACGACCTCGGCGCCGATCGCACGCTGGTCGGGGTGCGCGACGCCATGCGGCACCGGCTGCTGACCTGGTTCACCCGGCTCAAGTCGCGGACGACGATCACCTGGGCGGAGGCGGAGCAGCGCACCGACAGCCATAAGAAGGCCGGGGTGTTCTATGGGGAGTGGTGACCGGCCCGCTGCGTGGGTGCAGCCGCGTCAGCCGGGACCGGCAGCGGGCGACCGCCGCCCCTCAGCGAGGCCTGTACGCCGGGCAGCCTTTGGACGTCAGGGCCCCGCCACCATCGCGCCCACCGGGTGGTAGTCGCGGCCGAAATAGATCAGCCCGTGGTCGTGCTGGCTGCCGAGGCGGATCGCCTGCACCTCCCCGAACACCACCAGATGGGTGCCCTTCTCGACGATCTCGGCGATGCGGCAATCGAAGGAGGCGACGGCGCCCTGCAGCACCGGCGCGCCGGTGGCGAGCGTATGCCAGGTGCCGGCGTCGAAGCGCTCCTCCATGCTGCATTTGGTCATGCCGGCGAAGACCATCGCGGCCTCCTTCTGTCCGGCCGCCACCACATTCACGCAGACCGTGCCGTTGGCCTTCATGGCCGACGCTGCCGTCGCGCCGCGATTCATGCAGACCAGCAGCGTCGGCGGCTCATCCGTCACGCTGCAGACGGCGCTCGCGGTGAAGCCGCCGCGCCCGGCCGGCCCGCCGGTGGTGATGATGTTCACCGCGGCGCCCAACCGGGCCATGGCGTCGCGGAACTCCTGACGGGTGACGGTCATCGCTGAAACGCCTTGCTGCTCGTCGCGAGTAAAGCACGGGCAGCGTGGATGGGAACCCGCGCCGGGCTGGTGCCGGTCCGGGGCGCCGGAGCAAACCGCGCCGGAGGGTGATTGGCTGGCGCGGCCATGACCGCGAGGTCGGGCGCACGTCACCACCCGCCTCGCACGGTCCACAACGGATTGCGGCCGGAACGGGATGCCAGCCGCCGATGGTCATTGCCGGCAGCGCTGCTTCCGGCGCCCGGGTGGACATCCCATCCGCGATCCGATCTAGGGGGCGGTCGCCTCCGTCGCGCAATTCCCGCTCCGGTGCGGGGATTGGGGCAGCAATTGTTGCACCCAGCAGGCTGCCCTGGCGGACTCAGCGGCGAGGCGGCCGACCGAAAGGGCCAGCGGCGGCAATTCGGCCTCCAGCGGAGAATGGGAGCCCGATACGTGCCGGTTCACGCGCTGCGGCAACTGGTCCTGCGCGACGGGTTGGGTCGGGGAGGGCGAGGATCGGCAGCGCGAGAAGGGTGAGGCGGAGCGAGGCGCGGAGCGGGACCCGCCACCGGCGTCGTTCTGGCGGAACGGCATGCGGCGGGGCTGCGGTGTGATCATACTCTGCCCAGACCTGGTCCCAGTCGTCGTCTCGAGGCCTGCTGCGCATCCTTGGATAATTCCTGGCCTGGAATCCAGCAACTATGGGTTGTTGTCTTTATAGGCCGTTTCCGCCGGGACCTGCCAGCAGGATGCCCGCGCCGCTTGCGCGGTGAAGCGCGACCGGCGGCAGGCCCCGGCCGCCCCGTCTACCGCTCCGCCGCGCTCCGGGCCGAAAGCGGGGCCGAGACCTCCTCCAGCGGCTTGCCCTCGGCGGCGAAGCCGAGGCGCCATTCGGTCGCCGCCGCCGCCAGCATCAGGGTGGCCGCCGTCAGATAGCCCCACATGATGTTCGTGCGCTGCCCGCCCTCGATCAGCCAGCCGAACAGCGTCGGGCCCACCACCCCGCCCGCCGCGGTGCCCACGGCATAGAACAGCGCGATGGCCATCGCCCGCATCTCCAGCGGGAAGCTCTCCCCGACGGTCAGATAGGCGGCGGAGGCGGCGGCCGAGGCGAAGAAGAAGATCACTGTCCAGGCCATCGTCTGCTCCCAGGCCGAGAGCCAGCCGGCGGCGAAGGCCATGCCGGTGCCCGCCATCAGCAGGCCGGACAGGGCATAGGTCCCGGTGATCATCGGCCGTCGCCCGATCGTGTCGAAGAACCGGCCGAGCAGCAGCGGGCCCATCAGGTTGCCGAGGGCGAAGGGCAGCATGAACCACCCGACCTCATGCGCGGGAATGGCATAGAACTTCGTCAGCACCAGCGCATAGGTGAAGAAGACGGCGTTGTAGCAGAAGGCCTGGCAGGACATGAGGACGAGGCCGAGCACCGCGCGATCCCGGTGCGAGCGGAACATGGCGTGCCAGACCTCCGTCAGGGAGGCCGCGCCGCGCCGGCTCAGCACGATGGGCCCGTAGGTGGTCGGCGGCAGCGGTCCGCGCTGCGCCGCCACCTGCCGCTCGATATCGCTGATGATCCGCTGGGCCTCTTCCGGCCTGCCGTGCAGCATCAGCCAGCGCGGGCTCTCCGGCAGGAAGCGCCGGATGAGGAGAACGATGATGGCGAGCGCGCCGCCGACGATGAAGGCGCCGCGCCAGCCGATCTCCGGGTCGATGATCGCGGGGTCGAGCACCACCAGCGCCACCACGGCGCCGATCGCGGCGCCGCCCCAGAAGGTGCCGTTGACGGCGAGATCGGTGGTGCCGCGGTAGCGCGCGGGGATCAGCTCCTGGATCGCCGAGTTCACCGCGGCGTATTCGCCGCCGATGCCGGCACCGGTCAGCGCGCGGAACACGGCGAAGGACCAGAAATCCCAGGCGAAGCCGGTGGCGATGCTGGCCAGCATGTAGACGACCAGCGTCACGAAGAAGAGCCGCCGCCGCCCGATCCGGTCCGCCAGCCAGCCGAAGCCGAGCGCGCCGACGACAGCACCGATGAGATAGGCCGAGGCGGTGAGGCCGATCTGGGTCTCGGTGAGGGCGAGGGTCGGGCTCTGGTGGATGGCGCCGGCGAGGCTGCCCACCAGCGTGACCTCCAGCCCGTCCAGCACCCAGGTGATGCCGAGGGCGAGGACGACGCGCCAGTGAAAGCCGCTCCAGGGCAGCCGGTCGAGCCGGGCGGGGACGTCGGTCTCGAAGCGGTCGGCCGTGGCAGGGCCGGGCGTGTCGCGCATGGGCTGCTCTCCTCGGGGAGGGTAAGCCCCGGGAGGGCGGCTGGTTGCGGCGGCGCGGCCGCCCGGCTGGCCTGCCTGGCCCGGCCGGTACAGGCCACCGGCGAGGCAGCCTGCACCTGCCTTGTCGCGGGCGCAGGGCGCCGGAGGCCGGCTCATACCTGGCTCAGGACATGCTGGCGCATGTCCTGCCTCGAACGCCGGCGGCCCTCCGCCCCTTGGCTTCGCGGCATGGGCCGCGGCGCGTCTTCGCACGCCCGGCCCGCTCGGCGGGCCGCAGGTCGGGACGTCATGCGCCAGGTATCAGGGGCAGGGCCCGAAGCGGATCGCCTCCACCCTGGCCTCGACCCGGCTGCGCGTGTCGTCCACATCGGTGCCGATCGCGATTTCCTGCAAGGACGGCGGCGCCGCGCCGAAGGCGGCCTGCCAGTCGGCGGCCAGGTTCACCCGCTGCTCGAACCACTGGCCGCGGGGCGCATCGGCCGGGCGCAGCACGCGCACCACGCCAAGGCCGAGCAGATAGGGGCTGGGAAAGGCCGCCGGCTCCCGCCCCGTGCCGCCCCAGACATAGATCAGCACGCTCCGCGGCAGGGGGTGGCCGCCGGCCATGGCCTGGGCCATGGCGTGGCGGGTGCGCTGCCAGGCAGTCACCTGCGGCGGCCAGCCAGCGAAGCCGATGGCGACCGACAGGGCGCGGTCATCGCCGCCATGCCGCGTCAGGTCGGTCGGCGGCGGGCCCTGGTCCACCCGCCAGCGCCAGGAGAGGCAGGCGGGCTGGCCCTGCACCCGGCGCCAGACGAAGCTGCCCTGTGCCACGCCTTCCACCGCCACCCCGTCGCCCAGCGCACGGAAGCGCGCCGGCTCCACCCCGTGCCAGTGGGCATGGGTCCAGCCCACGGCCTCGAGCGATTGTGGCGGGTGGATCGGGCCGGCGCCCGCCAGCAATCCGGCGCAGATCGTCGCGGCAAGGGGCATGGCAAGGCGCGGCATGGATGGTTAGATGCCGCGCGCAACGCCCGAGACAAGGAGGGGACCATGCCCGAGATCGAGATCGCCGCGGCCGATGGCAGCGGCCAGTTCGGCGCCTATGTCGCCATGCCGAAGCCCACACCCGCCGGCGCGGTCGCGCCCGCGGCGCGCGGGGTGGTCGTAATGATCCAGGAGATCTTCGGCGTGAACCGCACCATGCGGTCGCTGTCCGACTGGGTGGCGGAGATGGGCTTCATCGCGGTCAGCCCCGACCTGTTCTGGCGGCAGGAGAAGGGCGTGCAACTCGACCCCGATGCCGGGCAGGACCAGTGGGACAGGGCCTTCAAGCTGATGCAGGGCATGGACCAGGACAAAGCGGTGGAGGACCTGAAGGTCACCATCGCGCATGCCCGCAAAATGGAAGGGGCCAATGGCAAGGTGGCGACCATGGGCTTCTGCCTGGGCGGCCGGCTGGCCTACATGGCGGCGGCGCGCACCGACGCCGATGCCAATGTCAGCTACTACGGCGTGGGGCTGGAGGGGCTGCTGGGCGAGGCCGGCAACATCAAGGCGCCGCTGATCCTGCACATCGCCGAGAAGGACAAATTCGTGCCACCCGAGGCGCAGGCGAAGATCCTGGAGGGGCTGAAGGGCCACAAACAGGTCAGTGCCTATGTCTATCCGGGCGTGGACCATGCCTTCGCGCGCATGGGCGGCCATGCCTGGGACGCGCGCGCCGCGACCATCGCCAATGGCCGCACGGCGGAACTGCTGGCGAAGGTACTGGGCTGAGCCTGGCGGGGGCGCGCGCCGCCCCCTCTCTTGCCGCCTGCGCGGCCCCTGGCGCCCAGGCCTGGATGCCGGGCCCCTGCAGGATCCTGGAGCAGGTCGCGGCCGGGCGTCCACGCCCGGCCGCGATCTCCCTAACGGAGCCGATAGAAGCGCCGCGCCGTGCCGCTGAACAGCGCCGTCCGTTCATCCGCCGAGGCGCCGGCGGCCAGCCTCTTGCAGGCGTTCCAGAAGACGCCGTAGCCGTAGCTGCCCTTGTCCACGGGGAAATTGCTCTCGAACATGCAGCGGTCGGCGCCAAAGAGGCTGATCGTCGTCTCGATCCAGGGCTTCCAGGCTGCCGCCAGCTCCTCCGAGGAAGGCGGCTCGGCTTTCTCCTCGAACCCCAAGCCGTTGATGCGCATCCCGAGACCGCCGAGCTTCACGCAGACATTCGGGCAGGTGGCGAGTTCCGCCATGGCCGCGCACCAGGACCGGAACACCTCCTCCCGCTGTCCGGCATAGCCGCGGATGCCGAGCGGGCCGCCGACATGGTCGAGCACGATCGGCGTCTCGGGAAAGACGCGGGCGAGCGCCGTCAGGTCCGGGATCTGCGGGTGGTAGAGCCAGGCATCGAAGGACAGGCCGAGCGGCGCGAGCTGGGCGAAGCCGGCGCGGAAATCCTCGCGGAACAGGATGTCCTTCGGCGGGGTATAGGCCGGGTTCATGATGACCGGGTCCGGGTCCCAGGCGGTGATGTGGCGGATGCCGCGGAACCGCCCGCCGCCGGCCTGGATATGCGCCTCCAGCACCTCCCTGGCCTCGGCGCCGATCTGCAGGTTCACATGGCCGACGATGCCCTCGCAGACCCTGGTGGGACCGTAGCCGCCCGAGGCGCTCATCGCCGCGATGCCGTTGACGAACTCGGTTTCGCCGACCGGCTTCATGGCCTCCGGCCCCTTGGCGCGGTGCATGGCGCGGCACTGCACGAAGACGGTGGAGACGATGTTGTGGCCCTGGCCGGTATCGGCCAGCAGTTCCGGCAGCAGGTAGCGCCAGTCCGGCCGGTCCCAGAGGTGATGGTGCGGATCGACGATCGGGAGCGCGGGGTCGAGCGCGTCCTCGGTCCGGCGGGCCAGCCAGTCCTCCCGGACCGGGATGTAGTGAGTGAAGGCGTTGCTGCTCATCGGCGGCTTTTCCCTGGACGTTTCCCGCGGGCAGCTTAGGCCCATATTGCGCGGGATGTCGCCGGGCCGGGATCTTTCCCGGTAATCGGTGGCGCTCGCCCTCTCGCCAGCCCGCGCCGGGCGCCCCTATCCTCCCGCGAAAGCATGGAGGACGCGATGAGTCTGCCCTTGGACGGGGTGCGCGTGATCGAGGTAGGCCAGGCGCTGGCCGGGCCGCTGGCCGGGGCGGTGCTGGCCGATATGGGCGCCGAGGTCATCAAGATCGAAAAGCCGGATGGCGGCGACGATGCCCGCATCTGGGGCCCGCCCTTCGGGCCGGATGGCGAGACCAGCCTCTATTTCCACAGCCAGAACCGCAACAAGCGCAGCGTCGTCCTGGACCTGAAGAAGCCCGAGGACATCGAGGCGCTGCACCGGCTGTGCGAGACCGCCGACATCCTGATCCAGAACCTCCGCCCCGGTGTGGTGGAGGAGATCGGCATCGGGCCGGAGGCGATGCTGGAGCGGCATCCGCGGCTCGTCTACTGCTCGATCTGGGCCTTCGGCTATCAGGGCCCGATGCGCCTCAAGCCCGGCTTCGACCCGCTGCTGCAGGCCTATGGCGGCATGATGAGCATGACCGGGAGGCCGGAGGATCCGCCGACCTTCTGCGGCGCCTCGATCAATGACAAGGCGACGGGCCTCTTCTGCACCATCGGCGCGCTGGCGGCGCTGCGGCAGCGCGACCGCACCGGGCGGGGCTGCCTGGTCGATACCTCGCTCTTCGAGACGGCGGTCTTCTGGGTGGAGGGGCAGGTCAACCAGCACCTGGCAACCGGCGAGGTCCCCCGAAGGCATGGCACCGGCGCGGCGGTGATCGTGCCCTACCAGGTCTTCGAGACGGCGGACCGGCCGATGTGCCTTGCCGCGGGCAATGACCGGCTCTGGGCGCGCTGTGCGAAGGTGCTCGGCCATCCCGAATGGGCGGAGGATGCGCGCTTCGCCAGGAGCCGCGAACGGGTGCGGAACAAGACCGTGCTGGTGCCGCTGGTGGCGGAGGTGCTGCGGACGAAGCCGCGGGACCACTGGGTCGCGGCGCTGGAGGCGGCGGGCGTGCCCTGCGCGCCGGTGAACGATATCGGCGAGGTGGCCGCGAGCGAGCAATTCTCGGCCGTGGACATCATGCAGACCCTGCCGGAAAGCGGCGTGCGCGTGGTCGGCCTGCCGATCAGCTTCGATCGGCAGCGCCCCCGCTCGGCGCGGCCAGCGCCGCATCTGGGCGAGCACACGGAGGAGGTGCTGGGCCGATAGCGCCGATCCAGGCCAGGTCCCGGCCTGGCGCAAGGGGGGCGGTGAGGGCAGGACCCTTCCCGCTCAGGCGGCGGCCAGTGACGCGATGCGTCCTCCGCCCTGCGCCAGTGCCTGGGCCTGTTCCGCCGGCATCGGCTTTCCCAGCAGGAAACCTTGCGCCTCGTCGCAGCCGACGCCGGAGAGGGCGGCCAGCTGCTCCTCCATCTCCACGCCTTCCGCGGTGATGCGCAGGTCCAGGCTGTGCCCGAGACCGACGATCGATTCGATGATCGCCGCCGCCTTGCCGTCCCGCCGCAGCGCGCGGACGAAGGCGCGATCGATCTTCAGCATGTCGAAGCGGAAGCGCCAGAGATAGGCGAGGCTGGAATAGCCGCTGCCGAAATCATCGAGCGCGATGCCGACGCCAAGGGCACGGAGCTGCGCCAGCGTCTCCAGCACCTCCTCGGTGTGCTGCAGCAGCAGGCCCTCGGTGATCTCGAGCGTCAGGCGGTGCGGCGCGAGCCCGGTCTCGTCGAGGGCGGTGCGCACGGCGGACAGCACCTCGGCCCGGCGGAACTGCACAGGGGAGAGGTTCACCGCGACGCCGATGGGGTCGGGCCAGCGCAGCGCTTCCCGGCAGGCGGTGCGCAGCACCCAGGCGCCGACCGGGAGGATCAACCCGGTCTCCTCCAGCAGGGGGACGAAATCGGCGGGCGAGACGGGGCCGCGCTCCGGATGGGTCCAGCGCAGCAGCGCCTCGAAGCCCAGCAGGCGGCGGCTGCGGACCTCGAAGACCGGCTGATAGTGCAGGGTGAAATCCTCGGCCGCCGCGGCCTGGCGCAGCGCGCCCTCCAGCGCGTGGCGGGCGGTGAGGACAGCGTCCATCCCCGGCTCGAAGAAGCGGGTGGTGCCCTGGCCTTCGGCACGGGCGCGCTGCAGCGCGAGGCCGGACTGCGCCAGCAGCGCCTCGGCCCCGATTTCGGGTGCCGCCACGGCGATGCCGGCGACCGCGCCGCAGATCAGGGGCCTGCCATGCAGGGCGTAGGGACGGGACAGTTCATGCACCAGGCGGCCGGCAAAGCGCGCCGCGGCTTCGGGCTGGGTGCCGACCCGTTGCAGCACAGCGAATTCGGCGCCGGACAGGCGGGCGACCAGGTCATCGGCCCGGGCGGTGCCGAGCAGGCGTTCCGCCGCCTGACGCAGCAGCGCATCGCCTCCCCCCGTGCCCAGCGTGTCACGGATGGCGGCGAAGCCATCGAGTTCCAGCATGATGACGGCGGGCGGGCGGTCCGGCCGGGCCTCGGCCAGCGCCGCGGCAAGGCCGGCGCGGAACATCGACGCATCGGCGAGGCCGGTGAGGCCATCCGTCGTGGCGCGGCGATGCGCCGGGGGCGCCGCATGGCGCGGGCGGCGGTGCAACAGGGCCGCCAGGGCAAGCAGGCCGAAGGCGATGGCGGCTGCCACCGGCCAGGGCTCCCGCTGGTGCAGTGCAGCCAGCGTCAGGCCGCCCGGGACGCCGAGCGCCAGTCCCGCGCAGGCCGCGGCCCAGGCGCGCGATGCGCCGCGGCCGGGCCGGTCGGGCTGAGAGGTGGCGGGGGGCGATGACATGCGGATGCGGTCCCGTGCGAATGACGGGATGCTGCATGGCCAGGGGTTTAGAAATGGCTAGCGCGCGATGGGGCGGAACGGCGCGGAAGGGATGGTGCCCAGGGGCGGAATCGAACCACCGACACTGCGATTTTCAGTCGCATGCTCTACCAACTGAGCTACCTGGGCCCAAGCGACCAGCACCTCGACGGTGCCGTCTGGCGGAGTGCGGGGGAAATAGCCGATGCCGATGAGGCTGTCCACCCGGCGTCTTGCGATTTTGGTTCAGCCCGGCTCCTCCTCCGGATCCGCCGGCTCGCCCGGAATGGCATAGTCGCCGGCCAGCCAGCGGCCGAGATCGATCTGCCTGCAGCGGGCCGAGCAGAAGGGGCGGTGCGGGCTCTCGCGCTCCACCGGCTTGCGGCAGACCGGGCAAGGGCGCGGCGGGCGTGGCGGCGCGGAATCAGCCATGCGGGGCCTCCTCGATCTCGGCCTGGGCAGGCGAACGCCCCGGCTCGGTGAGCAACTGCAGCGGTGTGCCGATGGCGGCCTCCGCTTCCGCCAGCGCACCGGGCAGATCGCGCAGGGCGGCGATGACGGCGGGCGCGGCGCGCAGCGCCCAGCGCCGGCCGGGGCGCGCCGCCGCCTCCCGCGCCGCCCGGCGCAGGGCGGCGAGACCATGGGTGAGGGGGGAAGGCGGCCAGCCCAACACCTCATGCAGCGGCGGGTGGATGCGCTGGCGCAGCATCTCGAGCAGGCCGAGCGGGCCGATTCCCCGAAGCTGCACCAGCGGGTCGGCGGCCAGTGCCTGGCGCAGCGGCCCGGCCAGCGCCTCCCGCCGCTTCACGGTCAGCCCGGCGAGGTCGAGCAGGATGGGGCCGGCCAGGTTGCGCAGGCGGATCTGCCGCGCCGCCTCGGCCACCGCCGCCTGGTTCAGGCGGAGCTGCGCCTGCGGGTCACGCCCGCCGGCGGCGCTGCCGGCATCCACGTCGATGGCGGTCAGCGCCGGGGTCGGGTGGATCAGCAACCGGCCGCCGCCGGACAGCGGCACCTCGGCGCCCGCGAACTGGTCGAGCTCCGCCTCCAGCGCGTCCTCGAGGACGGGGCTGTGGCTGAGGGTGACGCGGGCCGGGCCGAGGGAGCCGCGCAGCCGGGCGGCGAGGGGCGCGCTGTCGGTGCGGATCGCCGCCTCCGGATGGGCGCGGGCGAGGCGGAGCGCGGCTTCCGGCCCGCGGGCGAGCAGGGCGGGGCCGCCAGGGGGCGCGGCGGCGGCCCGGGCGGCCTCCGCCGGGGTCAGCCGGGCGGTCAGGCGCGGGCCCTTGCCGCCCTGGGCGGCGCGGGTGACGCGCACGGCGAGGAGCTGGCCTTCGCTGACCGATCTGGCGATGGACTGCCTCGGCGGGCCCACGGCGGATTCCGGCAGGAAGCCGGTCTCGCCGCCGGCCATGGCGAGGAAGGCGCCGGCCATGGCGGGCGCGAGGGCGGAGACGCGCGCGTGATGCAGGTCGCCGACGCCGTCCGGCCGCCCCGGCCGCTCGACATGGAACTCGACGATCCGGTCATCGTGGTCGAGCAGCACGATACGGCGTTCGCCCGGTGACGCCGAGGCGAGGATGGTCGTCATCCGTCGGGTGCCAGATTCAGGGAAGCGGAAGGGGATGTGGGGGGATACGTCCCCCCACATCCTATGGCCGGAGCCACCCCACGCCTCGCAGCAATTGCGCCGTCTCGAACAGCGGCAGCCCGATCACGTTGGAATGGGACCCCGAGAGGAAGCGCACGAAGACCTCGGCGCGGCCCTGGATGGCATAGCCGCCGGCCTTCCCCTGCCATTCGCCACCGGCGAGGTAGTCGGCGATCTGCGCCTCGGTCAGGCGCTGGAAGGTGACGATGGTATCCACCAGGCGGGAGAGTGCCTTCCCCTCCGGCGTCAGCAGTACGACGCCGGTATAGACATGGTGGCGGCGGCCGGAGAGCAGATCCAGGCAGCGCCGCGCCTCCACCTCGGTCTCCGCCTTGGGCAGGATGCGCCGCCCGACGCCGACGACGGTATCGGCCGCCAGCACCAGCGCGCCGGGGGCCAGGGCCGCGGCGGCGGCGGCCTTCTCGGCAGCGAGGCGCGCGGCGAGGAGCCGCGGCAGCTCGGCCTTCCGCGGGGTCTCGTCGGTGTCGGTGGGCAGGACGCGGTCGGGGACCACCCCGATCCGGGCCAGCAGGTCGCGCCGCCGCGGGCTGGCCGAGGCCAGCACCAGGGGCGGTCGTTCGGCATTCATCTTATCGAGCCTCAATCGCCGGCGCCGCCTCCGGCGGCCTGGCTGCGCGGCATGGGCCGCGGGCCGCCGTCGCGGCCTCAGCCGCCTGCGGCGG
The DNA here is from genome assembly GCF_020523605.1 of Roseicella aerolata. Lineage (GTDB taxonomy): Bacteria > Pseudomonadota > Alphaproteobacteria > Acetobacterales > Acetobacteraceae > Paracraurococcus > Paracraurococcus aerolatus. The sequence goes on along the minus strand of NZ_JAJAQI010000002.1, from coordinate 70,725 downwards.
CTGCCAGTCGGGGCTGGCGTCCCTGAGTGCCAAGGCCCCTACTTGAAGCGGAAGGTGATGCGGCCCTTGGTCAGGTCGTAGGGCGTCATCTCGACATTCACGCGGTCGCCGGCCAGCACGCGGATGCGGTTCTTGCGCATCTTCCCGCTGGTATGGGCCAGCACCATGTGCTCGTTGTCCAGCTTCACCCGGAACATCGCGTTCGGCAGCAGCTCCACGACGGTGCCGCTGAACTCGATCATATCCTCTTTTGACATTCGGAACCCTTCTGCGTCGCGCCGCGTCTGCCCGCCCTCACGGGTGCGGGGCACGGCGCGGAAATCCTGGATGGCCCGGTCCATGGCGGAACGCCGCCACGCGAGCCTGCGCGGCGCGGGCAGCGCCTGGGGTCACGAAGCGGGAATGCCAGGGGCTTGACCGGCGGGCCGCAACATGGCGGGGCGGGGGGGCCGGGTCAAGGATGGCGGGTTCCGCGGGTCACCCCAGCCGCAGCGCGACGCTCCGGCCATGCGCCTGCAGCCCCTCGGCCTCGGCCAGCGCCACGGCGGCGGGGCCGACGGCCTTCAACCCGGCCTCGCTCGCCTCCACCCAGGTGGTCCGCTTCAGGAAGTCGAAGACCGAGAGGCCGGAGGCGAAGCGGGCGGTGCGGCCGGTCGGCAGCACATGGTTCGGGCCGGCGACATAATCCCCGATCGCCTCCGGGCAGAAACGGCCGAGGAAGGCGGCGCCGGCATGGCGGACCCTCGCCATCGCGGCCCGCGGATCGGGCAGCATGAGCTGCAGGTGCTCCGGCGCCAAGCGGTTGGTCAGGGCATAGGCCGCCTCCCAGTCCGGCACCAGGATCACGGCGCCGTGGCGGCGCCAGCTCTCGCCGGCGATGGCGCCGCGCGGCAGCGTCGCCAACTCGGCTTCGACCGCCGCGGCGACGGCGGCCCCGAACCCTGCATCGTCGGTGATCAGGATGGCCTGCGCGCTCTCGTCATGCTCGGCCTGGGCCAGCAGGTCCACCGCGATATGGCGCGGGTCGTTCGAGGCATCCGCCAGGATCACCACCTCGGAGGGGCCGGCGATGGAATCGATGCCGACCCGGCCGAAGACCTGCCGCTTCGCCTCCGCGACATAGGCATTGCCCGGGCCGACGATGCGGTCCACGGGGGCGATGCTCGCCGTGCCCCAGGCCAGCGCCGCGACGGCCTGGGCGCCGCCAATCCGGTAGACCTCGGTCACCCCGGCGCGTTTCGCCGCGGCGAGGACCAGCGGGTTGAGCTGCCCGCCCGGCGTCGGCACCACCATGGCGATGCGCCCGACGCCCGCCACCCGCGCCGGCAGGGCATTCATCAGCACGGAGGAGGGATAGGCCGCCTTGCCGCCCGGGACATAGAGCCCGACGGCATCGAGGGCGGTCCAGCGCATGCCGAGGGTGAGGCCCGCCGGGTCCGGCACCTCCAGGTCCCGCGGCATCTGCGCGGCGTGGAAGCGCTCGATCCGCCCGGCGGCGAGGTCGAGCGCCGCGAGCAGCCTGGGCTCGACCCCGGCGGTCGCGGCCTCGATCTCCTCGGCCGTCACCCGCAGGGCCGCGGCCCCGGCCGGCTGCCAGCCATCGAATCGGGCGGTCAGGCGCAGCAGGGCGGCGTCGCCCTCGCGCCGCACCTCGCCTATGATGTCGGCAACCGCGGCATCCACGCGCGCCGTCGTCTCCCGTGCGCTGTCGAGCAGCGACTCGAAGGCGGCGGCGAAGCCGGGATCCCGGCAGTCCAGCTTCATCATGGGGCGGCGTCCAGGGCGGCGCGGAAGCGGGCGATCCAGGCGCCGATCCGCTCCGGCTGGGTCTTCAGCGCGGTCCGGTTGACGATGAGGCGGGAGGTGACATGGGCGATCACCTCGGTCTCGACCAGCCCGTTCGCCTTCAGCGTGCTGCCGGTGGCGACCAGGTCCACGATCAGCCGCGAGAGGCCGAGCGAGGGCGCCAGTTCCATCGCGCCCGAGAGCGAGACGATCTCCGCCTGCACCCCGCGCATGGCGAAGTGGCGCCGCGTGATGTTCGGGTATTTCGTTGCGACCGTCACGCGCGACCAGCGGCTCGGGTCGTCCGTTCCCGCCGTCGCCTGCGGCTCCGCCACGCTGACGCGGCATTTGGCGATGCCCAGATCGAGCGGGGCGTAGATCTGGTCGTAGTCGAATTCCATCAGCACATCGGCGCCGCAGATGCCGATCTGCGCCGCGCCGAGCGCCACGAAGGTCGCGACATCGAAGGGTCGGACCCGGACCATGTCGAGGCTGGGATCGGAGCTTTCGAAGCGCAGCCGCCGGCTGTCCTCGTCGATCAGGTCTGCGGCCGGGGTGATGCCGGCGCGGGCGAAGACGGGGCCGAGTTCGGTGAGGATGCGGCCCTTGGGGACGGCGAGGATCAGCGGGCCGGCATCCGCCGCCACCATCGCTGAGCTGTCGGGAATCGGCAGGTCCATGGAAGAGCCTAGCACTGCGGCGGGGTGGGGGGGCGAAACACGGGCATGTCAGGCCGGCACCCGCTCGATATCGGCGCCGACCGCGGCGAGCTTCGCCTCCACCCGCTCATAGCCGCGGTCGAGGTGGTAGACGCGGTTCACGATCGTCTCGCCCTCGGCGGCAAGGCCGGCCAGCACCAGGGAAACCGAGGCGCGCAGGTCGGTCGCCATCACCGGCGCGCCCGAGAGCTTCGGCACCCCGCGGACGATGGCGGAATGGCCGTGGTAGTTGATGCGCGCGCCCATGCGCATCAGTTCGGGGACGTGCATGAAACGGTTCTCGAAGATCGTCTCGGTGATCATCGAGGCGCCCTCGGCGACGCACATCAGCGCCATGAACTGCGCCTGCATGTCGGTGGCGAAGCCGGGGAAGGGTTCGGTCATCACATCGACGCCCGAGAGGCCGTTCATGCGGGAGACCCGCAGCCCCTCCGGCCGCTCGGTCACCTCCACCCCCGCCTCGCGCAGGATGCGGGCCGTGGCGCCGAGATGGTCGAGCCGCGCCCCCTCCAGCAGCACCTTGCCGCCGGTGATGGCGGCGGCGATGGCATAGGTCCCGGCCTCGATCCGGTCCGGCACCACGCGATGCGACGCGCCAGTGAGCGTCTTCGTGCCCTCGATGCGCAGCCGGTCGGTGCCGATGCCCTCGATCCGCGCGCCCATGCGCATCAGGCATTCCGCGAGGTCGCCGATCTCCGGCTCCCGCGCCGCATTGACCAGCTCGGTCTCGCCATCCGCGAGGCAGGCGGCCATCAGCAGGTTCTCGGTGGCGCCCACCGAGACCTGCGGGAAGATGATGCGGGCGCCCTTCAGGCCGCGCGATGCCTTGGCCAGGACATAGCCGGCCTCGATCTCGATCTCCGCCCCCATCTGCTCCAGCCCCTTGAGGTGGAGATCGACCGGGCGAGTGCCGATGGCGCAGCCGCCGGGCAGCGAGACCTTCGCCTCCCCGAAGCGGGCCAGCAGCGGGCCGAGGACGAGGACGGAGGCGCGCATCTTGCGCACCAGGTCATAGGGCGCCTCGAGGTTGGAGGCGGCGCCCGAGAGGGTGAGGATGCGGGCCTGCTTGTCGTGCTCCACCGAAAGGCCGTGCTGGCGCAGCAGCCCGGCCATAGTGGCGATGTCGGCGAGGTCCGGGGCGTTCAGCAGGCGGAGCGGCCCGTCCGAGAGCAGGGCGGCGGCCATCAGCGGCAGGGCGGCATTCTTGGCGCCGCTGACGGGGATGCGCCCCTCCAGCGGCCGGCCGCCACGGATGCGGATGCGGTCCATGCGTGGCGTCCTTACAGCCTGGGCAGCGCGACGCCGCGCTGGTGCATGTATTTCCCCGCCCGGTCGGCGTAGCTCACATCCGGAGCCGCGGCGCCCTGCAGGAAGAGGAACTGGCAGATGCCCTCATTGGCGTAGATCCGCGCCGGCAGCGGCGTGGTGTTGCTGATCTCGATCGTCACCTGGCCTTCCCATTCCGGCTCCAGCGGGGTGACGTTCACGATCAGGCCACACCGCGCATAGGTGCTCTTGCCCAGACAGATGACCAGAACGTCGCGCGGGATGCGGAAATACTCGACCGTATGGGCGAGGGCGAAGCTGTTCGGCGGGATGATGCAGGTCGGGCCCTTGCGGGTGACGAAGCTGTCCTCGGCGAAATGCTTCGGGTCCACCAGCGCGTTGTCCACATTGGTGAAGACCTTGAACTCGTCCGCCACGCGGGCGTCGTAGCCGTAGGAGGAGAGGCCGTAGGAGATCGTGCCCTCGCGCCGCTGCGCCTCCACGAAGGGCTCGATCATGCCGTGTTCGGCCGCCATGCGGCGGATCCAGTGGTCGGGCATGATGGACATCGGCGGGTGGGCCTTCGTGTGGCGGGCGCCATGGCCCGTGCCGGCCCGGGCGCCCCGGAATTGGGCGGCCCCCTTACCCCAGCCGCCCGGCAGCGGCAACCGGAACTGCGCCTGGCCGGGGCCGGATGCCGGAGGCGCGGCCCTTGCCGGCCGCCACGCGGCGGGTCAGCCCGCCTCGCCCACGCCTTTCGACGATGCCGGCGCCGCTGGCGCCTCGACCGCCTCGCGCGCCCGGGCCTGGGCCTTGCGCCTGCGGAGATTGGCGCGCAGCGCGGCGGCCAGCCGTGCCTCGCGCTCGGCCCTGGTCTCGGCGGTGGTCTTCGGGGGCGGGGAGGGCGGCTTCTCCATGCCCGAGAGATCGGCGGCGGCGCGGCCGCCGTCAACGCCTCACCCGCTGATGATGCCGGCCGCCGATTGGTTGCGCCGCTGTGATGGAGCAGGCCCGCCTTGCCGGTGCTTGGCCGGGCGGGCCGTGACAACCGGCGGGGCGGGGAGGGGACATGAAGGGCAGGCGGATTCCACTCTCGTTGCCGCGGCGGCTGGTGACCGAGTATTCCTACGCCGCCCGCCGCAGCCCGCGCGCCACCCTCTCCGGCCGGCTCCAACTCGGGGCGGTGGCGGCGGCGCGGGCGCAGGCGCTGCCACGGCCGCCCTGGTCGGCCATCTTCGCCCGTGCCTATGCCCTGGCGGCCGAGGAGATGCCGGTGCTGCGCCGGGTCTATGTGCAGCTACCCTGGCCGCAGCTCTATGAGCTTCCCGCCAGCATCGCCTGCGTGGTGATCGAGCGGGAATGGCAGGGCGAGCCCGCGCTCTTCTTCGGCCGCATCAAGGACCCGGCGGCGATGCCGCTGGCCGAGGTCGCGGCGCGCATCCGCGCGCTCAAGACCGCGCCGGTCGGGAGCGTCCGCGACTACCGAAGGGCGCTGCGCATCGCGGCCCTGCCCTGGCCGCTGCGGCGGGTCTTGTTCTGGCTCGGCCTCAATCTCGGCCGGCAGGTGCCCAACTGGTATGGCAGCTTCGGGCTCTCGGTGCTGGGTGCGCAGGGTGTCTCCATCAGCTCCGTCATCGCGCCCTGGGCGGGCTTCCTGAATTACGGTCCCATCGGACCGGACGGCGTCGCGGAGGTGCATCTCTCCTTCGACCACCGGGTCATGGACGGCGCCGCCGGCGCGCAGGCGATCCGCGCGCTGGAGCGCATGCTGCACGGGCCGCTGCTGGCCGAGTTGCGGGCCTTGGCGCCACGCGCCGCGGCCTGACGCGGCCGGCTGGCGGAGGCGCCGACCCGCAGGGCTGCCGGGAGACGACACGGAGGTCTGAAGCGGCCGGCGCGCAATGGGGGAGGTGCCGGAAAACCCTCGCCGGCGCCACGACTTTGGTGCCACATGCAGGGCCGGAGACGGTTGTTGCGGGTCGCGCTTGCTTGACAGGTGGCGGGGGGTGCCGTAGCAGCCCGTTGCCTTCCGGCGGAGTGGCCGACGGAGGAGCGCGGTGGACAAACGGGACGGGTTCGAGGATCGGTTGCGCGAGGCCAGGGCCCGGAGGGGCCTGGACAAGGCGCAGCCCAATCGCGGTTCGCTTCCCGGAGGGTCCTGGGGCATCGGATTTCGCGCCGGTGTCGAGGTGGTCTCGGCCCTCGTGGTCGGCATCTTCCTCGGCTGGCTGCTGGACCGCTGGCTCGGGACCTGGCCCTGGCTCTTCCTTGTCTTCTTCGTCGTGGGTGGTGTCGCCGGGGTGATGAACGTCTATCGGCTGTTCAACCCGCGCCGCGGCGCCGGCGGATGACCGCCGCCCCGGGGCCGTGTCCCCGGGCGTGGCAATAACGGGTGCTGGGAGCCGACTGTGGCCGCCGAAGGCAAGACGATCGACGCGCTGAGCCAGTTCGAGCTGACGCCGGTTCTGGGCATTGTCGGCAATTCGGTGGGCTTCAGCCAGTCCACCGCGCATATGCTGCTGGCCGTCGGCCTGATCACCGCGCTGATGATGTATGGCATGGCGCACCGCGCCGTCGTGCCGGGGCGCCTGCAGGCGCTGGCCGAGAGCGCCTATGAGTTCGTGCATAACCTGGTGACCGAGCAGGTCGGCGACGAGGGGCGGCGGTTCTTCCCCTTCGTCTTCTCCCTGTTCATGTTCATCCTGTTCGGCAACCTGCTGGGGCTGTTCCCTTACGCCTTCACCTTCACCAGCCACATCGCCGTCACCTTCGGGCTGGCCGCGATCGTGTTCGTGCTGATCACGGTGGTGGCGCTGGCGATCCATGGCAGGAAGTTCTTCGGCTACTTCTTCCCGGAGGGCGCGCCGGTCTGGCTGGCGCCGATCATCGTGCCGGTCGAGATCGTGTCCTACCTCTCGCGGCCGGTCAGCCTCTCCATCCGTCTTTTCGCCAACATGGTCGCGGGCCACGTGATGCTGAAGGTCTTCGCCACCTTCGTCATCCTGCTCGGCGGCCTGGGCGTGGTCGGCCCCTTCGTGGCGGTGCTGCCGCTCGCCCTGAACATCGCACTGGTCGGGTTCGAACTCCTGGTCGCCTTCCTGCAGGCCTATGTGTTCGCCATCCTGACCTGCATCTACCTGCACGACGCCGTGCACCTGCACTGAGCGATCTGTAGAAACCTCCACCAGAAACGGAAGGATCTCTCCCATGGACGTGGCTGCCGCGAAGGCCCTCGGGGCCGGCATCGCCGTGATCGCGCTGTTCGGCGTTGGCCTCGGCATCGGCAACATCTTCTCCTCGCTGATCACCAGCGTGGCCCGCAACCCGGGCGCCCGTGACGCCGTCTTCCCGATCGGCATCCTGGGCTTCGCGCTGACCGAGGCGGTGGCGCTCTTCGCGCTGCTGATCGCCTTCCTCATCCTGTTCGCCTGAGATCGCGCCGGGCGCGGCCGGCTTGCGGCCACCGCGCCCACGCATCCATCCGGGCGGTAGGAGACATCGCGTGAAGCCTCGGGTTCTCATTGCCGCAGCCCTGGCCGGGCTGGCGGCCCCCTGCATGGCGCTCGCGGCATCGACCGGCACGGTGCCGGTGGAAGGGATGCCGCAGCTCGCCTTCGGCCATCCCGAGCAGGGCCGCTTCCTGGTCGCCAATGTCGTCTGGCTGCTGATCATCTTCGGCGTCCTCTACTTCGTGATGGCGCAGTACGCGCTGCCGCGGGTCGAGAGCGTGCTGGCCGAGCGGCGCGCGCGGATCGAGGGCGACCTCGAGCAGGCGCAGGCCGCGAAGCAGCAGGCGGATGCCGCGCTGTCCGAGCACCAGGCCGCGACCGCCAGGGCGCGTGCCGAGGCGCAGGCGGCGATCGCCGCCGCGACGCAGCAGGCGCAGGCTGAGGCCTCGGCCAAGGCCGAGGCACTCAATGCCCGGCTGAACGCCCAGATCGAGGAAGCGGAGCGCCGCATCGCGGCGTCCCGTGACCAGGCCATGTCGGCGCTGCGCACCGTCGCGGCCGATGCGGCCGAGGCGCTGGTCGCGCGCCTGACCGGCGGCGCCGACCGTGCCGTGGTCGAGCGGGCGGTCGGGTCGGAACTGGCAGCGCGGGGGCGGGTCTGATGCACAGCTACGAGCATTTCTGGCTCGACCCCAAATTCTGGGTCGCCGCCAGCTTCGTCCTCTTCCTGCTGCTGGTGGGCCGCAAGGCCTGGGCCCAGGCGGTTCGCATGCTGGATCGCCGCGGGGAGCGCGTGCGCTCCGAACTGGCGGAGGCGGCGCGGCTGCGCGAGGAGGCGGAGGCCATGCTGCGGCAGGCCGATGCCGACCGCAAGGCGGCGCTGGCCGAGGCGGAGGCGCTGCTCGCCCGCGCCCGGGCCGAGGCGGCGCGCGTCGCCGAGTCCTCCGCGACCGAAGCGGAAGCGGCGGCGAAGCGGCGCGAGCGCATGGCAATGGACCGCATCGCGGCGGCGGAAGCCAGCGCGGTCGCGGAGGTGCGGGAGGCGGCGGCGGAGATCGCCACCGCCGCGGCGCGCAATGTCATCGCCGAGCGCATCACGGCCGATGCGGATGCCGCGCTGATCGACCGTGCGGTCGCCGACCTGCCGCGCGCGCTGCGCGCCTGACGCCAGGGCGAAGCTGCGCCCCGGCATCGGCCGGGAGAAGGAACGGGGGCCCTGCGGCCCCCGTTTTCGTTTGTGGCGCGCATCACGCCGGACGGCCATTCCACCCGGCGCGCCGTCGGGTTAACGTCCCGCATCGCGAATGTGCTGGGAGACAACGAGTTATGCGCCGCCTCGCCCTTGCCGCCACGCTGCTGTGCGGCACCGCGCTTGCCACCGCCGCGCCCGCCGGCGCCCAGGTCTTCCGCTGGGCCAATGACGGCGACGTCAACTCCATGGACCCCTATACCCGGCAGGAAACCTTCCTGCTGTCCTTCAACGCCAATATCTACGAGCCGCTGGTGCGGCGGAACCGGCAGATGGAGCCGGAGCCGGCGCTGGCCGAGCGCTGGGAGCAGCCCTCGCCGACCGTCTGGCGCTTCCACCTGCGCCGCGGCGTGAAGTTCACCGACGGCACGCCCTTCACCGCCGAGGACGTGGTCTTCAGCGCCGAGCGCGTGCGCGGGCCCGGCAGCCAGATGAACTCGGTGCTCGCCTCGGTGAAGGAAGTCCGCAAGATCGACGACCATACGGTGGAGTTCGAGACCCGCGTCCCCAACCCGATCCTGATCCAGGAGATCACCAATTGGGGCATCATGTCCAAGGCCTGGGCGGAGAAGAACAACGCCGTCCGGCCGACCGACCTGACGACGCGCGAGGAGAATTTCGCCACCCGCAACGCCATGGGCACCGGCCCCTTCCGCCTGGTCAGCCGCGAGCCTGACCGCAGGACGGTGCTGGAGCGGAACCCGGACTGGTGGGACCGGCCGACCCACAATGTGGAGCGGGCGGAGCTCAACATCATCGCCAACGACGCGACGCGCGTGGCCGCCCTGCTCTCGGGCGAGGTGAACTTCGTCTATACCGTGCCGCCGCAGGATGTGGAGCGCATCCGCCGCACGCCGGGCGTGCAGATCATCCAGGGGCCGGAACTGCGGACGATCTATTTCGGCATGGACCAGAGCCGGCCGGAACTGCTGAAGAGCGACGTGAAGGGCAAGAACCCGTTCCAGGACGTCCGCGTGCGCCGGGCCATGCAGCTCGCCATCGATGCCAACGCCATCCAGCGCACCGTCATGCGCGGCCAGTCCCGCCCCACCAACCTGATCTACGGCCCCGGCGTGAATGGCTTCCGCGAGGAGGATGACAAGCGCCCGGCCGTCGACCTCGAGCAGGCGAAGAAGCTGCTGGCCGAGGCCGGCTACCCGAATGGCTTCGGTGTCACGCTTGATTGCCCGAACGACCGCTATGTGAATGACGAGGCGATCTGCACCGCGACCGTGGCGATGCTGGCGCGCATCGGCATCCGCGTGAACCTGGTCGCCCAGACCCGTGCCCGCTACTTCGCCGAGATCAACAGCCCGCGCTACAACACCAGCTTCTATCTGCTAGGTTGGACGCCGACGACCTCGGACGCCCACAATGCGCTGTTCAACCTCGCCGGCACCCGGGATGGCACGCGCGGCGTCTTCAACAACGGCGGCTATTCGAACGCCGCGGTGGACAGGCTGATCGAGCAGATCGCGGTGGAGACCGACCGGGCGAAGCGCCAGCAATTCATCAGCCAGGCAAGCCGGATCCTGCAGGAGGAGGTCGCCTATATCCCGCTGCACCAGCAGCAGATCGTCTGGGCGACGCGGCAGGGCTACGAGGTGGCGCAGACCGCCGACAACTACTTCCAGCTCCGGCACGTGCGCGTCCCGGCGCGCTGAGCCGCGGCAGGGTATAAGCGGGGGCCGCCGGGGTATCCCCCGGCGGCCCTTTGCTGCCTTCCGGCCTGCGCCGGGGGACATGGAGGCGCGGCAGGCGCCGCGCCGCCCGCCGCTCAGCGCTGCGCGGTCGCGACCGCGAGGAAATTGCCGAGGCTGTCCTCCGCCACCCGCAGCCACTGCGTCTGCTCGATCCGGTAGGCGTCCCACTTCTCGTGCAGCCGCTTGAAGCGGGCATTGCCGGCGCCGACCTCGGCATAGAATTCCTGCGTCGCGCGGTAGCAGGCCTGCATGACCTCGCGCGGGAAGCCGCGGAGCTGCGTGCCGGAGGCGAGGAGCCGCCGCATGGCCGGCGGGTTCACCACGTCGTAGCGCGCCGCCATCCAGTGCCAGGCTTCGGCGCAGGCGGACTCCAGCACCGCCTTGTACTGCGCCGGCAGCGCCTCCCAGGCGCGGGCATTCACCATCAAGTCGATGGAAGGCGAATATTCCCACCAGCCGGGGTAGTAGTAGAAGGGCGCGACGCGCTGGAAGCCCAGCTTCTCGTCGTCATAGGGGCCGACCCATTCGGCGCCGTCGATCACGCCGCGCTCCAGCGCCGGGTAGATGTCCGGCCCCCCGAGCTGCTGGGCGATGACGCCGAGCTTGCCGAGCACGTTGCCGCCGAAGCCGGCGATGCGGAATTTCAGCCCCTTCAGGTCATCGACCGTGCGGATCTCCTTGCGGAACCAGCCGCCCATCTGGGAACCGGTATTGCCTGCCGGAATGCCGACCACGCCCTGGTCGCGATAGACCTCGGCATAGAGCTCCCGCCCGCCGCCATGGGTCAGCCAGGACCAGTGCTGGCGGGAGGAGAGGCCAAAGGGCAGGCAGGTGGCCAGGGCGAGGGAGGGGTCCTTGCCCAGGTAGTAGTAGGCGCTGGTGTAGCCGGCCTCCACATTGCCGGCGCCGACCGCATCCATCACCTGCAAGGCGGGCACCACCTCGCCCGGGCCGAAGATCTGGATCTGGAAGGCGCCGTCCGTCATCTCGGACACACGCTTCGCGATGAACTCCTGCGTGCCATAGAGCGTGTCGAGCGACTTCGGGAAGCTGCCCGGGCAGCGCCAGCGGATGCGGGGCTGGGCTGAGGCGAGGTTGGGCGTGGCGAGCGTCGCGGCGCCGGCGGCGCCTGCGGCGCCGCTCGCGATCAGGCGGCGGCGGTTCATTCCTGGGTACTCTCCCTGGGGTCTGATGCCGCAGAGTGCGCGGAACCGCCGCCCCGCGCAACGGAGTGCCGCGGGCTCAGCCCCCGGCGAAAGCGCTGGTCTGCTGCCGCCAGAGCCGGGCATAGACCCCATCCCGCCGCAGCAGCCCGGCATGGGTGCCTTCCTCGGCGATCCGGCCATGCTCCAGCACCACCAGCCGGTCCATGCGGGAGAGAGTGGAGAGCCGGTGGGCGATGGCAATTACCGTCTTGCCCGCCATCAGCGTCTCCAGCTGCTCCTGGATCGCCGCCTCCACTTCCGAATCGAGCGCGCTGGTCGCCTCGTCCAGCACCAGGATCGGCGCATCCTTCAGCAGGACGCGCGTGATCGCGATGCGCTGGCGCTGCCCGCCCGAGAGCTTCACGCCGCGTTCCCCGACATGCGCGTCATACCCGATGCGCCCCCGCCAGTCCTGCAGGTCGCGGATGAAGCCATCGGCATGGGCGCGCGCCGCGGCGGCCTCGATCTCCGCCTCGCCCGCCTCCGGCCGGCCGTAGCGGATGTTGTCGCGGATGGACCGGTGCAGCAGCGCGGTATCCTGGGTGACGACGCCGATCGAGGCGCGAAGGCTCTCGAGCGTGACGCCTGCGATGTCCTGGCCGTCGATCAGGATGCGCCCCTCCTCCGGCCGGAAGAAGCCGAGCAGCAGGTTCACCAGGGTGGACTTGCCGGCGCCGGAATTCCCGACCAGGCCAATGCGCTCGCCAGGGCTGACATGCAGGTCGAGGCCCTGGATCACCCCCGTCTCCCGCCCATAGCCGAAGCGCACCCGCTCGAAGCGGATGTCTCCAAGCTGCACCCGCAGGGGCCTTGCACCGGGCGGGTCGGGCGCGGTGGGCGGCACGGCGATGCTGCCCATGCTCTCCTGCACCACGCCGAGATTCTCGAAGATCGAGGTGACGTTGAAGGCCACCCAGCCGGAGATGTTGGCGATCTGCCAGGCCATGGGCAGCGCGGTCGCCACCGCCGCGACCTCGATCTCGCCCTGTGTCCAGAGCCAGACGGCGATCGCCGCCATGCTGGTGATCATGGCGGCGTTCAGCGTGGCGAGGGCGAAGCCGTTGAAGGTGACCAGCCGCATCTGCCGCTGGAAGGCCTCGGTCAGGCTCAGCACGCCCTCGCGGATGAAGGCGTCCTCCTCCCGCGCCCTGGCGAAGAGCTTCACCGTCTGGATGTTGGTGTAGCTGTCGACGATGCGGCCCGTCAGCAGGCTGCGCTGCTCGGAAGCCTTGCGCGAGCGGTCGCGCATGCGCGGCACGAGGTAGCGCAGCAGCAGGGCATAGAGCGGGAACCAGGCCGCGACCGGCAGGGCGAGGCGCCAGTCGGTCCCCCCGAGCAGCAGCAGCGCCGCGGTGCCATAGACCAGGATGTACCAGACCGCGTTGATCACCTGCACCACGCTCTCGCGCAGCGCCGGGCCGGACTGCATGACACGGTTGGCGATGCGGCCGGCGAAATCCTCCTGGAAGAAGGGCAGGCCCTGGCGGACCACCTGCCAGTGGCTCTGCCAGCGGATCAGGCTGGTGACGTTGCCGTTGATGCCCTGCTGGGTGATCAGGTTCTGCAGCAGCAGCGCCAGCGGCCGGCCGAGCAGCACGATGGCGGCCATGCCGAGCAGCGTCGGCCAGGCCTCATCCCAGAGCCGGTCCGGCGCATGCGTCGTCAGCAGGCCGACCAGCCGGCCGATCATGGTCGGGATGGCGGCATCCATCAGCGCCACCAGCATGCCGGCGGCAAACAGCGCCAGGAACAGCGCCCGGGTCTGCCGCAGGAAATGCCAGTAGAAGCCGAGCAGCGTCCGCGGCGGCGCCGCTTCCGGCACCGGGGTGCCGAGCAGGCGGCCGGCGCGCCTGCCGGGGGGAGCCACCGGGTCGATCAGGCGTTCGAAGAAATGGAAGGGCCAGGGGGAAGGCATGCCGCAGCAACTTCCCGGCAGCACCGCGGGTCAAGCGAATGCCTGTGAACACGGCGTGACGCGGCCAGGCTTTTGCATGGATGAACCCTGCCCTCATGCCTTGCCGCCACCATGTCGCATCGGACCGTCCAGGAGTTTGCGTATGCACAATCCCCCCAAACCGGCCGACCGCACGGCGGCCATGCTCTCGGCCTGCCTGATGGAGGCGGCGCGGGGTCGGGCCCGGACGGCGGCGCATCTGAGGGTGCGCGGTCCCGGCGCCTTGCCGCTGATGCTGGCGCAGGGACTGTTCACCGCCGTCGTGGCGCTGGCGGTGCTGCGGCTGTTCCACCCGATCTAGAGAAGATCGCGGACGGGCGTGAGCGCCCGGGCGCGGGAATCTGCTCGACGATAAAGACCTGCGGCGGACTGCGTTCAGACATGACCGCAATCCGCTGCAGCAGGGCGGCGGCTACTCCGCCGCCTGCGGCCCCTCGGCCATCTCCACGGCGCGGCCGAGATCGACGCTGAGCAGCCGGCTCACCCCGCGTTCCTGCATGGTCACGCCATAGAGGCGGTGCATGCGCGCCATGGTCAGCGGATGGTGCGTCACCACCAGGAAGCGCGTGCCGCTCTCGGCGGCCATGGCGTCCAGCAGGTCGCAGAGCCGCTCGACATTCGCGTCGTCCAGCGGCGCATCCACCTCGTCCAGCACGCAGACCGGCGCCGGGTGGCAGCGGAAGACCGCGAAGATGAGCGAAAGGGCGGTCAGCGCCTGCTCGCCGCCCGAGAGCAGGGAGAGCGCCGCGAGCTTCTTCCCCGGCGGCTCGGCATAGATCTCGAGCCCTGCCTCGAGCGGGTCCTCCGATCCGACCAGCGCCAGATGCGCCCGCCCGCCGCCGAAAAGGCGGGTGAAGAGGTCGATGAACTCGGTATTGACCCGGTCGAAGATGGTCCGCAGGCGCTCCCGGCCCTCGCGGTTGATATGGCCGATCGAGCCGCGGAGCTTGGCGATGGCGGCGCCGATCTCCTCGCGCTCCCTGGTGATCTCGGCGATGCGCGCCTCAATCTCGGCCATCTCGACATCGGCGCGGAGATTGACCGGGCCCATATCCTCCCGCTCGCGCGCCAGCCGCTCCAGCTTGCGCCGGGCCTTGTCCTCGGCGGCGTCGGAGAGTTCCGCGGGTTCCGGCAACTCGGCATTCTCGCCGAGGCGCTCCAGCACGCGCTCCCGCACCGCCTCGGCCGCGGTGGTGGCCTGCCCGGCGGCGTTCTCGGCGCGCAGCTGCGCCTCGCGCGCCGCGGCGAAGGCGGCATCGGCGGCGCGGCGGGCGTCATCGGATTCGCGGCGCTCGGTCTCGGCAGCCGCGAGCGTCGCCGCGGCGGCGGCATGGGCCGCTTCCGCCTCGGCCAGCAGCGCTCCGGCCTGGCGTCGCCGGGCGGCGGCGGCCTCGGGCAGCTCGGCGAGCGCGTCACGTTCGGTGCGCGCCTCGGCCTCGCGCGCCTCCAGCGCCTCGCGCCGCGTCGCGGCATCGGCCCGGCGGGTGGCCCAGCCTTCCTGCTCCGCGGCGGCGGCGGTCCGGCGGGCGGCGACGCGCTCGCGCTCGGCGCGCAGCCCGGCCAGGCCCTCCAGCGCCGAGACCTCGCCGGCACGGGCGGCCGACAGCGCCTCGCGCGCCCGGTCCACCCCGGCCCTGATTTCGGCGAGGTCGGGCAGCGCCGCCTGGGCGTCCCGGGCGCGGGCGAGCGCGGCCTCGGCCTCTTCCGCCTCGGCGGTGATGCGGGCGAGCTGCGGCGCCAGGGCCTCGATCCGGCTCTCGGCCTGCGCGGCCTCGGCCGCGAGCCGGGCGGCCTCCCCGCGGGCCTTCTCCAGCGCGGCCTCCGCCGCGGCGCGGGCGGCGCGGGCGGCGGTCTCGGCCGCGACCGCGGCGGCGTCGCGGCCCTGCGCGGCGCGGGCCGCATCCCGCAGCGCAGTCACATCCGGCAGGGCCGCCACGGCGTCGCGGGCGGCGGCCAGTGCCGCCTCGGCCTCGCCGCGCTCGGCGGTCAGGCGCGCGAGCTGCGGCGCCAGGGCGCCCAGCCGGCTTTCGGCCTGCGCCGCGGCGGCGGCCAGGGAGGCCGCCGCGCTGCGCGTGCGCTGCAGCCCCATCTCCGCCTCGGCGCGGGCATCGCGCGCCTCCGCCTCGGCGGCAGCGGCGGCGGTCTCGGCCAGCGCCGCGGCATCGTATTCGGCAATCGCCGCTTCCGGCCCCGGCAGGGCGGCGAGCGTGGCCGCAGCCATCTCGGCGGCGGCCTCCGCCGCGGCGCACTCCTCGGCGAGGCGACGGAGCTGCGGCTCCAGCGCGGAGAGGCGGCTCTCGGCCTCGGCGGCGGCGGCGGTCAGGCGGCTGGCCTCGGCCCGCGCGGCGGCAAGCCGCGCCTCGGCCCTGCGCCGGGCCTCGCGCGCCGTGGTTTCCGCCGCGACGGCCTCGGCCTCGGCGCGCTCGGCCTCGGCGCGGGCGGTGCGGGCGGCGGCGGTCGCCTCCCGCGCCGTCGCCAGCCTGGCCTCGGCGGCGCGCAGCCGGTTGCGCTGCTGCAGCCGGACCGCCCCGGGATTCGGCGCATCGGCGCGGGCGGTATGGCCGTCCCAGCGCCAGACCGCGCCGTCCCGCGCCACCACGGCCTGACCGGGGGCGAGGGCCGCCTGCAGCGTGGCGCCATCCGCGCCCTCCGGCAGCAGCCCGATCTGGGAGAGGGCGCGGGCCAGGGCCGGTGGCGCCTCCACCAGCGTCGCAAGCGGCGTGAGGGCAGGGGGCAGGGCGGGCGGTTCGGCGAAAGGCGGCAGGATGCGCCAGTGGCGCGCCGCGGC
This sequence comes from Roseicella aerolata, assembly GCF_020523605.1. Lineage (GTDB taxonomy): Bacteria > Pseudomonadota > Alphaproteobacteria > Acetobacterales > Acetobacteraceae > Paracraurococcus > Paracraurococcus aerolatus. The sequence goes on along the minus strand of NZ_JAJAQI010000002.1, from coordinate 54,607 downwards.
CGGGTCGGCCGGGCTGTCCAGCGCCTCGCCCAGCGCGGCGCCGAGCGCGGCCTCCAGCCCCGGCGGGACGGAGACGGCTTCCAGCACCGGCGGCGCCTTGCTGCCGGGCTTCTCGCCGGCGGCCAGCGTCTCGCTCAGCGCCTGCACCTCGGCGGCGGCACGGGCCTCGTCGCCCTCGGCCCCGGCGGCGGCGGCGCGGGCGGTGCCATGGCCCGTTGCGGCGGCGGTGCGGGCAGCTTCGGCGGTGGTCACCGTCTCCAGCGCCGCGGCCAGTGCCGCCTCGGCGGCACCGGCCTCCGCCTGCGCGGCGGCGACGGCCTCGGCCGGCACCTGGGCGGCACGGGCGGCTTCCAGCTGCGTGGCCAGCCGCTCATGCTGCGCCCGGGCCTGGGCGGCGCGCTGGGCGGCGGCGGCCTGCTCGGCGGCGGCGCGCTCGCGCGCGGCCTCGGCATCAGCGATGCGGCGGCGGGCGGCGGCATGGGCTTCCTGTGCCGCGGCGCGGGCGGCCTCGGCGGCCTCCAGCGCGGCCCGGCGGGTGGCAAGCTCGGCCTCGGCCGCGGCGGCGGCGGCCTGCGCGGCCGCCAGCCGCTCGGCCGGAACCTGCGCGGCGAGGGCTGCCTCATGGTCCCTGGCGATGGCTGCATGCTGCGCGGCAATGCGCCCCGCGCGCTGCTCGGCCTCGGCCAGGACGGCGCGGGCACGGTTGGCCTCGGCCTCGGCGGCGGCGGCCTCGCGCCTCGCGGCGGCATGGGCTTCCTGCGCCGCGGCGCGGGCGGCTTCGGCCTCCGCCAGGCCGGTGCGAGCGGCGGAGAAACCCTGCTCGGCCGCAGCGACGGCGGCCTGCGCGGCCGCCAGCCGTTCGGGCGCCACCCGGGCGGCGAGTGCCGTCCCGTGTTCCGAGGCGAGCGCGGCGCGCTGGCCGGCCAGCCGCCGGGCGCGCTGCCCGGCCGCCTCCAGCTCGGCCGCCGCCGCATTCACCCGGGCGGCGAGGGAGGCTGCCTCCTCGGTCGCCAGATTGGCGGCGCGCTCGGCGGCGCGGGCAGCCTCGGCCGTCTCCTGCAGCGCCGCCTCGGCGGCGGCGAGGCGCTCCGGCAGGGTCCGGGCGGACTCCTCCAGCGCCTCCCGCTCCGTCTCCAGCCGGCGCTCGGCGGCGGCGGCATCGGTCTCCACGCCGCGGGCATGCGCCAGGTCGCGCTCGATCTGGGCGAGGCGTGCCTCGGCCGCCTCCAGCGCGGCGCGGGCGCGGCGCTCCTCCGCCTCCAGCCCTTCCGTCTCGACGCGCCGGCGTTCCAAGGCGGTGCGGGCCAGCCCCTCCGTCTCGCGCGGTGCCGGCAGGGCCTTCTCCGCCTCGAAGCTGCGGATGGCGGCGGCCTCCGCCTCCGCCTCGGCGCGCTTCGTCGCGGCGGAGGCGGCCTCGAAGCCGGCGCGGGCGACGGCGAGCGCCGCCTCCGCGCGGGCCTTCAGCAAGGCCAGCCATTCGGCCTCGGCCTGCCGGACCAGGCCGGAGATGTTGCGGTAGCGGTTGGCCTGCCGCGCCTGGCGTTGCAGGGAATTCCGCTGCACCTCAAGCTGCCCGAGCAGGTCCTCGGCACGGGTCAGGTTGGTCTCGGCCTGGCGGAGCTTCAGCTCGGCCTCATGCCGGCGGGCCCGCAGGCCGCTGATGCCGGCCGCCTCCTCCAGCACCTGCCGGCGTTCCTCCGGCTTGGCGCCGATCATGGCGGCGACCTTGCCCTGGCTGACCATGGCGGAGGCCCGGGCGCCGGAGCCGATATCGGCGAACATGGTCTGGACGTCGCGCGCCCGGACTTCCCGCCCGTTCACCCGGAAGCTCGATCCCTCGCCGCGGGCGATCTTGCGGACGATCTCGAGATCCGCCGCCTCGGCATTCGGCGGCGGGGCGAGGCCCTGCGCCTCCTCCAGGTAGAGCGTCACCTCCGCGAGATTCCGGCCCGGGCGGGTCGCGGTGCCGGCGAAGATGACGTCTTCCATCTCGCCGCCCCGCATGGAGCGGGCGGAGGTCTCGCCCATCGCCCAGCGCAGGGCTTCCACGACGTTGGACTTGCCGCAGCCATTCGGCCCGACGATGCCCGTCAGGCCCGGCAGGACCTCGACCGTGGTCGGCTCGGCGAAGCTCTTGAAGCCGGCGATGCGCAGCCGGGCGAGGGTGGCGCGCAGGGCGGCGCGCGCAGCCTCGCTGGCGGACGCCGCCTCCTGTCCGGGCTCGGGCGCCGTTCCGGCGGCTGCTGCCTCCTCGCTCAAGCCTGGCGGACTTCCGTGGCGAGTTGCGCGAACCGGTCGAAGGAGAGGTTGCCGGACTGGTTGACGGTCTTCTGCCGGCCCTGGAAGGAGAAGCTGGGCGTCGCCCGCACGTCGAACTCCCGCTCCGCCATGGCCCGATCGCCGAGGATGGCGCGCTTCAGCCCCTCATCGGCCTGCACCTGGTCGAACTGCGCCCTGGACATGCCAGCCAGCGCCGCCAGCTTGGCGAGTTCCGCGATGGGGTCGCCACCCCGGCTGAAGGCCCAGCGGTCCTGCGTGGTCAGCAGGGTGCCGATGAAGCCCTCATAACGCTCGGCCGGCAGGCTGCGGGCGACCGCCGCGGCGGTGAGCGCAACCTGGTCGAGCGGGAAGTCCCGCCAGATCAGGCGGACGGCGCCGGTCTCCACCAGTTCCCGCTTCACCCGCGGATAGGTGTCCCGGTGGAAGGCGGCGCAGTGGCTGCAGGTGAGGGAGAAGAACTCCATCACCTTCACCGGCGCGTCCGGCCGGCCGATGCCGCGCTCGGCCATGCGGGGATCGGTCCCCTGGGCGTGCAGGGCGGGCGCCGTCGCGGCCAGCGCGGTGGCGGCGAGGAGGGTACGGCGGGGCAGGCGCATGCGGCCTCCGATTGTCTCTGGCGTCGACTCCGGCCGCCGGTGGCGGTCAGCGGCCATTCCGATAAACGCCCCGGCCGAGCTTTGCCAGCGCCGCGCGCAATTCCTCCCCCGGGACCGTGGAGACGGCCTGCTCGACCTGGCTCGGCAGGGGGGCATCCGGGGCGGGGCGGGGCGGTGCCGGTCCCGGAGCGGCGGCCTGCTGGACGAAGCGCAGCCGCTCCACCGTCACCTTCCCGAGATGGCCGTTGATCCGGGCGATGAGCTGGGGGGCGAGATGGGAAAGTTCCATCGCCACCGGCCCGGCGCAGGCGATGGTGAGTGTGCCCGAGCTGAGCCGCCGGGGGGTGGTGACGGCGGCCAGCGCCGGGCCCACCACCTCCGCCCAATCGGCCATGAGCTGCGCGCCGGCCGGGCTCTTCTTCCGGAATACCGGCCGGGTGAGGGCGGGGATGAGCGCGCCGAGCGGCCGCGGCCCCCAAGGGGAACGAACACCTTGCGAGCGGGCGGGGGTGAAGGCGTCGCGCTTCCCGCTATCCTTGGCCATATGTCCGCCCCTTCCGCAAAGCTGCCCCCGGCCGCGCCGCTGCTTGCCTGGTATGACCGCCACCGCCGCGTGCTGCCCTTCCGCAGCCAGGGCGGTCCAGGCGGCGGACACCCCAATCCTTATCAGGTCTGGCTCTCCGAGGTGATGCTGCAGCAGACCACGGTCGCTGCCGTCGGGCCGCGCTTCGACCGGTTCCTGGCGCGCTTCCCGACCGTCGAGGCCCTGGCCGCGGCGCCCGAGGGCGATGTCATGGAGGAATGGGCCGGCCTTGGCTACTACGCCCGCGCCCGCAACCTGCATGCCTGCGCCAGGCTGGTGGCCGGGCAGGGCGGCTTCCCGCGCGACGCGGCCGGGCTGCGGGAGCTGCCGGGCATCGGCGCCTACACCGCCGCGGCGGTGGCGGCGATCGCATTCGGCCAGCCCGTGGTGCCGGTGGACGGCAATGTGGAGCGGGTGGTGGCGCGGCTGGCCGCCGAGGAAGCGCCGCTGCCCGGCGCCAGGCCGCGACTCGCCGCGCTGGCCGGGGGCTTCATGGAGGATCCGGCGGCGCGGGCGCGGCCGGGAGACTTCGCCCAGGCGCTGTTCGACCTCGGCGCCACCATCTGCACGCCACGCGCGCCCGCCTGCGCCCTCTGCCCCTGGCGCGGGGATTGCGCGGCGCAGCAGCGCGGCCTTCAGGAGGAATTGCCGCGCAAGGCACCGAAGCGGGCGCGGCCGCTGCGGCATGGGGTGCATTTCCTGCTGACCGATTCGGTCGGGCAGGTGCTGCTGCGCCGCCGGCCGCCGCGCGGGCTGCTGGGCGGCATGCTGGAGGTGCCGGGCACGCCCTGGCGGGACGAGAGATGGGGGGAGGCGGAGGCGCAGGATTTCGCCCCGCTGCCCGGCCTGTCCTGGCGCCGCGTGCCGGGCTTGGCGCGGCACGGCTTCACGCATTTCGAGTTGGAGATGGTGCTGCTGGCGGCCGAGATTCCCGCCTTGCTGCCACCGGACGGGATGGAGGCGCGGCCGCTGGCCGAGGCCGAATCGGCGCTGCCGACGGTGATGCGCCGCTTGCTCCACCTGCCGCGCTGACCGGGCCGGGCTTCGCGCCGGCCTGCGCGCACGCGGTTCGAACCGGCGCTTGCCGCCGGGCCCGCGCCATGGGAGAGGCGGCGCCCCTTTCGGAGTAGCGGATGTGAACGACCTTGCCCTCTCCCCGCCGCGTGCCCTGCGGCTTGCCGGCGCGGCCCTGCTCGGCTCCGCCATCCTGGCCGCGAGCGCCCAGGTCAGCCTGCCCTTCTGGCCGGTGCCGGCAACCCTGCAGAGCCTGGCGGTGCTGCTGCTCGGCGCCATCGGCGGCGCGCCGGTCGGCCTCGCCGCGGTCGGGCTCTACCTGCTCGAGGGCGCGCTGGGCCTGCCGGTCTTCGCCGGCGGCACGGGCGGCCCGGCGGTGCTGGCGGGCCCGACCGCGGGCTATCTGCTGGGCTTCCTGCCGGCGGCCTGGATCGCCGGCCAGGCGGCGGGGCGGGGCCTCGCGGCGCAGGCCGCCCTGCTGCTGGCGGCGCATCTCGTCCTCTTCATCCCCGGAGTCGCCTGGCTCGCCGGCTTCACCGGGCTGGAGAAGGCCTGGATGGCCGGCTTCCTGCTCTTCGTGCCGGGCACGCTGGTGAAGACCGGCCTTGCGCTCGCCCTGCTGCGCGCCCTGAAGCGCTGAGCCGGCGCGGCCGGGGCACCACACGGCCTGCCCGGACCGATCACCCCATCGGGGAGCGGGCCGGGCAGCATCGTCTCCGCGGGTCCCATGCGTCATGGCCGTGACCGGCCATGACGGAGTTGCGGCCCCGCCGGTTGCTACGCCTCCATCCCCGCCACGGCGAGGATCGTCGCCAGGCTCGCCGACATGCCGCGCAGGCTCTCGCGCGGCTCGACATCGATCCATTCCTCCAGCGAATGCGCCCGGCCGCCGCTGCCGCCCGAGCCGATCTTGATCGCGGGGATGCCGAGGCTCATCGGGATGTTCGCATCCGTCGAGGAGTATTCGTGCCGCGGCGCGTAGCCATGCGCCGCGACGGCGGCGGTGGCGAGCCGGACGATGGCGGCATCCATCGGCGTATGGCCGGCCGGGCGGTCGCCGATCGGCCGGCATTCCACCGTGACCGCGCCTTCCTTCGTCGAGCGCGCGGCATTCTCGGCGGCGACCGCCGTCTCGACGCCCGCCAGGAATTCGCGCTCCAGCCGGGCCAGTTCCGCGGCTGACCGGCTGCGCAGGTCCACCTCCATCCAGACCTCGTTCGGGATGGCGTTCACCGAGGTGCCGCCGCCGAGCACGCTCACGCAATGCGTGGTCTGCGGGTCGGCGGGCGCCGCGAGGTCCGAGAGGGTCAGCGCCGCGCGCGCCATGGCATAGGCGGGGTTGACCAGGCCGAAGGCGCCGAAGCTGTGGCCGCCCGGGCCGCGGAAGGTGACCCGGTAGCGCTTGCTGCCGATGCCGCCGGTGACGATGCGGTCCACCTCCGGGCTGTCCACGGTGAAGAAGGCCTCCACGTTGTGGCGGTGGCGCCCTTCGGTGAAGAAGTGCCGCACGCCGCGCAGATCGCCGAGCCCTTCCTCCCCCACATCGCCGAGAAAGAGGATGTCCGCCCGCGTGCGGATGCCGGCGGCGTCCATGGCGCGGAGGAAGGCGAGGTTCACCGCGAGGCTGCGGGTGTCGTCGCCGATGCCGGGGGCGAGGAGCCGCGTCCCCTCCCGCCGCACGCGAACATCCGTGCCGGCGGGGAAGACCGTGTCGAGATGCGCAGCGACGACGACCGTCGCGCCGTTCCCGGTGCCGCGGCGGCGGCCCATGACATTGCCGATCGCGTCCTGCTCCACCTCCTCCAGCCCATGGGCGCGCAGCATCTCCAGATAGGCCGCGGCGCGCTTCTCCTCGCCGAAGGGCGGGGCGGGGATCTCGGTGAGGGCGATGATGTCGGCGACGGTGCGGTCGTGCTCGCGCTCCATCACCGCGACGGCGTCGCGGAAGCGCGGGTCGGCGAGGATGCGGGCGATGGTCGCGTCGGCGGTCATGCTGGGGTCCCTGGGAGCGTCGGGCGGAGATCGGGGCAGGTCGCGCCCGGCGTCAAGCGGCGGCGGAACGGGCCCGGATGGCAACCGTTCTCGGCCCGGCGCGGATGGGGAGGGGGCGATGGCGGCACGGCGGGCGGTGCTGGCAGGGATGGCCGCGGCGGCCGTGGCGCCGGGGACGCCTCCGCGCGCGCAGGCCGGGCCGGGCGCGGTGTCCGCGCATGCCACGATCGGGGAGTTCCGCCGCGGCGAGTTCGACATGGTCGGCGTCTTCGACGCGGACTGGCTGCCGGAGCCGCGCATGGCGCGGATGCTGGACGCCATGGCGGCCTCGCCCGGGGCCTTCGGCGCGGTGCGGTTCTTCGGCCTGCTGAATGCGGGGGAGCGGGAGCAGACCTTCCCGACGGGCAGCGGCAGCACCTGGCCGTCGCCGGAGGCGCCGATGGACTTCTCGCCCTCCTTCGCGGCGCTCGACGCCCTGGTCTCGCGCGGCCTGATTCCCTTCATCGCGCTGACCTTCTTCCCCGCCGCCGTCTCGCCTTCCCCGATCGCGCCGCCGGACGGCTTCGCGCGCTGGCAGGCGCTGCTGCGCGGCTTCCTCGATGCCGCCGTCGCGCGCTTCGGCGCGGATGAGGTCGCACGCTGGTGGCTGGAGGTGTGGAACGAGCCGAACATGCCGCCCTTCTGGCAAGGCGATTTCGAACGCTATCTCGATCTCTACCGCGCGACCGCCCATGCGGTGCGCGAGAGCGGCCATCGCCTGCGGCTGGGCGGGCCGGCCATCGCCTGGATGCCGCCTGAGGAAGGGCCGCGGCTGATGCGCCGCTTCCTCGAATTCCTGCGCGACGCGCCGGACATGCCCTGCGACTTCCTCAGCTACCACCGCAAGGGCATCTGGGTGAATGAGGAGACGGAACCGCGAATCAGCCGCCTGGTCGAGGCCGCGGAGCAGACCGCGTCGATGGCGCGGGAACTGGTCCCGGAGCGCTGCCGCGGTCTCGTGCTGGTGAACAACGAGGCCGACATGAAGGTCGGCTTCGACCACCCCTATGCGCCGCGGATGGATGAGCGCTTCCCCTCCTGGCTCGCCGCCGCCGCCATCGGCCATGCCGCGCTGTCGCTGCGGCATGCCGATGCCGGGCTGCGCTTCATGGCGGCGGCGGACAATGCCAACCAGCACCTGGTGCGGGCGCCCTTCGATGGCAGGCGGGCGCTGTTCACGCGGACGGATGCCGGGCCGGCGGACCTCATCAGGCTGCCGGTCTTCCAGTTCTACGAGCTGCTGCGGCTGCTCGGCGACCGCCTGCTGGCGATCGAGCCGGGGCCCGGGCTCTTCCAGGTGACGACGGCGGGCGAGGGGCGGATCTCCGCCCTGATGACGCTGCACCCGGAGGGGCCAGGCGGGCCCCGGCGGCTGCGCTGGACGATCGCCGACCTGCCCTGGCCGCGGGTCAACCTCGCCGTCTTCCGGATCGACGGCGCGCATTCCAATGCCTTCGCCGCGGCGGGGCGGCGGATGCCGGCGCGGGTGGATGCGGCGGCGGCACGCCGGCTGCGGGTGGCGGCGGAACTCGCGGCGCAGCCGCCGCTGCGCTCCGGCCTGGTGCCGGAGGAGGGCGGGCGCCTGTCGCTCGACCTGGTGCTCGACCCCTTCGCCACGCTGCTGGTCTGGGTGACGCCCTTCGACCCCGCGCCGCCTGCCAGGCCCGCCGGCCTGCGCGCCGAGTCGCGCGGCGCCGATGTGCTGCTGCGCTGGGAGGCATCGCGCGCGCCGGAGCTGTTCGGCTATGAGGTGCTGCGGCGCGATCCCGGCCGGCCGTGGCGCGTCGTGGCGCCGGTGCTGCGCGGCGCCGAATGGACCGATACGGCGCCGCCCTCCGGCGCGCTGGACTATCGGCTGCGCGCCCTCTCCGCCTCCGGCAGACGCAGCCCGGCCGTGGCGGTGGCGCTGCGCCGCTGACGGGCCGCCGCCGCGGACAGGGCGGGACCCGCCGCTGTGCCGCCCTGCCGGTCATGGCGGGCCGGAGCCGCCACCGGCAACCCGCCGGCCCGTGGCCTGCCGCCGGCGATCACCACCCCCCCCCGCTACCCGGCCCGGCACGCGGGAGGAGAGGGTGATCATGTTCGCTGCCGTGCGCCCGACATCCAGGATGGCATGGGCAACAAAGCGGTGGAGCAGCCAAGCGCTGCGCCGCGCTCCATGGCAGCGCCGGCCCTGGCGGGGTGCTGCAGCGCTGTGCGTCCGGATCGGACCGACAACGCGGGAGGGACCGGGCGACGCGGTGGTGCCGGGGGGAAAGGGAAGGGCTGTGGGCATCGGCGGCCAGCTTCCCCGGGGATGCGGATTGCGACCCTCGTGCCACAGCCCGGGCCTTCCGGCGCCGCAGGCGAAGACGGCGCTGGCAGGCGGGCCTGCATAGTGTAAATTGAACGCGATCAATCATCACTTTTTTGAGACCAATATGGGAGGGCTGCTCGCCTTGCGCCTGCTCGCACGCGCCATCGGCTTCGGCCTGCTCCTGCTTGCTGCCCTCGTGCCGATCTGCGCCCTGGCCCTGCTGCTGACCTCGGCCGGGCCGGAGGGGCTGCTCGCGCTCGGGCCGGCAGGCTGGGCGAGCCTCGCGGCCGGCCTCGTCCTGCCATCCGGCATCGCGCTGCTCGCGCTCTGCTGGCTGACGCAGCGGCGGGAACTGGCGGAACTGCGCGCCGCGCTGCTGCGCCAGGGCCAGGCCTCCGACAGCCGGCAGCTGGCCCTGCAGGCGCTGGTCGCGGAGACGCGCGAGCAGACCGCCCTGCTGCAGGAGCAGGCGCGGCTGCTGCTCGGCCAGCTTTCCATCGGCAAGCGCCAGGCCGACACGACCCAGGCGCTGATGACCGAGACGCGGCTGGAGCGGCTGGTCGCCGAATGGGACATGACGGGGCGGGAACTGGCCGCGGTCATGGCGGCCATGTGGCGGCTGGTCTTCGGCTGGCGGACGCCCGAGGGGCCGGAGGGGCAGCCTTCGGTGGAACTCCCCCTGCCGGCCGGTCCGGAGCTGGGCCTCGCCATCCTGCGGCTGCTGCCGGCGACGCCGGAGGAGATGGCAAGGTTCGAGGTGGACGAGCGCTTCGTCCGGCAGGCGGCGCATTACCGCGCCATCTTCCGCTCCTTCCTCGATCGCGTGCCCGAGACCGGCCCGGTCAACCGCGCGCTCTTCCTCGATATGGTGCAGGGCCGCCTGGATGCGCGACTCGCGCTGCTGCCGCGCCCCAATCATGCGGCGATCATCGCGCCGCAAACCCTGGCGGCCGAATAGAGAGACGCAGACCGGCCCGGGCCATGGTCCGGCCCGGCGGCACCGCCGCCGCGGGCCGGGGAAGGCAGGGGCCGTCCGGATCTACCGCCTGGCGATCTGTGCCGGCGCCGTCGCCCCGAGGATGGTCCGCGCCAGCGCCTCCGCCACGCAGGCATAGCCGCGGTCGTTATGGTGCAGCCCGTCCGGCGAGAGCATCTCGCCCTGCGGCGTGCCCGCCGCCGCCCAGGCCTGCATCAGCGCGGCGCGCGAGAAGAGCGGCGCGTGGCTTTCGGCGGCCAGGTCGCGGATGGTGGCGTCGAAGCGCTCGAAGCCCGGGGCGTCGAGGATGCGTGGCGCGCGCTGGCTGTCCATCAGCAGCACGTCGATCCCGGCGGCCTGCAGCCGGGCAATGCCGCCGGCGAGCGCGGCGCGGAACTCCTCTGCCGGCATGCCGCGCAGCACGGCATTCGCGCCGGCCTGCCAGACCACCAGGTCCGGCCTGGCGGCCAGCACATCGGCCTCCAGCCGCGCCAGCATCTCCTGCACCTCCTGGCCGCCGATGCCGCGGTTCAGCACCTCGACCGGCAGGCCAGGGAGGGCGGCGCGCAGCCGCGCCTCGAGCTGGGCAGGATAGGCGCGGTCCGGCCCGCTGGCCCCGGCGCCCTCGGTGGAGGAGGAGCCGAAGGCGACGATGGTCAGCGGCTCCCGTTGCTGCATGGCGGCGCGGGTGATCGGCAGGCTCACGCCGGTGACCGGGGCGGGCGGGCAGGGCTCGGCCGCGACGGCGGCAGGCAGCAGCAGGGCGAGGAGGGCGGCGAGGCAGCGCATCCAGCTACTCTGCCAAAAGCGGCAGCGCCGTGCCAGCACGCCCCGGTTGCACGACTCCGTAACGTTGCTTGCATTGCCGCCCGGCCAGGGCAAGCTGCCCGGCGGAGGTGCGGATGCGGGGGCTGATCCGGGGTGGCGGCGGTGCCGCGCGCGACCTGCGGGTCGACTTCTTCCGTGGCCTCGCCCTCTGGTTCATCTTCATCGACCATATCCCGGGCAACCGGCTGGGCGATTTCACCCTTCGCAACATCGCCTTCTGCGATGCGACCGAGGCCTTCGTGCTGCTGGCGGGCTATGCCGCGGGCATGGCCTATGGCGCCGCGCTCGACCGGCGCGGCTGGCTATTCGGCGGCGCGGCGCTGCTGCGGCGGGCCGCTACGCTCTATGTCGCGCATATCTTCCTCTTTGTCGTCTTCGCGGCGCAGGTCGGCTATTCCGCCGCGCTCCTCGACAGCCCGGCCTATCTCGACGAACTGCAGCTCGACCCCTTCCGGGAGCAGCCCTACCACGCGCTGCTGCAGGCGCTGCTGCTGCGCTACCAGCCAGCCTTCCTCGACATCCTGCCGCTCTACATCGCCTTGCTGGCGATGCTGGCGCCGGCGCTGCCGCTGCTGCGGCAGCCGGTGCTGCTGCTCGGGCTGTCGGGCTTGCTCTATGTCCTGGCGCGGCTGCTCGGCCTGAACATGCCGAACTGGATCGATGGCGGCTGGTTCTTCAACCCCTTCGCCTGGCAGTTCCTGTTCTTCATCGGCTGCACGCTGGGCTATGCGCCGCGCCTGGCGGGGGGCGGGCGGGCGCCGGCCCCGGCGGTGCCCTTCCGCCGGGATCTCGCGGCCGCTTCGGTCCTCGTGCTGCTGCTGGGCGCGGCGGCGATGCTGATTCCTTTCCACGCCCCGGAGTGGCTGGCCCTGGTGCCGGAGAGCCTGGGCCTGCTGCTGACCACCATCGACAAGGGCGCGCTGCACCCCTTCCGGCTGCTGTCGATCCTGGCGCTGGCCTATCTGGTCGGCCATGCGGTGCCGCCCGGCGCCGCCTGGGTGCAGGCCAGGGCGGCCGCCCCCTTCGTGCTGATGGGCCAGCACGGGCTGCCGGTGTTCTGCTTCGGCATCTTCCTCTCCTTCCTCGGCAGGCTGGCGCTGGAGCAGTCGGACCGCGGCGTCATGCAGTTCGCGGTCAATTCCGGCGGGCTGGCCGCGCTGGTCGCGGTCGGCGCCATTGCCGCCTGGTACCGGGAGGGCGGGGACCGGAAAGCCGCCACCGGCGCCCCCCGAACGGTCGGCTTGCCCGCGGCGGCGCCGTCTTCTACGACTCCGGCATGATCCGGACAGCGCGGCTTCTCGGCCCGGTGCTGCTGCTCGGCGCGCTGCTCGCCCCGGCGGCGCGGGCCGAGACCCGCGCCTGCGCCGCGCCGCCCGAGCTGCTGGAGGCGGGCGCGCCGCTGCCGGCCACGGTCCGGGCCGCCCGCGCCGGCAGCCTGCGCATCCTGGTCGTCGGCGGCGCCTCCGTGCTCGGTCTCGGCACCAGCGGGCCGGCTGCCGTCTGGCCGGCGCGGCTGGAGGCACTGATCGCGGCGCGCCGCCCGGGCCTGACGGTCGAGGTGGCGGTGCGCGGGCGGCGTGGCCTGACCACCGCGGAGGCCGCCGCGCTGCTGGCCGCGGAACTGGCACAGGCGCCGGCGCACCTCGTCCTCTGGGCCACCGGCACGGTCAGCGCGGTGCGCGGCCTGGAGGTGGACGAGATGGTCGAGGCGCTGAATGCGGGGCTGGAGGCGCTGAAGGCCGCCGGCAGCGATGCGGTGCTGATCGACCCGCAATTCTCCCGCTTCCTGCGCACCAATGCCAATATCGAGCCCTATCTGGGCACCTTGCGGCTGGTGGCGGCGGCGCATCAGGTGCCGCTGCTTCGGCGGTGGGAGCTGATGCGCCACTGGACGGAAACCGGGCAGGTGGATGTCGAGCGGGCGCCGAAGCCCGAGCGCGTGGCGGCGACCGACCGGCTGAACGAGTGCCTGGCCGAGGCCATGGCGGCCCTGCTGCGCAGCGGTGTGGCGGAGGCGCGCGGCCAGCCACGGCCCTGAGCCGGTGCCCCGCCACGGCCGGCCCGGCGGGGGCGGGCGGAGAGCCCCGGTTTCGCCGCCTTCCTCCCCGTCCTATATCCGGAGGGAGGGGGCCCCCATCCGATCATGCAGACCAATTTCGCGCCTGAGCAGCTGAAGGACCCGGATACGCGGGAGAGCAACCAGATCCTCCGCACCTGTGTCCATTGCGGCATGTGCACGGCGACCTGCCCGACCTTCCTGCTGCTGGGCGATGAGCTCGACAGCCCGCGCGGGCGCATCTACCTGATCAAGGACATGCTGGAGAGCGGCCGCCCGGCGACGGCCGAGGTGGTGAAGCATGTCGATCGCTGCCTCTCCTGCCTGTCCTGCATGACCACCTGCCCCTCGGGCGTGCACTACATGCATCTGGTCGATCATGCGCGCCGCTATATCGAGGAGACCTATGACCGGCCCTGGCACGAGAGGCTGCTGCGTCGCGTCCTCTCCTCCATCCTGCCCTACCCCGCGCGGTTCCGTGCGGCGATCTCGGGCGCGCGGCTCGGCCGGCCGCTGGCCGGGCTGATGCCGGGCGGGCATGTGCTCGGGCGCCGGCTGCAGGCCATGCTGAAGCTCGCCCCCGGCGCGCTGCCGCCGCCGAGCCCGATGCAGGCGCCGCAGGTGCATCGCGCACAGGGCCAGCGCCGCGGCCGCGTCGCGCTGCTGACCGGCTGCGCCCAGCAGGTGCTCGCCCCCTCGATCAACGAGGCGACGATCCGCCTGCTGACCCGGATGGGGATCGAGGTGGTGGTGACGAAGGAGCAGGGCTGCTGCGGCGCGCTCGACCACCATATGGGCCAGCACGACCCGGCGATGCGCCTGGCGCGGGCGAACATCCAGGCCTGGAGCCGCGAGATCGAGGGCGAGGGGCTGGACGGCATCGTCATCAACACCTCGGGCTGCGGCACGACGGTGAAGGATTACGGCTTCATGTTCCGCGAGGAGCCGGAGGCCGAGCGCGCCGCGAAGGTCTCGGCACTGGCCATGGATGTTTCCGAGGCGCTGCAGAAATTCGCCTATGCCCCGGTGCGGGAGGCGCCCGGGCTGACGGTGGCCTACCACTCTGCCTGCTCCCTGCAGCACGGGCAGAAGATCACCGCGCTGCCGAAGCAGCTCCTGGTGAAGGCGGGCTTCGCGGTGAAGGACCCGGCCGAGCCGCATATCTGCTGCGGCAGCGCCGGCACCTACAACCTGCTGCAGCCCGAGATCGCTGGGCAGCTCCGGGAGCGGAAGCTCTCCAACCTCAACCGCACCGGCGCCGACCTGATCGCCGCCGGCAATATCGGCTGCTTGACCCAGCTCGGCGGAGATGCGCTGCCGGTGGTGCACACGGTGGAGCTGCTCGACTGGATGGCAGGCGGGCCGGAGCCCGCGGCGATCGGGCAGGCCAGGCGCGCGAAGGCGGCCTGAGGGCCGCCCCGGCCCGCCTGCGGGTCGCGCGCCGCACAGACGAGTGGCGACACGGCTGGTTCTCCCGCGGCCGGCGCGCTGCCGCTGACGCATGAAGGGGGCCAGCGCCGCCGTGCTGCACCGCTCAGCGCGGCGGCGTTGAAGACGCGCCTGGCCGGCTATCCCGCCACCGTGTCCGCCATCCGCGCGCCCCGCGCGCCCATCGGCCGCTCCGGCCCCTTGGTGGTGTCGCGCGCGGTCTGGTGCTCCATCTCCGCATCCAGCTCCGCTCCCACCAGGACGACGGTGGAGGAGAGCCAGATCCAGGTCATGAAGCCGATGACCGCGCCGAGCGAGCCATAGGTCTCGTTGAAATTGCCGAAATTCGTGACATACCAGGAGAAGCCGAGGGAGAAGGCGACCCAGGCAACGGAGGCGAAGGCGCTGCCCCAGCTCACCCAGCGCCACTGCGCCTCCTCGCGGTCCGGGCCATAGCGGTAGAGGCAGGCGAGGAAGAGGGCGACCGCCAGCAGCATGACCGGCCAGCGCGCCAGACGCAGCACCGCATCCAGCGTGCCACCGAGGCCGATGAAGCTCAGCACCACCGGGATCGCCACCACCGCGACCATGGCGAGCACGATGAAGAGGATGCCGGCCAGGGTGAAGGCCATGGTGACCAGCAGGCGCTTGAAGAAGCCGCGCTCCTCCTTTTCCTCGTAGACGATGTTTAGGGAATCGACGAAGGCCTTCATCGCCTGGTTGGCGGACCAGAGCGAGGTGGCGAGGCCGATCACCGCGCCGAAGCCGAGCGTGCCGCTCGCCGTCGCGCTGATGCGCTGCACCTGCTCGGTGAGGATCTCCATGCCGCCGCCCGGGATGACGCCGCCGAGCGCCGCGAGGTGGCCGTTGATCTCCGCCGGGTCGGCGAACAGGCCGTAGATCGAGATCAGCGCCGCCAGGGCGGGGAAGAGGGCAAGCAGGGTGTAGAAGGTGATCCCTGCCGCCTCGGTCAGCACGCGATCCTCGGAGACCTGGTAGGCCGTGCGCTTGAGGATGTCCCACCAGCCGCGGGCCGGGATCTCCGTCGGGCTGGTGGCGGTGCGGCCACGGTCATCGCCTGCCTCGCGCCGGGCCGGGCGATCGGCCCCGCGGGCGACGGCACGGGCCGGCCGGCGCGATTCGCCGCCGCGATTGAGCATGAGCATGACCAAGCCACCGGCGGCGGCGAGGGTGGCGAGCAAGGGATTCGGGCGACGTTCCGCCGGCATGGCCGTCTCCTGAACGCAAGGGGCAGCGGCTTGCGAACGCCTGGATCGCGCAAGGGTGCCCGGAGCGAGGCGATTTGCCCGCCAGCGCATCGCACGCCCTCTCGACGGCAGGACATCCCGGACAAGATCGCATGAGGCCGACCCGGCGCCTGCTCCCCGCCGCTGCGGTTGCAGCGCCCGCTGAGGCCGCGATCAGGCTCGGTATCGGCCCGCTGCGCGCTCCCCCTCCCGCCACCCCAGGGCGCAAATCGCGCGGGCTGGCGCGGGGGCGCCTGGCCCTGACCACACCCCCTGGCTCTGACCCGTGCCCCGCGAACCCCTGCTGGCACCGGAGGGACGCCCGACCGGCCATGCCGTCTTGCCAGATGGTCCATGGCGCCCGACTTTTGCGGCATGCGCCGGCTCCTCGCCCTGCTGCTGCTCCTGCCGATTGCCGCCCTGGCCCAGGCGCCCAGCGGCCAGCCGCCGCTGAGCCCCGCCGCCCGGGCGGCCGAGGCGCGCCGGGCCGAACTCGACCGCGCCTTCGAGGCGCTGCGCACCGCGCCGGACGAGGCCGGTGCCGCCATGGTGGAGGCGCGCATCCGCACCCTCTGGGCGCAGTCGGCCACGCCCTCGGTCACGCTGCTGCTCCGCCGCGGCGCCCGCAACGTGGAGGCGCAGCTCGCGGCCGAGGCGCTGGAGGACTTCGATGCCGCCATTACCCTGCAGCCGGATTTCGCCGATGCCTGGTTCCTGCGTGCCCAGGCCCATGCCCGTGCGGGGGACAGCGCCGCGGCGGCGCGCGACCTGCAGGAAGCCCTGCGGCTGGAGCCGCGGCACTGGATGGCGCTGCTGAGCCTCTCCTCGCTGCAGGACGAGGCCGGCAATGCCATGGGGGCGCTGCGGACGCTGGAAGCGGCGCTGGCCATCAACCCCCGCATGCCGGGTGGCCAGGAGAGGCTGCGCGAGCAGCGGCGGAAGGCGGAGGGCGACGTCACCTGACCCTCCCGGCTGCCGCGGAAGGGTTAACCGCCTGTCATTCCGTTGCTGCATGGCAGCATGTCGGATTCATGGATGGCGTGTCATCTTTCGGGCGGTCACGGTCCCGCCACCGGAAAGCGAGGCCATCCGGCCCGCCGCGTGAGGATGGTTGGCGTGAACGAGATCCTGTCGGTGCTCCCCTGGGTGTTCGGCCTGGTGGCCGCCGCTGCCGCGGTGTCCCAGTCGAAATAGGCGCAGGTCGCGGGACGGCGTGAACGACCGGGCGCCTGAATTGGCCCGAGGAACGAATCGCGGCAGCGGATCGGCATTCAGTCCTGAACGCCAGTGCGTTGCAGCCTGCGCGCCTGCCCGCCGCGCCGCGATGCCGGCGCAACCCGCGGATGGCCCCCCGCCGGGCACGGGGCCAAGCTACGGGCATGACGCACATGGCCCCCATCCCCGACCTCGACACCGCCCGCTGGGATGCCCTGCTGGCGCGTGATCCCGCCCCCGCCTGCGGCCCCTTCCTCTATGCGGTGACGACCCAGGGGGTCTTCTGCCGCCCGGGCTGCCCGAGCCGCCCGCCGCTCCGGCGCCATGTCCGCTTCTACGCCGATGCCCCCTCCGCCGAGGCGGACGGCTTCCGCGCCTGCAAGCGCTGCGACCCGAAGGGCGACCGCGCCGCGCTCCACGCCGCCGCGATCCGCGCCGCCTGCGACCTGATCGAGGCGAGCGAGACCATCCCGAGCCTCGCGGCGCTGGCCGACCGTGCCGGCTATGCCCGGCACCATTTCCTGCGGCTGTTCAGGGAGATCACCGGCGTGACGCCGCGCAGCTACGCGGAATCCGTCCGCGCCCGCCGGTTGCAGGCGGCCCTCGCCGCCGGCGACCGGGTGGCGGAGGCGGTGGCCGGTGCCGGCTATGGCAGCGAGAGCCGGGTCTATGAGGCGCCCGGGCGCGTCCTCGGCATGACCCCGGGCGCCGCCCGCCGCGGCGGGGAGGGGGAGACCATCCGCACCGCGACGGCGATGAGCGTGCTCGGGCCCCTGATGGTCGGCGCGACGGCGAGCGGCGTCTGCTTCATCGGCTTCGCCGAAGATGTCGAGGCCCTGGAGGGCGACCTGCGGCGGCGCTTCCCGAAGGCACGGGTCGAGCCGGCGCCGGAGGCGCTGGCCGCGACGATCCGTCAGGTGGTGGCCTTCCTGGAGGAGCCGAAGGCCGCCCTGGCGCTGCCGCTCGATCTCCGGGGCACCGCCTTCCAGCGCCGGGTCTGGGAGGCGCTGGTGGCGATCCCCTTCGGCGAGACCCGCACCTATGCCGAGATGGCCGAGGCGATCGGCGCCCCGCGGGCCGTGCGCGCCGTGGCCCGGGCCTGCGCCCAGAACCATGTCTCACTGGCCGTGCCCTGCCACCGGGTGGTCGGCAAGGATGGCGACCTCACCGGCTATCGCTGGGGCGTGCCGCGCAAGCGCGCGCTCCTGGCGAAGGAGCGCGCCGGCAAGGCCTGACGGCTCGCGCCCCCCCCGGCTGCCATCGGCCGCGCCCGCTTGCGCGAGACCTGGCGCCGGGCCGGGGCGCTGCCCCGACCGCCGGCGTCCTGGGGCGGGACAGGCGGCCGCTACGCGCCTGCAGCGGCCTGCGTTCAGACCAGGAGGCCAATCCGCCACATGTCCTGCCGACCGGCGTCGGTCCTGACAGGCAGCCGCCACCGGCGGCCGAGCGCCCGAACGGGCGCCGCGTCCGGGGGCGCGCAGCCAGACCGCCGGAGGCGGCGCCGGCGCCTGAGGCCGCGGACATGCGTCTGCACCTATGCGGGTGGTACCCTTGATGGGAGGGCAGGGTCTCGCTCCCGGGCGGGCATGCCCGTCCGCGATCCTCCTAGGCCGATCAGCGCCGGTCGCCCGCGCCCCCGCCCTCCGGCGCCGCGGCCGGGATCGCCGGTGCGCCCTCCGACCGCTCCCGTGCGATCCGCGCCGTGATCTCGGCCAGGTCGCGCCGCTGCGCCTCCAGCCGCGCCTGGGCGGTGGTGATCTCCCCGTTCAGCGCCTCGCGCCGCCGCTCCAGCGTCGTCACCTCGCCGCGCAGCCCCTCCACCTCGCGGCGGAGCTGCGCCTGCTCCTGCCGGGACGCCTCGGTGGCGCTGCTGGCCTGGCGCACCTGGCCCTCCAGCCCGGCAAGGGCGTTGCGCCGCTGCGCCAGCTCCTGCTCCGCCGCCGCCGCCTCCGCGCGGGCGGCCTGCAGGCGCTGCTCCTCCGCCGTGGCACCGTTGCGCAGTTCCGCCAGCCGGCGCTCGGCGGTGCCGATCTCGGTCCGCAGCTCGGCGGTCCGCTGCTCCAGGCTGCGCAGGGTCGCCGCCGCCTGCTCCCGTGCCGTGTTGAGGCGGGCCAGCTCCGCCTCGGCCTGGCCGACCGCGTTGCGCCGCTCGGCCAGCGTCGCCTCGGCCGCGGTGACGTCGCGCCGCAGCCCGGCCAGGCGCTGCTCCGCCTCGCCGCCCGTGCGGGTGAGCTCGGCCGAGCGCGTCTCGAGGCCGCGCACCCGCCGGTCCGCCTCCTCCGCTGCCTGGTTGGTGCGGGCGAGGCGGCCATCCGCCTCGGTCAGGGCGGTCCGCCGCGCCGCGAGGTCGCGCTCCGCCGCCGCGGTCTGCTCGCGTAAGCCGGCCAGCCGCCGCTCCGCCTCGCTGCCTGCCTGCCGCCGTTCGGCAATGGTGCGCTCGGCCTCGGTGATGGTGCTGCGCAGCGCCTGCAGCCGCGCCTCCTCCTGCGCCACCCGCTCGCGCTGGCCGGCGAGCGTCCGGTCCTCGGCCGCCGCCTGCTGGCGGAGCCCCGCCAGGCGCTGCTCGGTCGCGGTCGCCTGGTCGCGCAGCATCGCCAGCCTGCGGTCCTCGGCGGTGATCCGCTCACCGAGGGCGGCAAGGCGGCCATCCTGCGCCCTCGCCTGGTCGCGCAGCTCGGCCAGCCGCCGCTCCGCCGCGCCGGACTGGTCGCGCAGCCCGCCCAGCCGGCGTTCCTCGGCGCCGGCCTGCTCCTGCAGCCCGGTCAGGCGCCGCTCCGTCTCGCCCAGCAGGCCCAGCCGCTCGGTCCGGTTCCGCTCGACCTCCCCGGCCTGGGTCTGCAGCCCGCCCAGGCGCTGCTCCTCCTCGGCCAGCAGGGCGCGCTGCTGGCGCAGATCGGCCTCGGCCTGGGCGCGGTTGCGCTGCGCGGCGGCAAGGGAAGCGCGCGCCTGGCTCAGCCGCTGCTCGATGGCAGCGAGGTCGCCGGCCGCCTGCCGCTCCTGCGCCAGGCTCTGCTCCAGCTCCGCCACCCGCTGCCGCAGCGTGCCGGTCTCCGCCCGGGTGGTGGTGAGGTCGCGCTGCAGACCCTCCACCCGGCTGGTGCGTTCGACCGTGAGGCCGCAGCCGGCGAGCGATGTCAGCAGTATCGGCCCGAGCACGGCCATGGCCGGCCCCGGCCCACGCGACGACCATAGCATGTCGATCTCTCCCCCAACCCCCAATCCCGCCGGGCATGGCGCCCGGTTGCGGCAGGGCGGTCAATCATCGGCATGCCGGTGCGCTGCCGCCCGATGGTCACGATTCAGTTTCCTATTCTAAGCGACAGGGCGAACCCGAGCGGCTGCACTGCTTTAGGCGGGGGAGGCGGCCTGCATCCCATGCGGCCCGAGGCAGGAGGGCAGGCAATGGCACGGTCACCGCGGCGCGGGGTGGAGGCCCTGATCGGACGGATCGAGGCGACGGAGTCGCTCGACCCGCCGGGCTACGCCATCGGCAATGCACTGGCCCGGCCGGCGCAGATCGCCGGGCGGCCGGCGCAGCGCCTCGGCAATGCGCTGCATGGCACCCGCTACGGCCATCCGGTCCATCCGATGGTGGTGACGCTGCCGATCGGCGCCTGGACGCTCGCCTTCGGGCTCGACCTGCTGGCAATGCTCGGCCTGGCGCGGGAGAAGCGGGCGGCGCCGGTCGCGGAGACCGCGTTGCGGGCGGGGGCGCTCGGCGCCGTCGCCGCGGCGGCGACCGGCCTTGCCGACTGGCAGTACACCGATGGGCGCGACCGCCGGCTCGGCCTGGTGCATGCGCTGGCGAATGGCACGGCGCTCGGGCTCAACCTGCTCTCCCTGGCGCTCCGGGGGCGCGGCCGGCTGGGGGAGGGGCGGGCGGCCTCCGCGGCCGCCTGGGGCGCGATGTTCGCGGGCGGCTATCTCGGCGGCCATCTCGTCTATCGCCGCCGCGTCGGCACCGACCATGCCGACCGCAGCCCGGAGCCGCGGGAGTGGCAGCCGGTGGTCCCGCTCGCCGAGTTGCGGGAGGACCGGCCGCGCCGGGTCGAGGTCCGGGACGCGAACATCCGGCAGGAGATCGGCATCGCCCTGGTCCTGCATCGCGGCCGGGTGCATGCCATGGGCGCCCGCTGCTCGCATGCCGGCGGACCGCTGGACCAGGGCTGGGTGCTGGAGGGGCGGCTGGTCTGCCCCTGGCATGGCTCGCGCTACTGCCTGGAGAGCGGCCAGCCGATCGACGGCCCCTCCACCATCCCGCAGCCGCGCTACGCCGTGCGGATCCGGGACGGCATGGTCGAGCTGCGGCGGGAGCAGGAGCCGGGCGACGAGGTGGTGACGCGCGAGCGCGTGGCGCAGGCCGCGGTCCCGCAGGGTGGCGCGCTCGGTCGCCGGGCGGATGAGGTGCTCGTCGAACACCACATGATGCTCCGGCGGATGTTCGAGCGGATCGAGGCCATGCCGCGCGAGGATCCCGAGCGGCGCGACCTGATGCGCGCGCTGGCAGAGGAGCTGGAGATCCACGAGCATATCGAGGACAAGCTCTTCTACCCCGCGGTCCGGCCGATCAGCGAGGATGTGGCGATCGCCCATGCCGAGCACCGGCAGCTCGCCGACCTGCTGGCGATGACGCTGAAGCTCAACACGGCGACGCCGGAATTCGAGGAACACCTGCGCGCCCTGCATGCGGCGGTGGACCACCATGCCGGTTCCGAGGAGCGGTCCATGTTCCGGGAGGCGGAGCGCCTGGGCGAGCGGCGGCTGCGCGAGATCGGCCACGCGCTGGAGGCGCTGCTGGAGGAGATGCGGGCCTCCCGCGCCCGGCAGGCCTTCCGGGCGCTGAAGGTCAGGCTGCTGGAAGGCGCCTGACGCCGATCGGAATGATACCGGCGGCCTTGATGGGCCCCCATCAATGGCCGCTCCATCGCCGCGCGGGTTGCTCCGCACGCCTTGACGATGCCGCATCTGCGGCGGCGCCCCTTCGGACACTCGGGCGGAATGGAACATCGATCCCGCTGGTGTAAGCCCTGCCTTGCAGCCGCAAGCGGCGGCCGAGGCCGCATCCATGCGTCAGCATTGATGCGGGATGGGGTGACGCCGTTCCGCGGGCGGGGCGGCCCTTCCCGGTGCAGATGGCCTGCGGGTCACGCTACAGGTCATCTACGGGCGGCGCGGCCGCGGTCGGGCCAGCGGCCGAAGGTCCGAGGATGGGCAGCAGGGTTCGCGGCCGGGCCGGCCCGTGAGGCGTTTCTCTGCGGCGCGGCCCGGCTATGCCGGCTCAGCGCGGGGTGGAGCCGGGCGCGGGGGCGCCGCCGCCGGAACGCTGGACCTCGGCATTGCTGATCCCACCCATGATCTGGCCGGTGCCGGGCACGATGGGGGCCTGCACGCCGGCGCCGGGCGTGGTCCGCTGGACCTCGGCATTGCTGATGCCGCCCATGATCCGGCCGGTGCCCGGCACGATCGGTGCCTGGGCGCCAGTGCCCTGCTCGACGCGCTGGATGTCGGCATTGCTCGACCCGCCCATGATCCGGGCCGTGCCCGGCACGACCGGGGCCGCCGCGCTGGCCCCGGGCTGCGGCACCGTGCTGGTGCGGGTGGGGTTCTGGCAGGCCGCGAGCAGGGCGAGGCTGGCGGTGAGTGTCACGGCGGCAAGGCGGGGTCTGGACATGTGCGGTTCCCTTCGCTGGTCGGGATCCGCCGACGGGAACGGCAGCCCGAACGCGAGCGGCAACGCGCCAGCACGCCGGTCTTTCCACCCGAGTATCACCGCCGGGTCACGAAACGGCGGATAACCGCATCACAAACGGGTGGGGGCGCAACTACTTCACCGTCGCCACCCGGAGCGCGTTGGTCGTCCCCGGCGTGCCGAAGGGCACGCCGGCGGTCACCACCACCTCCTGTCCCGGCGTGGCGAAGCCTTCCTGCTGCGCGCTCCGCGTCGCCTTCGCCACCATGTCGCCCATGCTGTGCGGCTCCTGCGTCACCAGCGGATGGACGCCCCAGACCACGGCCAGCCGCCGCGCGCTCTCCATGCTCGCGGTGAGGCCGAGGATCGGGCAGTCCGGCCGCTCCCGCGCCACGCGCAGCGTGGTGCTGCCGGTGCTGGTGAAGGTGGCGATGACCTGGGCCTGGATGGTGTGCGCCACCTGCCGCGCCGCGGCAGCGATGGCGCCGGCGCTGTTCGGCTCCGGCGCCGGCCGCGCCGCATCCGTCAATTGCCGCCAGTCGCTGTCCAGTTCCACCCGGAAGAGGATGCGGTCCATCATGTTGACCGCCTCGAAGGGGTACTGGCCGGCGGCGGTCTCGGCCGAGAGCATGACCGCATCCGCCCCATCGAAGACGGCCGTCGCGACGTCCGACGCCTCGGCCCGGGTCGGTGCCGGGGCGGCGATCATGCTCTCCAGCATCTGGGTGGCGACGACCACCGGCTTCCCCGCGGCCTTGGCGGCGCGGACGATGCGCTTCTGGATGAGCGGCACCTCCTCCGGCGGGCATTCCACGCCGAGATCGCCGCGCGCGACCATGACGCAATCCGTCAGCGCCATGATGGCGTCGAGATTCTCGACCGCCTGCGGCTTCTCCATTTTCACCATGATGAGGGCGCGACCGGCGACGATCTCCCTGGTCTCCGCCACATCCTCCGGCCGCTGCACGAAGCTGAGGCCGACATACTCGATCCCGCGCTCCAGCACGAAGGCCAGGTCCTCGCGGTCCTTCTCGGTCAGGGCGGGGATGGGCAGGGCGACATCCGGGACGTTGACGCCCTTGCGGTCGGAGAGCGGGCCGCCGATCACCACCTCCGTCTCCAGATGGTCGCCGCGCACATGGGTCACGCGCAGGCGCAGCTTGCCGTCATCGAGCAGCAGGGAGGTGCCGATCTGCGCCGCCTGGATGATCTCCGGATGCGGGAGCTGGACGCGGCTGACATTGCCGGGGGTGGGGTTGAGGTCGAGCCGGAAGGGCTGCCCTGCCTGGAGCTGCACGCGGCCGCCCTGGAAGCGGCCGACGCGCAGCTTCGGGCCCTGGACATCGGCGAGGATGCCGATGGGGCGGCCGACCTTCTGCTCGATGGCGCGGATGATGGCGATGCGCTCGGCATGGTCGGCATGGGTGCCGTGGGAGAAATTCAGCCGGAAGACATCGGCGCCGGCGCGGTAGAGCCGCTCGATCACCTCCGGCGAGGAGCTGGCGGGGCCGAGCGTCGCCACGATCTTGGTGCGCCGCCGGCGGCGGAGGGGGATGCGGGGCGCGAGGCGCAGCTTTCCCTCCGGCGGCGGGTGCAGGTCGGGGCGGAGCTGCCAGGCCGGCAGGTCGAGCAGGCGGGAGAGCTCCGCAACCCGGTCGGCGGGGATGCGCTGCCATTGCGAGACTGCGGCGGGCGAGATGCCGAGGGCGGTAGCGATCTTCGCGCCGGTGCCGCGGCGGTTCAGGAGGTCGTCAAGGATGGCGTCTCTCATGGCCACAGCTTACGGCGCTTAATTTGCGGCGCAAAGACTTAATCTGTCTTGGCTTTACTTAAGATTAATCTTCCGGGCCGCCGGGCGATGCGCGTTCAGCCGATCAGCACCGCCCGGACATCGTTCACATTGGTCAGGGTCGGTCCCGTCACCACCAAGTCGCCCAGCATCCGGAACAGTCCGGTGCTGTCATGCCCCGCCAGCGCCGCCCGAGGGTCCCGCCCGAGCGCCCGGGCGCGGGCGAGCGTGTCCGGCGTGGCGATGGCGCCGGCGGCATCCGACTTGCCGTCGATCCCATCCGTGTCGCAGCAGAGCGCCCAGACGCCCGGCGCGCCGTTCAGCGCGAGGGCGAGGCCGAGCAGCGTCTCCGTCCCGCGCCCGCCCTCGCCGGCAGGACCATCGATGGTCACCGTCGTCTCGCCGCCCGAGAGCAGCACCGAGCCCCGCCCGACCGGCAGGCCATGGGTCGCGGCGGAGAGGGCGATGCCGCCCAGCGCCCGGCCGAGCTCGCGCGCCTCCCCCTCCAGCGCATCCCCGAGGATCAGCGGCGTGAGGCCCATGGCCCGCGCCGCCTCCGCCATGGCCCGCAGCGCCATCAGGGGGGTCGCGATCATCCGCAGCTCGGTCCCGGCGAGGCGCGGGTCGCCCGGCTTCGGCGTCTCCTCCACCGCCGCCTCCAGATGGCGCAGCGCGGCCTCGGGCAAGCGCATGCGGTAATGCGCGACCAGCGCCCGCGCCTCGGCGAAGGTGGTGGGGTCGGCGACGGTGGGGCCGGAGGCGATGACTGCCGGATCATCCCCCGGCACGTCCGAGATCGCCAGCGTCACCACCCGCGCCGGATGCGCCGCCGCCGCCAGCCGCCCGCCGGAGAAGGCGGAGAGATGCTTGCGGATGCAGTTCATATGGTCGATCGGGGCGCCGCAGCGCAGCAGCTCCCGATTCACCGCGATCAGGTCCTCCAGCGTCAGGCCGGGGGCGGGGAGGGTGGAGAGCGAGGAGCCGCCGCCCGAGACCAGGAAGAGGACGAGGTCGGCCGGGGTCAGCCCGCGCATAGCGGCCAGGATCTCGGCCGCCGCCGCGGCGCCATGCGCATCCGGTACCGGGTGGCTGGCGAAGCGGACAGGGATTCGGCGGTTCGGGGGCGGGTTGGGCAGATCGGCGCCATGCGTCGTCACTACCAGGCCGGTCAGCGGCACTTCCGGCCATGCCTGCTCGACGGCCAGCGCCATCTTGGCCGCGGCCTTGCCGACGCCGACCACGACGACGCGGCCGGCTTTCGGCGGCTCCGGCAGGTGCGGCGCAAGGACCGCGAGCGGATCGGCGGCGTGCACTCCGGCCTCGAACAGCCTCAGCAGCGCCGCGCGGGCCGATGCGTCATCCCACTGCCTGGTCCCGCCTGCCATGGCCGTCCTCCCGCTCTCGATCCCTTGTCCCGTCCGGCGCCGCCCGGCGCCAGGGGGCGGGTTGTAAGATTTCTCGTGGTATGGAAGAAGGTCCGCAACCGGAGCGCCGGAGCAGGAAACTTGCGGTCATCAGGCCGGAACGGCGCCCAGCACACGGAGAATCTCCTCGCTCGCCCGGCGCCGATGCGCCGCGACGGCGGCCCGGGCCTCCTCGGCCCGGCCGGACCGCAGCGCGGCCAGGATCGCCGCATGTTCGGCGGTCGAGGAATTCGGGTCAGCCCGCAGCGCCGCGGTGGCGCTGCGGGCGCGCTGCGCCTGGTCAGCCGCGGTCTGCGCCAGCCGGGCCAGCTTGGCATTGCCGCAACCCTCGATCAGGCTACGATGGAAGCGGTCATCGGCCGCTGCCCAGCCCCGGCGGTCACCGCGGGCGAGGGCGCCGGCCATCTCCGCCGTCGCATCCGCCATGCCCGCCAGCGTCCCTGCCGCCGCGCCGCCCTGCGCCGCGAGCCGGGCCGCCGCCGCGCCTTCCAGCGCGATCAGCACCTCATAGGTCTCCCGGAGATCGGTCGGGTCGATCGGCAGCACCCGCACGCCGCGGCGGGGCAGCACGCGCAGGAAGCCTTCATGCTGCAGCCGCAGCACCGCCTCATGCACCGGGGTGCGGCTCATGCCGAGCTGGTCGGCGATGGCCTGCTCGGTCGCCTCATGCCCCGGGGGCAGGAGGGTTTCCAGGATGCTCGCCTTCAGCGCGGTGTAGGCGGCCTGGGCCAGGCTCTCGCGCGGCTGGTCCGGCCGCGGCGCCGGCCGCACGCGTAGCCCCGTCTCGTCTTCCATGCCACTTGGTATGCCAGGAAACCCCCAAGGAGTCCCCATGCGCACCCATCGCATTGCCGCCATTCCCGCCGATGGCATCGGCAAGGAGGTTATCCCGGCCGGCCTCCGGGTCCTGCAGGCGCTCGCCGAGCGCAGCGGCGACTTCCGGCTGGACGTCACGGAATTCCCGTGGGGCAGCGACTACTACCGCCAGATCGGCCGGATGATGGCGGAGGACGGCCTCGAGACCCTGAAGGGCTTCGACGCCATCTTCTTCGGCGCAGTCGGCGACCAGCACATCTCCGACGACATCACCCTCTGGGGCCTGCGCCTGCGCATCTGCCAGGGCTTCGACCAGTACGCCAATATCCGCCCCACCCGGGTGCTGCCCGGCCTGACCAGCCCGCTGCGCGCCGTGAATCCGGGCGACATCGACTGGGTGATCGTGCGGGAGAACTCGGAAGGCGAGTATGCCGGCCATGGCGGCCGCGCCCATCGCGGCCATCCGGAGGAGGTGGCGACCGAGACCGCCATCTTCACCCGTGCCGGCGTCACCCGCATCATGCGCACGGCCTTCGAGATCGCGGCGAAGCGCCCCCGCAAGCTGCTGACGGTGGTCACCAAGTCCAATGCCCAGAAGCACGGCATGGTCTTCTGGGACGAGATCGCGGCCGAGGTCGCGGCGCAATACCCGCAGGTGACCTGGGAGAAGGAACTGGTGGACGCGATGGCCGCGCGCATGGTCCGCCGGCCCGGCTCGATCGACACGGTGGTCGCCACCAACCTGCATGCCGATATCCTCTCCGACCTCGCGGGCGCCGTTGCCGGCTCGCTCGGCGTCGCGCCGACTGCCAATCTCGACCCCTCCCGCCGCTTTCCCTCAATGTTCGAGCCGATCCACGGCTCGGCCTTCGACATCGCTGGTCTTGGGGTGGCCAATCCGGTCGCCACCTTCTGGACCGCGGCGATGATGCTGGAGCATATCGGTGAGGCCCCCGCGGCCGAGCGGCTGATGGCGGCGGTGGAGCGGGTCTGCGCCGATGGCGTGCTGACCGCCGATCTCGGCGGCACGGCGAAGACCGAGGAGGTGACGCAGGCGGTCATCGCCGCCATCCGCGGCGCCAACGCCTGAACCGCCCGACATAAGCCCTGACCGGCCGCCGCTCCGGGCGGCTGAGGCCGCAGCCATGGGCCTGCATGTCTGCGGCGCGGTATGAGGTCATGCCGCCACGGGTCGCGGGGGAGGGGGCGGCCGACGGCACCGCGTGCCGCCCTGCGCGCCCTTGACGAATGGCCAGCGGCACAGGGAGGAGGGATGGCGATGCTGCGGCTGCCGCGGCCGCGTTCATCGCCGAACCCCAGGCCGCGGCGCTCCCTCGCCTTCTCGCGGGGAGGCGCGCGCTCGGGCGCGCGGCCTCCGGCGCGTTGCGCTACCGCACCACGCCCTTGAGCGTGCCTTCCATCTCGCCCAGGATCGCCGGGTCGTCGATGGTGGGCGGCACCACATAGTCCTCGCCATCGGCGATCTTGCGCAGGGTCGCGCGCAGGATCTTGCCGCTGCGGGTCTTGGGCAGGCGCGGCACCACCTTGGCGTCCTTGAAGGCGGCGACAGGCCCGATCCGGTCGCGCACCAGCCCGACCAGTTCCCTGCAGATGGCCGCTTCCTCCTTCGCCACGCCGGATTTCAGCACGACGAGGCCGAGCGGCACCTGGCCCTTCAGGCTGTCCTTCACCCCGACCACGGCGCATTCCGCGACATCGGGGTGGCTGGCCAGCACCTCTTCCATCGCGCCCGTGCTCAGGCGGTGGCCGGCGACGTTGATGATGTCGTCGGTGCGGGCCATGACGGAGACATAGCCTTCCTCGTCCACCACACCGGCATCGGAGGTGTTGTACCAGCCGGGGAAGGTAGCGAGGTAGGATTCGCGGAACCGGTCATCGGCCTGCCAGAGCGTCGGCAGGCAGCCCGGCGGCAGCGGCAGCCTGATGGCGAGCGTCCCGCTCTGGCCGCGCGGCAGGCGATGCCCCGCCTCGTCCAGCGCCGCCACGTCATAGCCGGGCGCTGGCTTGCCGCCGCTGCCGTAGCGCGCGGGGAAGAGGCCGAGGCCGCGGAAATTGCCGGTGATGCACCAGCCCGTCTCGGTCTGCCACCAGTGGTCGATCACCGGCTTCCGCAGCATCGCCGCGCACCATTCGGCGGTGGGCGGATCGCAGCGCTCACCGGCCAGGAACAGGGCTTCCAGCTTCGAGAGGTCATGCTGCGCCAGCAGCCTGCCCTCGGGGTCGTCGCGCTTGATGGCGCGGATGGCGGTGGGCGCGGTGAACATCGCCTTCACGCCGTGCTGCGCGCAGACCCGCCAGAAGGTGCCGGCATCCGGCGTGCCCACGGGCTTGCCTTCGAACAGGACGGTCGTCGCGCCGGTCAGCAGCGGCGCATAGACGATGTAGGAATGCCCCACCACCCAGCCGACATCGGAGGCGGTGAACATGACATCGCCCGGCCCGATGCCGTAGAGCATCGCCATCGAGTTGCGCAGCGCCACGGCATGGCCGCCATTGTCGCGCACCACGCCCTTCGGCTTGCCGGTCGTGCCGCTGGTGTAGAGGATGTAGAGCGGATCGGTCGCGGCGACGGGAACGCAGCCCGCCGGCGCGGCGGCCGCTTCCGCTGCCGCCCAGTCCTCATCGCGGCCGGCGACGAGTTCCGCCGGCGCCTGTTCCCGCTGCCAGACCAGCACGGCATCCGGCTTGTGCGGCGAAAGGGCGATGGCGGCGTCGAGCAGCGGCTTGTAGGCGACCACCCGCCCGGGCTCGAGCCCGCAGGAGGCGGCGAGGATCACCTTCGGCCTGGCATCGGCGATGCGCGCGGCGAGTTCCGCCGCGGCGAAGCCGCCGAAGACCACGGAATGCACGGCGCCGAGCCGGGCGCAGGCCAGCATGGCGATGGCCGCTTCCGGCACCATCGGCATGTAGATCACCACCCGGTCGCCGGCCGTGACGCCACGTGCCGCCAGGGCGCCCGCCAGCCTGGCGACGCGACCGAGCAGGGCGTTGTAGGTGATGGTCTCGCACCGGCCGGTCATCGGGCTGTCCCAGATGATGGCGGGCTGCCCGCCCCGGCCGGCCGCGACATGGCGGTCCACCGCGTTGTGGCAGGTGTTCAGCCGGGCATCGGGGAACCAGCGGCCATAGGGGCCGGAGGCGGGGTCGAAGATGCGCTCCGGCGCGCGGTCCCAGTCGATCCCCGCTGCGACCTCCGCCCAGTACCCCTCCGGGTCGCGCTGCCAGGCGGCATAGGTCGCGTCATAGGTGCTGGAGCCGGTTCTGGCCTGCATTCTGAGCCTCCCGCGTTCTTCGGCGCCCGCAAACTGGCAAGGCCCGGTCCGGGCGACAAGCCGCTGCGGCAGCGTCACGAGGCCTGCCCGACCAAAGGCGGTCTGGCGTCCCCTCCGCCCGGCCGGTAGGCGAGGCGTGCCTGCGGCGCCTTGCGCTGGATCAACGGCCGGCGCGCTCTGGCGAGCAT
The DNA here is from genome assembly GCF_020523605.1 of Roseicella aerolata. Taxonomy (GTDB): domain Bacteria; phylum Pseudomonadota; class Alphaproteobacteria; order Acetobacterales; family Acetobacteraceae; genus Paracraurococcus; species Paracraurococcus aerolatus. Next base: position 24,858 of record NZ_JAJAQI010000002.1, on the reverse strand, counting down.
AGCCTACGATATACCCGCCATGCCGAACAGGGAGGTGACTGCGGTGGTTTCAGCTGAACAGGAGCGGATTTTACGGAATCCGAAATTTCAGGAGCTTGTGCGGACCCGGTCCGGCTTCGCCTGGACCCTCGCCGCCCTCATGCTGGCGATCTATCTCGGCTTCATCCTGCTGGTCGCCTTCGCGCGCGACCTGATGGCGATGAAGGTTGGCGGGGGCGTGACCTCGCTCGGCATCGTGCTCGGGCTGGTCGTGATCGTCTCGGCCTTCGCGCTGACGGGCATCTATGTCCAGCGGGCCAATAGCCGCTTCGACGAATTGACGAACGACCTCCGGAAGGAAATCTCGTGATGCGGCGGCTGCTCTACCTCCCCCTCGCCGCGGCCCTGCTCGGCGCGACGGCGACCTATGCGGTGTCCTGGGCCGCCCCTGCCATGGAAGGCGCGGTGGACCGGCAAGGGCTGAACATCGCCGCCATCGCCATGTTCTTCCTCTTCGTCGTCGGCACCCTTTTCATCACCTACCGCGCCGCCGCCTCCTCCAAGTCGGCAGCTGATTTCTATGCGGCGGGCGGCGGCATCACCGGTTTCCAGAACGGCCTCGCCATCGCCGGCGACTACATGTCGGCGGCCTCCTTCCTCGGCATCTCGGGCCTGGTCTTCGCCACCGGCTTCGACGGGCTGATCTACTCCATCGGCTTCCTGGTCGGCTGGCCGATCGTGCTGTTCCTGATCGCGGAGCGCTTGCGCAACCTCGGCAAGTTCACCTTCGCCGACGTCGCCTCCTTCCGCCTGGACCAGACGCAGATCCGCATCCTGTCCGCGACGGGCACGCTGGTCGTCGTCGCCTTCTACCTGATCGCCCAGATGGTCGGCGCGGGCAAGCTGATCCAGCTGCTCTTCGGCCTGGAATACCTCTATGCCGTGGTCATCGTCGGTGCGCTGATGATCGTCTATGTCGCCTTCGGCGGCATGAAGGCGACCACCTGGGTGCAGATCATCAAGGCCTGCCTGCTGCTTGGCGGCGCGACCTTCATGGCCTTCATGGTCATGCTGCATTTCGGCTTCAGCCCGGAGGCGATGTTCGCCGAGGCCGTGCGGATCCACCCGAAGGGCGACGACATCATGGCGCCGGGCGGCATGGTCTCCGACCCGATCTCGGCCATCTCCCTCGGCCTTGCGCTGATGTTCGGCACGGCCGGCCTGCCGCACATCCTGATGCGCTTCTTCACGGTGTCCGACGCCCAGGCGGCACGGAAATCCGTGTTCTATGCCACCGGCTTCATTGCCTATTTCTACATCCTGACCTTCATCATCGGCTTCGGCGCCATCACCTTCCTGATGAGCGACCCGAGCTACTACACGGCCGGCGCGGGCGGCGTGATCAACCAGGTGACCGGCCTGCTGGGCGGCACCAACATGGCGGCGGTGCACCTCTCCAACGCGGTGGGCGGCAGCCTCTTCCTCGGCTTCATCTCGGCCGTCGCCTTCGCCACCATCCTCGCGGTGGTCGCCGGCCTGACACTCGCCGGCGCCTCGGCCGTCAGCCACGACCTCTATGCCGAGGTCATCGCCAGGGGCCGTGCGAACGAGCAGAAGGAGGTCAACATCTCGAAGATGTCGGCGGTCGTGATCGGCATCGTCTCGATCATCCTCGGCTACATCTTCGAGAACCAGAACGTCGCCTTCATGGTCGGCCTGGCCTTCGCCGTCGCCGCCTCCTGCAACTTCCCCGTCCTGCTGATGAGCACGATGTGGAAGGGCTGCACGACCCGCGGTGCCATGGTGGGCGGCTTCCTCGGCCTGATCTCGGCGGTGATCATGGTGGTGCTGTCCAAGGCGGTCTGGGTGCAGACCCTCGGCTTCAGCCAGGCGCTCTTCCCCTATGACAACCCGGCCCTCTTCTCCATGACCATCGCCTTCGTCGGCATCTGGGCCTTCTCCAGGATGGATGCCAGCCAGCGGGCGAAGGACGAGGTCGCCTCCTACGACGCACAGTATGTGCGGTCGGAGACCGGGATCGGCGCCGCCTCCGCGCATATCCACTGACCCGGACCCCGGGGAGGGATGCGGGCCCCCATCGTGCCAGGGCGATGGGGGCCGCAGCGCCCTCCCCGGACCTTCGCGGCAGTGCCGCAAACCCGCCAGGCCGGGACCTGGCCTGGCCCGGTGTGAGTTCGGCTGAATGCCCAGCGCCTTCGATGCCAGCAACCCGCCCTTCGACCGGCTGACGCAGCAGGAGATCGGCGAACTCCGCGCCGCCCTCGATATCGGCTATCTCCGGCCCGGCGAGGCGGTGCTGACCCCCGGCCAGAAGGCCGAACACCTCCATGTCATCATCAAGGGCTCGGTCGAGGTCCGCGACAACGGCACCCTCAACGCCGTGCTCGGCCCCAGGGACAGCTTCGACAGCCGGGCGGTGGTGCATGGCGCGGCCGGCGAGGATTTCGTCGCGGCCGAGGAGACGCTCTGCTACCTCATTCCCCGCGCGCTGGTGCTGGACCTGATCGCCCGCAACCCGGGCTTCGCCGCCTTCTTCTATTCCGAGGTCTCGGCCAAGCTCGACGCCTTCGCCCGCGCGCACCGGGCGGAGAGTGTGGAGAGCGTGCTCCGTGCCCGGGTGCGGGAGGCCAGCCGCGGCCCGGCCGTCTTCCTCGATGGCCATGCCACGCTGACCGAGGCGGCGGCCCGCATGCAGGATGCCAACATCAATGCCGCCTATGTGCGGGAGGACGGGCGGATCGGCGTCGTCACCGGCATGAACCTGGCGAAGGCCGTGCTGCTGCGCGGCCTGCCGCTCGATGCCCCGGTCCGCGAGGTCTGCCACTACGAGGTCGTGGAGGTGGATGCCGAGGATTTCATCTTCGAGGCGCTTCTGCTGATGACCCGGCATGACAAGCGCCGTGTCGCCGTGCGAACCGCGGGCGAATACACCGGCTTCCTCGAGGACATCCACATCCTGGGCCTGGTCGCCGGCAATTCGCAGCTCATCCCCGGCCGGATCGACCGCGCCCGCAGCGTCGAGGACCTTGCCGCGCCGGCGCAGGACATCCAGGGCCAGGTCGAGCGGCTGCACCGCCAGGGCGTGAAGGTGGAGCAGATCGCCGAAATCACCTCCGACCTCAACCGCCGCCTTTTCGTGAAGCTGTTCGAGCTGCTGGCTCCGCCCGCAATCCGCCAGCATGGCTGCCTGATGATCATGGGCAGCGAGGGCCGCGGCGAGCAGACCGTCCGGACCGACCAGGACAATGGCCTGCTGCTGGACGGGCCGGTGCCGGAGGCCGAGCTGGCCGGGTTTCGCGAGGCTTTCTCGGGCGCCCTGGCCCGCTTCGGCTTCCCGGACTGCCCGGGCAATGTCATGGTCCGCAACCCGCTCTGGTCCCAGCCGCTGGACGGGCTGGTCCGCCAGCTCCGCCTCTGGATCATGGACCGGACGCCGGAGGCGGCGATGAACCTGGCGATCTTCTTCGATGCCGTCGGCGTCACCGGCAGGACCGCCCTGCTGGCCGAGGCGAAATCCGCCATGGCCGGCATGATGCGCGGCGAGCGCGCCCTGATCGCGCGCTTCGCCAACCTGGTCGAGAGTTTCGAGACGCCTGCCCTCGGCGTGCTCTCGACGCTGATGGAGCGGGTCGGCGTCGCCTCGGACGCCATCGACATCAAGAAGGCCGGCATCTTCCCGATCGTGCATGGCATGCGCGCCATGGCGATGGACCGCGGCATCCTCGCCACCTCAACCGCCGGACGGATCGAGGCGCTGACCGAGGCCGGCGCCTTCAGCCATGATTTCGGACGGGAGCTGCTCTCGGCGCTGCGGGTCTTCATGGAGTACCGGTTGCGGGCGCAGCTCGAGGCGGTGCGCCGCGGCGCGCTGGAACAGGAAGCGCTGGTGCATCCCGCCGGTCTCTCGGCCGCCGACCGCGACATCCTGCGCGACGCGCTGCGCATCGTCCGGCAGTTCCGCGAGATGATCCGCAGCCGCTTCAACCTGGCGGCCTTCGGATGACGCGGTGCAAGGCCCGCGCAGCCAGGGCACCCGCGGCGCCGCCGGCGGTGGAGGCAGAGGGCATGCAGCCTGCGCGGCAGGCCGAAGCCGCTTCTGCGGCCCGCGCCCGGTGGCGCGCAGCCAGGCCGGCGGCGCCGACGCCGGCAACTGAGGCACAAGGCATGCAGCCTGCGCAGCAGGCTGAGGCCGCTTCTGCGGCCCGCGCCCAGTGGCGCGGAGCCAAGCCGGCAATTGAGGCATAAGAATGCACCGCGGCGCGCTCTGGCGGCTCTTCTACAGGGCGTCGCTGGGGGACCACTCCTACAAATTCCTCTTCGAACCCGGGCCGCCGGACGAGGCGGTGGCGCTCGACTGCGAGACCACCGGCCTCGATCCCAGGCGCGACGACATCGTCGCGGTCGCCGCCGTGCGCATCCGCGGCAACCGCATCCTGACCAGCGAGCGTTTCGAGGCCATCGTCCGGCCGGAGGACCACCAGCCGGGGGCGGAGTCGATCAAGGTGCACCGCCTCCGTCAGCGCGACATCGCCGACGCCCTGCCGATGCGCAAGGTCCTGCCGGCCCTGCTGCACTTCATCGGCGGCCGCCCGCTCGTCGGCTACTACATCGATTTCGATGTCCGCATGCTGGACAAGTATGCGATGGACCTGATCGAGGTGAAGCTGCCCAACCCGCAGATCGAGGTCAGCGCGCTCTATTACGAGCGGAAGTACGGCAACGCGCCGCCGGGCACGGCCTTCGACCTGCGCTTCGACAGCGTGCTGCGGGATCTCGGCATCCCGCCGCTCGCGGCGCATGACGCGCTGAACGATGCGGTGATGGCGGCCATGGCCTATCTGGCGCTGCGGGACATGAAGGCGCGCGGCGCGCGCATCCCGCGCGAGCGGGCCGGGCAGGGGCCGCCGCCGCCGACAGGGGGCTGACGGCACCGCCTGGCGGATTTGGTCTGGACGTGCCGCGCATGGGCTGAACCGCTGCTCATGCAGGCGACGGAGACCGGCATGGCGCGGCGGCGGATCGGCCAGGAGGACCGCATCGCCCGACCGGAGGCGCGGGCTGCCGCCCCGCTCGCGCACGTCGTGGCCCCACCCGGCGCGCCGGAATCGACCGCCACCTGATCGGCACCTCGGCAGCGGCCTTGCCTGCCCCCGGCGGGATTGCGTTCCGTTGACAGGAAAAACCTCGTGCGAGGTTCATGACGTCGTTTCCGGCAACCCCGCGACGGCCGCCAGGGCCATCAGCTCCGCCCCCACCCACCATTCCTGCCAGGTGCCGAAGCTCAGCATTGCCGTGACCGCGCCGGCGGCGAGCACCGCGGTCGCCACGGCCGGCCGTGCCAGGCGCGCGACCGCCAGGCCGAGCAGCAGGGCGAGTGCCGCGCCCGCCAGGGCGCCGGGCAGGCCAAGCTCCAGCCAGAGTTGCAATGCGCCATTATGCGGGTGCAGCGGCAGCAGCCCGGCGGCCGGCAACCAGGCGGGTGTATCCGGCCCGGTCAGATGCAAGCGGGCCAGCGCCTCGGCCGAGGGCGGGTCGCGATGCCCGGGGATCGTCCGGCTCGCCTCCATGCCCCAGCCCAGAACCGGTCGCTCCGCGATCCGGTCGGTCACGAAATCCCAGATCAGCAGCCGGTGCGCCGCCGAGGGCGCGAGGCGGTCAGCCGGCAGCCCGCGATCCAGCACCGCCCCCAACACCACCGGCATGGCGAGGATCGACAGTGCCAGCCCGGCGCCCAGCAGCCGCGGCGTCCAGCGTGGCGCCAGCAGCGCCAGGCCGCCCGCGATGCCGGCCGCCGCCACGGCGATCTTCGGCGTCTCCCCCGGCAGCAGCACCAGCACCAGGGCCCCGGCGGCCAGCGCCAGCGCGCGCAGCCCGCGCGGCAGGCCCGGCACCGTCGCCAGCAGCGGCAGCCAGAGCGCCATGGCGGAGGCCGCCGGCTTCAGGCCGAAGATCAGGGTCGGCGGCACCTCCCGCAGCCCGCGCACCGCGGCGCGCACGGCATTGCCGGTTGCGGCATCCGCTGCTGCCAGCGCCAGGCCGGCGGCCAGCCCGGCGGACGCGGCCAGGACCAGCCGGCGCTTTGCCGTCTCGGTATCCGCGGCCACCGCACAGGCGGCCGCCGCACCCAGCGCGACGAAGCCGCCGATCTGCAGCGAGGTGCCGAGCGCCCTGAGCGGCTCCGGCGCCCAGAGCGCCGTCAGGGCGGCCCAACCGAACAAGCCCAGCGCCACCCAGGCCGCCGCGCCGCGCGGCCAGGGCCAGGTGCCGTGCCGGCGCCGGTGCGCCAGCACGCAGAGCAGCAGGGCCAGGGTGGCGATCGGCGCCAGCGCCTTGGATTGCAGCACGCCGGCAGCCGGCGCGATGGCGAGCGCGACCGCGAGCGGCAGGCTCGGCGCGCCGCCACGCGACGCCGCGAGAGTGGGGGAGATCTGCATCGGCGGCCGCGTCACGCTCCTTGGGGGCGGGGCGGGGCAGGGCCCCGCGCGCCGCCCCTCTGGACCGCCGCGGCCCGCCTCGTCAAACCGGGGTGATCGATTCCCGCCGCAGCTCGACCGCCAGCTCGTCCAGCGCGCGGCCGACGCGGTCCAGCATCTCGTCGATCTCCGACTCGGTGATGATCAGCGGCGGGGAGAAGCCCAGGCTGTCATTCACCATGGCCCGCATGATCACGCCGTGCTTCTCGCCGAACTTGGTCAGCCGCGGCCCCACCTTCTTCGCCGGGTCGAAATTCTTCGCGCTCGCCTTGTCCTCGACCAGCTCGAGGGCGGCCACCAGGCCGACGCCGCGCACCTCGCCCACCAGCGGGTGGTCGGCAAAGCGCTCGCGAAGCTGCGCCTGCATGTAGGGGCCGACCTTCCGGACATGGGAGAGCATGTCCATCTCGTCATAGATCTTCAGCGTCTCGATCGCGACCGCCGCCGGCACCGGATGGCCGGAATAGGTGAAGCCATGGCCCCAGGTGCCGACGGTGGAGGAGCCCTCCGCGATGCCCTGGAAGACCCGCTCATTCACCAGCACGGCCGAGATCGGCATGTAGGCGGCCGAGAGCGCCTTGGCGCAGACCAGGATGTCCGGCTGGATGTTGAAGGTCTGGCTGCCCCAGTAATTGCCGGTGCGGAAGAAGCCGGCGATCACCTCGTCGACGCAGAACAGGATGTCGTGCCGGCGCAGCACGGCCTGCACCTTCTCGAAATAGGTGGCGGGCGGGATGATGACGCCGCCCGCGCCCATGAAGGGCTCGGCATAGAAGGCCGCGACGGTTTCCGGCCCCTCGCGCAGGATCACCGCCTCCAGCTCCTCGGCCAGGCGGGTGGCGTAATCCTCCTCCGACTCGCCGGGATTGGCGCCGTGGTAGTGGTGCGGCGTGGAGACATGGATGAAGCCCGGCAGCGGCAGGTCGAACAGCTTGTGGTTCGCCGGCAGGCCGGTGAGGGAGGCGCTGGCGAGGGTGATGCCGTGATAGCCCTTCAGCCGCGAGATGATTTTCTTCTTCTCCGGCTTGCCGATGGCGTTGTGCATGTACCAGAGGATCTTGATGACGCTGTCATTCGCCTCCGACCCGCTGTTGGCGAAGAAGACCTTGCTCATCGGCGCGGGGGCGCGCTCGATCAGCATCTCCGCCAGATCGACCATCGGCTCGTGCGACTTGCCGGTGAAGGCGTGGTAGTAGGGGAGCTTCTTCATCTGCTCCGTCGCAGCCCGCACCAGCCTTTCGTTGTCGAAGCCGAGGCTGGCGCACCAGAGGCCGGCGACGCTCTCGATGTAGTCCTTGCCCTGGTCGTCATAGACCCGCACGCCCTGGCCGCGGTTGATCACCAGCGGGCCGGTCTTCAGATGCGCCTTGTGATCCGTGTAGGGATGCAGCGCATAGGCGATATCGCGGGCGGCGGTGGAGTTGCGGGGCGGGGTCATCGGCCTGGCCTTCTGTGCGGGATGGCGCAGTCTAGCCAGGGTTTGCGCCGCAGCCCAAGTCTCCCCCGGCGGCGCGGGCTTTTGTCGCGGCGCAGCAGATGGACGGCGGCGGGGGAGCGGTGGCAGACTCGGCGCTGGTTTGCCAGGGATGACAGCATGATCGGGTTCGCGCCGCAGTCCGGACGCGCGGGGCAGGGCGCATGATCGCGCGTCGCGCGCTGTTCGCCGCGCCGCTGCTGGCCGCGCCGGCTCTGGCCCGGGCGCAGGTCCGCCGGCATGAGCTCGACGCGCTGGCCCTGCCGGTGAAGCAGGATGATACGGTGGCGCGCGGCTACCGGCGGGACGTGCTGGTCCGCTGGGGCGACCGCGTCACCTATGACGCGCCGGCCTGGAACCCGCGCCGGCCCGACCCGGAGGGCGCGGCCGCGCAATTCGGCTGGGATGCCCGCCTGGCCGGCATCGCCGTGCCGCAGCAGCAGGCGGCGGACGGCGTCCCGCGCGCCGTCCTCGCGGTGGTGCACCCGAGGGTCGACCCCGCCTTCGCCTTTCCCGGCGGTCGGGACCAGCCCGCCGCGGCGGCGGGGATGCAGGGCGCCTCGCTGCTGAACCTGGAGAAGCGCGGCGGCGGCTGGGTGGTGGTGGATGGCGGCTATCAGAGCCGCCGGCTCGGCGGCGGCACGCTCTGCCGCATCTCCGGCCCGGCCGCCTCCGGCAGCGTCCAGGGCCTGCTGGGCCCCATGGGCGGCAGCGTCACCCCCTGGGGCACGCTGCTGCTGGCGGAGGGCGACCCGGCGCCCTGGCTGGCCCGCCTCGGCCGGGTCGATCCGCGCTTCGCCAATCCGGCAGGCTTCGGCTGGGTGGTGGAGCTGAATCCCTTCGATCCGCAATCCGTGCCGGTGAAGCGCACCGCGCTCGGCCGCTTCGCGCATGGCGATGTGGCGGCGACGCTCTCCCGCGACGGGCGGGCGGTGGTCTATCTCACGGATCGGCGGGTGGGCGGCTTCCTCTTCCGCTTCCTCTCCGCCGGGCCGGCCACGGATGAGGCGCTGGATGCCGGCACCCTCTCGGTCGCCCGGCTGGAGGATGACCGCTGCCTCTGGGTGCCGCTGCCGGGCGGGGCACCGGACCCGGTGGCGGCCGCACAGCAGGCGGGCGGCAGCCCGCTCGACACGCCCTCCGGCCTCGGCCTCGACCCCACCCGGCCGCGGCTGCTGCTGGCCTGCCATGGCAGCCCGGCGCGACCGGCCGGCCATGTGATCGAACTGACGGCGGCGGACGGCGATGACGGCGCGGAGACCGCGCGCGCCGCCCTCCTCTTCGCCGCCGGTGACCCGCGCAGCCCGGAGGCGCGCTACGGCCGCGCCGGCCTGCCGCCCGGCAGCGCCTGGCCGGAGAACCCGGACACCGTCACGGTGGATGCGCGCGGGCGGGCCTGGATCGGCACGGATCGCGGCGGCCGGGTGGGGCCGCAGGCGGAGGGGCTCTATGTCTGCGACCTGGACGGGCCGGGGCGCGGCGTGCCGCTGCCGATCTATGGCGCGCCGCGGGCCGCCTCGATCGGCGGGGCGGCGCTGACCCCGGATGGGGAGGTGCTGTTCACCGCGGTGCGCCACCCTGGCGCCGAGCCGGGGACGAGCTTCGAGCGGCCGGCGACGCGCTGGCCGGAATTCCAGCCCGGCGTGCCGCCGCGCACCACGCTGATCGGGCTGGTGCGGGGCGCGGGCGGGCCGGTGGGCGGCTGAACGCCCGCGGGCCCGCCGCAGGAGGCCTGGACCTTCGGCGGCCGGCATGGGCCAAGCCTTGCGGGTCGCCCCATCCGGGGCGCCTGACTACCCAAGGCCCCGATCATGGACCCGTACGGCGCCAGGGCGGATCGCGGACGGGCGTGATGGCCCGGCAGCGTGAACCTGCTCGAAGACCAAAGGGCCCTCGCGGATGGGCGTTCCGACATGGACGCACTCCGCTGTAGCGCCAGCCTGCGGAGGGCCGCTCCGGGAGGGAGCAACCCTGGGCATCGGGCGGGTGGACGGATGCCGTCCCCTCGCCTCTCCCCTCTCCCCAGGGCCGGTGCCCCCGTCGGGCCCCCGACCTCCCTCGCGGGGAGTGACGTCCTGGGCATCGGGCGACCGCAGGGATGCCGTCGCCCCGCCTGCCTCAGGGCCGGCCGGACCGGTCCTTGTCGTCCTGCACGCGCTCCGTCTCCTGCGGCGTCCCGCCGCCGGCCTGCCCGGCCTCGCCGCGACGGCCGCTGACATCGTCGTGGTAGCGGAGCGGGTTGGTGCCGCCGAGCTTGCCGCCGGTCACGCCGCCGGTCTGCTGGTCGCCGGCCGAGCGGCCCTTCTCCTTGCCACCGCCGGCGCCGGGCGCGTGATTCTTGCGGGACATGTGCGGTCCTCCTTGCCGTTCGGCGTCCCCGCCACCGCAAGGCGACAGGCACGCCGGGGAGGAACGCCGCCGGGTTGGCGCCTGTTCCCCGCCGTTACGGGGCCCGGCCCGGCCCGGCAGGCGTTGCCGCCTTGATCGCATCGGCCAGCGCGGCGCAGGCCCGGCGCGTGTCGCCGCGCGCCACTTCCTCCCGCGCCAGGGCGATGCATTTCAGCGCGCTCTCCAGCCGCGGTGACCGGTCGCCATGGCTGATGGCCAGCCGGATGCGGGTCTCGGCCAATTCCAGGTTGATGCCGGCGGCCCGGGCATGGTCGTCGCGGATGTCGCGGTCGGCGCCGAGCAGCAGGTCCAGCACCCGCTGCGATTCCGGCGAGCCGCCGGTCAGCGGCAGCATGCGCGGCGTGGGCGGGTCCTTGCTGTGGTCCGGCCCGTGCTTGGCATAGGGCACCAGGGCGAAGGCGAAGAGGTCGAGATAGGGGTGCTGCTCGCGGACGGCGTTGGGCATGACTCTCTCCCTCGGCCGGGGCGCCGGGGACGCCCGGGCCATGGGGCAGGCTACAGCGGATTGCGCTCAAGACTGAACGCCAATCCGTTGGTGCTCTTTGTTTTGCGAGCGGCTGCACGCGTCCGGCCGTGCACTACCTGCCGCGATCCGCTCTGGCACCGATGCCGGCGCTGCCGCGAATACGGCGCGGTGATGCCGCCGCTCAGCGCAGGGCGAAGCGGACCGGCACGGTCAGCTCGATCGGGTCGCCCGGCAACTCGGCCGGCGGGGCGGGCAGCGGGGAGGCGCGCTGGATCATGGCCAGCACCGCCTCGTCCAGCGCGGCGTCGCCGGCGCTGCGCTCCAGCCGGTAGCCGACGACCGTGCCGTCGCGCCGCATCCGGAAGCGGAGCATGGCGACGCCCTGGGCACGCCGGTAGCGGGCCTCGGAGGGATAGGTCTTGTGGCGTTCCAGCGCGGCGAAGAGCTGCGCGACATAGTGCGGCGAGGGCGCCGCCATGGCCGCCGCCGGGGCCGGCGCTGCGGCGGGCGGGCTAGGCGGCGCGGCAGGCGCGGGGCTCGGCGCGGCCTGCGCCATGGCCGGGCGCGGCGGTGGCGGGCGGCGCGGCTGCGCCGGGGCGGGCGGCGGCGGGGGCGGCGGCGGCGGCAGCTCCGCCGCCGTGGCCGGCGGCTCGGGTGGTGGCGGATCGACCTTCGCCGGCTCGGGCGGCGGCGGTTCCGGCGGCGCCTCGGCGAGCGGCGGCGGCGGTTCCGGCGGCGGCTCGGCCATGGGGGGCGGCTCCGGCGGCGGCGGCTCGGCGGGGATGGGGGGCAGGGGTTCCGGTGCTGCCTCGGCTGCCATCTGTCCGGCCGGCATCGGCGCTTCGACCGGCAGCGAGGGTTCAGGGGCCGGCATCTCCAGCAGCATCACCGGCAGCGCCTGCGGCGGCTTCGCCGGCAGGCCGATCATCAGCACGGCGCCGGCCGCCAGATGCAGCGCGGCGGAGCCGGCCCAGGCCAGGGCGCGGCCCCGGGCGGCCGGGCCGGGCGGGGCCGGTGCGGCCGCCGGCGGGGTCGGGGGTGTCTCCAGTGCCATGGGGACCGGGCGGGGCCTGCCGAGCGCCATCGATCAGCGCGCCGCGGGCGCCGGCTCGGGCTGCGAGACCAGCGCCACCCGGTGGATGCCGGCGCGGTGCACCAGCCCCATCACCCGCAGCACCTCGCCATATTCGATGCCGCGATCGGCGCGGAGATGCAGGGCGCGGTCCGGCGTTTCGGCATGCAGGGCGGCGAGGCGCGGCTCCAGTTCCGGCTCGGCCAGTTCCTCCTTGAACAGGAAAAGCTTGCCGTCCCGCGTCAGGCCAAGTTCCAGCGGCGGCTCCGGCGGCTCCGGCGGGGCGAGTCGCGGGGCCGCGGTGCGTGGCAGGTCCACGGTGACGCCGGCCGTCAGCATCGGCGCCGTCACCATGAAGATGACCAGCAGCACCAGCATCACATCGACCAGCGGCGTCACATTGATGTCGGCGACGGGATGCGCCTCCCCGTCTTCCTTGCCTCCGCCCGGCAGCATCATGGCCATGGCCGCTACTCCGCCGCCGCGCGGCCGCCGGCCACCAGGGCCGGCCGGCGCGCCAGCCGCCCGGCGATCGCGCCGGCCGCGGCCAGCGCCTCCTGCCGGATGCGGGAGAGGCGGGTGGCGTAGCGGTTGTAGGCGATGGTCGCGGGAATGGCGGCGACAAGGCCGATGGCGGTGGCGAAGAGCGCCTCCGCTATGCCCGGCGCCACGGTGGCGAGGCTGGTGTCCTGCTGCGCGGCGATGCCGGAGAAGCTGTGCATGATGCCCCAGACCGTGCCGAAGAGGCCGATGAAGGGGCTGACCGAGCCGATGGTCGCCAGCAGCGGCAGGCCGGGTTCCGCCTGGCGCAGTTCCTGCGTCACGGCGCCGCGCATGGCGCGCTCCAGCCGGTCGCGGAACTCGCCGGCGGTCTCGGCATGGTCGCGCCCCTCGCGCCATTCCGCATGGCCGGCGCGGAGCGTCACGGCGGCAAGGCCCTCACCCGCGGGGGCGGCACCGTCCGGCCGCACCCTTGCCTGGGCGGCCAGCGCACGCGCCTCCCGCGCCAGGCGGCGCAGCACCACCGTCTTCTCGAGGATGATGGCCCAGCAGGCGAGCGAGGCGAGCGCCAGCACCGCCATCACCGCCTGCACGACGATATCCGCCTGCAGGAGAAGGGCGAGGGGCGAGAGATCAGGGGGGGCGGGGTTCATGCGGGGCTCCCGGACAGGAAGGCGGCAGCGCGGAGGCGGCGGCGGTTGCGGCGGCGGAGCAGCCAGGCGGCGAGGCCGGTGACGAAGAAGAGCGGCATGGCCAGGCCGGAGAGGAACACGACGACCCGGCCGGGCATGCCGAGCAGGGCGCCGCCATGCAGCCAGCGCTGCTGCGCCAGCGCCTCCCCCGCCGCGCCGCGGGTGCGTGGGCCGCGCTCCTGCAGCACGGCGCCGGAGGTGGCATCGAGGCTGAGCATGGTGCGGCCGCGGATCTCCGGATCGGTGCCGAGAGGGCGCAGCGTCACCGACCAGGGCTGGCCCGGGCGCGCCGGCGGCGTCACGCCGGTGACCTCCTGGCCCGGCAGATGGGTGAGCACCATGGCGGCGATCACATCGGCATCCGGCCCCACGGGCGCGCCAGGGCGGTCCTGCCGCGGCGCCTCGCGCGCCTCTCCGCGCCCGGCGGGGCCGGGGCGCTGCGGGGCGGGGGCGGGCGCCTCGATGCCGAGCAGCGGACGGAACCAGCCGGGGAAGATGATGGCGATGCCGGAAAAGGCGACCACCGCCAGCACCGCCGCCATCCAGATCCCGACGACCCGGTGCAGGTCGAGGTGCAGCAGCAGCGCGGGCCGGCGGCGCAGGGTGACCAGGGCACGGCCGAGGCCGCCGGTGCGCGGCCACCACAGCCAGATGCCGGTGGCGCAGAACAGCAGCGTCGCCACGCCGAGCCAGCCCACCGCCTGGCGTCCGCCGTGGTCGCGGAGCAGGAGCGTGTCGTGCAGTTCGCGTGTCACGCCGATGACGCTGCGGCGCGGGTCGCGTTCGCCGAGCAGGGTGCCGGTCGTGGGGTCGTAATGCGCGGTCAGCGTCCCGCGCGCGCCGCGCGGTGGCGAGACCACCCAGACCGGCCAGACCGTGTCCGGCGGGCGGATGCTGCCGATGGCTTGGCCGCGGGCCTCGGCCAGGCGCCGGATCGCCGCGAAGCCGATCGCCGGATCGGCGGGGCCGGAGGCATGGAACAGCGCCGGGTTGAGCGCCGCCCCGATCTCCCGCTGGAAGGAGAGGATGCTGCCGGTCGCCCCGATGACGGCAAGAACGAGGCCGAGCAGGAGCCCCGCCCAGCGATGCAGCAGCAGGAGAGGCCGAGAGGGGCTGCCGCCCGGGCGGCGCCCTGTCCTGGCCGGGAGGTGCGCCATGGCCGGGTTCTCGGGGGAGGGCGCATGCGCCGGGCTGGACATGCGGCGAGGCCTACTGCAATTGCGAATAACTTGCAAACCTGGCCTTGGATCGATGGCTCCGATCCTCGACTCTTGCAACGCGCGCTCCAGTGCAACGCGGGCGCCAGTGCAACGCGGGCGCCAGTGCAACGCGCGCGCCAGCCTGCCCGGGTCGGCCCGCCGCAGGTGCGGCGCCCCGACCCGGATGCGGCCACGCGTCCGGGCGGCCGGCGGGAATCACGACGTGGTGTGGCCTGCAGCCGGCAACCGGCCGGTCCGCGCAAGCGGCAGCCCCTTGCCAGACCGACCGATCTGCGTTCTAAGCCCCGCAAATGCGACTGATTCGCATTCTCGGATACGGAGTTGGGACCGATGCACGAGGCAGGGCGGGACGCGGGAGCGAACGGGCAGGGCGGGGCGGCCGTAATCCGGCAATCTGGGCGCCCCTGCCTGCGGGCGCGGCTGATGGCGGCGAGTTCGCTGCTCGCCATCACCCTCGCGGCGCCGGCGGCCGCCCTGGCCCAGGCGGCGGCACCAGCCGCCCCGGCCGAGGGCGGCGCCATCGCCCTGCCGCAGATCGATGTCAGCGCCGCCCCGGCCGCGGCCACGGGCTATGCCGCGCAGCGCACCGGCACGGCGACGAAGACCGACACGCCGCTGCGCGACGTGCCGCAGAGCGTGACCGTCATCACGCAGGAAGCGATCCGCGATCTCTCCGCGCAGAACCTGGGCGACGTGCTGCGCTACGTGCCCGGCGCCGGCTATGCGCAGGGCGAAGGCAACCGCGACACCCCCGTGCTGCGCGGCCAGTCCACCACCGCCGACCTATTCGTCGACGGTCTCCGTGACGACGTTCAGTACTACCGTGATTTCTACAACATCGACCGCGTCGAGGTGCTGCTCGGCCCGAATGCGATGATCTTCGGCCGCGGCGGCACCGGCGGCGTGATCAACCGCGTGACCAAGCAGGCGGACTGGGAGCAGCGGCGGGAGGTCCGGCTGCAGGCCGGCTCCTTCGGCCAGTGGCGCGGCAGCCTAGACCTCGGCCAGGCGATCAACGAGAACGCCGCCTTCCGGCTGCTCGGCATGTACGAGGAGTCGGACAGCTACCGCGACGGCGTGAACATCAAGCGCTACGGCATCAACCCGACCTTCGCCTTCCGCATCGGCGATTCCACCCTCATCCGCGCCTCCTACGAGTATTTCCGCGACGAGCGCACGGCGGACCGCGGCGTCCCCTCCTTCCGCGGCCGGCCGCTCGACCTCGGCCGCTCCACCTTCGTCGGCGATCCCGGCCGCAGCCCGGTGCATGCCCAGGTCAACGCCCTGAACCTCTCGGCCGAGCACCGCTTCACCAACGGCGTGCTGCTGCGCAACCAGTTCCGCTTCGCCGATTACGACAAGTTCTACCAGAACGTCTTCTCCGGCGCGGTCAGCGCCAATGGCCAGGCGGTCTCGATCGCGGCCTACAACATGGCGACCCACCGGCAGAACCTGATCAACCAGACCGACCTGGTCTTCGACCTGACGACCGGGCCCTTCCAGCACAAGATCCTGGCCGGCGTCGAACTGGCGCGGCAGGAGACGGACAACTACCGCAATACCGGCTACTTCACCTCGGTCGGCGCGAATGCCACCAGCTTCGTCACCCCGCTCGGCGCCACCCGCATCAACGTGCCGGTCACCTTCCGCCAGAGCGCGACCGATGCCAACAACAGCAGCGTCGCCAGCACGGCCGCCTTCTACCTGCAGGACCAGGTGCAGCTCCTGCCGGGGCTGCAGCTGATCGCCGGGCTGCGCTTCGACCACTTCAACGTGGATGTCCGCAACAACCGCACCGGCCAGAGCCTCGAGCAGACGGACAACACCGTCTCGCCGCGCATCGGCCTGGTCTGGCAGCCGCTCCGGCAGCTGCCGCTCTCGCTCTATGCCAGCTTCAGCAACACCTACCTGCCACGGGCGGGCGAGCAGCTCGGCTCGCTGACCGTGACCAACCAGTCGCTGAAGCCGGAGCGCTTCACCAATTACGAGGTCGGCGCCAAGTGGGATGTCCGGCCGGCCTTCTCCGTCACCGCGGCGCTGTATCAGCTTGACCGCACCAACCTGGCGGTGACCGACCCGAACGACATCACCCGCTCCATCCTGGTGGACGGCACCCGCACGCGTGGCTTCGAGCTGGGCGCGCGCGGCCGCGTCACCGACAAGTGGAGCGTGCTGGGCGGCTGGGCGATCCAGGAATCGGAGATCACCAGCGACCAGTCGGCGACCGTCAGGAAGGGCAACAACGTGCCCTTCGTGCCGCAGAACACCCTCTCCCTCTGGAACCGCTACGATTTCCTGCCGCAGTTCGGCGCCGGGCTCGGCGTGGTGCACCAGTCCGGCTACTACGCCGCGACGGACAACGCGGTGCGGATCCCGGCCTTCACGCGCTTCGACGCCGCGCTCTACTGGAACGTCACGGACCGCATCACGGCGCAGGCGAATTTCGAGAATCTCTTCGGCGCGAAGTACTACCCCGTGGCGCACAGCAACAACAACATCACCCCGGGCGCGCCCTTCGCCGCACGTTTCGCGCTGACGACGCGGTTCTGAGGGAGACCTGCAAGGCGGGTGCTACCGCACCCGCCACTCCTCCACCCAGAGGGAGGTCGGGTTCAGATGCCCGGTCGGCCGCACATTCCCCAGCCAGTGCGGCCAGATATGCGCATCGGCGCGGAACCAGAGCGGCAGCGCCGGCAGCTCCTCCGCATAGATCGCCTGCAGGCGGGACCAGAGGGCGCGGCGCTTCTCCCGGTCCAGCTCCACCGGGATCGCCTCCAGCAGCGCGTCCATCTCCGGGTTGCGGTAGCCCGTGTAGTTCTGGCCGGACCAGTTGCGGGCCTCGGTCGGAATCTCCTCGGAGTGCAGGGTGCTGCGCGGCACGCCCTCCGGCGCGCTGATCCAGGCGAAGAGGGCGGCGCCCTGGAAGCGGCGCTTCGACATGGTCTCGGCGAAGAAGACCCGCGGCGGCTCGTTCCTGATCCGCGCCTCGATGCCCGCCTGGCGCCACATGCCCTGCAGCACCTGCTGCACTGCCTCCCGCGCCCGGTTGCCGGCGGTGGTCATCAGCTCGACCGAGAGCCGGTCGCCGCCCGGGTTGCGGCGGATGTCGTCCGGCCCGCGGGTCCAGCCCGCCGCGTCCAGCAGCGCATTGGCGCGGGCCGGGTCGAAGGGCCAGGCGCGGACGCCGGGATCATGCATCGGATCGAGCGGGTTGACGCTGCTATGCGCGACGGTCTGCCGCCCCTCGAACAGCCGGGCGACGATCTGCGCCCGGTCGATCGCCAGCAGCAGGGCCTGCCGCACCCGCGGGTCCGCCAGGACCGGGTTGTCCAGCCGCAGGTCGAGATGCTCGTAGATCAGCCCCGGCTTGTACTCGATGTGGAAGCGGCTGCCGGTGCGCCGCTCCAGCGCCGCCGCCTGCTCGACCGGCAGGCCGAGCTCGCCCGCCACCATGTCGAGCTGCCCCGCCAGCAGCTGCGCCTCCAGCGCCGCGGTGTTCTCGACCGTGCGGATCTGGATGCGCCGGAAGGCGGGCGAGGGGCCCTGCCAGGTCGAGTTGCGCTCCAGCGTCACGCCGGCGCCGGGCTGCACCCCGGTGATGCGGTACGGGCCGGACCAGAGGGCGGGGTTCGTCGTCTCGGTGTCATAGGCCGTGCGGTTGCGGTAGGTGCGCGGCTCCTGGCTCCAGCGGGTGCGTTCGACATGCGCCGGCAGGGGCTGGAAGTCGCCGAGCGAGGCGAAGTCGAAGGTCACCTTATCGACGCGCAGCGTGACGGTGCGCGCATCCTCGACGATCAGCTCATAGGTGGAGCGGTAGAACTCCGCCGGACCGAAGCCGGTCTCCGGGTTCCGCCCGGCTTCCCAGGCGAAGCGCAGATCCTCGGCCGAGACGGGCGTGCCATCCCCCCAGCGGGCATCGGCGCGGAGGCGGTAGGTGACGCGGAGGCCTGGCTTGCCCTCGGCCGTCGTCTCCCGCACCGCGAGGCCGTTCTCCAGCGTCGGCAGCGTCTCGCAGAGCAGGCAGGTGAGCTGCCAGTCCGGGCCATAGGCGGTGACCGGGCGGCGGGCGAAGCCGAGGACATAGGACTTCGCCGCCATGTTCTCGATATTGGGGTGGAAGGTGCTGGGATACTGGGTGATGCCGATGGTCAGCGTCTCGCGCTGGCCCTGTGCGGCGGCGGGCAGGGCCGCCAGCACGGCGCCGGCGAGGCCGGCCAGGACGGCCCGGCTCATGCCGCGGCCCGCGCCGGGATGCGAAGGGGGGCGGTGGGTCGGTTCATCCGGTCTCTCCTTCGCATCGGGCCGCCTGCTTCGCGGCCTAGCCCTTCTCCGCCCCGTCGCGCATCGCCCGCGCCTCCTCGACCGAGCCGATACCGCCATGCGCCTTCGACCAGGCCACCGGGTCCTCCAGGAATTTCCGCACTTCCTTCAGCGCGCTCTCGGCGAAATAGGGGCGCTCGCGGCAGACCTCCAGCACGTCCCACCAAGTGCAGAGGTGGTGGAGGTTGAGGCCCATATTCTTCATGGTCTCGAAGCTGCCGGGGAAGACGCCGTAATAGAAGACCACGAAGGTGTGGTCGCAGGTCGCGCCCGCATCGCGCAGCGCCTGGGCGAAGCGGATCTTGGAACCCCCATCGGTCGTCAGGTCCTCGACCAGCAGGGTGTTCTTGCCCTCCGGCACGTCGCCCTCGATCTGCGCGCCGCGGCCGAAGCCCTTCGGCTTCTTGCGCACATAGGCCATCGGTGTTGCCATGCGCTCGGCGATCCAGGCGGCGAAGGGGATGCCGGCCGTCTCGCCGCCCGCCACCACCTCGATGGTCTCATAACCGACATGCCGGCCGATCTTCTCGACGCCCAGGTCGCAGATCTTGGTCCGGGCGCGGGGGAAGTAGATGATCTTGCGGCAGTCGATATAGACAGGGCTCTTCCAGCCGCTCGTGAAGGTGTAGGGCTCCTCCGGGCGGAAATTCACCGCCTTGATCTCCAGCAGGATGCGCGCGGTCGTCAGCGCGGCGTCCCGGTCCCAGTCGGAAGCATGTTGCATGGCCATGGCGCATATCCCTGCCGGCGTCGTGTCGCCGTCTCGTAACCCTCACGCGGAACGGCGTCCATGACGGAGGAGGCGACGACCTGGGTCCTGGCCGATCCGCGCGCCGGCACGGCGGCCCAGCCGCTCGGCATCGCGGAACGGCTGGGGGTGCCCTTCCGGACCGTCCCGCTCGGCTGGGGGCCGCTCGCCCGGGTGCCCTGGCCCTGGCCGAGCCTGGCCGGCCTCGACTCCGCAGCGCGGGCCCGGCTGCGCGCGCCCTGGCCGAGGCTGGTGCTCTCCGCCGGCCGGCGCTCGGCCCCGGTCGCGCGCTGGCTGGGGCGGCAGGGGGCACGGCTGGTGCATTGCATGCGACCGGGCGCGGGGGCGGCGGGGTTCGACCTGCTGGTGCTCGGCCGGCACGACCTTTCCCCGGCGCGCTCCGCCCAGGACCAACCGCCGGAGGCGGCCAATGCCTTTCCCATCCTGGGCGCCTGCCACCGCATGACCCCGGCGCGGCTGGCGGCGGCGGGGGCGGAATGGGCGGTGCTGGCGGACCTGCCCAGGCCGCGCGTCGCCCTGCTGGTGGGCGGGCCGGTGCGGGCGGAGAACATGGCGCCCGGCATCGCCGCCGCGCTCGGGGCGGAGGTCGCGGGCTTCGCCGGCAGCGTCCTGGCGACCGCCAGCCGCCGCACCGGCGCCGCGGCGACCGAGGCGCTGGCCGGCGCCCTCGCCGGCCGGCCGCATCGGCTGCATCGCTGGGGTGATGGCGGCCCGAACCCCTATGCCGGCTTCCTCGCCTGGGCGGATGCGGTGGTGGTGACGGGCGACAGCGTCTCCATGCTGTCAGAAGCACTGGCGACCGCCGTGCCGGTCTTCATCGCCGATCCCGGCGGGCTCGGGCCGCGGCATATGCGGCTGCATGGCAGCCTGATCGCCGCCGGCCAGGCCAGGATGCTGGCGGCGGCGCCGGCGCCCTTCCCGCGGCAGCCGCTGGACGAGGCGGGGCGGGTGGCAGCCGAGATCCGGGCGCGCGGCTGGGTGTGACACCGGCCTGCGGTGGCCGGGACGGCAGGAGTGGGGCGTTCCCGGCCCGGCACCTCCGGGCTGCCCCGTGGCCCCAGGACTGGCCGCGGCGGAGACCTCTCCCGGCCGCCTATACGGCCAGCCCCGGCGAGAAGGCGCAGGCCGCGCCACAGGAGCGCATCCGCCGCCACCGGGTTGGGCCGGTGGCGCTCGAGGGGTTGTCGGCGGGGCAGGGGGTTCCCGGAGCGGCGGGCGCGACGACATGTCAGGCATGATGCAGGCCATCCTCCGCTCCGCCTTTCCCCTGCCGGCCGGGCGGCCGCGCCCCTTCACCTGGCCCTGGCAGGACCGCGCCGGCCGGTTCTCCGTGCTGCGGGCCATCGTCTTTGCCCTGCTGATGGCGCCGGCCGCCTGGGTGGCCGCGCAGGCCGCGCTCGGCCTGCTGGGGCCGGAGCCCTGGAAGGCGGCGCTGAAGGAGATCGGCCTCTGGACCATCCGCCTGCTGCTGCTGACCCTGGCGGTGACGCCGATCGGGAAGATCCTGGCGGAGCCGCGCATCCTGGCCCTGCGGCGGCTCCTCGGCCTGACCACCCTGGCCTATGCCGGGCTGCACCTCGCGCTCTACGTCGGGCACGAGAATTTCTCGTTGTGGAAAGTGGCATCCGAGATCGCGCTGCGTGTCTACCTGACCATCGGCTTCGTCGCCCTGCTGGGGCTGGCGGTCCTCGGCTGGACTTCGTCCGATGGCTGGATCCGGCAGCTCGGCCCGCGCTGGAAGCGGCTGCATGCGCTGGCCTTCCCGATCGCCGCGCTTGGGGTCCTCCACTTCTTCCTGCAGTCCAAGTCGCAGCTGTGGGAAGCGGTGATGGCGGCCGGCTTCCTGGCCTGGCTGCTGCTGTGGCGCGCGATGCCGGCGGGCTGGCGGGTGCGGTTGCCGGCGCTGGTCGCGCTGGCGCCGCTGACGGTGCTGGCGGCGGCAGGGATCGAATATGCCTGGTTCGCCCTGGCGACCAACCTGCCAGCCGGGCGCATCCTGTGGGCGAATCTGGATGTCAGCTTCGGCCTGCGTCCGGCCGTCTGGGCGGGGGTGGTGGCGCTGGCCGTGCCCTTGTTCGCCCTGGCCTGGCGGCTGATCCCGCTGCGGCGCTGAGGGCGGTCGCCCGGGGCGGAAGCCGGCCGGCCTGCCCTGTTTGCGAGAGCCTCTCGCCTCGCTCCGGGAGGCGTGCCCCTGCGTGGCGGGGGCGTGGCCAGTTCGGGAGAACGCTGCCCGGGCCGTTCCGGCCTGCCGGACTACCTCGTCCGGCCGCAGGCTCTGCCCGGATGAACGCCTTCCTGGCGGCGGTGTCCGGGCCCGGGCGCCCGCTCAGAAATAGGGACGGAGATTGGCCCGGATGCGCTCCAGCACCGGGCGGTCCGTGGGCGGCAGGGGGAAGGGCCTGCCGGTCACCATCTCGAAGGCCTCGATATAGATCCGTGAGGCTTCGAGGTTCACTTCGCGCGGGATCTCCGGGATCGCGTCCTTGTAGGGATCGCAGCGGGCGACGACCCAGCTCCGGACGAAGTCCTTGTCGAAGCTCTGCGGCGCCTGGCCGGCCTCGAAACGCTCGGGGTAGCTCGCCCCGAACCAGTAGCGGCTGGAATCCGGGGTGTGGATCTCGTCGGCCAGGACGATCTCGCCCGCCGCGTCGAAGCCGAATTCGTATTTCGTATCCACCAGGATCAGACCCTGCTTCGCCGCCATCTCCCGTCCGCGGGCGAAGAGCGAGAGGGCGAGGGCCGAAACCTTCTCCCATTGCGCCGCGGTCAGGAGCTTGCCCTCCAGGATCTGCGCCGGCGTCAGCTCCTCGTCATGGCCGGCATCGAAGGCCTTGCTGGTCGGTGTCAGGATGGTCTGCGGCAGCTTCTGGTTCGGGCGAAGGCCGTCCGGGAAGCGGTGGCCGTACATCTCCCGCCGCCCCGCCCTGTACATGGAGAGGATGGAGGTGGAGGTGGTGCCCGCCAGGTAGTCCCGCACCACCACCTCGACCGGCATGATGGAGAGTCGCTGGCAGACGACCACGTTCGGGTCCGGATATTCGATGACATGGTTCGGGCAGAGATCCGCCGTCCGCTCGAACCAATGGCGGGCGAGCTGGGTCAGCACCTGCCCCTTCAGCGGCACCGCCGTGAGGATACGGTCGAAAGCCGAGAGCCGGTCGGTGGCGATGATGATCCGGCGCCCGTCCGGCAGGTCGTAATTCTCGCGCACCTTGCCGCGGTAGTGGTTCGGCAGCTCCGGGATGGCCGCGTCCCGCAGGACGAAATCGGCATAGGGGGCGAGGTCGGCGACGGAGGGCGGCATGGCGGGTCCTGGTCGGGCGGGGTGGGGGGCATAGCATAACGCGGGCGCCCTGCACCTGCAGGGCGGGGGCTTGCCGGCCCGCGCCCTCCGCTTCAGGTTGCGCCCCCTGATCGGAGGACACGCCATGGCGCGGAAGTATCGCATCGCCGTCATCCCCGGCGACGGCATCGGCAAGGAGACGACGCCCGAGGGGTTGCGCGTGCTGGACGCCGCCGCCCGCCGCTTCGGCTTCGAGCTGGAACTGACGGAATACGACTGGTCCTGCGACACCTACCAGAAGACCGGCAGGATGATGCCGGATGACGGCATGGACCGGCTGAAGGACAGCGACTCGATCTTCCTCGGCGCGGTCGGCTGGCCGGGCGTGCCGGACCATGTCTCGCTCTGGGGCCTGCTGATCCCGATCCGCCGCGGCTTCGACCAGTACGTCAACCTCCGCCCCTGCAAGCTGATGCCGGGCGCGAAGACGCCGCTCGCCAACCGTGGGCCGGAGGATATCGACTTCTACGTGGTCCGCGAGAATACCGAGGGCGAGTACAGCTCGGTCGGCGGGCGCATGTTCGAGGGGACGGACCGCGAATTCGTCTCCCAGCAATCGGTCCTGACGCGCACCGGCACCGACCGCATCCTGAAATACGCCTTCGAACTGGCGATGACCCGCAAGCGCAGGAAGGTGACCAGCGCCACCAAGTCCAACGGCATCACCTTCACCATGCCCTATTGGGACGAGCGCTTCGCCGCCATGGCGAAGCAGTACCCGGACGTCACCACCGACCAGTTCCATATCGACATCCTCTGCGCGCATTTCGTGCAGCACCCGGACTGGTTCGACGTGGTGGTCGGCTCCAACCTGTTCGGGGACATCCTCTCGGATCTCGGCCCCGCCGTCGCCGGCTCCATCGGCATCGCGCCCTCGGCCAATATCAACCCGGAGAAGGCGTTCCCGAGCATGTTCGAGCCGGTGCATGGCTCGGCCCCCGACATCGCGGGCAAGTGGATCTGCAACCCCATCGGCCAGATCTGGTCCGGCGCCATGATGCTGGAGCATCTGGGGGAGAAGGCCGCGGCGGACGCGATCGTGAGCGCGATCGAGAAGCACCTGGCCGAGGGCGGCCCGCGTACCCGCGACATGGGCGGCAATGCCGGAACGGTGGATGTCGGCAAGGCGCTGGCCGAGGTGGTCGGGCGGGGCTGATGCCTGCCCCGCGACGTCCCGACCTGCGGCATGCGCCGCGAAGCCATGGCCCGGAGGGCTGCCGACGTCTGAGGCATGACATGCGTCGGCATGTCATGGCCCGGGTCTGGCGTCCTCCTTCAGGGTAAGGTCCGGCCGCCGAACGGCGCGGCGGCGCTCCGGCGGCCGTCCCGCCCGGGTCACCCGGTCCGTCCCGTGCGGGAGGCGTCGAGCGACCCGCTTGCGGCGGCGCAAGGCGGGCCACGGCCTGCGGCGCCATTCTTTTCGTATGCGCCGCATCGCGATCATCCAGGGTCATCCCGACGCCGCCCCGCATCTTGGCCATGCCTTGGCCGAGGCCTATGCCGCCGGCGCGCGGGAGGCCGGGCACGAGGTCCGGGTCATCGCGCCCGCGAGGCTGGGCGTCCCGCTGCTCCGCAGCCAGCGGGATTTCGAGCACGGCACCCCGCCGCCCGACATCGCCGCGGCACAGGAAGTGCTCGGCTGGGCCGAGCACTGGGTGGTGGTGATGCCCGTCTGGCTCGGCGACATGCCGGCCCTGCTGAAGGCCTTCCTGGAACAGGCGCTGCGGCCGGGCTTCGCCTTCCGCTACAAGGACCGGGGCTGGACCGAGCCGGCGCTGCGTGGCCGCTCCGGCCGGATCATTGCCACCATGGGCATGCCGGTATTCCTCTACCGTTGGTGGTTCGGTGGCGGCGGGGTGCGCGTGCTGGAGCGCAGCATCCTCCGCTTCGTCGGCCTCGCGCCTGTCCGGACGACGCTTGTCGGGCAGGTGGGCGCGCTGGACGCCGCCGGCGTGGCGCGCTGGGAGGCAAGGCTGCGCGCGCTGGGCCGCCGGGCCGCTTAGACCTTTATTGCCCTGACTGTGCATAGCCGCAGTGTTGGAAGTAGGCGGCGCACTCGCTCGGACTGAAGCGGTCGAGGAGACTGCCGATGGTATCCCAGAGGGTGCCGACGGTCCTG
>NZ_JAJAQI010000001.1 GCF_020523605.1 Roseicella aerolata | reverse complement strand
CCCGCCGTGATCGCCCCCAGATAGGCCGCGAACCGCGCCTCGCCCGTCCTCGGCCGCCTTGTCTGCCTCTCTACCATCCCCCACATATAGGAAGACCGGAAAGCTTTGACACAGTAAGACTAGTTAAGCGTCTGGTATCGAGTGGCCGGGCGGGGATTTACGGTCCATGCACAACGAGAACGGGCCCGGGCAGCGGCGGCCAAGCCCTGGCCGGCCCGGCCTTTCCGTCCTCGTGGTCGATGACGAGCCGATGCTCGCCGAGGAACTGTCGGACGGGTTGCGCGAGGAAGGCTTCGAGGTCGCCACGACCAATTCCGCCGCCGCCGCCCTCGCCCTGCTGCGCGCCGATCCCGGCATCGGCGTGCTGGTCTCCGACATCCGCATGCCCGGCGGCAGCGGCCTGTCCCTCGCGGCCGAGGTCCTCGCGACCGAGCCGGACGCGACCGCGCGCGGCGTCGTGCTGATCACCGCCCATGGTTCCATGGACCAGGCGGTGGAGGCGATGCGCAGCGGCGTCTCCGACTTCCTCACCAAGCCCTTCGGCCTGCCGGAGGCCGCCCGCGCCGTGCGGGCCGCCATGGAACGTGCCCTCGCCCGCCGCGCCGCGGCGGCGGAGCGCGCCGCCATCGGGGCCCGGCTGCAGGAGGCGGAGGAGGAGCGCAGCGCGCTGGCCGGCCGCCTCTCGGCCGCGCTGGGGAAGCTGGAGGCCGCCCGGCCGAGCCTGCCGCCCGAGGTGGGCGAGACGGAGGACCGGCTCCGCCTGCTGGCGCATGAGCTGCGCACGCCGCTGGTGCCGGTGATCGGCTTCGCCGAATTGCTGGAGGGCGGCCATGCCAGGACGCCGGAGGCGGCGCAGAGCTACGGCCTGCATCTGCGCGAGGCCGGGGAGCGGCTGCTGGAGACGGTCGACAAGCTGCTCACCTGGGAAAGGCTGCGCGGCGAATCCCGGGGCAGCCTGGAGATGGTCGATGTGCACGGCCTGCTGACCGAGGCGGTGGCCCGCACCCGGCGCCTGGCGGCGGCCCGCGATGTGCATGTGGTGATCGGCCCGCTGCTCTGCCTCCCCCTCCGGGCCGAGGCCGGCGACCTCGCCGCCGCCTTGGCCGGGCTGCTCGACAACGCGATCCACGCGACACCGCAGCACGGCACGGTCGAGCTCGGCGCGGAACAGATGGGCAGGGTGCTGCGGCTGGTGGTGCGCGACCGCGGCCATGGCATGTCGGACGCCCTGCTGGCCGATGCCGGCCGCCCCTTCGCGGTGGAGGGCTCCGCGCTCAATCGCCGGCGGGAAGGGCTGGGCCTCGGCCTTGCCATCGCCAGGCGCGTGGCGGAGCGGCATGGCGGGCGCCTCAGCCTGCGGCCCCGGCCGGAAGGCGGCATCGAGGCCGCGCTCGAACTGCCGACCGAATGACCATGCTGGCCTCGGTGCGGAATCGCTTCGGCCTGCTGCTCGCCCTCGGTCTCGTCTGCCTCGCCGGCCTCGCCCTGCATCTCGGCATCGAGAGCGTCCACCGGCGGGAGTTGCAGCGCGCCGAGGCCGCCGCCTTCGCCGAGGCGGCGCGGGAGGCCGAGGCCGCGCGGCTGACGCTGCTCCGCAGCCTCGATGCCGTCGATGCGCTCGACCGGATGGTGCGGGAGAGGCTCGCCCTGCTCGCCCAGGGCAACCGGGAGGGCGCGGCGGCGCTGGAGGCGCTGGCCCGCCGGGTGGTCGGGCGGCGCGCCTTCGGCATCCTCCAGCTCGCGCTGATCGGCGCCGATGGCCGCGTCGCCTGGTCCTCGGTGGAAGGCTGGCAGCCGGTCGATCTCTCGGACCGGGCGCATTTCCGCGCCCACCTGCCCTTGCCGGACGGCAGCCCGCCGCCCGACCGGCTCTTCGTCAGCGAGCCATTGATCGGCCGCGTGTCGAACCTGCCGACCCTGCAATTCAGCCGGGCGGTCCGCGAGGCGGATGGGCGCTTCGCCGGCGTCATCGTCGTCTCGCTCGATCCGCTGGACCTGTCGCGGCTGCTGCGCGAATTGCTGGCGGGCGACCGCGGCGGTGCCGCGGTGATCCGGCAGGACGGGATCTTCCTCGCCCGCAGCGACGATCCCATCGCCACCATCGGGCGCACCGTCCGGGCCGACAGCCCGGTCCTCGGCATGATGCGCGCCGGGGCCGAGGGCGTGGTCCGCACCCGCAGTTCCATCGACGGCCGTGACATCTTCGTTGCCCTGCGCCGGGTGCCCGGTACCTCCCTCTTCGTCTCGGCGAGCATCGACGCGGAGGCGGCGCTGGCCGACCCGCACCGGCTACGCAGGCTGCTGCGTGCCGGCGTGATCGCCGCCATGCTCCTCGGCTTCGGCCTGGTCCTGCTGCTCCATCAGCGGCGGCAGCGGCGGCAGGGCCAGGCAGCGCTGGCGGCGGCCGAGGCGCTGCAGCAGGAGCTGGCCCGGGTGCTGGAGGGGCTGCCCGGCGCCGCCTACCGCGCCGAGGCCGATGCCGCCGGCGGCCTTCGCTTCCTCTATGCCAGCCCGACGATCCAGGAGCTGACCGGGCTCGACCGAGCGGCTCTGACCACCCTCCCCGACATCCTGAAGCGGGTCGAGCAGGCGGAGCCGCCACATGCGGTGCCGGGCCTGCACCAGCGGGCGGCCTCGGAAGGGCGGCAGACGGCCGACCTGCTCTTCCGCCGGCCGGACGAGGTCCGGCGCTGGCTCCGCGCCACGGTGCAGCCGGTGCGGCGGCATGCCGATGGCCGGACCGAGCTGGTCGGCTACATCCGGGACGTCACGGAGCAGCGCGAGGCACAGGCGGCGCTGGTGGCGAGCGCCAAGCTGGCGACGCTCGGGGAGATGGCGACCGGGCTCGCGCATGAGCTGAACCAGCCGGTCTCGACCATGGCGCTGGCCGCCGAGAATGCCGCCAACGCGCTGCACCGGCGCGGGGCGGAGGCAATCCCGGACGCGTTGAAGCGGATGGAGCGGATCAGCCTGCTGGCCCAGCGCGCCAAGGGCATCATCGACCATCTGCGGGCCTTCGGCCGGATCGATCCCGGCACGCTGGAATCGGTGGCGCTGGCCGATGTGCTGGCCGGCGCCACCATGCTGGCCGGCGCCGCCCTGCGGGAGGCGGAGGTGACGCTGGCGCTGGACCTGCCGGAGGGGCTGCCGCCGGTGCGCGGCCGCGCCCTGCTGCTCGAGCAGGTGCTGATCAACCTGCTGCTGAACGCGCGCGACGCCATGCTGGGCGCCGCGACGCCCGAGCGGCGCATCACGGTGACGGGGCGGGCCGAGGGGGGGTGGGTGACGCTCCGCATCGCCGATACCGGGCCGGGGATCCCGGAAGCCGTCCTGCCCCGGCTCTTCGAGCCCTTCTTCACCACCAAGGCGCCCGGCCAGGGGACCGGGCTCGGCCTCTCGCTCTGCCAGGGCATCCTGCGCTCGCTCGGCGGCGAGATCACGGCGGCCAATGGCGCCAGCGGGGCGGAGTTCCGGCTGCGGCTGCGGGCGGCGGGGGCGGAGGCGCCGCGGGTCGAAGTGGCGGACGCCATGCAGGGTTGAGGCCGGCGGATCGGAGATGCGCCAGTCGATGCAGTCCATGGAATACAATGGGGCGATGGGTGGTGCCTGCCCGGAATTGTCAGGAATAGTGGAGGTTGGATGTCCTACCGGGTCGCTCTGGTGGATGACGATGCCGAGTTCGGGGCCGAGCTGGCCACCTTCCTCGGGGAGCATGGCTGCACCGTCAGCCTGCACATGACGGGGGCGGGCTTCCTGGCGGCGATGCCGGTGGAAAGGCCGGACATCCTGATCCTCGACCACCGGCTGCGGGGCGAGGACGGCATCGGGGTGCTGCGGCGGCTGCGGGAGGTCAGCACGCTGCCCTGCATCATGCTGACCGGTGGGGTGAGCGAGGTGGACCGCATCCTCAGCCTGGAGCTCGGGGCGGACGACCATGTGGCGAAATCCGCCTCGCCCCGCGAATTGCTGGCGCGGATCGCCGCGGTGCTGCGGCGCACCGGCGCCCGCGGCGCGCCCGCCGTCTCGGCCTGGCGGCTGGACGAGGCGCGGCGGGACGTGCTGCGGCCCGATGGCCGGGGCTGCGAGCTGACGGCGGCGGAGTTCCGGGTCCTCAGCGTGCTGGCCGGGCGGGAGGGCACACCGGTGGACCGCGAGACGATCTGCCGGGAGGCGCTGAACCGGCCCTGGTCGGCCGAGGACCGCTCGGTGGACGTGCTGATCGCCAAGCTGCGGCGCAAGCTGGAGGGGCAGGACTGCATCCGCTCCCTGCGCGGCATGGGCTACCTGTTCGTCGGCTTCGGGGAAGGCTGATATCCGCGGCCCCGATGCCTGGGCGCATCCGGGCAAGGGCGCCTCCCCGGCACGGGCTGCCGCCCGCGCTGCCGGGACCACTGATGAGGGCCGCTGGTAAGGGGCGGCCTCGCCCGCCCTCCGGGGTCATCGTCAGCGCCCGCCGCACATGCCATCCTGCCCCCATGTCCATCACTGCGCAGGCCAGGGACGGCGGCCGCGGACTGCGTCCATGCCCGAATGCCGGTCCACCGGCGGCCCCTGCCCGCCCTGCGGCGGCGCGCGCCCAGGCGCGCAGGCCCGTCCGCGCGCCGCTCCGGTCCACCGCCGGCCATCGGACAGGGGCAGGGCCCCGCTGACTGCCCCGCCACACCGCCAGGCCGCGCTGGTCATCGGGCTGGCGGTCGCGGCCGTCGGCCTTGCCACAACCGTGCCGCTGCCGCTCTACGGTGCCTATGCCGCGGCGGGCGGCTACGGCGCCGGGGCGCTGGCCCTCGCCTTCGCCTGCTACGCGACGACCGCCATCGTCACCGCCCCGCTGCTCGGCCCGCTGCCGGACCGGATCGGGCGCAGGCCCTGCGTGCTGCTCGGCGTCGCCTGCGCCGCCCTCTCCACCCTGCTGCTGAGCCTCCTGCCCGGCATCCCGGCGCTTGCCGCGGCGCGGGTCGCGCAGGGCTTCGCCATGGGCTGCGTCACCGGGGCGGCGGCGGCCTGGGCGGCGGAGCTGACGGGCAACGGGCAGGAGGGGCAGGCCGCCGCCGGCCGGCGCGCCGCCGGGGTGATCGCGACGGCGACGATCGGCAGCTTCGCGACCGGCGGGCTGCTGACGCTGGCCGCGCTGGCGCTGGCACCGGCGGCCGACCCGCCGGTGACCTTCGCGGCGCATCTCGGCTTCGCCGCGCTGCTGCTGGTCCTGGTGGCGCGACTGCCGGAGACGCTGCCGAGGCGGGGGGACCTGCCCCGCGGCGGCTGGCTGCGGCGCCCGGCCTTCCCGCCCGGCACCTGGCCGACCACGCTCGCCATCCTGCCTGGCTGGAGCGCGACGGGGGCGGTGCTGACCAGCGTGCCGGCGGTGCTGGCGGCCGAGGGGCTGCCGCTGGCCGGGCCGGCCGCGGCCTGCGCCATGATGGCGGTGGGGGTGCTGGCGCAGCTCGCGGTCCGGCGGATCCCGCCACGGCGGGCGGTCGCGCTCGGCCTGCTGCTGCTGACGGTGGGCGCGGCCGTGACCTTCTGGGGGGCGGCGACGCGCGGGCTCTGGCCGCTGCTGCTGGGCGGGCCGGTGGTCGGCGTCGCGGTCTATGCCCTGGTCTATCCGGGCGGGCTGGCGGCGGTGGCGGAGGCGGCCTCGGGCGAGGAGCGGGCGCGCGCCGTCGCGGGATTCTTCGTGATGGCCCATCTCGGCTTCAGCGCCGGGCCGCTGGCCGTCGGGCTGGCGGTGGATGCGCTGGACGCGCCGGCGGCCTTCGCCCTGGCCTGGGGGGTGATCGCGCTCTCCGCCGCCGCGCTGCTGCCGCGCCTGCGCGGCGCCGCCGGTGCGGCCGACCCGGGGTGACCCAAGGCCCCCGGCGGCGCCCCGGCAGCGGCTCCTGCCAGCCAGCATCCATCTGACGCATTCATGCGGCCCGCGGCCTGTGCCGCGGCGCGCCTTCGCGCGCTCGGCCCGCTCCGCGGGCCGCGGGTCGGGACGTCATGAGCCAGGCATGACGCCAGCCGGCATCATACCAATCGGCATAAAGGCTGACGCCTTTATGCGGCCTCAGTCGCCGGCGCCGCTCTGCGGCTTGGCTACGCGCCACTTGGCGCGGCGCCCCTTCGGGCGCTCAGCCGCCTGCGGCGGCTGCAGGTCAGGACTTATGCGGGCGGGCATCAGTCGTTGGGCCGGATCCCCAGCTCGCGCACCAGCTTCACCCAGCGCTCGCGCTCCTGCGTCGCCACACGCTGCAGGGTAGCGCCGTCCTCGCCCCGCGGCTCGGCCCCCAGCCCGGCCAGCTTCTCGCGCAGCGCCGGGTCGCGCGCCGCGCCGATGGCGGCGGCCTGCAGCTTCGCCGTCAGCTCGGGCGACAGCCGTGCCGGGCCGAACAGGCCGAACCAGACCTCGCTCCCGAATCCCGGCACCGTCCTGCCGATGGAAGGCAGGCCCGGCGCCAGCGGCGTCTCCGGCCCGCCCACGCCCAGCGCCCGGACAGCGCCGGAAGCGAGGTGCGGCGCGGCGGTGGAGGGCGTGTCGAACAGCGCATGCACCTCGCCACGGCGCAGCTCGGCATAGACCTGGCCGGTGCCGCGATAGGGCACGTGCACCATCTGCAGCTTCGCCAGCGCGCCGAACAGCGCGCCCGTCAGGTGCGGCGTGGTGCCGACGCCGGAGGAGCCGTAATTCACCTCGCCCGGCCGGGCTTTGGCCCAGGCGATGAACTCCTGCACCGTCGTCGCCGGCACGGCGGAGGACACGACCAGGATGTAGGGCGAGGTGGCGACCAGCGCGACCGGGGTGAAATCCGCGACCACGTCATAGGGCAGGCGCGGCGTGACGGCAGGCCCGGTCGAATGCGTCGAGCTGGTGGTGAAGAAGAGGGTCAGGCCATCCGGCGCCGCGCGCACCACGGACTCGGCGGCGGGGATGCCGCCGGCGCCCGGACGGTTGTCCACGACCACGGGTTGGCCCAGGCGCTCGGCCAGGCCGGGTGCGACGACGCGGGCGATGGCGTCCGTCGCCCCGCCCGCGGGGAAGGGCAGCACCAGGCGCACCGGCTTGGCCTCCTCCGCCAGGGCGGGGGCGGCAAGCGCGGTGGCGGCGAGGCCCAGCAGCGAACGACGATGCATGACACTTCCTTGTTGACCGAGAGACCGGACGGTGCGTGCGGGCGCTGCGGCGATGCCCAGCCCCGGTCCGCCATGACCGGGCACGGATGGCAGGGCGCAGGAAGCAACTGCCGGGCCGGCTGTCAAAATCCAGGCCCGGCGAAGGCGGCGACCCGCCGGCCCGAGGCTTCCCCCGCGCTGCCGGCGGGTTGCCTTCGGGACCGCACGCCCCTCCGCGGTCGCTGCCCGTTGTCCGGGCGGAGGCACGCGTCCGACCGTCCGCGGCCCCCCGCGATCCGCCCTACCGCTCGCAGCGGATGAACAGCGTGCTCCGCCCCGCGATCTCGCCGATATCCGCCACGCTCCGCTCCGGCGCCGTGCTCTGCGCCACCCGCGGCTCCAGCCCGGCGCGCTGCAGGAAGCTCAGCGCCGCCTCCCCCTTCACCGCGAAATTGATGTTCTGCGGGATGTCGCCGATCTGCTGCGCGATGCGCTGCGCGTTCAGCTTGGAGACCACCACGCCCACCAGATGCCCCTGCATGTCCAGCATCGGCCCGCCGGAATTGCCGGGCTGCACCGGTGCGCTGACCTGGAACTGGCTGCGGTTGTCGGCAAGGCCGGCCAGGGCATTGATCTCGCCCCGGGTCAGCACGGCATCCGAGAGCAGACCGGCCAGCGGGTAGCCATAGACCACCACCCCCTCCCCGCGCCGGACCGCCGGGCCGCTGCGGAAGCTCAGCACCGGCCCGGGCAGGCCGGGCACCGCCAGCAGGGCGAGGTCCAGCTTCTCATCCACCCGCGCCGGCGGCACGGCGCCCAGCCAGCGGCCATCCGGCGTGCGTAGGATGATGCGGTTGCACTTGTCGATGACATGGTGGTTGGTCATCACCCTGTCCGGCGCCACCAGGAAGCCGGTGCCGGTCGAGACGTTGCGGGCCTGCGGGTTGGGCCGCTGCTGCTCCACCTGCGGCGGCGGCGTGACGGGCACCGGCAGCGGCGCGGCGGGCCGGGCGGCGGCGGCCATCTCGATCTCGCGCTGCGCGCAGATGTCCTGGTCGCGCAGCACGCTCTCCCGCCCGTCGGCCAGCACCAGGCGCAGGTCGAAGCGGCAGCCGGCGCCTTCGGCGGGCTGCACCCGGAAGCCGGCGCCCGGGGTCAGCGGCCGGTCCGGCCGCAGCAGGTTGTTGCCCCAGTCATTCTGCGCCCCGCGCGGGGTGCGGACGGCATGCAGCCCGCTGGCATCGGCGCCGGTGCGGTTGACGACACGGAAGGGCTGCGTCTCCGCGAGCGCCGGGACGGCGTGGAGCAGCAGGGCGAGGACGAGGAGGAAAGGTCGCGGCATGGCGGCGGGCATGTCGGGGGACCGTGCCGGCCTGTCAATCAGCCGCCCGCGGCGGAAGGGGCGTGCCGGCGCGCCGCCTCGGCCAGGGTTGCGTGCAGCGCGGCGGCGGGGGCGGCGCCGCGGGCGCCCATGGGCTGCGGCACCGCCTGCCAGCGGCCGGGGAAGGCCGCGTCCAGCGCCGCCCGCAACACGCCGGCCACCGCGCGGCCGATCACCACCACCTGCGCGGGGTCGAGCGCGGGCAGCGCGGCGCCGTGATGCAGCCGCCAGCTTTCCGCGATCGCCGCCGCATGCAGGGCGGCGCCGGCGCGCTCCCCGCCCGGCCCGGCCACCGCGACCAGGGAGGCATCGGTCAGCCAGATCCCCCGCGCCCGCAGCCGGTGCAGCAGCGCTGCCTTGGCGGCCAGCCGGGCGCCGAGCGCCGGCAGCGCGGCCCGGGTCGGCGCGGCGCCGCCCTCCAGCGCCGCCAGCAGTCGCCAGTATTGCGGCGTGCCGGCATTCCCGGCGGGCAGATGCGGGACGAGCGCCGGCTCGCCATAGGCGGGGCAGTAGACATGCCGGACGAAGCCGGCCGGCACCGGCCAGGCGAGGCCGGGCGGCAGGCGGAGCGGGCTGTCCAGCTCCTCCGCCGAGGTCGCCATATGGCTCTCGGCCAGCAGCAGCAGTCGGACCCGCTTCGGCCGCCAGGCCTGGCGCCAGGCTTCGGCCGCCAGCGCCGCCTCGGGCGGCTCGGCGAGGGGCAGGCGGCCGGCGAGGATGCGGAGGGCGGCGGTGAGGTTGGTGGAGGGCACCGCCTTCACATGGTCCGGCGTGGCGCCTGATCCAGCGCAAGGACAGGTGGGGCTCTTGACCCTCCCATAATGGGAAGCCCCACATCCGCCAGGCCATGCCCGAAGCACCCCTCTCCCCCTCCCTGCCCTCTGGCTCCCTGGCCTCCGGGCCCAGCCTCTCCCTGCCGGTCGCCGGCATGACCTGCGCCGCCTGCGCCGGACGGGTGCAGCGCGCCCTCGGCAAGGTGCCGGGCGTGCAGGAGGCGAGCGTCAATTACGCGACCGGGCGGGCGGAGGTGCGCGGCAGCGCGCCGCTGCCGGACCTGATCGGGGCGGTGGCCAAGGCCGGCTATGCGGTGCCGGAGGCGCGGGTCGAGCTCGGCATCGGCGGCATGACCTGCGCCACCTGCGCGCTGCGGGTCGAGAAGGCGCTGGCCCGCCTGCCGGGGGTGCTGGAGGCGCGGGTGAACCTCGCCACCGAGACCGCCCTGGTCCGCATGCTGGCCGGCACCGAGGAGGCGGCGCTGGCCGCCGCCGTGGCGCGCGCCGGCTACACGGTGCGGGCGGCGGTGCCGGAGGCCGGCGCGGCGGAGGACGGGCCGCAGGGCGGGCGGGAGAAGCGCGACCTGATCCTCGCCGCGCTGCTGACCGCGCCCTTCCTGCTCGGCATGCTCGGCATGGGGCTCGGCCGGGATTGGATGCCGCATCCCTGGCTGCAACTGGCCCTCGCCACCCCGGTGCAATTCTGGCTCGGCGCCCGCTTCTACCGCGCGGGCTGGGCGGCGCTGCGCGCGGGCATCGGCAACATGGACCTGCTGGTCGCGCTCGGCACCACGGCCGCCTTCGGCCTCTCGCTGTTCATGCTCCTGCAGCATGGCGAGCATGCCGGGCACCACCTGTATTTCGAGGCGAGCGCGACCGTCATCCTCTTCATCCTGCTCGGCAAATGGCTGGAGGCACGGGCGCGGCGGGCCACGGGGGCGGCCATCCGCGCCCTGCTGGAACTGCGCCCGCGCAGCGCCCGGCGGCTGACGGCAGCGGGCGCGGAGGAAGAGGTGCCGGCCATCGCCCTCGCGGTCGGCGACCGGGTGGTGGTGCGGCCCGGCGAGCGCATCCCGGCCGATGGGAAGGTGCTGGAAGGCCGCGCGGGGGTGGATGAGAGCGCGCTGACCGGCGAGAGCAGGCCCGTGGAGAAGGAGCCGGGCAGCGCGGTCGCGACCGGCACCATTGCCCTCGACGGAAGGCTGGTGATCGAGGCGAAGGCGGTGGGCACCGAAACGGTGCTGGCCCGCGTCGCCGCGCTGGTCGCCGCCGCCCAGGCCAGCCGGGCGCCGGTGCAGAAGCTGGTCGATCGCGTCAGCGCGGTCTTCGTGCCCGTGGTGGTCGGCATCGCCGCGCTGACGCTGCTCTTCTGGCTGCTGATGGGCGCGGGGGCCGAGGCGGCGGTGCTGCGGGCGGTCTCGGTGCTGGTCATCGCCTGCCCCTGCGCGCTCGGCCTGGCGACGCCCGCCGCCATCATGGCCGGCACGGGCGCCGCGGCGCGGGCCGGCATCCTGGTGCGCGATGCCGAGGCGATCGAGCGGGCGCAGGGCGTGACGCTGGTCGCCTTCGACAAGACCGGCACCCTGACCGAGGGCCGGCCGCGGCTCGCGGCGCTGCATGCGGCGGCGGGCGAGGCGGAAGTCGCGACGCTGCGCCTCGCCGCCGCGCTGCAGGCGGGCAGCGAGCATCCGCTGGCCCGTGCCGTTCTGGCCGCCGCCGGGCCGAACCTGCCGCGGGCCGAGGATTTCCGTGCCCTGCCCGGCCGCGGCGTTGCCGGCATCGTCGCCGGCCGCGCCCTGCTGCTCGCCAGCCCGCGGGCGCTGGCCGAGAGCGGCGCCGAGCCGGGCGCGCTCGCCGCGGCGGCGGAGACGGAGGGCGCGCAGGGGCGCACCCTCGCCTGGCTGGTCGAGACGGCGCCGTCGCCGCGCGTGCTCGCCCTGCTCGCCTTCGAGGATGCGGAGAAGCCGGGCGCCGCGGCGGCTATCGCCGGGCTGCGCGCCCTCGGCGTGAAGGCGGCCATGATCAGCGGCGACAGCCGGGCCGCTGCCGGCGCCGTCGCGGCGCGGCTCGGCCTGGACGACATCGTGGCGGAGGTGCTGCCGGAGGGCAAGGCGGAGCGCGTCGCCGCCTGGCAGCAGCGGGGCGAGCGCGTGGCGATGGTGGGTGACGGCGTGAACGACGCACCGGCCCTGGCGGCGGCCGATCTCGGCATCGCCATGGGCACGGGGACGGATGTGGCGATCCAGGCGGCCGGCATCACCCTGCTGCGCGGCGACCCGGCACTGGTGCCGGCGGCACTCGACGTCACCCGGCGGACGCTCAGGAAGATCCGGCAGAATCTCGGCTGGGCCTTCGGCTACAACCTGCTCGGCCTGCCGCTCGCCGCCGCCGGCCTGCTCTCCCCGCCCATCGCGGGGGCGGCCATGGCGCTTTCCTCCGTCTCCGTCCTCGCCAATGCCCTGCTGCTGTCGCGCTGGAAACCGGGGGGCGGGGCATGAGGCGGGAGATGAGCATCGGGGAGGCCGCGCGGGCCTCCGGCGTCTCGGAGAAGATGATCCGGCATTACGAGGCGATCGGCCTGCTGCGCCCGGCGCGGCAGGAGAATGGCTACCGGAGCTATGCCGCGCAGGACCTGGCCGTGCTGCGCTTCATCCGGCATGCGCGCGACCTCGCCTTCCCGCTGGAGGATATCCGCCGGCTGCTGGCGCTCTGGCGCGACCGCGACCGGGCGAGCGCCGAGGTGCGGCGCCTCGCGCTCTCCCATGTGGCGGCGCTGGAGGCGAAGGCGCAGGCGCTGCAGGCCATGGCGACCAGCCTGAAGCACCTGGCGGCGCATTGCCACGGCGATGACCGCCCGGACTGCCCCATTCTCGATGAGTTGGAAGGAAAGCACCCATGATTGAGCTGAAGGTCGAAGGCATGAGCTGCCAGCACTGCGTGCGCGCGGTGACGCAGGCGATCCAGGGGGAGGACCCCAGGGCTGCGGTGCAGGTAGACTTGGCCGCCGGGCTGGTGCGGGCCGAGACCAGCCTGCCGCGGGAGAAGGTGGCGGCGCTGGTGGCGGAGGAAGGGTACAGGGTGGCCGCGCGGTAGCGCGGCGACCCTTGCCTTGCCACGGCTGCCTGCGCCGGAGCACAGCCGGGAGGGACGCCCCCGCCGGGCCCGCGGCGCAGGGCGCGGCAAGACTGACCCGGCGAAGGACCCCCATCCTGGCGGCCCGCGACGGGAGCGATTGAGGGGCCGTCGACGGATCATCGGCGACGGCCGCCCGCTTCAGCCGATCCAGTCCGCCCGGCCGTAGAGGACATAGGCGGCGCCGGCATCGGTGCCCTTCGTGTCATCGAAATTCGCGCCGATCAGCAGATCGGCATAGCTGTCGCCGTTGACGTCGCCGGCCGCCGAGACGCTGAACCCGGTCTCGTCCCGGTAGCTGGCGCCGTTGATCTTGAAGCCGCCGATGCCGCGGGCGATGTCGGCGAGGTCCACCGCCGTGCCGCTGGCCTTGCCGAAGACGAGGTAGACCGCGCCGGCATCGAGGATGCCCTCGGCGTCGTTGTACGGCGCGCCGACCAGCAGGTCGGCATAGCCGTCGCCATTGACGTCGCCCGCGGCCGCGACCGCCCGGCCGGCCTCGTCGCCCGCGGCCTCGCCGACGATCTTGAAGCCGCCGATGCCGGCGGCGACATCGGCCAGGTTCACGGTTGCGGTGTCGGCCTTGCCGAAGACGACATAGGCCGCGCCGGCATTGTCGCCGGCGGCGTCGTTGTAGTTGGCGCCCACCAGCAGGTCGGCAATGCCGTCGCCATTGACGTCGCCGGCACCGGTCACCGTGATGCCGGCCGTGTCGCCCGCGGCCTCGCCGATGATCTTGAACCCGCCGGTGCCGGCGGCGATGTCGGCCAGGGTCACGCCCATGCCGTTGGCCTTGCCGAAGACGACATAGGCGGCGCCGGCATTGTCGCCGTTGCCATCGTTGTACGGTGCGCCGATCAGCAGGTCGGTGATGCCGTCATTGTTGAGGTCGCCGATATTGGCGACCGCGTAGCCGGCATTGTCGTCCGCTGCCTCGCCGGTGATCTTGAAGCCGCCATAGCCGTCGGCGACATTTGAGAGCCAGACTTGGCCACCGTCCGCCTTGCCCCAGACCACATAAGCGGCGCCGGCATCAGGCGCATAATCCGTGGTGTAATAATAGCCGCCGTCGTAATATCCGAGATCGTAATATTCTCTGGTGTAGTCATCATAATACAGATACGGCACCCAATACTCATCAATCCAGGTTTGGCTTGCCACGTCATGGGTGACCGCGCTGACCAGCAGGTCGGCGTAGCCGTCCCCGTTGAGATCGCCGGCCGCCGAGAGCGCAAAGCCGGCCCTGTCCCAGTCGCCCTCGCCGACGATCTTGAAGCCGCCGATGCCGGCCGCGACGTCGCTCAGGCGGACGGCGGAGCCGTCCGTCTTGCCGAACACGACATAGGCCGCGCCGACATCGGGCCGGTAGTAGGGATCGTGGCCATGGGCGCTGACCAGCAGGTCGGCCAGGCCGTCGCCGTTGACGTCGCCGGCGGCCGAGACCGCATAGCCCGCCACGTTCACGCTGGTCTCGGCGATGATCTTGAAGCCGCCGGTGCCAGCGGCGACCTGGGCGAGATCCACCGTGGCGCCGGCCGCGCTGCCGAAGACCACATAGGCGGCGCCGGCATAGTAGCCCGCAGCGGCGTTGCCATAGGCGCCGATCAGCAGGTCGGCATAGCCATCCCCGTTGACGTCGCCGGCATCCGAGACGCTGATGCCGGCATTGTCCCCGGCAGCCTCGCCGATGATCTTGAAGCCCTGGTCGGCGGTCAGGCTGCTGAGGGAGACCGACAGGCTTCCCTGCGCCACGACGATATCGAAGCTGTCGCTGGCCGAGAGGCTGCCGTCGCTCGCCGTGACGGTGACGGAGAAGGTCCCGGCCGTGGCGGGCGTGCCGGAGAAGGCCCCGGTCGCGGCGTCGAAGCTCAGCCAGGCCGGCAGGGCCGAACCATCCGCCGAGCGGGCGCTGTAGGTCAGGGTGGTGCCGGCATCCGGATCGGTGAAGCTGCCGGCCGGGATCGTGAAGCTGAAGGCATCGCCCGCGGTCACGCTCTGGTCGGCCAGCGCCGCGGCCAGCACCGGCGCGTCGTTCACCGCGGCGACCTCGATGGTGGCGGTCCCGGTGGTGGTGCGGCCGAGGGCGTCGGTGACGGTGTAGCTGAAGCTGTCGGTGCCGTTGGCATTGGCCGCCGGACTGTAGGTGAAGCTGCCATCGGTGGCGATGGTCACGCTGCCGCCCAGCGCGGTGGCCAGGGTGCCGGCGGTGACCGCCAGCGCGCCGGAGCCGCTGTCATTGGCCAGCAGCCCCTGCGCGGCGCCCACCGTGATGGGGCTGTCCTCCTCGGCCTGGAAGCTGTCCGCCGCGGCGGTCGGGCCGGGCAGCAGCTCGGCCAGGGTCTTCAGCACGCCATCCAGCCGGACCCGCGCCACCTCGACCCCGGTCATGTCGAGGCGGAGGATGTCGGAGATGAACCGGGCGTCCGGGTCGCCCGCGCCGGCCAGGAAGCCGGCGAGCCGGCCCAGTTCGGCCTGCACGGCCGCGGTCATCTGGTAGCTGCTGGCGGCGATGATCAGCTCGTCTCTGCCGGCGCCGCCATCGATGCTGTCGCGCGCACCGCCCGGCGTGTTGCTGAGCGCGATGAAGAACTGGTCGTTGCCACCGCCGCCGCTCATGCTGGCGCCAGTGCCGGTGCTTGAGAAACGGTCCGCGCCCGCGCCGCCGATCGCCGTGTCATTGGCTCCGAGATTCCGGAAGACGGTGATATCGGTGGCCCGTCCGGTCGATGCGTCGAAGCTGTCGGCACCGGCGGTGCCAGCGTATACTGTTTGCATTGTACTAATTCGCCTGCCCTGACCCAATCCGATGAGAAGTTGTTCCGGTATTTTCTCACCAGCGCCATGGCCTGAATTGGAATTTTTCGTTAATCGCCTCGCCACTATAGAGTCGAAACGTAAATCGATGCTGATTGCTGCCTCGGGTGGATCCGGGATGCGGAAAGAAACCGGCGGAGGCTGACCTCGGCACAGGCTGCCATCGGACCGCTTCGCCGGCAGGAGGGGACCAGCCTGCGAACCCGCGCCCCGTTTGCTTGCGGTCCGCAGGACGGAACTGGCCGGATCAATGCTGCATCCGTGCCGCCGGGAAGTTCCGGCACGCATTTCACTGGACAGAACCTCACGAAACCGCGATCATTCTATGGTATACAAATTGCGGTGGTTCTCCACCCAGGCGCGAGGTGCATGGTGCATGGTGCAGCAGGCGGAGTGGTGGCGTGGCGCGGTCCTCTACCAGGTCTATCCCCGCAGCTTCGTGGATTCGGATGGCGACGGCATCGGCGACCTGCCGGGCCTGCTGGAGCGGATCGACCATATCGCGGCGCTCGGCGTGGACGGGATCTGGCTCTGCCCCGTCTATGTCTCGCCGCAGCGCGATTTCGGCTACGACGTGTCGGACCACTGCGCCATCGACCCCAGCTTCGGGTCGCTGGCGGATTTCGACCGGGTGCTGCAGGCGGCGCATGCGCGCGGCCTGAAGGTGCTGGTGGACCTGGTGGGCGGCCATACCTCGGACCAGCATCCCTGGTTCGCCGCCAGCCGCCGCAGCAAGGCGGCGCCGACGGCCGACTGGTATGTCTGGGCCGATCCGGCGCCGGACGGCACGCCGCCCAACAACTGGCTCAGCGTCTTCGGCGGCAGCGCCTGGGCGTGGGAGCCGCGGCGGCGGCAGTACTACCTGCACCACTTCCTGCCCTCCCAGCCCACGCTGAACCTGCAGAACCCGGCCTGCCTGGAGGCGCTGCTGGACGTCGCCCGCTTCTGGCTGGACCGCGGCGTGGATGGCTTCCGGCTGGATGCGATCGACTTCCTGACGCATGACCTTCGCCTGCGCAGCAACCCGGCCGTGCCGCCGCCGAACGGCCAGGTACCGGCCAAGCTCTTCG
Source organism: Roseicella aerolata (assembly GCF_020523605.1). Lineage (GTDB taxonomy): Bacteria > Pseudomonadota > Alphaproteobacteria > Acetobacterales > Acetobacteraceae > Paracraurococcus > Paracraurococcus aerolatus. The sequence continues at coordinate 291,410 of NZ_JAJAQI010000001.1, read as the reverse complement.
CCCTGCAGCGGCACGACCACGACATGATCCAGCCCGCCAGCATGGCGGTGCTGCGCCGCATCCGCGCACTGCTGGACGAGTATCCCGGCACCGTCTCGCTGGGCGAGGTCTCCTCCCAGGATGGCGCCTTCGACCGGATCGCCGCCTATACCGGCGCGCCCGACCTGCTGCACATGGCCTATACGCTGCGCCCGCTGCGGCACGGCTTCGACCGGCCGACACTGCAGGCGCTGCTGCGGGATGCCATCGCCACCTGCTCCCGCGGCTGGCCCTGCTGGTCCTTCTCCAACCACGATGTGGAGCGCGCCGCGACCCGCTGGGCGCCGGGCGGCAAGGCGGATGCCCGCTTCACGCGGCTGCTGCTCGCCCTGCTGCTCTCGCTCCCTGGCAGCGCCTGCCTCTATCAGGGGGAGGAGTTGGGCCTGCCCGAGGCGCAGTTGCGGGAGGAGGAGATCCGCGACCCCTTCGGCATCACCTACTGGCCGGAATTCAAGGGCCGCGACGGCAGCCGCACGCCCATGCCCTGGGTGCGCGGCGCGGTGAATGCCTGCTTCACCCCCGACTGGTGCGATCCCTGGCTGCCCGTGCCGGCCAGCCATCGCGCGCTGGCGGTGGATGAGCAGGAGGCGGATCCGGGCAGCACGCTGCGCTTCACTCGCCGCCTGCTGGCGCTGCGGAAGGCGGAGCCGGCGCTGCGCCACGGCACGGCGACGGCGCTCGACCTGCCGGCGCCGCTCTTCGGCTTCGTGCGGGAAACGGCGGGGCAGCGGGTGACGCTGGTGTTCAACCTGTCCGATGAGGCGGTGGCGCTGCCGCCCGGCCTGCTGGAGGAGATGACGGGCCTCGGCCATTTCGGCGCGCCGCCGACAGGGGTGCTGCCGGCCTATGGCTTCGCCCTGCTGGCCCCGGCGCTGGTCCGGGCGCGGGAGCCGGCATAGATCCTCGGGCGCAGCTGGCGACGCGCTCGATGGTCCAGGGCGGAATGCGTTCGCATCCGGACGCCGATCCGCCGCAGCTCTCCGCCCGATGGAGCAGAGGCAGGTGCCGGGGCGTTCACGCCCCGCCGCGATCCGCGCCGGCCCGCCGTCCGGACCAGCGGCGTTTGCCGCAGCACGCGGGGACCGTCACGATCGGCGCGGGTGGCGTATTCCGGAATGCCGGGACGCCAGGCTGCGGGCCGGGCAGACAGGCGCGCGCGGCGCCCGGCGGGGCGCGAAGGCCGGTCCGGGTCAGCCGATCTGTACCAGCCGGCCGCCATCCACGGGCAGGGCGACGCCGGTGATGAAGCCGGCCTCGTCGCTGGCCAGGAACAGCGCGGCATTCGCCACATCCCAGGCGGTGCCCATACGGCGGCGCAGCGGCACCTTGGCGTTGCGCTCGGCCGCGACCTCCGCGCGGGTCTTGCCGGTGTGGCGCACGCGGGTGTCCACCGCCATGGGCGTGTCCATCAGCCCGGGCAGGATGGTGTTGCAGCGGATGCCGTATTCGGCGTTCTGGATCGCCACCTGCTCGGTGAAGGCGAGCATCGCCGCCTTGGTGGTCTTGTAGGCGACATAGGGGTAGCTCTCGACCGCCGCAGCGGAGCTGATGGAGAGGATCACGCCGCCCTCCTGCCGCCGCATCACGGGCAAGGCGTGCTTCACCGCGAGGATGAAGCCGCGCAGGTTGATGGCGGTGACGCGGTCGAAGGCCTCGGCCGTGATCTCGGTGGGTGGGGCATCGCCGCCGGCGATGGAGACGCCGACATTGTAGTGCAGGATGTCGAGCCGGCCCCAGAGCCGCACGGCCTCGGCGATGGCGGCGCCGAGGCTGTCCTCCTTCAGCACATCGGCCTGGAAGGCCGCCGAGCCGTTGCCGGCGAGCTTCGCGGTCTCCTCGGCGGAGGCCAGGTCGCGGTCCACGCAGAGCACGCGGGCGCCTTCCTGGGCGAAGCGGATGGCGGTGGCGCGGCCGTTCCCGGTGGTCTCGCCGGGGCTCTGCCCGGCGCCGATGATGACGGCGGTCTTGTCCTTGAGGCGCATGCGCGTTTCCCCCTGTGTCAGGCACATCCTGTGGGGGAAACGCACACCGGTCCAGGCCAGGTTCTGGCCTGGCGGGAGAGGTCCGGAGAGGGCAGAGCCCTCTCCGGACGCATCAGAACTCCCGCGGCGTCCGCGGCCGGCGGGGTGCCCGCGGCCCGGAGCCGAACTGCTCCTGCTGGTGCGAGGGCACCCGGCGCTCCCGCGGCGGCGGCGGCGGCGCGGCCAGGTCCGCCTCCAGCTCCTTGATCCGGCCGGCGATGGAGCTGCGCAGCTCCGGCGAGGTGTGCGGCTTCAGCGTCCGGTAGGTCTCCTTCAGCTCGGCAAGCAGGCGCACCTTTTCCTCGCGCGTGCGCTTCAGGGGGCGGTTGTCGGAAAACTGGCCGTCATAGGAACGCATGTAACTTCTCCCGGGCGTATCGGCGCGCTGTCCTGGACGCCGGGGTCCGGCGCGGGCCGGCCCCGTTTCGCGCCAGTCTAGCAGAGGCGCCGAGTTTTGCCGCTGAAATGCAACGGGCCGGCGCGGGGGTGCCGCGCCGGCCCGCCTCATGAACACGAAGACTCAGATATCCAGCATCAGCCGGCGCGGATCCTCGATGCTCTCCTTCACGCGGACGAGGAAGCTGACCGCCTCCTTCCCGTCCACGATGCGGTGGTCGTAGGAGAGGGCGATGTACATCATCGGGCGGATCTCGATCTTGCCGCCGACGACCATGGGGCGATCCTGGATCTTGTGCATGCCCAGGATGCCGGACTGCGGCGGGTTCAGGATCGGCGTGCTCATCAGCGAGCCATAGATGCCGCCATTGGTGATGGTGAAGCTGCCGCCCGCCAGCTCATCGAGCTTGAGCTGGCCGTCGCGGGCCTTCTTGCCGAAGGCGCCGATCGTCTTCTCGATCGCCGCGAAGGAAAGCTGGTCGGCGTTGCGCAGCACGGGCACGACCAGGCCGTTCGGCCCGCCCACCGCGATGCCCATATGGACGAAGTTCTTGTAGATGATCTGGTCGCCCTCGATCTCGGCGTTCACCGCCGGGAATTCCTTGAGGGCGGCGACGCAGGCCTTCACGAAGAAGGACATGAAGCCGAGGCGGACGCCGTGCCGCTTCTCGAAGGTGTCGCGGTACTCCGCGCGCAGCGCCATGGCCGCGCCCATATCCACCTCGTTGAAGGTGGTAAGCATGGCGGCGGTGTTCTGCGCTTCCTTCAGGCGACGGGCGATGGTGACGCGCAGCCGCGTCATCTTCACCCGCTCCTCGCCCTCCTCCAGCGGCCGCTGGGGGCTGGGCTTCGCCGCGGCAGGGGCCGGGGCGGCAACGGGGCGGGAGAGGAATTCCAGCACGTCGCCCTTGGCGATCCGGCCGTCCTTGGCGCTGCCGGCGCCGATCTGCTCGGCGGCGATGCCGTTCTCCGCCATCAGCTTGGCGGCGGCGGGCAGCGGGGCATGGGTGCCGGGCACGGCGACCGGGCCGGCCGGCACGCGCGGCGCCTCGACCTTCGGCTGGGCGGCGGCGGTGGCCACCGGCTCCGGCTTCTGCTTGGCGGGGGTGGCCGCCGCGGCGGCGCCCCCGGCGGCGATCACGCCGAGCACGGCGCCCGGCTCGACCTCGGCGCCCTCATCGGCGGCGATGGATTCGATGACGCCGGCAGCAGGCGCGTTGACCTCCACCGTCACCTTGTCCGTCTCGAGCTCCACCAGCGGCTCGTCGGCCTTCACGGCCTCGCCGGCCTTCTTCAGCCAGCGCGCGACGGTCGCGGTGCTGACGCTTTCGCCCAGTGTGGGCACGAGGATATCGGTCGCCATCGTCCTTTAGCCTTCCTGCAGAGTGCTCGGTGTCCTTCGGGTTGCGCCGCGCCCGGGCCTGCCGGGCGCGATGGCCATGCCGTCAGAGGCCGAGCGCCTCCCGCACCAGGGTTTCCTGTTCTTGGCTGTGCACCTTGGCGAGGCCGGTGGCCGGGCTCGCCGCTTCCTTGCGGCCGGCGTAGTCGGGCCGCTTCGCCTTGATGTCCAGGCCCTTGAGGACCTTTTCCAGCCGGCGGTCGATATAGGTCCAGGCGCCCATGTTCTCGGGCTCCTCCTGGCACCAGATCACCTCGGCATTCCGGTAGGGCGCGAGCGCCCGCGACAGGCTCTGCACCGGGAAGGGATAGAGCTGCTCGAGGCGAATGATCGCCACGTCCTTGACGCCCTTGTCGCGCCGCTCCTGCAGCAGGTCGTAATAGACCTTGCCGGTGCAGAGGACGACGCGCTTCACCTCCTCCTCCGGCGCGATCGCGTCGATCTCCGGGATCACGTATTTGAAGGCGCTGCCCGGGCCGAAATCCGACAGGCTGCTGACCGCCAGCTTGTGCCGCAGCAGCGACTTCGGCGTCATCAGCACCAGCGGCTTGCGGTAGTTGGCCTTGAGCTGGCGGCGCAGCGCATGGAAGTAGTTGGCCGGCGTCGTCAGGTTGCAGACCCGCATGTTCCGCTCGGCGCAGAGCTGCAGGTAGCGCTCGAGGCGGGCCGAGGAGTGCTCCGGCCCCTGGCCCTCATAGCCATGCGGCAGCAGCATCACGAGGCCGCTCATGCGCAGCCACTTGGTCTCGGCCGAGGCGATGAACTGGTCGATGATGACCTGGGCGCCATTGGCGAAGTCGCCGAACTGCGCCTCCCACAGCACCAGGGTGTGCGGGTCCGCCAGGCTGTAGCCGTAGTCGTAGCCGAGCACGCCGAATTCGGAGAGGAGGCTGTTGAAGGCCTCGAAGCGCGGCTGCCCCTCGCGGATGTTGTTCAGCGGCACGTATTCGGCCTGGGTCTGCTGGTCCACCAGCACGGCATGGCGGTGGCTGAAGGTGCCGCGCTGCACGTCCTCGCCGGAGAGGCGCACGCGATGGCCCTCCAGCAGCAGCGTGCCGAAGCCGAGCGCCTCGCCGGTCGCCCAGTCGATGCCCTCGCCGGTCTCGATCGCCTGCTTCTTCGCCTCGAGCTGGCGGGCGATCTTCGGGTTGACCCGGAAGTCCTCCGGCACCCGGGCCAGCGCCGCGCCGACCTCGCGCAGCGTCTCCAGCGGCACGGCGGTCGGATGGAGCTGCTCCACCGAATCCTCGGCGCCGGCGGCCTTCAGGCCGGACCAGTGGCCTTCCAGCCAGTCCGCCTTGTTCGGCTTGAAGGTCTGCGCCGCCTGGTGCGCCTCCTCCAGCCGCTGGGTGAAGGCGTCGAGGATCGCCCTGGCTTCCTCGGCCGGGACGCTGCCCTCGGCCGCCAGGCGCTCGGCATAGTTGGTCCGGGTGGTCTTCATCTCCCGGATGCGGCCGTACATGATCGGCTGGGTGAAGGCCGGCTCGTCGCTCTCGTTATGGCCGTGGCGGCGGTAGCAGACGATGTCGACCACGACATCGGTCGAGAAGGTCTGCCGGAACTCGGTGGCGAGGCGGGAGACGAAGACCACCGCTTCCGGGTTGTCGCCGTTCACGTGCCAGATCGGCGCCTGCACGGCCTTGGCGATGTCCGTGCAATACAGGCCGGAATAGGCATGCGCCGGGACGGTGGTGAAGCCGATCTGGTTGTTGGTGACGATATGGACCGTGCCGCCGGTGCGGTAGCCGATGAGCTGGCTCATCGCCATGGTCTCATAGACCAGGCCCTGGCCGGCGAAGGCGGCGTCGCCATGCAGCAGGATGCCCATGACGGAGTGGCGGCCCTTGGTGTCGCCCGCCATGTCCTGGCGCGCCCGCACCTTGCCGACCACGACCGGATCGACCGCTTCCAGATGCGACGGATTCGGCTGCAGCGAGAGGTGGATGGTCCGCCCGCCGATCTCGATATCGGTCGAGGTGCCGAGATGGTACTTCACGTCGCCCGAGCCCTGGACGTCGTCCGGATTGGCGCCGACGCCTTTGAACTCCGAGAAGACCTGGGTGTAGGGCTTCTTGACGACGTTCACGAGGACATTGAGCCGGCCGCGATGGGCCATGCCGATGGCGATCTCGTTGACACCGTTCCGCGCCGCGGTCTCGATCACCGTCTGCACGGCGGGGATGGTGCTCTCGCCGCCCTCGAGCCCGAAGCGCTTGGTCGAGACGTATTTCTTCGCGCAGAAGGCCTCGAAGCCCTCGGCCTCGGTCAGGTGCTCCAGGATCTCGCGCTTCGCGGCCTTGTCGAAGGCGGTCGTCCAGGGGGCGCCTTCCATGCGCTGCTGGATCCAGGCCTTCTGGTCCGGGTCCTGGATATGCATGAACTCGACGCCGATCGGGCCGCAATAGGTGGCGCGGCAGACCTCCATGATCTGGCGGACCGTCGCGGTCTCCAGGCCGAGGACGCCGTTGATGAAGATCGGGCGGTCCCAGTCGGCCTCGGTGAAGCCGTAGGTCGCCGGGTCCAGTTCCGGATGCGGCTTCGGTCGCTGCAGGCCAAGCGGGTCGAGCTGCGCCTCCAGATGGCCGCGGACGCGGTAGCTGCGGATCAGCATCAGCGCGCGGATGGAGTCGAGCTGGGCGGCGCGGATGGCGGCCGGGTCGGCGGCGGCGGGGGCGCCCTTGCCCTTCGGGGCGGGCGGCGCCTCGGGCTCCGGCGCGAAGCCGCCGCGCGGGCGGGGGGCCCAGGAGGCGCCGGTGGCGTCCGTCAGGACCGCGCGGGCCTCGTCGCCCAGCGCATCGAAAAGCTCGGCGAAGGAGGGATCGACGCTCTCGGGTTTCTCCACCCAGCGGGCGTAGAGATCGGCGAGGAAGGCGGCATTGGCGCCCGTCATCGCACTGGCGAGGATGTCCACTCCGGCCATGGTCTTCTCCGTGCCGGCCAGGGGTGGCCGGCCTCCTTCGTCTGGTCTGTGCGCAGGAACGCGCCGCCCCGGATCCCGGGGCCGCGCGTGGCATAACATAGTCTCTATGGCGGCGATGCGGCAGGCCTGGCCTTGATTCAGGTCATGGCCGCATGGCTGCCGTGAGGTTTTTCCCGCCGCGCCGGTCACTTCCGGAAAGGAAACGGCCGGGCGGGCGACATCATCCGCGGCGGGCGGCCCCTCGGGGCCACCCGCCGGGCGCTCAGCCCTTCAGGGCCTTCACCATGGTGGAGCCCAGCGCGGCCGGGCTGTCCGCCACATGGATCCCGGCCGCGCGCATGGCCTCCATCTTGGCCTCGGCCGTGTCCTTGCCGCCGGAGATGACCGCACCGGCATGGCCCATGCGGCGGCCGGGCGGGGCCGTCGCGCCGGCGATGAAGCCGACCACGGGCTTGGCCTTCGGGCCCTTGTTCTCGCGGGCGAGGAACTCCGCCGCCTCGATCTCGGACTGGCCGCCGATCTCGCCGATCATGACGATCGACTTCGTCTCGTCATCGGCCAGGAACATCTCCAGCACCTCGGTGAAGTCGGTGCCCTTCACCGGATCGCCGCCGATGCCGACGCAGGTGGACTGGCCGAGCCCGGCCGCCGAGGTCTGCGCCACCGCCTCATAGGTGAGCGTCCCGGAGCGGGAGACGATGCCGACCGAGCCGCGGCGATGGATATGGCCCGGCATGATGCCGATCTTGCAGGCTTCCGGCGTGATCACGCCCGGGCAGTTCGGCCCGATCAGGCGCGACCTCGACCCGGAGAGCGCCCGCTTCACCTTCACCATGTCGAGCACCGGGATGCCCTCGGTGATGCAGATGATCAGCGGGATCTCGGCGTCGATCGCCTCGAGGATCGCGTCCGCCGCGAAGGGCGGCGGCACGTAGATGACGGAGGCGTTCGCCCCGGTCCTCTCCGCGCATTCGGCCACCGTGTCGAAGACCGGCAGGCCGATATGGGTGGTGCCGCCCTTGCCCGGCGTCACGCCGCCCACGTATTTCGAGCCATAGGCGATGCCCTGCTCGGCATGGAAGGTCCCCTGGGCCCCGGTGAAGCCCTGGGTCATGACCAAGGTGTTCTCGTCGACGAGGATCGCCATGGCTCAGGCCGCCTTCTTCACGGCGTTGACCACCTTCTCGGCGGCATCGGCCAAGTTGTCGGCCGGGATGATCGCCAGCCCGCTCTCGGCCAGGATCTTCTTGCCGAGTTCCACATTCGTGCCCTCAAGGCGCACCACCAGGGGAACCTTCAAGGTGAGGTTCTTCGCCGCCTGCACCACGCCGGTCGCGATCATGTCGCACTTGGCGATGCCGCCGAAGATGTTCACCAGGATCGCCTTGACGTTCTGGTCGCTGGTGATGATGCGGAAGGCCTCGGTCACCCGCTCCGCCGTCGCCGTGCCGCCCACATCCAGGAAGTTGGCGGGGGAGGAGCCGTAGAGCTTGATGATGTCCATGGTGGCCATGGCCAAGCCGGCGCCGTTCACCATGCAGCCGATCTCGCCGTCAAGCGCGACGTAGTTGAGATCGTTCCGGGTGGCCTCCAGCTCCTTCGGGTCCATCTCGCTGTCGTCGCGGAGCGCCTCGAGGTCCTTGTGGCGGAACAGCGCGTTGTCGTCGAAGGAGATCTTGGCGTCGAGCGCGACGATCTCGCCCGCGCCGGTGACGACCAGCGGGTTGATCTCGACGATCGCGCAGTCCAGTTCGAGGAAGGCGCCGTAGAGGGCCGTCACGAACTTCGTGAAGCTCTGCACCTGCTTGCCCGTCAGGCCAAGGCCGAAGGCGAGCTTGCGGCAATGGAAGCCCGAGATGCCCGAGGCCGGGTCGATTGCCGCCTTCAGGATCTTCTCGGGGTGCTTCTCGGCGACCTCCTCGATCTCCATGCCGCCTTCGGTGGAGGCCATGATCGTGAGGCGGGAGGTGGCCCGGTCCACCAGCAGGCCGAGATACAGCTCGCGCTTGATGTCGCAGCCATCCTCGACATAGACGCGGGAGACCTGCTTGCCCTGCGGCCCCGTCTGCTTCGTCACCAGCGTGTGGCCGATCATCGCGGTGGCGGCGGCCTTCGCGTCCTCGACCGACTTCACCACGCGGACGCCGCCCTTGCCGTTCGGGTCGTCCGTGAAGCGGCCGGCGCCGCGGCCGCCGGCATGGATCTGCGACTTCACCACATAGACCGGCCCCGGCAGCTTCCTCGCCGCCGCCTCGGCCTCTTCCGGCGTCCAGGCCACATGGCCATCGAGCACGGCGACGCCGTAGCGGCGCAGCAGCTCCTTCGCCTGATACTCGTGGATGTTCATCCGCTCACCCTTTTCATGGGCCTGTTGCGGGGCGGATTCCCGCCTCCGGGCATGTCCGCCCTGCGGCGATCCGACCCTGGCGGCCGGTCCCGGCCGACAAAGAAAAGGCCGGGGCGGGGCCCCGGCCTCCGGCCTCAGACGCCGAGCTTCTTGAAGTCCTCGATCAGCTTCTTCACCGCGTCGCAGGACTTGTCGAAGGCGGCCTTCTCCTCCGGCGTGAACTGCACCTCGACGATCTTCTCGACGCCGTTGCCGCCGATGACGACCGGCACGCCGACATAGAAGTCCTTCTGGCCATACTCGCCGTTCAGCAGCACGGCGCAGGGCAGGACCCGCTTCTTGTCCAGCAGGTAGCTCTCCGCCATGGCGATGGCCGAGGCGGCCGGAGCGTAGAAGGCCGAGCCCTTCTCCAGCAGCTTCACGATCTCGCCGCCGCCATTGGCGGTGCGGTTCACGATGGCGTCGATCTTCTCCTGCGTCGTCCAGCCCATCTTCACCAGATCGGGTACCGGGATGCCGGCGACCGTGGAGTAGCGGGTCAGCGGCACCATGGTGTCACCATGGCCGCCGAGCACGAAGGCCGTCACGTCCTCGACCGAGACGTTGAACTCCTGCGCCAGGAAGAGGCGGAAGCGGGCGGAATCCAGCACGCCGGCCATGCCGACCACGCGCTCCGGCGGCAGGCCGGACTTCTGCTGCAGCACCCACACCATCACATCGAGCGGGTTGGTGATGCAGATGACGAAGGCGTTCGGGCAGTAGGTCTTGATGCCCTCGGCCACCTGGCTGATGACGCCGGCATTCTTGGTCAGCAGGTCGTCGCGGGTCATGCCCGGCATGCGCGGGAAGCCGGCGGTGACGATCACTACATCGGCGCCGGCGATGGCGGCGTAGTCGCCGGTGCCGGACATGGCGGAATCAAACCCGTCCACCGGGCCGGACTGCATGATGTCGAGCGCCTTGCCCGCGGCCACGCCCGGGAAGACGTCGAACATCACGACGTCGCCGAGCTCCTTCAGGCCGATCAGGTGGGCAAGGGTGCCACCGATATTGCCGGCGCCGATGAGGGCGATCTTCTTGCGGGCCATGACGCGTCCTTCAGCAGGATCGTTGGAATATTGCCGCGGCTTCCTACTCCCGGCCGTCCGGGGCGACAAGGCGCGGCGCGCGTCCGCAATTGGTGGAAGGCCGGGCAGACCGCCGCGCCCTGCGCCAGGGCGGGGCCGGATCATGCCGCAACCGCCCGTTTCCTGGCCAGACCGCCGTCAATTCTGGCAGCCGGGCATGAAAAAGGCCCCGGTCCTGCGACCGGGGCCCGATGGCCGGGCGGCGCGGCCCATGGGCCGGCAGCGCCGCCTCAGATCGGCATGCAGCGCACCACATCCTCGTGCCCGCTGGCGAGCGTCGCCATGGTGCCGTCCGGGCACTCATTCGCCTGGATGCCGGCCGCCGGCGGCAGGCCCTGGGTCCAGCCGAAGCGCGCCGGAACCGCGGCAGCGCTGCGGAGCGGCGCCTTGCCGGCCGCGGCATGGGCCACGGGGCGGATTCGCGCCGTGGTGGCGGGGGCCAGGGCGGCGGCGCGGATCCGGGCCGTGCCGGCAGGGCGATGAGTGACGTTGCGGCTCGGCGCCACGGTGACGGGCGCCATGCCGGGGCGATGCAGGACGAGCTGAAGCCGGGCGGTCCCGGCCGGGACCGCCTTCGCCGCCGGCGCCGTCGCGGCCGGCCGGGCCGGGGCCGCCACCCTGCTCCCCTCGGCCGGACCGGAACGCTTGCCGGCAAGGGCGGGGCTGGTGGCAAGCATCAGGCCAAGCAGGGCCAGCGTCAGACGGCGCATGGAGTCTCCCTTTTGGGTCGGTCCCGTATCTGTGAGGCTTATTGCTGAATGTTACCGCCTTATGTCAAGTGCGGCAGGGCCAGGTAATCCTGACTTTGCATTTCCATCAGCCGGCTCGCCGTCCGCTCGAACATCGCGGCGTTCTCGCCCTGCTCATACAGCGCGTCCGGCGTCGCGGCGGCGGAGGCGACCAGCTTGCACCGATGCTCGTAGAGGGCATCGACCAGGGTGATGAACCGGCGCGCCCGGTCGAAATTCTCGGGCCCGAGGCGCGGCACGGCATCCAGCACCAGGGTGTGGCAATGGGTCGCCAGCGCCAGGTAGTCGGCCGGGCCGAGCGGCTTGCCGCAGAGCGCGTCGAAATCGGCGCGGGCCACGCCGCGCGCCTCCTGCGGCAGTTCCAGCCAGCGGCCGAGGACCTGCAGGCGGCAGGGCTTGCCATGCGCCTCGCCGGTCAGTTCCAGGAAGGCGGCATCCAGCGCCCGCTCGGCGCGGCCGTCCACCGGGCTGTGCCAGGTCGGCAGGCCGCGGATGCGCTCCCGCCGGTAGTCGCGCTGCGCCTCGAGGTGCAGCACGTTCAGCCGCTGCTTGATGAGGGCGATGAAGGGCAGGAAGGCGTCGCGGCCGGGCTTGCCCTTGAACAGGTCGTCCGGGGCGGTGTTGGAGGTTGCGACCACCACCACGCCGCGGGCGAACAGCGCCTCGAACAGCCGGCCCAGGATCATGGCATCGGTGATGTCATGCACCTGGAACTCATCGAAGCAGAGGAGGGCGGCCTCGGCCACGATGCTGTCGGCCAGCGGCGGGATGGGGTCCTCCCCGCCCGGATTGGCCTGCTTCCAGCGATGGATGCGCTGGTGGCAATCCTGCATGAACTGGTGGAAATGGATCCGCTTCTTCCGCGGCACCTCGGCGCAGGCGAAGAAGAGGTCCATGAGCATGGACTTCCCGCGCCCGACCTCGCCCACCAGGTAGAGGCCCTGGGGGGTGGCGTCCACCTCCTCCGGCGCCGGCTTGCGGCGGAAGAAGCGGGCGAGGAACCCGCCCGGCTCGGGCGGCTCGGTCTGCGGCTCATAGCCGCGGAGGCGGCGCCAGAGATCCTGCAGCGTCTCCGCCGCCAGTTCCTGTGCCGGGTCTCGCTTCAGCGCGCCGGCGGCGACCCGCGCGCGGTAGGCGGGCAGCGGGCCCTCGGGCCGGGCCGCGCCGGGGTGGGTGCCGATATTCGCGTCCATTTGCCTCGGGGATACCCCCATGGGGGCCGGGCGACAACCGGGGGCGGCGCGGCGGCCAGCCGCCTATGGTCGATGCGCCAGGTAATGCGCGATCGCCGCGATCTCGGCATCCGTCACGCCATACATCACGGCGTTCATGTTGGTATCCGTCCCGCGCCGGGTCCCGTCCCGGTACCCCGCCATGGCGTGGATCAAGAAATCCTCCCGCTGGCCGTTCAGGCGCGGAACCTGCGCCTGGCCGCGGTAATCCGGCAGGTGGCAGACGCCGCAGCGCAGCCGCTCCGCCAGCCGGGCCCCGGCCTGGCTATAGGCCTCCCGCTGCGGGCTGCGGTCCTCCGGTGCGCCAGGGGGCAGGGAGGCATAGAAGGCCGCCAGATCCTCCACCTGCTGGTCGCTCAGCCCCTGCGACAGGTCCGGCATGGGCGGCGCGTCGCGCAGCCTCTCACGGAACAGGATCATCTGCAGGGTGATGAACTCCGCCTGCTGCCCGGCGAGGGAAGGGATGTTCGGCTGGTCGGAGACGCCCTTCGCCCCATGGCAGCCGCCGCAGGACCGTTCCTGCGCCAGCGCCGCGCCGCGCGCGGCATCGCCCGAGGCCAGGGCCGGGGAGGCGGAAAAGGCGGCGGCCAGGACGGCCGCCGCCAGCAGGACTGGCGTCACTCTCAGTTCCCGTGGGTGATGCGGTAGATCGCGCCGTTCTGCTCATCCGAGACGAGCAGCGAGCCGTCGCGCCGGACCAGCACATCCACCGGGCGGCCGAGGAAACGGTTGTTCGCCTCGTCCAGCAGGCCGGTCAGGAAGGGCTCGACCGAAGTGACATTGCCCTGCCCGTCGGTCTTCGCGACGACGACGTCATAGCCGCTCTTCTGGTCGCGGTTCCAGGAGCCGCGGCGGGCGATGAACATCTGGTTGCGGTATTCCGCCGGGAAGGCGTTGCCGGTGTAGAAGCGCATGCCGAGCGCCGCGGTGTGCGGCCCGAGCATCGCCGCGGGGGCGACGAATTCGCTGCAGGCGGCCGGGCCGGTGGTGATGGCCGGGTCACGCCAGTTGGCGGCGCAATAGGGGAAGCCGTGATCCTCGCCGCTGCGGCGGATGCGGTGCAGCGTGTCCTGCGGCGTCTCGTTGCCCGCCCAGTCGCGGCCATTGTTGGTCGCCCAGAGCTCGCGCGTCGTCGGGTGCCAGTCGAAGCCGACGCTGTTGCGGATGCCCTTCGCCTCCAGCCGGCGGTCTGAGCCGTCCGGATTGAAGGAGATGATCACCGCATGGGTGTCGCGGTTGAACTCGCAGATGTTGCAGGGCACGCCGACATTCATGTAGAGCCGGCCATCCGGGCCGAAGTTGGCGAATTTCCAGCCGTGGTGCTCCTCCCGCGGCAGGCCGAAGGCCTCGGTCAGGTCCACGGGCTGGCCGGGATTGTCGAGCTTGCCCTCGATGCCGTCGTAGCGGAGCACGCGGTTGATGGCGATGACGTAGAGATTGCCGTCCCGCACCGCGAGCCCGTTCGGCTGGTTGAGCTGCTGCGCGAGGGTGCGCACCTGGCGCTGGCCGCCCTGCTCGGTGATGGCATAGACGCGCCCGATGGTGCGGCTGCCGACGAAGACAGTGCCGTTCGGCCCTTCCGCCATCATGCGCGCGCCCGGCGCGCCGCTCGCCCAGAGTTCCACCTTGAAGCCCTGCGGGACGCGCAGCGCCGAGACCGGGACCTGCTCGGCCGGGGTCGTGGTCATCTTCGGCGGATGCGGGGCGAGGTTGGAGCTGGACATGGCGTCCGGCCGGCCCTGGGCCCAGGCCGGCGCCGGCGCCTGCTGGGCGAGGGCGAGGCCGGGCAACACCATGGCCGCGCCGAGCCCCAGGGCGAGCAAGCGGGTCTTCATGCGATCATCCCTCCCGGTGGCCTTTGATGGACAGGCCGCCTCACCGGACCATGTAGGGCGGAAGGCCGTTCCGCAAGGCGTCGCACCGCCGGGCCGGCGTCGCCGGACACCGGATCCGGTCGACATAAAGATATGCTTATGCTTCTTCGATCACCCTGGCCAAGCCGCACCGGGCCATGCTAGGCGGGCGGCGAGATAGTGAGGGATGCCGCCCGATGGCCGTTGCCGCCGACTACAAGGTGAAGGACCTGTCGCTCGCCGATTGGGGCCGGAAGGAAATCGCCATGGCCGAGGACGAGATGCCCGGCCTGATGGCGGTGCGGCGCGAATACGGTCCCTCCCAGCCGCTGAAGGGCGCCCGCATCGCCGGCTGCCTGCACATGACCATCCAGACCGCGGTGCTGATCGAGACGCTGAAGCATCTCGGCGCCGATGTCCGCTGGTCCTCCTGCAACATCTTCTCCACCCAGGACCATGCCGCGGCCGCCATCGCCGCCGCGGGCACGCCGGTCTTCGCCGTGAAGGGCGAGACGCTGCCGGAATACTGGGATTATGTGAAGAAGACGCTGGAATGGGGCGATGGCGGCGAGCCGAACATGATCCTCGACGACGGCGGGGACATGACGCTGCTGGTGCATTACGGCCTGCGCGCCGAGCAGGGCGACGTGGCCTTCCTCGACAAGGCGACGAATGAGGAGGAGGAGGTCTTCTTCGCCCTCATCAAGGATTGCCTGAAGAGCAAGCCGGGCTGGTTCGCCCGCCTCGCCAGGTCCATCCAGGGCGTGTCCGAGGAGACGACGACGGGCGTGCATCGCCTCTACACCATGGCGAAGGAGGGCAAGCTGCTCTTCCCCGCCATCAATGTGAATGACAGCGTCACCAAGTCGAAATTCGACAACCTCTATGGCTGCCGCGAGTCCCTGGTGGACGGCATCCGCCGCGGCACCGACGTGATGATGGCCGGCAAGATCGCCATGGTCGCGGGCTTCGGCGATGTGGGCAAGGGCAGCGCCGCGTCCCTGCGCAACGCCGGGTGCCGCGTGATGGTCAGCGAGGTGGATCCCATCTGCGCCCTGCAGGCGGCCATGGAGGGCTACGAGGTGGTGACGATGGAGGACGCCGCCCCGCGCGCCGACATCTTCGTCACTGCCACCGGCAATGTGGACGTCATCACCGTGGACCACATGCGGGCGATGAAGCACCGCGCCATCGTCTGCAACATCGGCCACTTCGACAGCGAGATCCAGGTCGCCGCGCTGAAGAACTACAAGTGGACCAACGTGAAGCCGCAGGTGGACGAGGTGGAGTTCCCCGACGGCAAGCGGATCATCCTGCTCTCCGAAGGCCGCCTGGTGAACCTCGGCAATGCCACCGGCCATCCGAGCTTCGTGATGTCCGCCAGCTTCACCAACCAGACGCTGGCGCAGATCGAGCTCTGGACCAATCCGGGCAAGTACGAGAAGAAGGTCTATGTGCTGCCGAAGCACCTGGACGAGAAGGTGGCGGCGCTGCACCTGGAGAAGGTCGGCGCGAAGCTGACCAGGCTCTCGGCCCAGCAGGCCTCCTATATCGGCGTGGACCAGCAGGGCCCGTTCAAGGCCGACCAGTACCGGTACTGAGCCCGGCATCGGCCCGAGGCGAGAGGCCCCGGGCCGGGCTTGCGGATCGCGGCGGCGGGACCATCTCCGCCGCCGCATGATCCTTTCCGCCGTCGCCCTGCTCGCCACCGCCCTGCTGCTGGGCGGGATGGTGTTCTTCGCCGTCGCCGTCGCGCCGCTGGTCTTCACCCGCCTGCCGCCGGAATGGGCCGGGCGGTTCATCCGCCAGCTCTTCCCCTGCTACTACCTCTATGTCCTCGGCCTCTCGGCCGCCGCGGCGGTCGCGCTGCTGCCGCTGCGCCTGCCGGATGCGCTGGCCATGGCCGCGGTCGCGGCGCTGACCGCCTGGCTACGGCAGGGGCTGATGCCGCGGATCAATGCATGGTCGGACGCGGCCCAGGCGGGGGATGCGGTGGCGAAGGCGCGCTTCGACCGGGCGCACCGGCTGAGCGTCGTGCTCAACCTGGCGCAGATGCTGGCCGCGCTGGTGGTGCTGCTGCGCTTCGCCTGAGCCCGGCGGCACCGCGGGGGCTCACGGCGCCTTTCGCGGGGCCTGCCATGCCGTGCCCTGCGCGGCGGCCCTCAGTTCCTCCGCCATGCGTTCCCGGATCAGGAATTTCTGCACCTTGCCCGTCACCGTCATCGGGAAGGCGTCCACGAAGCGGACATAGCGGGGAATCTTGTAGTGGGCGATCTGGCCGCGGCAGAAGGCGCGGATCTCCTCCTCCTCCGCCACCTCGCCCGGCTTCAGGCGGATCCAGGCGCAGAGTTCCTCCCCCATCCGCGGATCGGGCACGCCGACCACCTGCACCTCCGCGACCTTCGGATGGCGGAAGAGGAATTCCTCCACCTCGCGCGGGTAGATGTTCTCGCCGCCGCGGATGACGAGATCCTTGATGCGGCCGACGATGTTGCCATAGCCCTGCGCGTCCAGCACCGCGAGATCGCCGGTATGCATCCAGCCTGCGGCGTCGATCGCCTCGGCGGTCTTCTCCGGGTCGCCCCAGTAGCCCTGCATCACCGAATAGCCGCGGGTGCAGAGCTCGCCCGGCGTGCCGGGCGGCACCACCCTCCCCTCCCCATCCACGATCTTCACCTCGACATGCGGATGCACGCGGCCGACCGTGCCGATGCGCCGCTCGATCGGGTCGTCCACCGCGGACTGGAAGCTGACGGGGGAGGTCTCGGTCATGCCGTAGCAGATCGTCACCTCCCGCATATGCATCTCATCGAGGCAGCGGCGCATGATCTCCACCGGGCAGGGCGCGCCGGCCATGACGCCGGTGCGGAGGCTGCGCAGGTCGAAGCCGCCGAATTCCGGATGCGTCAGCATGGCGACGAACATGGTCGGCACGCCATAGAGCGAGGTGCAGCGCTCCTCCGCCACCGCCCGCAATGTCTCCAGCGCATCGAATCCCTCGGCCGGGAAGACCATGGTCGCGCCATGGCTGGTGCAGGCGAGGTTGCCGATCACCATGCCGAAGCAGTGGTAGAGCGGGACGGGGATGCAGACCCGGTCGGCCGCGGAATACTTCATCGTGCGGGCGATAAAATAGCCGTTGTTCAGGATGTTGTGGTGGGTCAGCGTCGCGCCCTTCGGCGCGCCGGTGGTGCCGGAGGTGAACTGGATGTTCACGGGGTCATCGAACTGCACCCGGCCAGCGGCTTCCTCCAGGGCACGCCGGGCCGCCCCGGTGCGGCCGCCTTCGGCGACGGCCCCGAAGGGCAGGAAGCCGGGCGCCGCGCCGCCGATCTGGATGACATGCCGCAGCGCCGGCAGCCTGGCTGCCCGCAGCGCGCCGGGCCTGCTCTCCGCGATCTCCGGCGCCAGGGTGTTCAGCATGCCAATATAGTCGGAGCTGCGATGGGCGGTCGCCGTGATCAGCGCGGCGCAGCCCACCTTGTTGAGGGCGTATTCCAGTTCGGCCAGGCGATAGGCGGGGTTGATGTTGACCAGGATGAGGCCCGCCCAGGCAGTGGCGTATTGCGCCACCACCCATTCGGCATTGTTGGGGGACCAGATGCCGACCCGGTCGCCGGGTTGCAGGCCGAGGGCGAGCAGGCCGGCGGCGAAATCCTCCACCCGGGCCGCCAGTTCCGCATAGCTCCAGCGGATGCCCTGGTGCCGGACGATCAGGGCGGGGTGGTCGGGCAGCCGGGCGGCGGTCGCGCGGAAATTCGCCCCGATCGTCTCGCCGAGCAGCGGCACGTCGCTTGCGCCATGGACGTAGCTGCTGGTCAGTGTCGCCGGCATGACCCGTTCCCTCCCCCTGTTGGCGGGGGAGGTGGGAAAAGCGCCGGCGGGATGCAACAGGGGTGCAGGGAGAGCCCGGGCCGTCAGCCTCCCGCGCGGGCGGCCTCTCGGTGCCAGGTGGCGCCCCGCCTCCCGGCAGCGCGGGGCGGCGGCGGAGCGTCACCGGCCATAGGCCACGCGGCTCCGGGCACAGAGCCGGGAGACCTCGGTCGCGGTCAGCCGGCCATCCGCCAGATAAGGCCAGTGCCCGGCATCCCTGTGGCTGGCATATCCCCGTTCCAGGCATCCCGCATCGATGGGTGGCGGTTCCGCCGGCGAGGTCAGCAGCACGACGCCGACGGTGACGCTCCAGACGATTGCCGAGACATACAGCATGTCCCTCATGCCCTCGGCTCCGCCGCCAGGAATGGGGGCGACAGGACGGGCGGGAACGTCGCAGCCCCACGCATGGCGAATGCCCGGAAGGGCAGGCGCGCCGGTCGGAGAGGGAGGTGCACGGCTGGGTCCTTCGGTCGGGCCAAGGCCCGATGGCGCTCCGCACCGCATCCCAGCCGTTGGGAGGCGGCAACGATGAAGGGCCGGCCTTGAGCCGGCCAGTCGCGCTAGATCAGGGCGGAGTCAGCGCCACGAAGGACATGCGCCACGCTATGCATGGCAGAGTCTGGTGTCGAGTGAGCATCGTAGGAGCCCTCAACACATACCCGTGCAGGAAACGGGTTCCGCGCCGCCGTGGCAACCGCGGATGGGCCGCCCCAGCCTTTGCCAGGCGAAAGCGCGACGACAGCGGATCAGGCTCAGGACGGCATGCGATCCGCTGCCGCTTCCTGGCTGGCGGAGAGAGTCACGCTCCCGGGCGACGGGGCACCTCGCGGGCTTTGCGCCACAAGCCCTGCGGGGGCCCGTTCACGCCCGCCCGCGATCCACCCGGGTGCCCATGCAGGCCCGGTCGCAGCGAGGGGGGGGGCCGGCGGACCGGCCCCCGCCGGCTCAGTTCCGGAAGGCCGGGGTGAAGCGCGCCTCGGTCTTCGCCTGCACCTCT
Organism: Roseicella aerolata; assembly: GCF_020523605.1. Classification (GTDB taxonomy): domain Bacteria; phylum Pseudomonadota; class Alphaproteobacteria; order Acetobacterales; family Acetobacteraceae; genus Paracraurococcus; species Paracraurococcus aerolatus. Next base: position 272,454 of record NZ_JAJAQI010000001.1, on the reverse strand, counting down.
TCCAGGGTCACGTCGGGCGCCAGCTCGATCAGTCGCAGATCGGTCTCGCCCTTGCGCGCGATCTCGAAGACCGCAAGCTCGGTGATGACCATATCCACCACCCGCGCGCCGGTCAGCGGCAGGCTGCATTGCTTCAGCAGCTTCGGCTTGCCGCCGGCGGTGTGCTCCATCAGCACCACCACCTTCTTCACGCCGGCGACCAGGTCCATCGCCCCGCCCATTCCCTTCACCATCTTGCCGGGGATCATCCAGTTGGCGAGGTCGCCATTCTCCGCCACCTGCAGCGCGCCGAGGATCGACAGGTCGATATGCCCGCCGCGAATCATGGCGAAGCTGTCGGCCGAGGAGAAATAGCTGCTGGTCGGCAGTTCGGTGATGGTCTGCTTGCCGGCATTGATCAGGTCCGGGTCCTCCTCCCCCTCATAGGGGAAGGGGCCGAGGCCGAGCATGCCGTTCTCGCTCTGCAGCTGCACGCTCATGCCCGCGGGCACGTGGTTCGCCACCAGCGTCGGGATGCCGATGCCGAGATTGACATAGAAGCCGTCCTGCAGCTCGCGCGCCGCGCGGGCGGCCATCTGGTCACGGGTCCAGGGCATCGGTCAGACCTCCTCGCCGGCCGCCGCGGCCGCTTCACGCTTGCGCACGGTGCGCTGCTCGATGCGCTTCTCATAGCCCGGCGGGCACTGGATCATGCGCTTCACGAAGACGCCCGGAGTGTGGATGTGGTCGGGGTCGAGTTCGCCGGCGCGCACCAGGTGCTCCACCTGCGCCACCGTCATCCTGGCCGCGGTCGCCATCATCGGATTGAAGTTGCGGGCGGTCTTCCGATAGACGAGGTTGCCCTCGGTATCGCCCATATAGGCATGGACGATGGCGAGGTCGGCGACGATCCCGCGCTCCATCACATAGGTCTCGCCGTCGAACTCGGCGGTGGGCTTGCCCTTCGCCACCTCGGTGCCGACGCCGGTCTTGGTGTAGAAGGCCGGGATGCCGGCGCCGCCGGCCCGGATGCGCTCGGCCAGCGTGCCCTGCGGGTTGAACTCGATCTCCAGCTCGCCGGCCAGGAATTGCTCGGCGAAGGTCTTGTTCTCCCCCACATAGCTGCTGATCATCTTCTTCACCTGCCGGGTCTTCAGCAGCAGGCCGAGGCCGGCATCGTCGATACCGGCATTGTTCGAGACGATGGTCAGGTCCTTCACGCCGCTGTCGCGGATCGCCTCGATCAGCAGGGCGGGGATGCCGCACAGGCCGAAGCCGCCGGAATGGATCATCATCCCGTCGCGCAGCAGCCCCGCGAGGGCCGCCTTCGCGTCCGGATATACCTTGCCCATGCACCCCTCCAGGTTCTCGGCGGAAAGCCGGCGGCACCCTAATCATGCACCGGCCGGCGCGAAAGTCCCTCCCGGCCCCTTGCGCGGGTGCCGGGTGGGGGCTATACGCGCCGCACCTGACCGGGGGGCCATAGCTCAGTTGGGAGAGCGCTTGAATGGCATTCAAGAGGTCAGGGGTTCGACTCCCCTTGGCTCCACCAGGTTCCCGAAGGGCCCGATCGCAGACGCGATCGGGCCCTTCGGCTTTCCGGGGCCTTGACGGGATGGCGGCATCCCCGCACGCCGCGCCGGCGCCAAACCGTGGCCGCCATGGCGGACAGCGCGGGTGCACCCGGCCCCGGGCCTTCATGCCCGCCCGCCTCCTGCCCTGGCCCCTTCCCGGGCCGGCTGCGCAGCCCGAGGAAGGTCGGGGCACTGTTCAGGAGAGCAGGCCAAGCCTCCGGGTCTTTCCGCCCCGCGGCGATGCGCTCTAGGCGACGCTGACTACCCGGTAAGAGAACTCCGTCCCGTCCGGCTCCCGGATGGTCACGTATTCCCCCGGCCGCAACTGCCCGGCATTGCGGAGTTGCGCGTGCAGCGGCGCATCGGTGGCCGTGCCCGGCGCGGGAAACAGCCGGATCGACCAGCTTTCGGTATCGGGGTCGAACAGCACGTCGCCGTCGCGTGCAGGGGCACCCGGCGCGACGCGGCGGGCCGGCCAAGGCTTCGGGTCCGCATGCCAAGCCTGGACGTCCAGCTGGCCGCCCGGCGTCAGCGTCACGCTCATCTCATAGCGGTGGTCGGGGCTGCCCTGCGGGAAGCCGGGGCCCGCGGCCATTACCAGCGTCACCATTGGCATCCCGCCTTCCCACCCCCTCTTCGGCTGTGACGGAAACACCCGGCATCCGCCCTTGCCGGGCCGGGGTGCTCCGTTCTGGTCGCCCAGACCTGGGTCATGCCCCTTCGCATGTCCACGCGCCGTCTGCCGAAAACACCCGGACCGGGCGACGCCTGCGGGCTCGTGCCTCTCGGTAACGCTTTCGGTCGCGTCCGGTTCAAATCGCCACCCGCACCCCCAGCTCCACCACCCGGTCGGAGGGGATGCGGTAGAATTCGGTGGCCGGGACGGCATTGCGCGACATCAGCGTGAACAGCCATTGCCGCCAGTGCGACATCTTCGGCACCACCGCCGCCACCAGCGTCTCCCGCCCCAGGAAGTAGCTGGCCTGCATGGATTCGAAGGCCACGCCCTCCTGCTTCAGCCCATCCAGCTCGCGCGGGATATGGGGGCTTTCCTGGAAGCCGTAGCGGATGATGACGCGGTGGATATTGGGGGCGAGTTCCGTCACCTCCCGCCGCCGGTCGGGGCCGACCTGCGGCACGTCCTCATTCAGCACGGTGACGAAGAGCACGCGCTCATGCAGCACCTTGTTGTGCTTCAGGTTGTGCAGCAGGGCGCCGGGAACATAGTCCGCCTGGCTGGTCATGAAGACCGCGATGCCGGGGACGCGGATGGTGCGGCTCTGCGGCAGGCGGGCCAGGAAGCTCTTCAACGGCAGGCTGTCCTGCCGGAAGCGGGCGAAGAGCAGGTCCCGCCCGCGCTTCCAGGTATGCATCAGGATGAAGAGCCCGGCGCCCAGCACCAGCGGCACCCAACCGCCCTCCGGGATCTTCAGCACGTTCGAGAGGAAGAAGGCGAGGTCGAGCAGCAGCAGCGGCAGGAAGACCAGGCCGACCAGGGCCGCCGGCCAGCCGAATTGCCGGCGGAAGACCAGGATCGCCAGCAGGCTGGTGCAGACGAAGGTGCCAGTGACCGCGATGCCGTAGGCGGCGGCCAGCGCGTCCGAGGTGTGGAAGGACAGCACCAGGATCAGCACGCCGGCGAGCAGGGCGAAATTCACCTGCGGCAGGTAGATCTGCCCCTCCTCCGTCTCCGAGGTATGGCGGACGACGAGGCGCGGCAGGAAGCCGAGCTGGACGCATTGCCGGGCAATCGAAAAAGCACCCGAAATCATCGCCTGAGAGGCGATGATGGTCGCGGCCGTCGCCAGCACCACCATGGGCAGGCGGAGGAATTCGGGAACCAGCAGGTAGAACGGGTTCTCGATGGCCGCCGGGTCGCTCAGCAGCAGCGCCCCCTGCCCGAGATAGTTCAGCGCCAGCGCCGGCAGCACGATGCTGAGCCAGACGAGGCGGATGGGCCGCCGGCCGAAATGCCCCATATCGGCATAGAGCGCCTCCGCCCCCGTCACCGCCAGCACGACCGAGCCGAAGGCGATGAAGGCCGCCAGCTTGTAGTGCAGGCAGAAGGTCACGGCATGGTGCGGGGAGATGGCGGTCAGCACCTCCGGCTCCAGCACCACCTCGATCAGGCCGAGCAGGCCGAGCGAGCCGAACCAGAGCGCGGTGACCGGCCCGAAGACCGCGCCCATGCTCCCGGTGCCGCGGAACTGCACCAGGAAGAGCGCGAGCAGGATGAAGACCGAGCCCGGGATGATCAGCGGCTCGAAGGCCGGGGAGGCGACCTTCAGCCCCTCCATGGCCGAGAGGACGGAGATGGCCGGGGTAATGATGCCGTCGCCGAAGAAGAGGCAGGCGCCGACGATGCCGATGGTGGCGACGACCCGGCGCGACTGCTCGCCGCCGGCGATGCGCTGGGCCAGTGCCATCAGCGCCAGGATGCCGCCTTCCCCCTTGTTGTCGGCCCGCAGCACGAAGGTGACGTATTTCACCGTCACCGTCAGGATCAGCGACCAGATGATGAGGGAAAGGATGCCGAGAATTTCCCAGCGCTCGATCCCGTCGGCGGAGAAATGCAGCAGCGCGGCGCGCAGCGCATAGAGCGGGCTGGTGCCGATATCGCCATAGACGACGCCGAGCACGCCGAGCAGGAGGGGCAGGGTGACCTTCCGGCTCTGGCCGGCATGGGAGGGGGCGGTCAAGCGGGCGCTCCGGGGGGAGGACGGCGCGAAGGCTTAAGCGCCTGCCCCGGCGCTTGCAAGGCTGCCCTCGTCCTCCCCCTTCCCGCGCCTCAATGTCCCCGCAGGATCTGGCTGAGGAAGAGCCGGAGGCGGTCCGTCTGCGGATTCTCGAAGACCTGGACGGGCGTGCCCATCTCCACGATCTCGCCGCGGTCCATGAAGACCACCCGGTCGGCGACCGTCCGGGCGAAGCCCATCTCATGCGTCACACAGATCATGGTCATGCCGTCCTCGGCCAGCCCGACCATGGTGTCCAGCACCTCCTTGATCATCTCCGGGTCGAGGGCGCTGGTCGGCTCATCGAAGAGCATGATCTTCGGCTTCATACAGAGCGCGCGGGCGATCGCCACGCGCTGCTGCTGGCCGCCCGAGAGCTGGCCAGGGTATTTCTTCGCCTGCTCGGGGATCTTCACCCGCTCCAGATAGTGCATGGCCAGCGACTCGGCCTCGGCCTTCGGCATGCGGCGCACCCAGATGGGGGCGAGGGTGCAATTCTCCAGCACCGTCAGGTGCGGGAAGAGGTTGAAGCTCTGGAACACCATGCCGACCTCGCGCCGGATGGCGTCCAGCGCGCGGACATCGTCCGTCAGCTCGATGCCGTCCACCACGATCCGGCCTTCCTGGTGGGTCTCCAGCCGGTTGATGCAGCGGATCATGGTGGACTTGCCGGAGCCGGAGGGGCCGCAGACCACCAGCCGCTCGCCCACCGCGACGGAGAGCGAGACGTCGCGCAGCACATGCAGCGCGCCGAACCACTTGTTGACCTTGTCCAGCAGGATGGCCGGCGGGGCATCCGTGCGGGCGGCGGAGGCGATGTGCTCCAGGGTCTCGCTCATGGGCTGCGCGCCTTCGTCATCGGGGTAAAGGTGATGGCGGCATAGGGCGCCGCCCTATGCCGAGGCCGCGAATGCGGCCCGCGCCGAGTGGCGCGTAGCCAAGGGCCGCGGCTGCGGCCCGCCCGGCGATTGAGGGGCGGAACATCGCTCCGATGTTCCGCTGTCAACGACGCCGGTGGCGGTTCAGCTCCGCCTCCAGGTCCTGGCTGTATTTCGACATGGCGAAGCAGAAGACGAAGTAGATGGCACCCACGGTCAGGTAGACCTCAATGCCGAAGCCCTGCCAGGCCGGCTCGATGATCGCGGTCTTGCCCGCGGTCAGCAGGTCGAAGATGCCGATGATCAGGACCAGCGAGGTGTCCTTGAAGAAGCCGATGAAGGTGTTGACCAGCGGCGGGATGACCAGGCGCAGCGCCTGCGGCAGGATGATGAAGCCGGTCTTCTGCCAGTAACCCAGGCCGAGGGCGTCGGCCGCCTCGTACTGCCCCTTGGGCAGCGCCTGCAGGCCGCCGCGCACCACCTCCGCCAGATAGGCGCCGGCGAAGAGGATGATGGCGATCTGCGCGCGCAGCAGCTTGTCGATGTTCATCCCTTCGGGGAGGAAGAGGGGGAACATCACGCTCGCCATGAAGAGCAGCGAGATCAGCGGCACGCCGCGGATCAGCTCCACATACAGCACGCAGAGCGCCTTGATGGCGGGCAGCTTCGAACGCCGCCCGAGCGCGACGAGGATGGCGAGCGGGAAGGCGAAGGCCAGGCCGAAGGTCGCCAGGATCAGGGTGATCGGCAGGCCGCCCCAGCGCTCCTGCGGGACATAGGAAAGGCCGAGGACGCCGCCCCACATCAGCACGCCGATCACCGCGAGCGTCGCCACCCAGACCAGCGCCAGCTCCCAGCGCCAGAAGCGGCGCATGGCGGAAACCACGTAGAGCCCGACGAAGAGCAGGCAGACCAGCGCCGGGCGCCAGTGCTCCTCATAGGGATAGGTGCCGAAGAGGATGAAGCGGTGCTTCTCCGTGATCACCGCCCAGCAGGCGCCCACGCCCCGGAGGTCGCGGCAGGCCTGGGTCTGGTTCTCCGGCACCGACCAGATGGCGTTGATCACGCCCCATTCGATGAAGCCGATGGTCCAGCGGATGATCAGATAGGCCAGCACCAGCGTGACCGCGGTGTTGATCCAGGAGGAGAAGAGGTTGGCGCGCAGCCAGCCGCGCAGGCCGATCTGGCTGGCGGGCGGGGTGCGCGGCGCGGCCTCGGGCGAGGTCGCGGCGGCGGTGGTCAGCGTGAGGTCGCTCATGGTTCAGCGCTCCACCAGCGCGATCTTCGCGTTGTACCAGTTCATGAACAGCGAGATGGACAGGCTGATCGTCAGGTAGACCAGCATGATGATGGCGATGCCCTCGATCGCCTGTCCCGTCTGGTTCAGCGTGGTGTTGGCGATCGAGACGATGTCCTGGTAGCCGATGGCCACCGCGAGCGAGCTGTTCTTGGTGATGTTGAGGTACTGGCTGGTCATCGGCGGGACGATGACGCGCAGCGCCTGGGGCAGCACGATCTGCCGCAGCACCTGCCCGGGATGCAGGCCGAGCGCCTGCGCCGCCTCCCACTGCCCCTGCGGCACGGCCAGGATGCCGGCGCGCACGATCTCGGCGATGAAGCCGGCGGTGTAGAGGACGAGGCCGAGCAGCAGCGCGAAATATTCGGGGCTCATGGTCAGGCCGCCGCGGAAGTTGAAGCCCCGCAGCGCCGGCCAGTCCACCGTCCAGGGCGCGCCCATCGCCGCCCAGACCGCGACGGGCAGCGCGACCATGGCGCCCAGCGCGACCGGCCAGATCCGGCGCGGCTGGCCGTCCCGCATCTGCTTCGCCAGGGCCTGCCGGCGGTAGAGCCAGGTGGCGACGGCGCCGAGGATGAAGGCCAGCAGCGCGAAGGAATGCGCGTCCTGCCACTCGATCCAGGGCAGCTTCAGGCCGCGGTTGGAGAGGAAGACGCCCTCCACCGGGTTCAGCGCCTGGCGCGGCCCGGGCAGTCCCTGCAGGATGGCGTACCAGAAGAGCAGTTGCAGCAGTAGCGGCAGGTCGCGGATCACCTCGACATAGAGCGCGGCGAGCTTCGAGAGCAGCCAGTTGCGCGAGAGCCGGGCGATGCCGATCAGCGTGCCGAGGATGGTGGCGAGGAGGATGCCGACCACCGCGACCTTCAGCGTGTTCAGCAGGCCGACGGTCAGCGCCCGGAGATAGGTGTCGGTCGGGCTGTACTCGATCAGGCTCTCGGCGATCGGCAGGCCGGCCTCGCGCTCCAGGAAGCCGAAGCCCGTGGCGATGCGCCGGACTTCCAGGTTGTGGACCGTGTTGGACCACAACCACCAGACGATGACGCCGACGATGCCGACGACGACGACCTGCCAGACGATGCCGCGCACCCGCTCATCCGCCCAGGACAGGCGCAGCTTGCGTTTCGGCGGTGCCCGCAGCAGCCGGGGATCGGTGGTGGACTGGGACATCGCGGGCGCCCTCTTGTTCTGTCAGGCGGTCTCAGGCGGCAGAGTCCGGGGCCGGCCTGGGCCGGCCCCGGGCAGGGTCACCGGAAGGGCGGGGCGTATTGCAGCCCGCCCTGGGTCCAGAGGGCGTTCGGCCCGCGCTGGATGCCGATCGGCTCCAGGTGGCGCTTGAAGACCTCCCCGTAATTGCCGACCGCCTTGATGACGTTGACGGCCCAGGCATCGTTCAGGCCGAGCATCGGGCCGAGCCCGCCGTTCCGGCCCAGCATGCGCTGCACTTCCGGCCGCGGGTCGTTCAGCATCTGCTCGACATTGGCCTGGGTGATGCCGAACTCCTCGGCCGCCAGCAGCACGAAATGCACCCAGCGCGTCACGTCGGCGAAGCGAGCATCGCCCTGCCGCACGCCGATCGCCAGCGGCTCCTTGCTGATGACCTCGGGCAGGATGGTGTGGTCGGCCGGGCGGGGCTGCGCGCTGCGGGTGGAGGCGAGGCCCGAGACGTCCGTGGTGTAGGCGTCGCAGCGGCCGGCGGTGTAGGCGCTGACCAGCTCCTCCAGCCGCTCGATCACCACCGGGGTGAAGCGGATGCGGTTGGCGCGCGCCCAGTCCGTCAGGTTCTGCTCGGTGGTGGTGCCGGGCTGGACGCAGATGGTCGCGCCCTCCAGCTCCTTCGCCGATTTCAGGTTCAGGTTGGACTTCACCATGAAGCCCTGGCCGTCATAGAAATTGATGGCCGTGAAATCGAGGCCGAGCGAGGTGTCGCGCGACAGCGTCCAGGTGGTGTTGCGCGCCATCACGTCCACCTCGCCGGACTGCAGCGCGGTGAAGCGGTTCTGCGCCGTGGTGGGCACGTATCGCACCTTGTTCGCGTCGCCGAAGAGGGCGGCGGCGATGGCGCGGCAGTAGTCGACATCGAAGCCGCGCCAGACGCCCTGGCTGTCCGGCTGGGCGAATCCGGCCAGGCCGGTGTTCACGCCGCAGACCAGCTGGCCGCGCGAGCGGACGGCATCGAAGGTATTGGCCGCTGCCGCCGGCGCCTGCTGGGCCTGCGCGAGGCCCGGCAGGGCAATGGTCAGGCACATGGCCGCGGCGCCGAGCGCGCGCGTGAAGGAAAGCCCGAAGGGCTGCATCGACCTCAGTCTCCCGTTCCAGCCGCCCTTGGGCGGCGGTCCCTGTTGTTTTCGCCCAGCAAATGCTGCGCCAGCAGGGAGCGGGATATCAACGCGAACTGGTCACGTTCCGTCCCGCCCCCGCCGGGGGCAACCGCCGATAGCAGAGACGGCCGCCCCTGCGAAGCGAGCCGCAACGACCGCGCCACCTCCCCCCTCGGCGGCCTGCCAGGCTGCAATACAAACGGGCGCCGGGTGCCCGGTTTCGGGGCGTGCTGGCGGCATCATCCGCCGCCTGCCGCGGCAGGCGGCAGGCGGAGCCGCAGGCTGCCCTCCCCGCCCTCCGCCGTGCCGCCGCCGGCCTCGGCGAAGGCCGCCAGCCGCGCCAGCGCCGGGGGCGCGAGGCCCGCCGGCAGCCGCACCGCAAGCTCGCCCGCCCCGGCCTGGTCGGCCACCGCCAGCGTCAGCGCCAGGCCGCGCGGCTGCGTCTCGGCGATCTGCTGCGCCAGGGCGAGCAGCGCCTCCTCCAGCGCGGTGCGCTCGATCAGCACGGGCGGGTCGCGCTCGGCCAGCTCCACCACCAGCGCCCCCGGCGCGGGCAGGATCATGTGCAGCAGCGGGTGCAGCGCGGCCAGGGCGTCCGACAGGCGGATCGCCACCACTTCCCCGGCGGGCCGGCGGATGAGGGAGAGGATGGCGCGGCTCGTCCCGTCGAAGCGGCGCGCGGCTTCCTCCACGCGGGTGAGCTGGCGCTGCGGCGGGCCCTCCGCGGCCGTGCGCTTCAGCATCTCCAGATTGGCGAAGATGACCGTCAGCAGATTGTTGATGTCGTGCTGCACCGTGCGCGCCAGGCCGGCGATCGCCGCCATCCGCTCCGCCTTGCGCCGCAGCGCGGCCTCCTCTGACGCCATTCGCCCGTTCCGTTCCTGACCCGCCGGGCATCTAACGCGACCGTGCGGCCTCGGCGCCAGCAGCGGGCGCGATTTCCCCCGCGGTGCGGCCAGGGCGCTACAGCCCGGCCTCCACGATCTCCCGGAACAGCCGGGCGGGCAGGGTGCCGCCCCGGACATCCTCCATCGGCCGGCCATCATCGTTGCCCAGCCAGATGCCGATCACGCTGCTGCCGGTGAAGCCGATGAACCAGGCATCGCGGAAATCCTGGGTGGTGCCGGTCTTGCCGGCGACCGTCCGGCCCGGGACCGCGGCGGCCCGGCCGGTGCCGCGCGCCACCACCGCTTCCAGCATCCGCCGGATCGCCGCCGCGTCCTCCGGCGTCATGGCCCGCCGCGGCGCGGGGCGGGGGACGGGCAGGGCGGCACCGGTCGCCTGGGCCCCGGTGATGCCGAAGGGGGTCACGCGCAGCCCGCCATTGGCGAAGGCGGCATAGGCCGCCGTCAGCTCCAGCAGGGATACCTCGCCGGTGCCCAGCGCGATGGAGGCATCGTTCGGGAAGCGCCCGTCGATGCCGAGCCGCCGTGCCGCCTCCGCCGCCGCGCGCGGGCCGCCGGCGCGGAACAGCACCCGGACGGCGGCGGTGTTCACGGACTGCGCCAGCGCCTCCTCCATGCTGACCTCGCCGCGCGGCCGCCAGGTGCCGTTGCTCGGGGACCAGCTGCCGAGGGTCAGCGGCCCGTCCGGCACGTCCTCCTCCGGCCGCATCCCCTTCTCCAGCGCGGCCAGGAAGACGAAGGGCTTGAAGGCGGAGCCGGGCTGGCGGCGGGCGGAGGTGGCGCGGTTGAACTGGCTGGCGCGGAACTCCCGCCCGCCGGCCATGGCGCGGACGGCGCCCGTATGGGCGTCCAGCACCACCACCGCCCCCTGCGTCACGCCCGCCCGCGCGCCCGGCCCGGCCAGCAGCGCCTCCAGCCGCGCCTCCACGCTGGCCTGCAGCCGCGCATGCAGCGTGGCGCGCAGCACCAGATCGGCATTGCCCGGGAAGGTCTCCGCCAGGTCCTCCAGCGCCCAGTCGGCAAACCAGCCGGCCTGGCGGGAGGGCGGGGTGGGCAGCCGCATGCGGCCGAGCTCGGCCTCCATCTGGGCCTGGGTGATGGCGCCGGTCTCCACCATCGCCTCCAGCACCTCGGCCGCGCGGGCGACGGCGAGGTCGGGCGAGGCGCGCGGATTGAGGCGGGAGGGCGCCTTGGGGAGGCCGGCCAGCATCGCCGCCTGCCACAGGTTCACCCGCCTGGCGGGGACGCCGAAGAAGAGCCGCGCCGCGGCATCCACCCCATAGGCGCCGGCGCCCAGATAGACCCGGTTGAGATAGATCTCGAGCAGCTGGTCCTTGCTGAAGCGCCGCTCCAGCCAGAGGGCCAGCAGCGCCTCCTGCACCTTGCGCCGCGTCGTCCGCTCGGCGGTCAGGAACAGGTTCTTGGCGAGCTGCTGGGTGAGGGTGGAGCCGCCCTGCACCACCTCCCCGGCGCGCCAATTGGCCAGCGCGGCGCGGGCCAGGCCATAAGGGTCGATGCCCCAATGGCTGCGGAAGCGGCGGTCCTCCACCGCCATCAGCGCGGCGGGCAGGGTGCGCGGCAGGTCCTTCAGCCGCACCGTCTCGCCATAGAGGTCGCCCTGGGTTGCCAGCATGGCGCCGTCGGCGGCCAGCAGGGTAACGGAGGGGCGGCGGGTCGCGGCCGGGACGCCATCCACCCGCGGCAGGTCCCAGGCGAAGTAGAGCACCAGCAGGAACAGGCCAAGGACGCCGAAGACCAGCCCCTGGACCAGCCAGCCCAGCAGGGACCGGCCGCGGCGGCGCGCGGGGACGACAGGGGGCGGGGAGGATGAGGCCGGCCGCGGCGCCGGGGCCGGGACGGGGGGGACCTGGCGGCGGCGCGCGCGGGCGGGCGGGGCCGGCGGCATGTGCGCGGCAGCATAGGCGGAGCGGCCCCCACCCTCCAAGAGTGACGGGAGCGTTGCCCGCGCCGGCGCCGGCCCATCGCCGGGCGACATCTGCGTGATCCGTCGCGGGCGGGGCCGGGCGCCACCCCTGGGGAGGAGACAGCGATGCCGGACATGCTCTGCCCGCCGGAGACGCGACCCAACCCGCACGCCCTCCGGCAGGTCGGGATCCTGCAGCGGGACGGGCTGCTGCTCATCGCGCATCTGGCCGAGGCGACCGATCGCGCCCTGGCCGATGCCACGCCCGGCGGGGTGAGCCATGCGGAGATGTCGCTGCTGACCGATCCGGCGGAGGCGGTCGCCGGCGATCCGGACCGCCTCGACCACCTGCTGCGCCTGGTGGAGCGGCTCGGCCGGGCCGCGGCGCCCGCGACGACGACCACCATCCGGGTCACCTGCGGCTTCCTCCTCGGCCTCGGGCCCGATGCGACGCGGGAGGAGCGGGGGATGGTGCGCGCCCTCCGCTGGCGGCTCCAGGCCATCCGCGCCCTCCTCGTCGCCGCGACGGCCCTCTCGATCGGGCTGCTCATGCATGTCGATGACGGCAGGCGCACCGTCGGGCAGCTCGCCGCGGTGCGCGCCGAGCTGGCGACCGTCTTCAGCGAGATGGCGAAGCTGGACCCGGCGACGGACTGGATCCTCGCCGGCCCGGGCTTGGATGCCGCCGCCGCGGCGCCGCCCGCCCCCGAGACCCCGGCACGGTCCGGGCCCGCGGCGGCGCCGGCCCGCCCCTTCATCGCCTATTGCGAGCCGGACCCCGCCCCCGCGGAGAGGAACGCGCCCGCCGCCACGCCCCTGCCGGCCGCGCGGGACCCCCACCGCCTGCCGGCCAAGGCCACGTCCCAGGCCCTGTGCAGCCAGCTCGCCCAGCTCCGGCTGCGGGAGGCGATGACCTTCACCCGCCTCGCCGCCTGGAATTGCCGCATGGTGCTGCTGCAGCCGCGGAACTGGCGGCGCTGGCTCTCGGGCGCCCCGGCGACCGAGGAGCGCGCACATTGCCTGCAGCCGCCGGTCGCGCTGCACGCCCCGGTGACGCCGGCGGACTGGGAGCGGACGGAGCTGCGCACCAGCGCCGGCATCACCATGCTGACCGGCTACCTGCTGCCCCTGCTGCTCGGCTTCATCGGCGGCTGCGTCTATGTGCTGCGGCGGACGGATGACCGGATCGCCAGCTGGACCCTCTCGGCCCGGGACGGGCGGCTCGGCATCATCCGCGTGACGCTGGCCGCGACCCTCGGCGGGCTGCTCGGCCTTCTCTTCGGCACGGAGGCGCCGGTGCAGTTCGGCGGCTTCAGCCTCTCGCTCGCGGCCTGGGCCTTCTTCCTCGGCTACTCTCTGGAGCCGGTGCTGAAGCTGCTGGATGCCGTGATCGACAGCGTGGTGGGCAAGCTGCGCCCGCCGGCCGGGACGAAGCCGGCGCCGGCCGCGCCGCTGCGGTGATGGCGCGCCGGGCGACCCGTGCTAGGAAAATCCCCCAAGGACAGAAGCCCTGGGGGGAAGCGCGTGGACTACAGCCATATCATCGTCGGCGGCGGCTCCGCCGGCTCGGTGCTCGCCAACCGGCTCTCGGCCCGCTCCGGCAACCGCGTGCTGCTGCTGGAGGCGGGGCAGGACACCCCGCCCGGCCAGGTGCCGAGGGAGATCGAGGACACCTATCCCGGCACCGCCTATTTCGACCCGCGCTTCCACTGGACCGAGCTGAAGGTCCGCACCCAGGTCGTCTCCCACAACAACCCCGAGGCCGCGCCGCCCCCCTTGCGGAAATACGAGCAGGCGCGGGTGCTGGGCGGCGGCTCCTCCATCAACGGCCAGATGGCGAACCGCGGCGCGCCGACCGATTATGACGAGTGGGAGGCGCGCGGCGCCGCCGGCTGGAACTGGGACTCGGTGCTGCCCTATTTCCGCAAGGTCGAGCGCGACCTGGACCTCGATGACGAATGGCACGGCAAGGACGGCCACATCACCGTCACCCGCATCCCGCCCGAGCGCTGGCCCGAGCATAGCCGGGCGGCGGCCGAGGCCTTCCGCCTCGCCGGCTTCAAGTACCTGCCGGACCAGAACGGCCATTTCGAGGATGGCTACTTCCCCGTCACCGTCTCCATCGACGGCAAGAAGCGCGTCTCGGCCGCGGTCGGCTACCTGAACGAGCAGGTGCGGCGGCGCGGGAACCTGACCATCTCCACCAACACCCAGGTCAGCGGGCTGCTCTTCGAGGGCAGGCGCTGCGTCGGCGTCACCGCCCTGGTGGACGGCCAGGCGCGCGAGTTCCGCGGGCGGGAGGTGATCCTCTCCTCCGGCGCCATCCATTCCCCCGCCATCCTGCTGCGGAACGGGATCGGGCCGGTCGGGCATCTCAGGGAGATGGGGATCGAGGTCCGCTCGGCCCTTCCCGGCGTCGGGCAGCGGCTGATGGACCACCCCTCCATCTCGCTCTCCTCCTTCATCCGCAAGCCGGCACGGCTGACGGAGGCGCATTCCCGCCGGCACATCCTGCTGGGGCTCCGCTATTCCTCCGGCATCCCGGAGGCGCCGGCCGGCGACATGTTCGTCGCGGTGGCCAGCAAGTCCGCCTGGCATGCGGTGGGGGAGCAGATCGCCTCCCTGCTGGCCTTCGTGAACAAGACCTATTCCGAGAGCGGGCAGGTGCGCCTGGCCAGCACGGACTGGCGGGAGGAGCCGGTGGTGGAGTTCAACCTGCTCTCCGACCGCCGCGACCTCGACCGGCTGATGAGCGGCTTCCGCATGCTGGCCGCCATCCAGCTCAGCGCGCCGCTGGCGGCGGTGACGACCGACCCCTTCCCCGCCGCCTACAGCGACAAGGTGCGGAAGATCGGCGTGGTGAACGAGAAGAACCGCTGGCTGACCCGGGCCATCGCCACGCTGCTCGACGGGCCGCCGGCGCTGCGAAGCTGGCTGATCGAGCGCTACGTGGTGGAAGGCTTCACCTTCCGCCAGGTGATGGAGGACGAGGAGGCGCTGGAGGCCTTCATCCGCAAGGCCACCATCGGCGTCTGGCATGCCTCCTGCTCCTGCCGCATGGGGCGCGAGGACGACCCGATGGCGGTGGTGGACGCCGAGGGGCGGGTGCGCGGGGTGGAGGGGCTGCGGGTGGTCGATGCCTCGATCTTCCCGGTGGTGCCCTGCGCGAACACCAATTTCCCCGTGCTGATGACGGCGGAGAAGATCGCGGACGCCATGCTGGCGGAAGCCGAGCCGGCGGCCACGCTGCGCAGCAACGCCGTGGCCTGACCCGTCGCGCGCAACGGCCATCGCCCTGCGGCGTTCCCCCGGGGCGATGGCGAATCCCTGGACGAAGAAGAACCCGCTGCTCAGCCTCTGGCTCAGCGCCGCCAATGCCTGGGCCGGTGCGGCGCGGGGGGTGATGACCGCGGCGGCGAAGCGGGAGATGGCCAGGGGCGTGAAGGTGCCGCCGCGGCGCAAGGCGAAGCGGAAAGGCGGGTGAGCCCGCCCTATCCCTTCTCCGCCCCCGCCCCGAACTCCATGACGAGTTCATGGATCCGCTGCGGGTCGGACTGCTCCATCACCCGCCGGGCGAAGCGCGCGCAGTCGCCGATATCGAGCGCCCGCACCGCCTGCTTCACCCGCGGGATGGCGCTGGCATTCATCGACAGGCTGCGGATGCCGAGGCCCAGTAGCAGCGGCACCAGCCGCGGGTTGCCCGCCATCTCGCCGCAGACGGAAACCGGCATGCGCAGCCGCAGCGCGGCCTCGGTCGCGAATTGCATCAGCCGCAGCACCGCCGGGTGCAGCGGGTCGTACAGGTGGCTCACCTCCGCCTCCGCCCGGTCCACCGCCAGGGTGTACATGGCGAGGTCATTGGTGCCGATCGCGAAGAAATCCGCCTCCAGCGCGATCGCATCCGCGGCCAGCGCCGCCCCCGGCGTCTCGATCATCACGCCGAGCTCGGGCAGCTTCTCCGGCACGTGCACGCCCTTGCGCTTCAGCCGCTTCGCCACCTTCTCATAGATGTCGCGCGCCTCCTTCACCTCCGACGGGTTGGTCACCAGCGGCAGGAGGATGCGGACATTGCCGCGGTCGGCAACGCGGAGGATGGCGGCGAACTGCGCCTCCAGCAGCTCCGGCCGCTTCAGCAGCAGCCGGAGGCCGCGCAGACCGAGCGCCGGGTTGGGCCCGGCATGGGTCGGCGCGATGCCCTGGCTCAGCGCCTCCATGTCCTTCTCGCCGCCCCAGTCCAGCACGCGGATGGTGACGGGGTCGGAGCCCATCGCCTCCAGCACCTCGGCATAGGCCTGGGTCTGCGCCTCCTCGTCCGGCAGGTCCTCCCGGTTCATGAAGAGGAATTCGGTGCGCAGCAGCCCGATGCCCTGGGCGCCGGCCTGGGCGATCAGCGGCAGCTCGGCCGGGATCTCCAGATTGGCCTGCAGCTCCACCGGCTCGCCATCCGTCGTCACCGCCGGCAGGCGCCGCAGCTTGGCGAGCTTCGCGCGCTCCCGCGCGAAGGCCGTGAGGGACTCCCGCCCCTTCTCCAGCGCCGCCTCGCCCGGACGCAGCACGATGGTGCCGGCGCTGCCGTCCAGCACCGCCTGGTCGCCGCGCTGTGCCGTCTCGGTCAGCCCGACGCAGCCGAGGACGGAGGGGATGCCCAGCGCCCGCAGCATGATGGCGGTATGGCCATCGGCCCCGCCCTCCTCGGTCGCCACGCCCGCGATGCGCGCGGGGTCGAGCAGCGCGGCATCCGCCGGCGTCAGCTCCTCGGCCACCAGGATGGCGCCCTCCGGCACCTCCTTCAGGCTGCGGAAGGGGGTCGCGGTCAGGTTGCGGGTCAGGCGCTTGGCGATCTCCCGCACCTCGTCGGCGCGGCGCCGGAGGCCGGCGCGGTCATCGTCCTTCGCCGCCAGGATCTGCGCCGCGATCGCCTCCGCCTCGTCCCCGACCGCGGTCTCGGCCGCGAGCAGCTCGGCCTCGATCCGTCGGCGCGCCCCGCGCAGCAGCCGGGAATTGCCCAGCATCAGGATGTAGGCGTCGAGCAGCGGCGCCAGCTCCTCCTGCGCCTCCTCGGGCAGGATGCCGAGCCGGGCCTTCAGCTTGCCCAGCTGCTTGCGCGAGAGCGCGACGGCATCCGCCAGGCGCTGCCGCTCCGCCTCCACCTGGCCAGGCAGGATGGCGCGGCGCGGCGCCTCGGCCGGGATCTCGTTGGTATCATAGACCGGGCCGATGGCGATGCCCGGGGAGATGGGGATGCCGCGGACGGCGTGCTCACGCGTCCGGCGCGCGGTGGCCCGCCGCGGCGCCTCACTGCCCCGCTCCCCGACGCGGTCCGCGCCCCGCTCCGCGCCGCGGGCGATCAGCCCGGCCGGTGCCTCGGCCTTCTCATTCTTCATGGAAGCCGGCCTCGATCAGGCCGGCCACCGCCTCGAGCGCCTCCTTGGCGTCCCAGCCCTCGGCTTCGATCTCGACCGTGCTGCCCTGGCCGGCCCCCAGCATCATCAGCCCCATGATGGAACAGGCGGGCACCCGCTGCCCGTCGCGCGAGACATGCAGGCAAGCGGAGAAGCGCTCCGCCAGCGTCACCAGCTTGGCCGCGGCGCGGGCATGCAGGCCGCGGCTGTTCCGGATGGTCAGCGTCTGCCGCAGGACCATCTCTCCCTCGCCGCAGCCGCAGCCGGCATGGGAGCCAGAGTCGATCGGCTGGGTCGCGGTATGGCTCACGGCTTGTTTCCTCCGTTGGCGCCGCCGTTCACCCGGGCGACCCCGTTCGGGATGTCGCCGGCGGCGGCGATGTATTTGCGGCCGGCGGCCGCGGCATGATCGACCGCCTCGGCCAGCGGCTCGGACGAGCGGATCTTGGCGAGCTTGACGAGGAGCGGGAGGTTCACCCCGGCGATGACCTCCACCTGCTTCCGGTCAGCCAGCGAGACTGCCAGGTTGCAGGGCGTGCCGCCCATGATGTCGGTCAGCACCACGACGCCATCGCCCTGGTCCACCGCCGCGATGCTCTCGCGGATATCCTGCCGGCGCCGCTCCATGTCGTCGTCGGGGCCGATGCAGACGGTGGCGACCGCGCGTTGCGGGCCGACCACATGTTCCATGGCGAGCCGCAATTCGTCGGCGAGCCGGCCATGGGTAACGAGAACCAATCCGATCATGGGGTGCGCGTCAGGGCCTCCCGACCCCCCGCCCCGTCCGAATGAGTCGGGGCGGTATCTCCATCGGCGCCCGCTCGCGGATCGAGGGGGGCCGGATTGCGGTGGCCGGGTAGCGCCCCCGGGTCCATCCCGGCAAGCGCTGCCTGAGCAAGTTCCCGATGCGTCACGTCCGCACGCCAACCCGCCCCACGGAGATGGTCTGCCAAACGCTCCGCCACAAGGACCGACCGGTGCTTGCCGCCGGTGCAGCCTATTGCAACCGTAAGGTATTTCTTGCCTTCCGCCACATAGCGCGGCAGCAGCGGATCGACGAAGCCGAGCAGGCGGGTCCAGAAGCCGGGGAAATCCGGGTCGCCCTCCACATAGGCGGCGACCGCCGGGTCCCGCCCGGTCTGCGGCTTCAGCTCCGGCACATAGTGCGGATTGCGCAGGAAGCGCACGTCGAAGACCAGGTCCGCCTCGCGCGGCAGGCCGCGCGGGAAGCCGAAGGACATCACCTGGATCGAGAGGCCGGGCGTCCCTTCCGGCCGGAAGCGCCGCTCGATCATCTGCCGCAGCCCCGGCAGCGGCAGGTCGGACGTATCGACCACCAGGTCGGCCGCATCCCGCAGCGGGGCCAGCAGCGCCGATTCCCGGGCGATGCCGTCGCTGACCCGGCTGCCGAGCGAGCCGCCCGGCGCCAGCGGATGGCGCCGCCGCGTCTCGGTATAGCGGCGGAGCAGCACGGCATCCTCGGCGGTGACGAAGACCAGGGTCACCGTGATGCCGCGATTGCGGCGGAGCCGCGCCAGGGTGGTCAGGGCCTGGGTCGGGATGAAGCCCCGCGTGCGGGTGTCGATGCCGGCGGCGATCGGCTCGTCGCCGTCCTCCACCAGTTCCTCCAGCACCTTGAGCGGCGGGTTGTCCACCGTCTCGTAGCCGAGATCCTCCAGCACCTTGAGAATGGAGGCCTTGCCGGCGCCGGAGAGGCCGGTGACCAGCACCACCGGGCGGGCGCCCGGCAGCGGGGCGCGCGGCCTTTCGGCCAGCGGGTCGGGCGCGCCGCTCATGCGAAGGCCCCCGCCCGCTGCCGGGCGCGGCCGAGGACCAGGTCGAGGGCAAGGCCGAGCTTGGCGGTGGCCGAGGCCTCGAAGGGGTCGAGCCGGATGGCCGGCAGGGCAATGCCGGCATCCGCCCAGCGCTCGGGCTCCGGCAGCCGGGCGATGCCGGAGCGGGCGACGAGGCGGACGGCCAGCCGGATCGGCGCCGGCGCCGCCACCTCCAGGTCCTGAAGAATGCCGAGGCCCCGCACCTCCAGCATGCCGCGCAGCGCCTCGGGCGGCGCGGCGCTGAGCCTGCCGGCCTCGGCATGCAGGGCCACCTGGTCGTCGGCGACCAGCCGCCATCCCTCATGGATCAGGCGCAGCACGAGATCGGACTTTCCAGACCCTGGGGGACCGAGCAGCAGGACGGCTTCCCCCTCACGGGCGACTGAACTGGCATGGAGCAGCATCCGGGTCGCCACCAAGCAGGCGACCGACCATGGCAGGAATCCGGGGGGCTTCCAAGGGGAGGCGCGGTTGCCTCGCGCGGTCGGGCATGCCACCCGTGGCACATCATGTCCATCCATCCGAACCGTGACGAGATCCGGGACGCCGCCCGGCGCATCGCCCCCCATGTCCGGCGCACGCCGCTGCTGCGGCTGGCCGGGGCCGATCTCGGCCTTGCCCATGATATCGTGACGAAGCTGGAATTGCTTCAGGCCAGTGGCTCCTTCAAGCCGCGCGGCGCCTTCAACCGGATGCTGTCGCGCGGGTTGCCCGGCGCCGGCGTCATCGCGGCCTCCGGCGGCAATCACGGTGCCGCGGTCGCCTATGCGGCGCGGCGGCTCGGCGTGGCGGCCGAGATCTTCGTGCCGGAGATCACCGGCCCGGCCAAGCGGGCGCGGATCGAGGGCTATGGCGCGCGGCTGGTGGTGGGCGGCGGCGCCTATGACGAGGCACGGCAGGCGAGCGAGGCCCGCGCGGCGGAGACCGGCGCGCTGATGATCCATGCCTATGACCAGGAGGAGGTGCTGGCCGGCCAGGGCACCGTCGCGCTGGAGTTCGAGGAGGACGCGCCGGGGCTGACCCATGTGCTGGTGGCGACCGGCGGCGGCGGGCTGATCGGCGGCATGGCCGCATGGTATGCCGGCACAGGTGTCCAGGTGGTGAGCGTGGAGCCGGAGGGCTGCCCGACGCTGGCCACCGCCCTGCGGGAGGGTCGGCCGGTGCCGGCGCCGGTCGGCGGCGTCGCGGCGGACAGCCTGGGCGCCCGGCAGGTGGGCGCGCTCATGTTCGCGGTGGCGAAGGACCATGTGGCGCAGGCGGTGCTGGTGCCGGATGCGGCGATCCGCGCGGCGCAGCGGCTGCTGTGGGAGGCGGCGCGGGTGGTAGCGGAGCCGGGCGGGGCGACGGCGCTGGCCGCGCTGCTCTGCGGCGCCTGGACGGCGCCGGCGGGGGCGCGGGTCGGCGTGCTGGTCTGCGGCGGGAATTGCGAGCCGGGGAGCATCCTGGGATAGGCGCGGGCCGGGGCGCGCCACCGGCACCGGCCCCTCGGGCCGCATGCCGCCCCGCAGCAAGGCGGGCGCTTCCCGGTGCCCCCGGCCCGGCGGCACGGCCCCGGCGCCCCTTCGGCCGGCCGCCATGGGCCGGCCATGCCGCCGGGCGCTACCGCGCCAGCAGCCAGGCCAGCATCACCGTCCCCAGCCCGATCCGGTACCAGCCGAAGGGCGTGAAGCCGATGCGGCCGATCACCGCCAGCACCGCGCGCACCGTGACCAGCGCCACGACGAAGGCCGCGGCGAAGCCCACCCCGATCTGCCCCAGCCCCTCCGGCGCGAGCTGGTCCCGCACCTTCACCAGGCTGAAGACGGTGGCCGCCAGCATGGTCGGGATGGCCAGGACGAAGCTGAACTCCGCCGCCGTCTTCCGCTCCACACCCAGCAGCAGCGCGGAGATGATGGTGGCGCCGGAACGCGAGGTGCCCGGGATCATTGCCAGCGCCTGGCCGAAGCCGATCAGCAGCGCCGGCACCAACCCGATCTCCGGCACCGAGCGGATGGCGGGGACCCGCTGCATCCGCTCGATCAGGATGATGGCGATGCCGCCGATGATGAGCGCGATGCTGACCACCCAGGGGCTGAAGAGCAGCTGGGTGATGGTCTTGTGCATGGTCGCGCCGATGATCGCGGCCGGCAGGAAGGCGAGCAGCAGGTTCATCGCGTAGAACCGCTCCAGCCCCGGCCGCCACATGTTGCGCACCAGGCCGAGCAGCGTCGCGCGGTACACCCAGATGACGGCGCAGATGGCGCCGAGCTGGATGGAGATCTCGAACACCTTCCCGGGCGGGCCGTGGAAGCCGATCAGCTCTGCCAGCAGGATCAGGTGGCCGGTCGAGGAGACGGGCAGAAACTCGGTCAGGCCCTCCAGCACCCCCATGGCAAGGGCGGAGAGCAGGGCAGCGATGTCCATGCAGGGGGCGGTCCCGGGAAAGGAAAGGCGGAGATACCGTCGGCGGGCCGGCGCCGTCCAATGCGGGGATGGCGGGCCGCCATGCGCGCAAGCCTTGCATCCGGCAGGAAGCCGGCAAGCTTGTCGGTGTTGATCGACGCCCCCGGCCGGGCGCCTGCCAGCGGGCGGGCGGCCCGCGCCGCCCGGGTGGACCCACCCGGGCGGCGCCCGCCCTATCGCAGTGCCCTCAGCGCTGCGCCGCCGCCGGGAAGGCGAAATTGTCGAAGCTGTTCTCGGCCACCCGGAACCACTGGTACTGCTCGTCGCGATAGGCGCGATAGGCGGTCCAGATGCGCTTGAAGCGCTCGTTGCGGCCGGACATCTCCTCGTACAGCCCGTGCGCCTCCCGCCAGGAGGCCTGGAGGATGTCGCGCGGCCAGAAGCGGAGCTGCGCGCCGGCCGCGATCAGCCGGCGCAGCGCCTGCGGGTTCAGGTGGTCGTAGCGCGCCAGCATGTCGGCATTGGCCTCCTGCGCGGCGACCTCGATCGCCGCCTTGTAGGCGGCCGGCAGCGCGTCCCAGGCGCGCTGGTTGATGATGACATGCAGATGCGCGCCCGCCTCCCAGAAGCCCGGCGCGTAGTAGTTCTTGGCGACCCGGACGAAGCCCAGCTTCTCGTCGTCATGCGGCCCGACGAACTCGACGGCATCGAGCGTCCCGCGCTCGAGCGCCGGATAGATGTCGGAGGCGGCGATCTGCGTCGGCACGGCGCCGAGCTTGCGGAAGATCTCGCCGGCCAGGCCCGCGACGCGGAATTTCAGGCCGTTCAGGTCCTGGAGCGAGCGGATCTCGTTGCGGAACCAGCCGCCCATCTGGGCGCCGGTATCGCCGGCCGGGAAGCCGACGATGTTGTAGTCCCGGAACAGCTCGTTCGCCAGCTCGGCGCCGCCGCCATGGGTCAGCCAGGCCATGTTCTGCCGGGCATTCAGCCCGAAGGGGAGCGCGGTGAAGAAGGCGAAGGAGGGGTCCTTGCCGGTGTAGTAGTAGACCGGCGTGTGCCCGCCCTCGATCGTGCCGGCCTGGACCGCGTCCAGCACCTGCAGGCCGGGGACGATCTCGCCCGCCGGGAAGAAGCGGATCTGGAAGCGGTTGTCGGTCAGCGCCGCGACGCGCTGGGCGATGCGGTCGCCGGTGCCGAACAGGACATCCAGATTGCGTGGGAAGGCGGAGGAGATGCGCCAGCGCACCTCCGGATTGGCCTGGGCGATGGCCGGCGTGGCGAGCAGGGCCGGCGCGGCGGCGGCGCCGAGGACAAGGCGCCCAAGGGGACGGCGGTGCATGGCGGATCTCCCGGAAGGAACGGCGGTGTAATGCGATTGATCCCGGCGGAAAAGCCCGTCCTTCCCAGGGTTTCCGGCCCGCCCCCGGCCAGCCCCTGGGCGGCGGTGCCGCTGGTCGCGCTGGCCGGCTGCGTGGACGCCATCGGCTGGCTGCGCTTCGACCAGCTTTTCGTCAGCTTCATCAGCGGCACCAGCACCATGCTCGGCATCGCGGCGGCCGAGGCGCAGGCCGGCCGGGCCAGGGCCCTCGGCGTGGTGCTGGCGCTCTTCGCGGCAGGCGCGCTGGCCGGAGCCGTGCTCGGCGCCCTGGCCGGGCGCTGGCGCAGCCCGGCGGTGCTCGCCCTGGTCGCGGCGCTGCTGACCACCGCGCTGCTCACCCCCACCGGGGCCGGGGCGCTGCCGCCCGCCGCCTGGGCCATGGTGCCGGCCATGGGCATGCTGAACACCGCCCTTCCGGGCATCGGCGGCGTCACCTTCGTCACCGGCGCGCTCGCCCGCAGCATGGAGGGGCTGGTGCAGGCGCTGCGCGGCCGGGCGCCGCATGCCGCCTGGGCGCAGCAGGCCACCTGCTGGGCGGCGATGGTGGCGGGCGCCCTGCTAGGCGCCCGCCTGCAGGCGGCCTGGGGCGATGCGGCGCTGGCGGTGCCGGCGACCGCGGCGATGCTCGCCACCCTGCTCGCGGCGCTAGAGCAGATCGCGGAGGGGCGTGAACGCCCCGCAGCGTGAATCTGCTCTACCGACAATGACCTGCAGCGGATTGGCGTTCAGTTTTGAACGCAATCCGCTGTAGCCGCCCTGCGGCGCTGAGGGGGTCCGCCAACATTCTGTTGCGGGGCAGGCAGGGCACCGGCAGGCTGGCCGGCAAGCGCCCGCAGGGCGCGACCGAAGGGAACGTCCGCATGAACCGCCGCCACCTCGTCGCCGGCACGGCCGGCGCCGCTGCGCTTGCCGCGCCCATGCTCGCCCATGCCCAGCCGCGGCTGCGCTGGCGCTGCCCGAACAGCTTCCCGCGCACGCTCGACACGCTCTACGGCGCGGCCGAGATCGTGGCGCGGCGGGTGCGGGAGATGTCGGACGGCGCCTTCGAGATCACCGTCTCCGCCCCCGGGGAGGTGGTGCCGGCGCTGCAGATCCTGGATGCGGTCGGGCAGGGCTCGGTCGAATGCGGCTTCACCTCCGCGCTGTTCTATTTCGGCAAGGACCCGAGCTTCGCCTTCGGCTCCGCCCTGCCCTTCGGCCTCAACAGCCGCCAGAATTTCGCCTGGCTGAACTATGCCGGCGGGCGGGACCAGCTGAAGCCGGTCTTCGCCGAGGCGAATATCTGGCAGATCCCCGCCGGCTGCACCGGCGCCCAGATGGGCGGCTGGTCGAAGCGGGAGCTGAAGGGGATCGAGGACATGAAGGGCCTCAAATTCCGCATCGCCGGCATGGGCGGCAGCGTCATGCAGAAGCTCGGCGTGGTGCCGCAGCAGATCGCGCCGACCGACATCTACCCGGCGCTGGAGCGCGGCGTGATCGACGGCGCCGAATATATCGGCCCCTATGACGACGAGAAGCTCGGCTTCGCCCGGGTCGCCCGCTACTACTACTATCCGGGCTTCCAGGAAGCCGGGCCGAACACCGACTTCATGGTCAACCTGCGCGCCTGGGAGGCGCTGCCCGCGGCCTACAAGGGCATGCTGGAGACCGCCTGCGCCGAGGCCTATCACGCGACGGCCGCCAAATACGACGTGCTGAACCCGTCGGCGCTGCGCCGGCTGGTGGCGCAGGGCACGCAGCTCCGCCCCTATCCGCGGGAGGTGATGCAGGGTCTCTACAAGGCGGCGCAGGAGCTCTATGCCGAGATCGGCGCGCAGAATGCCCGCTTCCGGCAGATCCATGAGCACTGGGACCGCTTCCGGGTGGAACAGGTGCAGTGGTTCCGGGTGGCGGAGGACAGCCTGGCGAATTTCCAGGCGGTGGCGACGGCGCCGCGCTGACGCACCGGGGGCCAGGCGGTCCTGCGGGACCTCCCGGGGCCTCGGGCGTTGCAACCGCCCAGGCCCAGGCATTCGAGGACCCCTCGCCCGTGCTCTATCCGCTGCATCACGCCCAGGAGGAATGGCTTGCCCGCCTGCGGCCGCTTGCCCGGCAGGCCGCCGGGCTGCTGCGCGCCGTCGAGGCGAACGGGCCGGGGCCCCTGCCCCTGGCCCAGGCGGCGGCCGCGCTGCAATTGCTGGAGGATGTCGGCACCACCCATCGCAAGCCGCCCTTCGGCCTGACCCGCGCCCGCACCCGCCAGGGCGTGGTGGCGGTGCGGGAGGAGGTGGTGCAGGCCGCCCCCTTCGGCCGGCTACTCCGCTTCGTGAAGGACACGCCCCGCCCCGGCCCGCCCGTGCTGGTGGTGGCGCCGCTCTCCGGCCATTTCGCCACCCGCCTGCGCGGGACGGTCGCGGCGCTGCTGCCCGACCACGAGGTGCATGTGACGGACTGGACGGATGCGCGGACCGTGCCGCTCCCGCTCGGCCGCTTCGGCCTGGACGAGCAGGTGGCGCAGATCATCGCCTGGCTGGAGGCGATGGGGCCGGGCGCGCATCTGCTCGCCGTGTCACAGCCCGCGGTGGCGGCGCTGTCGGCCGCCGCGCTGATGGCCGAGGACGGGAACCCCGCCCGGCCGCGCAGCCTGACCCTGATCGCCGGGCCGGTGGATCCCCGCATCGCGCCGACGCGGGAGGGGGCGCTGGCCAGCGCCCTGCCGCCCGCCTGGTTCGAGACGATGGAGGTGGCAACCGTGCCACCCGGCTTCCCCGGCGCGGGGCGGCGGGTGCGGCCGGGGGCGCAGCAGATGGCGGGCTCGGTGCTCGCCGACCTCCATACCCATCTGGCGGCGCAGCTCGCCCAGCTCCGCAACCTGACGCAGGGCGATGCGGCGGCGGCGGCGGCGCATCGCCGGCGCTATGACGAGTTGCGGTCGGTGATGGACGTGCCGGCGGAGCTCTATCTCGACACCATCCACCGGGTGTTCCGCGGGGCGGAGTTGGCGCGGGGACGGATGGAATGGCGCGGCCGCCGGGTCCGGCCGGAGGCGATCCGCGACACCGCCCCGCTGGTGGTGGAGGGGGACGGGGATGGCGCCTGCCCGCCCGGCCAGGCCCGCGCCGCCTTCGATCTCTGCCGCGGCCTGCCGGCCGGTCTGCGCCGGCACCATGTCCAGCCCGGCGCGGGGCATGACGCGCTGTTCGAGGGGCCGGCCTGGGCGCGGGAGATCTGCCCGCTGGTGCGGGAGGTCATCGAGGCGAGCGGCTGAACCGGTGCGGCAGGGCGGCCCTGGGCGGGGGGCAGGGCTGCGGCTAGGCTTGCCGGGCCAGTATTGCGCGCCCGCCGAATCGACCCATCTGCGGGACGAAGAGGGCGCCGGACGGTCAAGCGACCGACCACCGGACGCCCCAGGCCCGAGGATCCCGCATCGTGAACATCCAGACCCCGCCCGCCGAGATCGTCCCGACCAATGCCTCGCTCACAGGGCGCCCGACGCGGGAGGAAGCCGAGGCGGCGGTGCGCACCCTGCTGCGCTGGACCGGCGACGACCCGGACCGGGAGGGGCTGATCGACACCCCGGCGCGCGTGGTGCGCGCCTATGAGGAATTCTTTGCGGGCTACGAGACCGACCCGGTGGAACTCCTCGCCCGCTCCTTCGAGGAGACGGACGGCTATGACGAGATGGTCGTGCTGCGCGACATCCGGCTGGAGAGCCACTGCGAGCACCACATGGTGCCGATCATCGGCCGCGCGCATATCGCCTATTTGCCGGCCGGCCGTGTCGTCGGCATCAGCAAGCTTGCCCGGGTGCTGGAGGTCTATGCCAAGCGCCTGCAGATCCAGGAAAAGCTCACCGCGCAGGTGGCCAACTGCATCAACGACGTGCTGAAGCCGAAGGGCGTCGCCGTGGTGATCGAGGCGGCGCACCAGTGCATGACCACGCGCGGCATCCACAAGCCGGGCGTCTCCATGGTGACCAGCCGCATGCTCGGCGCCTTCCGCGACGATGCCTCCACCCGCCGGGAATTCCTGGCGATGATCAGCGGCCAGCGCGGCGGGCTCGAGGGATAGGGCGGATCACGGCGGGGCGAGGCCGCCCCGGCGCATCGATCTGCCCTGCGGATGATGGCCTGCAGCGGTGCCGGGCATCGGGCCCGCCCCATCGCGCCTGCGCTTCGGCGCCGAGCCGGGTGCCACGGTCAGGCGGGCGGCGGCAGGCCTGCCTCGCCGCCCTCGGCGCCGCGTCGCATCCCGGCCGGACCGGCGATCCGGCGCGGCCGGCATCCGTGTCCGTTCACGGCCGGTTCCATCCGCCGACGACCCGCGTCAGCAGTCGCGCCGGGCATAGGCGGCGGCGCGCTCCGCACGGTTGGCGTCCCGGCCGGTGCCGCTGACCGCGGCGCGGCCGGCGGCTGCCTGCGCCTCGCTCACCGCCTCGGCGCAGTAGCTGTCCCGCACCACCGGCGTCGCCTGGGTGGCGTAGGGCGAGGCCTGGGAATAGACGGGCGGGGCGCTGACCTCGCGGCGCACCGTGCAGGCGGACAGCAGCACCGCCAGCAGCAGGAGGGGCAGGACGGGTTGGCGCATCTCTCGGGATCCTTCCGGGTGTGCAGCGTGCCTCAGCGCGCGGCATCCCCCGCGGTTCCCTGCCGGGCCGTCACGCCGCCCCGCGGCAGGACCGGAAGGCCCGTGCCGGCCCGATGGGCGCCTCACGCGCCCGGCCGCTCCGCCCGTGGCCCCAGCGCCGCGAGAAGCCGCGCATTCGGACAGAAGGCCGGCGGCGCCTCGGCGCCCGCCATGTCGGAGAGGAAGCGTCTGCACCGCCCCGTCCCGGTGCAGCTGGCGCAGCACATCGCCGCCGCCAGCATCTCGGCCGGGAAGCGCGCCTCGGCCTCCGCCTGGTCC
Source organism: Roseicella aerolata (assembly GCF_020523605.1). GTDB lineage: Bacteria > Pseudomonadota > Alphaproteobacteria > Acetobacterales > Acetobacteraceae > Paracraurococcus > Paracraurococcus aerolatus. Next base: position 244,963 of record NZ_JAJAQI010000001.1, on the reverse strand, counting down.
AGACCGAAGCGCTGCAGCATCGCCGCCAGATAGGTGTCCAGGCGTTCCCGCACCCGGGATGCGGCCCCCGGATCGAGGCCGAGAGCCTGCGGCACCGCATCCCGCGGCGGAACGGCATCCTGCGCCGCGGTCCCTGCCGGGCTGCCCGGATAGGCATCGAGGAAGTGGTGCAGCGCAAGGCCCAGCCGGGCGGCGCCCTGCGGGTCGCCATGCCGGCAGGCCGCCGCGACCTCATCGAGGATCATCTGCCGGATCCGCCGCCTGCCCTCCGGCGTCCCGCACAGGGACCACCCCATCTCCAGCGCGACGATCTCGGGCAGGTGCTCATGCCGGGCGAGGGCCGCGACCTGCTCCGGCGTGAGCCCGCTCAGTCCCAGGCAGTCATTGTAGGTCAGCATGGACGCCTCCCCGACCCATGCCCCAGCATGCGGGAGTTATCGGGCGACCGCCTTGATCTGGTGCAAGGGGGGCGGAGCCACCGCGGATCGCGTTCAGGACTGAACCTCCATCCGCCGCGGCTTTCTGTTCTTCGGGCCGATTCACGCCTCCGGGCGTTCGCGGCCTCCCGCGATCCGCGCCGGGCCCACCCCCTTCCGTTCTCCTGCGGGCGGGACGCATCCTCCGCCCCAACGGGTCACGCCGCCGCTTCCGCCTCCACCTCCACGACGAAGCGCGGGTCGGCGAGGCCGGCGACGATCAGCAGGGTGCTGGCCGGGCGATGCTCCCCCTGCCAGGCGCCGCGCTTCTCCCGCCAGGCGGGGATCAGCGCCGGGTCGGTCAGGAAGACGGTGACCTTCACCAGATTGGCCGGGCTCATCCCATGTGCCGCCAGGATGGCACCGAGATTGGCCAGCGCCTGGTCGATCTGCGCCGCGCCGCCCTCGGCGATGGTGCCGTCCGGCGCGGTGCCGACCTGGCCGGAGATGACGAGGCGGCGCCCCGGGTTGGTAACCAGCACGGCATGCGAATAAGCCCCCGGCTTGTGCACGGTGGGCGGGTTGGACAGTTCGATGGGCATAGGATTCCTCCCCAGGCTTGGCCGACTCAGGCGGGGTCCGGGGGTCGCCTGCCCCCTGCCGCCGAGGGAGTTTGAAAGGATCCGACCTGGGACGTCCAATGCCCAGTGACCTCGGGTCAAGGCCGGACGGGGGAAACCCGCCCGCACCGGCGCTGGCCGCGAGGCGCACGCGCCGCCGGCCGACACGACCTGCTCCGGCGTCCGGCGGCTCTTCCGGAAAAGAGGCGCTGTATCGCCGTGGTGCGCCGGAGCACAGATTCAAGCCAGCACAGACTTATACTTCCCCTCACTACCGAGGAGGTCGGCCAGATCGCAGCCTCCTCGCCCAAGTGAAAGAAATGTCCAGCCCACACACCACAACTCTCCATTACAGAGGATCCACGACATGGCTACCATCTATGGAACCAACGCCGGCGAAGTCATTGGCGGAACTACTGTTCAGGACCACATGTATGGCTACGGCGGAAACGACATTCTTTATGGGTACGCCGGCAACGACTACATGTACGGCCAGGGCGGCAACGACCTTCTTTACGGGCATGCCGGCAACGACTACCTCGATGGCGGCGACGGAAACGACACCCTGATCGGCGGGGAAGGCGCCGATGGCCTGACAGGCGGCAAGGGTGCCGACGTCTTCAAGTACAACACGGTCCAGGAAACCTGGTACGACGCGATCTGGGATTTCAAGTATTCGGAAGGCGACAAGATCGACCTGAGCGGCATCGATGCCAAGACCCACGAAACCTTCAGCCCGTCCACCTGGGGCAACCAGGCCTTCCACTGGGTGGGCAACCTCGCGGGCAAGGGGCTCGGGAAGGGCGATCTCGGCTACCAGTATGTCGGTGGTGACACCTATGTGTACGGCAACACGGACAGTGACGCGGCCTATGAAGTCGCCCTCAGGGTCAGCGGGCACGTCCCCTTCATTGCCAACGACTTCTTCCTCTGAGCCGATGACGTCGGCCTGACGCGGGAGGTGCGGCTGTTGGTGCAACGCCAACAGCCGCACCAGTGAACGGCGCCAGGGTGCCGCGCCCCGTCCGGCCATCCACCGGCTTTGCGGCGCGGGCCGTGGCGGGCGGGCACCAACCGCCCGACAGCCCAGCCTGTCGCTCGAACGGACGAATCACGGCGCCCGGGCGGGTCCACCCGGCCGTGGTTTGCTCCGCGGCGGATTGCGTTCATATCTGAACGCCAATCCGCTGTGGACCGCCGTTTGTAGAGCAGATTCACACTGCGGGGCGTTCACGCCCCTCCGCGATCTGCTCTAGCCTCTCGGCAACTCCTCCTTGGTGACCCCCGCCGGCGGCGGCGGCGCCGGCAGGGTCCCGTCCGCCCCCGGCGTCACCTCCACCAGCCAGTCGCGCAGCGCCCGGCGAAGCTGGAACTCGAACTCCACATTCAGGTCGTCCATGGCGTTGCGCAGCAGCGCCTCCGCCGCCCGCGGCCGGCCGGCATCCGTGCCGCTGACCGCCCGGCGCGACTGCGCCTCGACGAACCCCATGCGCTGGCCCTCGGCCGAGAGGATCTCCAGCCGGCAGCCGACCAGGCAGGTCAGGCTGTCCCGCCCCTGGACCAGCGCGGCATGGGTGACGGCGAAGTGCCCCTCCCCGCTGGCGCCGACGGCGAGCAGCCGGTCCCGGCCCATGATCCGCACCGCCTCGGCCGGCATCGGCGAGAGCCGGGCACCGACATCGCCGATCTGCGGCGGCGGGCTGGCCTCCGTCACCTCGATCGCCGCCACGTTCAGCGGCAGCGGCGTGAGATGGCTGAAGCGCATCGGTCCGGGTGGGACGAAGGCCGGCTCCTGCTGCCCGGCGCAGGCGGCGGCGAGCAGGGGCAGCAGCAGGGCGGCGCGCCGGGTCGGCATCTCGGTGGGGCTCCTGCGTCGGATCGGTGCGGACTGTGTACGGCTCAGGCCCGGCCCGCGCTACCCTTCACCTCCGCCCGGTCGAAGCGGAAATCGAGGTTGCAGAACTCGCAGGTCATGGTGATGGCGCCGTCCTGGGCCATGTGGTCCAGGTCGTCCTCCGGGAAGCCCTGCAGCACGCCGGCGAGCCGGGCGCGGGAGCAGCGGCAGCCATAGGAGAGGCTGCGCGGCCGGTCGAGCGCCAGGCCCTCCGCATGGAAGAGCCCGTGCAGGAGCTGGTGGGAGGGCAGGGCGTCGTCCAGCAGCTCCGCATCGGTCAGCGTGCCGGCCAGCGCGAGCGCAGTGCGCCAGGCTTCCTCCTGCGCCTCGGCGTCGAGCTCCGGGTCGATGCCGCCTTCTCCCGCCACCCGCTCCATGATGAAGGCGCTGGCCCGCCAGCCTGCCGGGGTGCGGTCGCAGGCCAGGCGGACATGGGTGCGGAGCTGCTCGGAGGTGCGGAAGTAGTGGTCCGTCATCTCGGCCAGCGTCCCGCCCTCCAGCGCCACGATGCCCTGGTAGCGGTCCATGTCCGGGCCCTGGTCACAGGTGAAGGCGAGATAGCCCTTGCCGAGCAGCGCGCCCGCCTCCGGGTCCGGCGTGCCGGCGAGCAGGCTGGCCAGCGCCTCCTCCTCGGCCCGGGCATAGCCGCGCAGCGCGCCGCCCTCGGTGCAGTCGGCCAGCAGCATGGGGACGGGACCGTCGCCCTTGGCCTGGATGGAGAAGCTGCCGCGGAACTTCAGCGCGCCGGCAAGCCCGGCCGCGAGCGCCAGCGTCTGGCCGGCCAGGCGGGTGACGGAGGGGTGATTGTCGTGCCGGGTCAGCAGCGCCTCGGCCAGGGCGCCGAGGCGGATCAGCCGGCCGCGGACCGGCCTGGCATGCAAATGGAAGGGCTGGAGGCCGCGCGGCACCACGATGTCCGGCACGGGCGGCCGGTCATGCTGCAGGAAATCGGGGGTCGCGGAGGGCTGGGTCGGGTCTGGCAATGCGGGGGGGAACCTTGAAGCAGGGACACTGGTAGGCCCCGTTAGATAGGTTCTCCGGCCCTTCGCGGCCATCCATCCGGGAGGGGCCGTTCGGGCACCAGGTCCGGGAGCCCGGCCTGCCGGCTGCCCTGGCTGCCGTGCCGCCTGTTGCGCGCATCCACGGGGTGATGGACGGGAGCGGAGTTGCCCGTTGCCGGCGCCCCCCGTACCAGAGCCGCGCCCCCCCGCGCAGCCGCATCCTCATCCCCCGCGCAGCCGCATCCCTATCCCGCGCGCAGCCGCGCGACGAAGCTCGACACCTCGGCGCGCAGCGCGCCGCCCTCCTCCGTCACCACGCTGCCAGCCCCGCGCAGCCGGGCAATGCAGGCCTCGGCAGCGGCGATCTCGGCCTGCAGCCTCCGCATGGCCTCCTGCGCCGCCCCCGTCCCATCGGCCGCGGCGGCGGCGCTGCGGGCGATGTCGCGCGTCGCCTCGCCCTGCCGGTCCACCGCCGTGGCGATGGTTGAGGTCACCTCCTCCATCCGGGTCACCGCGCCGGCGATGCCGTGCAAGGCGCTCACCGCCTCGTCGGTCGCGCCGCGCATGGCGCCGATCTGGGCGGAGATCTCCTCCGTCGCCTTCGCGGTCTGGGCCGCCAGGGTCTTCACCTCGCTCGCCACCACGGCGAAGCCCTTGCCGGCCTCGCCGGCCCGCGCCGCCTCGATCGTCGCGTTCAGCGCCAGCAGATTGGTCTGCCCGGCGATGTCGCTGATCAGCCGCACCACATCGCCGATCCGCCCGGCCGCCTCGGCCAGGCCGGCGATGGTCGCGTCGCTGCTGCGGGCCACCTGCACCGCCTCGGCCGCGATGCGCGCGCCCTCGCCCACCTGCCGGGCGATCTGGTCGACCGAGCCGGAGAGCGCCTCGGTCGCGCCGGCCATGGCCCGGACATGCTCCGTCACCTCGCCCATCCGCGCGGCGGTCTCGGCCGAGCGCCCGGCCGTGCCGGCGGAGACCGCGGCCACCGTGTCGGTCGCGCCGCCGACGCCCTGCGCCGCCTCGGCCAGCCGGTCGGCGACCTGGCCGATCGCATGCTCCAGGCTGTCGGCGATGACCGCCTGCGCCTCGCGCCGCCGCTGCTCCGCCTCGGCCCGCGCGGCGGCGGCTGCCGCCTCCTGCGCCCGCGCCTCCCGCGTCGCGGTCTGGAGGGTGGCGACGGCGCGGCCGATCCGGCCGAGTTCATCCTCCCGATCGGTGCAGGGCACCGTGACGTCGAGCCGCCCCTCCCCCAGCGCCTGCAGCGTCCCGGCCAGCGCGCCGAGCGGGCGCAGCAGCCACCGCAGCGCAAACCAGAACAGGACGCCGACCAGCAGCAGCACCACCGCGCCCTGCGCCAGGGCAAGGCGGATCGCCGCCGCCTCCGCCTCCGCCACCGTGGTCAGCGGCAGGCCGACGAAGAGGATTCCCACCTGCCGCCCGGCGGCGTCCAGCACCGGCTCATAGACCGTCACATGCGGGGTGCCGAGGATGATGTTGGTGCCGCGATAGGTCTCGCCGCGCCGCACCGCCTCCAGCGCCGGGCCGGCGGCGAGCAGGGTGCCGACGGCGCGGTCGCCATCCGGCCGGCGGATATTGGTCGCGACCCGCATCTCCCCGGCGAAGACGGTGGCGGCCGCGCCGGTCACGGCATGAACCCGGTCCGGCAGGTCGTTCAGGTCGTTCAGGGCGGTGCCGCCGCGCAGCAGCCGCGTCCCGCCCTCCAGCCGCCATGCCTCGCCCTTCTCCTCGGCCAGGCTGCGGAGCAGGCGGATCGCGATCTCCAGCCGCGCCATCACCGCCGTTTCCTCCCGCGCCCGCATGTGCTGGGCAACCGTCACCGCGAATCCGGCGAAGCCGAAGGCGAGCAGCGCGATCGCCAGGGCAAGGACACGGGCACGGAGGCTGAGACGGGAGAGCGGGCGCGCGACGGCGCGAAGGAGGCTGGCCAAGGGCTGTTCCTCGAGCGGTTCGGCGCCGGGGTAGCAGACCTGCGTGAAGCCTCTGTAAAGGCCGGGATTGCTGCGCCAGGGAAAGGCGCGCGGAAGGTCGGACGCGCTCAGCCCGGAACGGATGGTCCGGCGCTGCCGCCCGGCAGCCTCGGCCGCGCGGGCGGGTCGTGGGCCGGCAGGATGCGGCAAAGGCCCGCGCCCGCCCCGCGAGCCCGGCCCTGCCGGCTGCTACGAGGGAATCGCGGCCGGGCGTGAACGCCCGGGAGCGTGAAGCGCCTCCGCAATCGATGATCCACCGCGGACCGGCCTCCGGTTCTGGCCGCCATCCGCTGTCGCGGCCGGACCCGCCTGTGCCCCGCAGGCGGGGGTTCCTTCGTTCAGCCCGCGCCGAGCGCCCAGAGCAGGATGCCCTTCTGGGCGTGCAGCCGGTTCTCGGCCTCGTCGAAGACGACGCTCTGCGGGCCGTCGATCACCTCGGCCGCCACCTCCTCGCCGCGATGGGCAGGCAGGCAGTGCTGGAAGATCGCGTCCGGCGCGGCCCTGGCCATCAGCTCCGGCGTCACCTGATAGGGCGCCAGCAGGTTGTGCCGGCTGGGGGCGCTGCCATCGCCCGTCTCGTCATTCATGCTGACCCAGGCATCGGTCACGACGCAGCGGGCGCCGCGCACGGCCTCCACCGGGTCCTCGGTCAGCTCGATCCTCGCGCCCTCGCCGCGCGCCCAGTCGACCAGCGCCTGCGGTGGCCGCAGCGCGGCCGGCGTGGCGAGGCGGAGGGTGAAGCCGAACCGCGCCGCGGCCTGGATGAAGCTCTGCGCCACGTTGTTGCCGTCGCCGATCCAGGCGACGGTCTGGCCGGCGATCGGGCCGCGATGCTCCTCGAAGGTCAGCACATCCGCCATGAGCTGGCAGGGGTGGGAGATGTCCGTCAGGCCGTTGATCACCGGCACCGTCGCGTGGTGCGCCAGCGCCCGGATGCGGTTCACGTCATGCGTGCGCATCATGATGGCGTCCACGTAGCGCGACAGCACCTTGGCGGTGTCGCTCATCTCCTCCCCGCGGGAGGACTGCATGTCGCGCGAGGACAGCACGATGGCATGGCCGCCGAGCTGGTGGACGCCGACCTCGAAGCTGACGCGGGTGCGCGTGCTCGGCTTCTCGAAGATCAGCGCGACGGTCTTGCCCGCCAGCGGCTTGCCGTTCATCGCGCCGCGCTTGGTCTGGGCCGCGAGGTCCAGCATGCGCCGCAGCGTCGCGGTCTCGAAATCCATCAGTTCGAGGAAGTGCCGGGGGGGTGCCTCCCCCCCGGTTCCGGTCTTCAGCGCCACCACGGTGCTCACTTCGCGGCGTCCTTGGCATGGGATGGCGTGCAACGCAGCATGGCGCGGTCGAGCAGGCGCAGCGCCTCGTCCGCCTCGGCCTCGGAGATGATGAGCGGCGGCGCGAGGCGGAGCACGTTCATGCCCGCGGCGACGGTGAGCAGCCCCTCGGCCACGGCGGCGTTCTGCGCCTCCCCGTTGTTGACCTCCGGCTTCAGCCGGATGCCGAGCAGCAGGCCGGCGCCCTGCACGCCCTCGATCACCGCCGGGTGGCGCTGGGCGAGGTCCAGCAGGCCGCGCCAGAGATGCCGGGCGACGCGGTCCACCTGACCAAGGAAGCCGGGCGCCAGGACGACGTCCAGCACCGCATTGCCGGCGGCGCAGGCGAGCGGGTTGCCGCCATAGGTGCTGCCATGGGTGCCGGGCTTCAGGTACTGCGCCACCTTCTCCTTCGCCAGGATGGCGCCCAGCGGGAAGCCGCCGCCGATGCCCTTGGCCGAGGACATGACATCCGGCTCGATCCCGGCCCACTGATGCGCCCAGAGCTTGCCGGACCGCCCCATGCCGGTCTGCACCTCATCGAGCGCGAGCAGGATGCCGAACTCGTCGCAGGCGGCGCGCAGCGCGCGCAGGAAGTCGAGCGAGGCCGGGCGCACGCCGCCCTCGCCCTGGATCGGCTCGACCAGGATGGCCGCCGTGGTGCCGTCGATCGCGTCGCGCACCGCGTTCATGTTGCCGAAGGGCACATGCCTGAACCCCGGCATGGGCGGGCCGAAGCCGGCCAGGTACTTCTCGTTGCCCGTGGCGGCGAGCGTCGCCAGCGTCCGGCCGTGGAAGGCGCCCTCGAAGCAGATGGTGACATTGCGCTCGGGGTGGCCGTTCTCCGCATGGTATTTGCGGACGGCCTTGATCATGCCCTCATTCGCCTCGGCGCCCGAGTTGCAGAAGAAGACGCTGTCGGCGAAGGAGGTCTCGACCAGCCGCGCCGCCAGCCTCTCGGCCTGCGGGATGCGGTAGAGGTTCGAGGTGTGCATCACCTTCGCGGCCTGCTCGGCGATGGCCTGCACCAGGTGCGGGTGGCCGTGGCCGATGGAGGCGGTGGCGATGCCGGAGCCGAAATCGAGGAATCGTCGCCCGTCCACCGTCCACAGCCAGGCGCCCTCGCCCCGCTCGAAGGCGAGGTCGGCGCGGTTGTAGGTCGGCATCAGGGCGGGGATCACCGGTGTGGTCTCCAGACTTCCCCTGCGCCGTCGCGGTCATGCGGGCGCTTCATCGGGGGAAGCCGGGGATTTGGCCGGAAACGGGGCAGCCCGTCAAATCGTCCCGGGTGACAATCTGGGGCAGGGGCCGGGACGGCAGGGCGGGCGGGCCGGGCCGGGCCGCCCTGGAACCCCTCTCCGGATGATGCCGGCACCGCGGCAATGGCGGGCAGCGGCCGCCCGGGGCCGATTCACGCCAGGGGACCTCCCGGCCCCGCGGCGATCCGCCCCGGGCCCATTCCGCACGCAGCCAGTCGGGACAGGCGCACCCACCGCAGCCGCGCCGCGCTGCCCGCGGCCGGCATGCGGCCCGCTTGCGATACGGCCGTTTGCGTCGCGGCCACGATCTGGGACGATGGCGACCAGGACGGGGCCCGGTGCCGGTCGGCGCGGGCCCTGCGGGAGGAAGACGCGGATGGAACGACACTATGGCTGGGTCATCGTCGCCATCGGGGCGCTGATGGGCTGCATCGGCATGGGGTCGATGTTCTCCCTCGCCGTCTTCCTCGACCCCATCGCCACCGATACGGGCTGGTCGCGCACCGGCATCTCCGCCGCGATGACGATCGCCTTCCTGGCCATGGGGCTCGGCGCCTTCTTCTGGGGCTGGGTCAGCGACCGCCATGGTCCGCGGATCGTCGGGCTTGCCGGCGGGCTGCTGCTGGGTGCCGGGCTGGTGCTGGCCAGCCGGGCGGAGAGCCTGCTGGCCTTCCAGCTCGCCTACGGCCTGTTCCTCGGGGCGGCGGTCGGCGCCTTCTTCGCGCCCATGATGGCGACGGCCAGCGCCTGGTTCGACCGCAACCGCGCGCTCGCCGTCTCCCTCGTCTCCGCCGGGCTCGGCATGGCGCCGGTCACCGTCGCGCCCTTCGCGCAATGGCTGCTCACCGACCATGACTGGCGCACCGCGCAGCTCGTGATCGGGCTGGTTGCCTGGGCGGTGCTGCTGCCGGCCGCGCTGCTGCTGCGCCGCCCGCCGGCCCTGGCCCTGGCCGCCAGCGGGGCGGCCGCGCCGGCGGAGGGGGGCTTCACCGCGCGCCAGGCGCTCGGCAGCCGGCAATTCGTGGTGCTGGCCGCGACCTTCTTCGCCTGCTGCCTCGCGCATGCCGGGCCGATCTTCCATGTGGTGAGCTACGCCATGGTCTGCGGCCTCTCCGCCATGGCCGCCGTCAGCGTCTACAGCCTGCAGGGCCTGGCGGGGCTCGGCGGGCGGTTGCTGCTCGGCGTGCTCGCCGACCGCCACGGCGCCAAGCCGGTGCTGATCGGCGGCCTGCTGCTGCAGGCGCTGGCGATCGGCGCCTTCCTCCCGGCCAGCACCCTCGGGGAGTTCTATGCCGTCGCCGCGGTCTTCGGCCTCGCCTATGGCGGGGTGATGCCGCTCTATGCGGTGCTGGCGCGTGACTATTTCGGCCCCCGCGTCATGGGCACGGTGTTCGGCGCCGCGACCATGGTGTCCTGCCTCGGCATGGCGGCGGGGCCGGCGGTGGGCGGCTGGATCTTCGACCGCTTCGGCAGCTATGCGGGGATGCATCTCAGTTCGCTCGCGATCGGGCTCGGGGCCGTGGCGATCGCCCTCACCTTCCCGCCGCTACCCCGGCTGCGGCCCGAGCGTCTCAAGCCGGCATAGCGCCTCCGCAGAGGTGGATGCGGCGGGCCTGAGGCGTTCCAGCACCTCCGCCCCCGGCCCGGAAACCTGGCCTGATCGGAGCGCAGCCCCGTTCCACGTCGCCAGGCCGCCGCAGGCGGCGCCGGCGCCTGCGGCGGCACAAATCTCAGTATTCATGCGGAACGGCATCAGACCCGCTCCACCGCCCCCAGCCGCAGCGCCAGCTCCTGCTCGAGTTCCCGCAGCAGCGCATCGTCGCGCGCCATGCAGCGCACCATCCGCACCAGCACGTCGGGCAGGGACGGGAAGCCTTCCGCCTCGGTCAGTTCCCGCATCCCCGGCACCAGGGCGCCTTCCGAGATCACCGTCACCGCAAGCCCGCCGCGCACCACCGCCTGCAGGCCGCCGATGGAGTAGGAGGTATAGAGGATGCGGTGCGGCCGCCCCATGGCGTCCAGCCGGTCGCAGGCCCAGCGGCGGTACAGGCATTGCCGCGGCGGCAGCGCCAGCGGCAGCGGGTCCCGCAGATGCGCCTCCCCGCCCGTCGCCCAGATGCAGCGCTCCCGGTGCACCACCGGGCCGTGGCCCAGCCCCTCGCCCTCCCCCAGGAAGCCGAGGTCCACGCGGCCGTCCAGCACCTGTCCGGCCAGGTCGGCGGAAGGGCCGCAGATGACGTCGATCCGGGTGCCCGGCCGCGCCGCCTCGATCGCCGCCAGCACCCGCGGCAGCAGCACCTGGCCGTAATCGGCGGAGATGCCGATCTTCCAGTGCGCGGGCGGGCGGCCATGCCGGTCGAAGGCGATCAGCACCTCGTCATGCGCGCGCAGGATGCGGCGGGCATGCGCCAGCAGCAGCTCGCCATGCGGCGTCGGCACGATGCCGCTCGGGTCGCGGCGGAACAGCGCCTGGCCGAGCTGCTCCTCGAGCTTGCGCATCTGCAGGCTGACCGCGGACTGGGTGCGGCCGACGATCTCGCTCGCCGCGGTGAAGGACCCGCTCTCGTAGATCGCCACGAAGCTGCGCAGCAGGTCGATGTCGATCATCCCAGGCCTCCCCAGGGCCATGAGGAACGCTCAACCGGAGCTTCAGCCGAACTCGTTGGACCGCCGGCCCCGGCCTGTGCGAGAGCGACAATCGCCGGAGGCGCCGGCAGGCCAAGACGCAAGTCACGCACGGGAAGATGCAAGCATGAACATCCAGTCCATCGCAATCAGGCCCGCCGGCATGGGCGACTACCTGACGCTGCTCGACATGCAGGCACGCGCCATGCGGCAATTGGCGCGCGATCTTTACACGCAACAGGAAATAGACTGCTTCCTCAACCGGATCGGCACCCTGGAGTCCGTGCTGCTGGAGGATGGGCATTACTGGGTGGTGCTGGCGGATGGCGCCATCGCCGCCTCGGGCGGCTGGTCCCTGCGGCGGCCCGGCTATGCGCGGCGGGAGGTAGGCGGCGCCCCGGCCGAGGAATCGGCGCTGCCCAAGATCCGCTCGGTCTCCGTCGATCCGGTCCATGCGCGGCAGGGGCTCGGCCGCATGATGATGGAGCGGGTGGAGGCGGAGATCCTGGCCGCCGGCCATGCCGAGGCGGAGGTGGTGGCGACGCTGAACAGCGTGCCCTTCTATGCCGCGCTGGGCTACCGGCCGGCCCGGCCGGTGGTGCTCGACCTCGGCGCCGGCGTGCATTTCACCGGCCTTGCCATGTCGAAGACCCTGGCCCCCGATTGCCGCCTGGCGGCCTAGCCGCCGGGCCGGATCCGGGGGTCGCCGCCACCCCCTGCGGGGGCGGCGGGGCCCCATCGAAGGCCGCGCCTTCGATGGGTTCCGTCGAGGGAGGCCAGGCCCCCCAGTTCAGCCGCGGCGCTCGCCGGTATTGTCGTAGCTGAAGGTCGGCAGGCTGCCGAGGCTGTCCTTGGTCGCCCCGGTCAGCGTCCAGCGGTTGTTGCTGCCGCCCGCGGCCTGCAGCCGCTCATAGGGCACCGCCACCAGCTTGGCGCCGATGCCGAGGAAGCCGCCCACCGAGATCACCGCGATCGGCGAATTGCCGCCGGGTGGGATCAGGATGTCGTCCACCTCGCCGATGCTCTCGTTGTTCTCGTTGTAGACGGAGGAGCCGATCACCTTGCTCGCCCGCCGGCCGCTGCGGATGGCGGCGCTGTCCACCGCCAGCGCTCCGGTGGTGGCGCCGGCCCCGGTGGTGCTGCGCCCGGCATCGGCCGCCGGGTTGGCGCCGGTGGCGTTGGTGCCGAGGGCGCGATCCGCGGCGCGGCCGGCGGCGGTGCCGGGCGGGTTGCCGGGGGCGCCGTCGGCCGGGGTGCGGTTGCCCGTCGCCGAATCGGCGGCCCGCTGGGTGGCGGTGCTGGGCGGGTTGCCCGGCGTGCCGTCCGGCGCGCCGGCGCTGCGGGACTGCGGCCCGGCGGGCTGCCCCTGGCTCTGCATGTGCGGCGGGGTCTGGCGGTCCGGCGCGGCGGCGCCCTGCGGCTGGCCGGCCGTGTCGCCCTGCACGGTCTGGCCGCTGGTCTGGCCGGCCACGCCGCCGGCCCGCGCGCCCGGATGGCCGGAGAGCGGGCCCTGCTGCGGGCTGGTCTGGGTGGTCTGCGGCATCATGGAACTGCCGGAGGAACCCTGCGCCAGGGCGAGGGCGGGCAGGCCCGCGAGGGCCAGGGCGGCAGTCATGGTGAGCAGTCGCTGACGGTGCGTCATCGGGTGGCGTTGCCTCCTTGTGCGGATATCCGGCCCCTGGCCGGGTCTGCCCGGGACAACGCCCCGCAACGACGGGGGTTTGCCCCCGGCGCGGGCCGGGGGCCGGGGCGGCCTATTCGGCGTCGCCGGTATCGGGCTTCAGGCCCACCGCCTGGATGCCGGCGACCGCGCAAACCTCGTCCTGGGCGGAAAGGTCGCCGCTGATGCCGACCGCGCCCAGGATCACCCCATTGGCATCGCAGGCCAGCACGCCGCCCGGCACCGGCACCGCCTTGCCGCCGGCGATGTCGGACAGGGCATTCATGAAGCCCTGCATGGACTGGGCGCGCCGCGCCAGCTCCCGCCCGCCGAAGCCGAGCGCGAGCGCGCCATAGGCCTTGCCGAGGGCGATCTCGGGCCGCAGCAGTGAGGAACCGTCCTCCCGCTGCATCGCCTTCACCTGCCCGCCGGCATCGAGCACGACGACGGTCAGCGGCTGCAGGTTCAGCTCCCGCCCCTTGGCGCGGGCGGCGGTGATGATGGCACTGGCCTGGTCGAGCGTCAGGCCGTTGGTGGGGTAGCGGGCCATGGCGGGTCTCCTCCGGGGGATGGCGAGGCGCGTCCGGGCCTGGGCGCGCACCGCTTTCGCTGGGTTTCTGACGACCGGATCCGCGCGGTCCCTGGACGCCGGAGCGTCCGGACAGGCCCGCGCGCCGATCCGGGGCGGGCTTGTGCCGCGCCGGGCGCGATCGGGCCAGCCCCGTCCTTGGGCCGGTGCGCGCCGGCATGGCAGGATGCCGCCATGGCCGAGGAGTCGAGACCGCCCCGCAAGCCCCAGCGCCAGCCGCGCCGGGCGCCCCGCCCCGCCGGCCCGCCGCCGGGTGAGGCGGCGCTGCGGGAGGCGGCGCTGGCGCATCTCGCGCGCTTCGCCGCGACCGAGGCCGGGCTGAAGCGCGTGCTGCAGCGCCGGGTGGATCGCTGGGCGCGGCGGGCGGAGGCGGAGGGCGCGGCGGCCGAGGCGATCGCACCACAGGCAGCGGCGGCACGGGCGATGGCGGCCACGGTGGCGAAGGCCATGGTGGCCGCCGGGGCGGTGGATGATGCGGCCTTCGCCGAATCCCGCGCCCGGCGGCTGGCGCGCGCCGGCCGCTCCCGCCGGGCGATCGCGGCGCATCTCGGCGCCAAGGGCGTGGCGGCGGAGACGGCCGCGGCGGCGCTGCCCGAGGCAGGGGCGGAGCTGGACGCCGCGCTGGCGCAATGCCGGCGCCGGCGGATCGGGCCCTTCGCCACGCAGACGCCGCCCGGGGACCCGCAGGCGGCGCGCGCGGCGCGGCTGAAGTCGCTGGCCGCGCTGGCCCGGGCGGGATTCGGGCGGGAGGTGGCGGAAGCGGCGCTCTCGATGGATCCGGCGGAGGCGGAGGAGCGGCTGATCGCGCTGCGGCAGGGGTGAACTTCCGGTCAAATCCACCCCGAATATACAGTTATGGTTGAATTAGAAAAACCTTCGTGAATTCTGCGCCGATCCTGTCCGGCCTCGCTCTTTGTTGCCGGGACTGCAATATTCGGATATTCCCAACGGCATATTTCACGGCATGGAGGGGCCGCACCGCCCCCGGCGCGGCGCGGTTCCCGTGGCTGCGGAGCGCAGAATTGCCAGGAGGCGTCGCATTGGTTGCCGAAGCCGGGGACCCCGCTGCCGTCCGCCTCCAGGCCATGCTGGCGACCGCGCCGATGGCCCTTGCCATCGCCACCGCGCCCGACTGGCGGATCGTCCAGGCCAACCCGGCCTGCCGCGCCCTCGCCGGGGCCGAGCCAATCGGCCTGCCGGTCGCTGCGCTCATTCCGGGTCATGGCACGGCCGCAGGCGCGGCAGCCGTTGCCGAGGCCTGCCGCAGCGGCCTCGCCCTGCGCGGCGTGCCGCGGCGCACGGGGCCGGACGGCGCCGAGCGATTCTGGGACCTGGACCTCCAGCCCCTGCCGCAGCCGGAGGGGGCGGCGCCCGCGCTGCTGCTGACGGCGCGCGAGGTGACCGGGCATGTCCTGGCCAGGCGGGGGGCGGAGGCGGAAGCCGCCGCGCTGGCCCGCCATGCCGAGCAGATGCGCCTCGCCCTCGGCGCGGCGCGCATGTTCTTCTGGGACTGGGACCTCGTGACGAACACGGTCACCTGGTCGGAGGGGCTGGAGGAGGCCTGCGGCCTGCCGCCCGGGGGCTTCGGCGGCACGATCGCGGGCTTCCGCGCCCTGGTCCACCCCGAGGACGCCCCGCGGGTCGAGGCCGAGCTGGCGCGGGCCATCGCCGGCGAGGCCGCGTACGACACCGAGTTCCGCATGCACCGCGCCGATGGCGGCCTCCGCTGGGTGGTCGCCCGCGGCACCGTGCTGCGCGACCCGGCAGGCCGGCCGGTGCGCATGGTCGGCATCGATCTCGACGTGACCGAGCGCAAGGCGCGGGAGGAGGCGCTGCGCGCCAGCGAGGAGCGGCTGCGCCTGGCGCAGGAGGCCGCCGGCTGCGGCCTCTGGGAATACCACCCGGCCAGCCGCGCCGCGGTGCTGAGCCCGGCCTATTGCGCGCTCTACGGCCTGGACGAGGCGACCGCGGCCGGGCTCGACTTCGAGGGCTGGCTGGCCCTGCTGCATCCCGAGGACCGCGACCGGCTGCGGGACGCCACCCTCGCCATGGCGGAGGCCGGGATGCTGGACGAGGAGTTCCGCGTCCTGCGCGCCGATACCGGGGATGTCCGCTGGATCCATTCGCGGGCCCGGCGCCTGCAGCGCACGACCGGCCCGGTGCTGATCGGCATCAACCTCGACGTGACCGAGCGCCGCCTGGCGCATGAGGTGCTGCGCGAGAGCGAGGCGCAGCTGCGGCTGGCCGAGGAGACGGCCGGCTTCGGCATCTGGGACTTCGATGCGGCGACCGGCGCCATCCGCTGGTCGCGCCAGCAATACCGGCTGCACGGCATGGACCCGGCGCGGACGCCGCCGCCCTTCCCCGAATGGCTGGAGATGGTGCACGAGGCCGACCGGCCGGCGCTGCGGCAGGCGGCGCGCGACGGCTTCCGGAACGGCCAGGGGCGCTACCAGCTCGTCTTCCGCATCCGCCGCGCCGATGACGGGGCGATGCGCTGGTTCCTCTCCTTCGGCCGGGTGCTGGAGGCCGATGCGATGGGGCGGCCGCGTCGGATCATGGGCGTCAACCTGGACGTCACCGCGCAGCGCGAGATCCGGCACGACCTGCAGCGGACCGAGGCGCTGCTGCGGGCGATCGGCGAGTGCTCGGCCGACCTGATCTACGCCAAGGACCATGAGGGCCGCTTCCTCTTCGCCAACCCGCCGACCTTGCGCGTCCTCGGCAAGCCGCTCGACGAGGTGCTCGGGCGGTCGGATGCCGAATGGCACCACGACCCCGCGCAGGCCGAGGCGGTGATGGCCAATGACCGGCGCATCCTGGCGACCGGCCGGGCCGAGGTGGTGGAGGAGGTCTATGACGCCGCCGGCCTCGGCACCCGCGTCTTCCGCTCCGCCAAGGCGCCACTGCGCGATGCCCGCGGGGTGGTCATCGGCGTGGTCGGCGTCTCCAGCGACATCACCGACCTGAAGCATGCCGAGACGGCGCTGCGAAGCGCGCTGGAGGACCGCGAACTGCTGGTGCGCGAGGCCGACCACCGCATCAAGAACAGCCTGCAGCTCGTCGCCAGCCTGCTGCGCATCCAGGCCGGCCGGATGGCGGAGCCGGCGGCGGCGGCGCTGCACGCCGCGGTCGCGCGCGTCCTGGCGATCAGCGAGGCGCACCGGGCGCTCTATCTGGGCCAGGACCTGCGGACGGTGGACCTCTCCCGGATGCTGCGGGACCTCGTGCGGCTCGCCAGCGGGCTGGCGCCTTCCATCGCGCTGCATTGCGACCTGCCGGACCGCCTGCCGCTCGATGCCGAACGGGCGATCCCGCTCGGCCTGCTGGCGAACGAGTTGATCACCAACGCCCTGCGGCATGCCTATCCGCAGGGCGAGCCGGGGACGGTGCGGGTCGTGGCGCGGCCGGAGGCGGGGACCCTCGTCGTCGTGGTGACCGATGACGGCGTCGGCCTGCCGGGCTCCGGCGCGCCGGAAGGCGGGCTCGGCACCGGGCTGGTCCAGGCGCTGTCGCGGCAGATCGGCGCCGCGGTCGAGACCCGCTCGGTGCCCGGCGCCGGCACCACGGTCACGCTACGGGTGCCGCTACGGCCCGCCCTCGATCCGGCGCGCGCGCCGCAGGGCGCGGCGTGAGGGCGGCCGCCGGCCTCATGCCAGCGGCATGGCTGCTCCATTCATGCCGGCCCTCCGGATGGGCGCCGCCGCCAGTGCGGACTGGCCAGGGTTTGCGGCGCAAACCGCCCGGCGACGGAGAAGCCGTTGGTGGCCCGTTCAGCCAGGAGACGCTGCGGCCATCGGCGGGCGATCCCTTGAACCCATGCGATTTTCCGGCCCGCGCCGCACGGACTTCCAAGCCGATCGGATTGACCATACTTGGCTCATGACGGCCCGACCTGCGGCCCGCGGAGCGGGCCGAGCGCGCGAAGGCGCGCCGCGGCCAGTGCCGCGCAGCCAAGGCCCGGAGGGCCACCGGCGTCTGAGGCAGGACATGCGTCAGCAGGTCCTGCGTCAAGTATCAGACGAACCGCCCGGGATCGATGATCCACTCCTCCCGCTCCCAGGCGAGCCAGGCCCGCACCATCCGCGCCGCGCACCAGAGCCAGACCAGCCCCAGCATGGCCAGCCCGACGCCGGGCGCCAGGATGGGCGCGAGCAGCCCGATGAAGCCGAACCAGAAGGTGCGCACCGCATAGGCATGGTGCGTCGCCCAGAGCGTGCCGCGCGCCGGGCCCCACCAATGCGCCAGCAGCCCGGCCGCGAACCAGGGCAGCGCCAGCGCCAGCCCGGCGGCGAAGAGCAGGTTCATCCACAGCACGCGGCGGCGGGCGTGGGCCGCGCGGGGATCCTCCCCGGCCGAAGCACTCATCCCCGCCCGATCTCCAGCGCCCGGGCATAGACCTGCTTGCGCGGCAGCCCCGTCGCCTCGGCGACCGCCGCCGCCGCGTCGCGCACGCTCATCCCCGCCGCCAGCGCCTCGCGCAGCCGCGCCTCCAGCTCCTCCTCCGTGCCGCGCTCCTCCGGCGCCGGGCCGATCACGATCGCGATCTCGCCCCGCGCCTCGGCCGTTGCGTAATGCGCGGCGAGGTCCGCCAGCGTGCCGCGCCGCACCTCCTCGAAGCGCTTGGTCAGTTCCCGCGCGACTGCCGCCGGGCGGTCGGGCCCGAGCCCCTCGGCCAGCGCCGCCAGCGTCTCGGCCAGGCGGTGCGGCGCCTCGTAGAGGATCAGCGTCGCCGAGAGCCCGGCCCGCTCCGCCGCGCGCAGCCGGGCGATCCCGGCGGCCCGCGGCCCGGCCTTCGGCGGCAGGAAGCCGTGGAACAGGAAGGGATGCGGCGGCAGGCCGGAGAGGGTCAGCGCCGTCACCGCGGCATTCGGCCCGGGCACCGCATGGAGCGGCAGCCCCTCCGCGATCGCGGCGCGGACCAGCCGGTAGCCGGGATCGGAGACCAGCGGCGTCCCGGCATCGGAGACCAGCGCGACCCGCCCCCCGGCACGAAGCCGTGCGAGGACCTTAGGGGTCTGGTCATCCTCGTTGTGCTCGTGCAGAGGAACCAGCGTCACCGAAACGCCATGCCGTGCCAGCATGGCGCCGGTTACCCTGGTGTCCTCGCACAGCACGGCATCCGCGCCGCGCAGCGTGGCGAGGGCGCGCGGGGAGAGGTCGCCGAGATTGCCGATGGGCGTCGCCACCAGCGTCAGCCCGGGCGATGCCGCGGCGGCCCCCCCATCGGGGCCCAGTTGGTCGGGAGGATCGCTTGCCAGTTCCGTCATGCTCCGCGCCGCGTCGGTCCCCTCGCCGGACTTCGGGCCGCCGATGGCTGGCCGCCCTGCTGCTGCTCTTGCCCGCGGCAGCCTGCGCGCCGCAAGCCCCGCCGTCGCGCGTCGTCATGGTGCAGCCGCCGGCCGTCGCCATGCCGGCCGAGCCGGCGCGCAGCCGGGTCGGCCTGCTGCTGCCGCTCTCGGGCGGCAACCGCGCCCTCGGCCAGGCCATGCTGAACGCCGCCCAGCTCGCCCTGTTCGACCAGGCCGATCCGGGCGTGGAATTCCTGCCGCGCGACACCGGCGGCACCGCCGCCGGGGCGGGGGAGGCAGCGCGGGCCGCCATCGCGGAGGGCGCGCGCGCCTTCGCCGGGCCGCTGACGCTCGGCGAGACAGCGGCCGCCGCCTCGGCCGCCCGCGGCATCGGGGCGCCGGTGCTGGCCTTCACCAGCGATGCCTCCCAGGCCGGCAACGGCGTCTGGATCATGGGCGTGACGCCGGGCGAGCAGGCCGAGCGCATGGCCGCCGCCGCCGCCGCGGGCGGCGCCCGTCGGCTCGGCCTGCTGGCGCCGGATGACGAGTTCGGCCGCCGCCTCGCCGCCGGCTTCCGGGCGCGGGCCACGGCGCTCGGCCTGCCGGCGCCGGTGGTGCTGCTGCATCCCCGCATCACCGATGTCGCCGGCGCGGCGCGCGACCTCGCCGAGCGCGCGGGGCCGGAGGGGCTGGATGCGGTGCTGCTGGGCCATGCCAGCGACCGGGCGCGGCAGGCCGCCGCGGCGCTGGCCGCCGGCCTGCCCGCCCCGCCGCGCTTCCTCGGCACCGCGCTCTGGGCGCAGGACACGACGCTGGCGCAGGAACCGGCCCTCCTCGGCGCCTGGTTCCCCGGCCCCGACCCGCAGGCGCGCGCCAATTTCGAGAGCCGCTACTACGCCGCCTTCGGGGAGCGCCCGCCGGCCCGCGCCGGCATCGCCTATGACGCCGCGGCGCTCGCCGCCCGGGCGGTGCGGGAGCCGGGCGGCAACCCGCCGCTCGGCCAGCCCATGCTGGGGGCGGACGGGCCGATCCTGCTCGATACCGGGGGGCTGGCGCAGCGGGGCCTGGCGCTCTTCGCGGTCGATCCCTCGGGCGAGCCCAGCCTGGTGGAGCCGGCGCCGGTGCCCGGCATGCCCGGCACCTGACCGGCCATGGGCCGGCTGCCGCTGCGGCGCGTCCTCGGCGCCGCCGGGCTGATCGGCGCGGTGCCGGCCGCGGTGCTGCTCGCCCTGACGCTGGCCGGGGCGCTGGCGCCGGGGCCCGGGCTGCTCGGGCTGCTCGCCTGCCTGCTGGGCGCGCTGCTGGTCGCCACGCTCTGGATCCACAACCTGGCGCGGCTGGCCGAGGCGCTGCGGCGCGCGGCGGCCGAGGATGGCCGGCTGGTCCCGCCTTCCGGCACGCCGCTGCTGCCGGCGGTCGAGGAGATCGCCGAGGGCGTCTCCCGCCTCGCCCGGACGCTGGCGGAGCAGGGTGCGCTGGTTGGGCGGCTGCGGCGGGCCGATGAGGCGATCGTCGAAAGCCTGCCCGACCCGCTGCTGGTCCTCTCGCCCGAACGGGTGCCGCTGCGCGCCAATGCCGCGGCGCGGGCACTGTTCGGCGGCGAGGGCACCGGGGCGCGGGGCGGCCCGGGGGGCGGCGATGTGGCGGCGCTGCTGCGCCACCCGGCCCTGGCCGCGGCGGTGGACCGGGCACTGGCGGATCGGCGGCCGCAGACCGCCGACCTCGCGCTGCCGGTGCCGGTCGCGCGGGAGATCGCGGCGCAGGTGATCCCGATGGAGCCGGCGCTGGCGGATGGCGGGCGGATCGTCATCGTGCTCTCCGACCGGACGCGGGAGCGGGCGGTGGAACGGATGCGGGCGGATTTCGTCGCCAACGCGTCGCATGAGCTGCGCACGCCGCTGGCCAGCCTGATCGGCTTCATCGAGACGCTGCGCGGCCCGGCGGAGGACGACCGGGCGGCGCGCACCCGCTTCCTCGGCATCATGGCGGAGCAGTCCGAGCGGATGCGGCGGCTGATCGACGACCTGCTCGGCCTCTCGCGCATCGAGCTGACGGAGCACCAGCCGCCGACCGGCCAGGCGCATCTCGCGGCGATCGCCCGGGCCGAGCTGGCGGCGCTGGAGCCGCTGCTGCAGGCGCGGCGCGTCACGGTGCTGCCGGCGCTGGAGGAGGCGGCGCTGGCCGTGCCCGCGGATGCCGAGCAGCTCGCCCAGGTCGTCCGCAACCTGCTGGAGAATGCCGTCCGGCATGGCCGCGAGGGCGGCGAGGTGCGGCTGCGGGTCGGCCTGGGGGAAGGCGCCGGCCGGCGCAGCGAGGGGCGCGTGGCGGGGGTGGTGCTGGAGGTGGCGGATGACGGGCCGGGCATCCCGAAGGAGCACATCCCGCGCCTGACGGAGCGCTTCTATCGGGTGGACAAGGGGCGCTCGCGCAGCGCGGGCGGGACGGGACTCGGGCTGGCGATCGTCAAGCACATCGTGAACCGCCACCGTGGGCAGCTCACGATCGAGAGTGAGGAGGGCGCGGGGGCCAGCTTCCGGGTTTGGCTGCCCGGGGTGGCGGAGGAGCGGCCGCAGGCCGCCGCTTAGGGCGGATCGCGGACGGGCGTGATCGCCCGGGAACGTGAAGCTGCTCGAAAAAACAAGGAGCACCAGCGGATCGCGGCGGGGCCTGAACGCCCCGGAGCGTGACGCTGCCCTGCAGACGACGGCCTGCCGCGGATTGGCGTGCCGGTGGTCACGCATTCCTCCGCAGGGCAAACGACGGCTGGGTGGAGCCATGCAGGCGGCGAAAGGGGGATCGCCCGGA
Source organism: Roseicella aerolata (assembly GCF_020523605.1). Taxonomy (GTDB): domain Bacteria; phylum Pseudomonadota; class Alphaproteobacteria; order Acetobacterales; family Acetobacteraceae; genus Paracraurococcus; species Paracraurococcus aerolatus. The sequence goes on along the minus strand of NZ_JAJAQI010000001.1, from coordinate 223,499 downwards.
CGACAGGCAGGCCCCTCCGGCGCGCGTCGGAAGGTCAGCCGCAAGGGACGGCTGCGTGGGCCCGCGCAGGCGGCGCCATCCGCGCCCTCGAGCGGGCGGCTACACCGCCGCCATCGGCTCCGCGATGCCGGCCGTCCACCGCCCGCTCGCCGGCTGCGGGCGCGGCGCGAAATGCGCCTGGAGCAGGTCGGCCCCCGCCACCCGGGTGAGGTCGAACATCCGCCAGCCCTCCGGCTCGGCCGAGCGGCCGAGGCCGGCCGTCTGCCAGGCCAGCAGGGAGAGCTTCCCCCGGCCGGTGCGGCCCAGCGCATGCGGGTGCACCACGCGCCAAGCGCCGTCATAGAGCAATTGCACGGCCCGCCGCTGGTGCACCGCATCCGCCAGCAGCGCCGCGACGTCGTGATCGGGCATGCAGGGAATATGGGCAGCCGGGGCTGGCATATCGAGGCAGGGTCGGCCATCCGGCCTTCCCCATCCGGGCAATGGTCCGGGCGGGACAGAGTGCCCAGCTACCGGGGGACAGCGGAGCCCGCCATGACCGACGCCTTCCCCTCCGATCCCCTTGCCGCCTTCTCCGACCGGCTGGCGATGCTGGCCGCCGAGGCCGCCGCCCGGGTCGTCTCCGTCCACGGCCGCGGCGGCCGCGCCCGCTCCGGCCTGCTCTGGGCCGAGGGGTTGGTCGTCACCGCCGAGGAGGCGCTGGAGCATGACGACGAGCTCTCCCTCACCCTGCCGGACGGGCGCGAGGTGCCGGCGAGCCTGGCGGGCCGCGATCCGGGGACCGATGTCGCATTGTTGAAGGCGGAGACCGGTGGCTTCGTCCCGCTCGCCGCCGCCCCGCCAGCCGCGCTGGCGGCCGGCCATGTCGTGCTGGCGGTGGGGCGCGGAGAGCACGGCCCGATCGCCGGCTTCGGCATCGCGGCGCTCGCCGGCGGGCCCTGGCGGTCCATGCGCGGCGGCAGGCTGGACCGGCGGATCCAGCTCGGCCTGCGGCTCGACCCTTGCGCCGAGGGCGGCGCGGTGCTGGACCATGCCGGGCGGCTGGTCGGCATGGCCGTGCCGGGGCCGAAGCGCCGTTGTCTCGTCATCCCGGCCGAGACCATCGCCCGGGCCGTCGAGCAGCTCCGCACCCGCGGCCGGGTGGCGCGCGGCTATCTCGGCCTTGCCATGCAGCCGGTGCAGGTGGGGGAGGTGCGTGGGTTGATCGTGGTCGGTGTCGATCCGCGCAGCCCGGCGGGCCTCGCCGGCGTTCTGCTGGGCGACGTGCTGGTCGCCTGGGATGGCGGGCCGCTCGGCACGGTGCGGGACATGCTGGCGCGGCTTGACCCCGACAGCGTCGGCACCACGGTGACACTGGACCTGATCCGTGCCGGGCGGCCCCACCGCATCCCGGTCCGGATCGGCGAACGCGCGGCGGCATGAACATGATGGCGGCATTGGCCGATACCCCCCTGAAGCCTCCCCCGGCCGCCGAGGCGGCGCCGCACCGCGCCCCGGTCGCGGTCGCGCTGCGGCAGGCGGAGCCGGAGCTCACCGCCCGGCTCGCCGCGCTCCCGGGCCTGCGCCTGGTGGCCGACCCGGACGCTGCGGATGTGCTGGTGGCGGAGGCACCGTCGCCGGCGCGGGAGGGGCCGCCCGTCCTGGTCCTGGCCGAGGGCGCCGCGGCGGTCGCGGCGCTGAAGGCGGGTGCCCGCGCGGTGCTGCCGCCCGAGGCGCCGGCGGCGCAGCTGGAGGCGGCGCTGACCGCGGTCGCGCGCGGGCTCTCCGTGCTGCCGCCCGGGGCGCTGGCAACGCTGGCGGGGCGGGAGCCGGTGCCGGTCGAGGCCGGGCTGACCCGGCGGGAGCGGGAGGTGCTGGACTTGCTGGCGGCCGGCGCCTCCAACAAGGTGATCGCGCGGCGGCTCAACCTCTCCTTCCATACGGCCAAGGCGCATGTCGCCTCGGTGCTGCAGAAGCTGGGCGCCAGCAGCCGGGCCGATGCGGTGGCGCGCGGGGCGCGGGCCGGGCTGGTGCTGCTGTAGCGGAACGGGCTTCCTGGCCGCGGGGCGCCGCCGCGGCAGCGCCGGCCTGCCGCAACGGGTGGAGTTGCCGCAAGGGGCTGTCCGCGCCCCCCCGCGCGGGCTTCGCCGCCGGATGCGGCCTCACTGCCCCCTGTGGCGCCGGACCCGGAGCCCGCATCGCCGCTGCTCGCGGAGTGGCATGGCAGGGCAACCCGCCCCGGGATCACGACGCACCACATGGATGCGGATCGGCATGATCCCGTTCCGCTGGCTCGGGCGCAGCCGCCGCGCCAGCCCTGGGACCGCCAAGGGCGGCCGCAGGTCAGGATCCGTGCCGGCCGTTATTAATTGCCCATCGGGATGGCCGGCCCGCCGGCGATGAGAACCGGCGCGCGCCCAACCTGGCGGCGCCGGCTTCTGCTTAGAGGATGAAGTCGCTCGCCGCCAGATTCACGGCGCTGGCCAGCATGATCTCGGCGTCCGGCCTGCCATCCGGCAGCTGGTTGAAGGGATAGCGCAGGGCGCTGCCATCCATCTGGATGAGCGTGCGGTCGCCCTGGATCTCGTACCGGACCTCCGGCCGATCCTGCGTGGCGCTGAACTTGTTGGTGCCGATGAAGGTGAACTCGGCATCGCCCGGCGGCCGGCGCTGGAAGAAATTGATCGGGGAGAGGTCGATCTTGTCCTCGCCCTTGGTGAAATCCAGGATGACGTCGCGCGCGGCGGGGCCGACCCCGGTATCCGCGGCGGCGGAGAGGAAAGTGCCGGGCGTGTTGGGATAGAAGGTGATGATGGTGCCGAAGACGAACTTGTCGGCGCCGGCGCCACCCACCATCACGTCGCGCCCGAAGCCGCCGTAGATGGTGTCATTCCCGTCACCGCCGAGGATCACGTCATCGCCGCCCTCGCCCCAGAGCCGGTCCGCCCCGGCATCGCCGAGGATGACGTCATTGCCGCCGAGCCGCGTGAGAGGGTCGTCGGTGACGGTCCGGCCGCCATCGCCGCGAACCGTGTCATTGCCCGTGCCGCCCCAGATGGTGTCCGAAGCCCGGCCACCGCGAAGGCTGTCATTGCCCCCGAATCCGAAGATGAAGGTGCTCTCGTTCGTGGCCGACAGGGTGTCTTTTTGCGGCGTACCGAAAAGCCAACGTACCATCTGCAGGTTCTCCCCCTGAGCTGAAATGATTGCCTGATCCCGGCACCGGGCAGCCTGCGCCCTCACCGGTCGAACGATCCAGGCGCGGGGGGGTGGCGTGACATGTTCTTGACCGGCGGTTCTGCCGCACGGCCGTGCGACGGTGCTTCGGGTGGTCGCCTCGCCAAGCGCCCGGCGGGGGCGCGGGTTTCCGGCCGCTGGCCTGGCCGCGGCCATCGGCCCGGGCGGGGCCGGCTGTGGCGGCCCGGTTGCCCTGGCGCCGCGCAGGCACTACCTGACCGGGTGACCGGTCCCGTCTCAGGGACCTTCCCCCTTGCCAGACATGAACGGACATGAGCGACCCAGCCGAGACGCCGCCGGTGACCCCATCGGCGGAGGAGACGAACGCGGCCCAGGACGCCGCCGCGGCCGTGCCGAGCCCTGAGGAGCGCATCGCCGCGCTGGAGGCCGAGGTGGCGCAGCTCCGCGAGCGCTGGCTGCGGGCCGAGGCGGAGATGCAGAACCTCCGCACCCGCACCCAGCGGGAGGTCGCGGATGCGCGGCAATACGCCATCCAGAAATTCGCCGGCGACGTGGTGGAGGCGGCGCAGAACCTCCGCCGCGGGCTGGAGGCCCTGCCAGCGCAGCGGGAGGACGAGCCCGAGCTGCTGGGCAAGCTGCGGGAGGGCTTCGAGGGCGTGGAGCGCAGCTTCCTCGGCATCCTGGAGCGGCACGGCATCGCCCGGAAGGAGGCGCAGGGCCAGCCCTTTGACCCCGAGCTGCACCAGGCAATGGCCGAGCAGCCGGCGCCCGAGGGCGTGGCGCCGGGGACGGTGCTGCAGGCCTGGACGCCGGCCTGGACGCTGAACGGGCGGCTGCTGAAGCCGGCGATGGTGGTGGTGGCGGCGAAGGGCTGAAGCCGGCGCGCCGGCGCCACCGGTTGGTTGGGCAGGAGCACGGTGCCGGGCGTCCGGTGCGGGCGATGACGGTACCGCCCTCCCCCCGAGAAGGGATGGCGGTGCGCCCCGGGCGGTGATGGCCTTCCGGAGTGACAGGCCCTTCGGCGCTGGGCCGCCGAATGCGCCGGCACGCCGTCTGCGCACTCACCCCGGGCGCCCGGGCCATGCCGGGCGGCGTTTCAGCCCGGCGGGCGCGCCGCCGTTCCCCGCGAACGGGCCAGGCATTCCATGATGCAGTCCTTTCCGGCAGCCAGTCGGGCCGGCAAGCCGGGGGCCGCGCCTGCGCGTCTCCGGCCAGGGAGATGCCGCGGCCATGGCCCATCTCCTGCCGGATGGGCCGCCAGGCGCCTCGGACACGACAAAGTCAGATCTGGATCCGGATCGCGACCCGCTCATTGCGGCGAATGCATTTCCACCATGCGTGTCGGCCCGCGGCGAAGCCCGGGATCGGCTCCACCGGCTACTTGCGCCCGATCAAGGCAGGGGGACGATCCTTCGGCTGTGCTTGCGCGGTACGGGGAGACCACGCCATGGCAAGAACGATGAAGGCCGCCGTCTTCGCGGCCAAGGGCCGGATCGCGCTGCGCGAGAAGCCGGTGCCGGAAGTGGGGCCGCTGGACGCGCTGATGCGCGTCACCACCACCACCATCTGCGGCACCGATGTGCATATCATGAAGGGCGAGTACCCGGTCGCCGAGGGGCTGACGATCGGCCATGAGCCGGTCGGCGTCATCGAGCGGCTCGGCTCCGCCGTGAAGGGCTACCGCGAGGGGCAGCGCGTCATCGCCGGCGCCATCACGCCCTCGGGCCATTCCAATGCCTGCCTCTGCGGGTTCTGCGCCCAGGACGGCGCCGGCACGGCGCATGGCTGGAAGCCGATGGGCGGCTGGCGCTTCGGCAACACCATCGATGGCTGCCAGGCGGAATACGTGCTGGTGCCGGATGCCATGGCCAACCTCGCCCCGGTGCCGGATCAGCTCACGGACGAGCAGGTGCTGATGTGCCCGGACATCATGTCCACGGGCTTCGGCGGCGCCGAGAGCGGGGCGATCCGCATCGGTGACACGGTGGCGGTCTTCGCCCAGGGGCCGATCGGCCTCTGCGCCACCGCCGGCGCGAAGCTGATGGGCGCGACGCGCATCATCGCCGTGGACCGGGTGCCGGAGCGCCTGGAGATGGCCCGCCGCCTCGGCGCCGATGAGGTGGTGGATTTCTCGAAGGAGGACCCTGTGGAGGCGATCCGCCGCCTGACCGAGGGGCGCGGCGTGGATGTCTCGATCGAGGCGCTCGGCCTGCAATCCACCTTCGAGGCCGCGCTGCGCGTGCTGCGGCCGGGCGGCACCCTCTCCTCGCTCGGCGTCTATTCCACCGACCTGCGCATCCCGCTGGATGCCTTCGCGGCCGGGCTCGGCGACCACCGCATCATCACCACCCTCTGCCCCGGCGGCAAGGAGCGGATGCGGCGGCTGATGTCGGTCATCAGCTCCGGCCGGGTGGACCTCAAGCCGCTGGTCACGCATCGCTTCAGGCTGGACCAGATCGAGGAGGCCTATGACCTGTTCAGCCACCAGCGCGACGGCGTGCTGAAGGTGGCGATCACGCCATGAGCGCGCCGCCCGTCCTGCGCCTGGAGGAGGTGGGCGCCGCCGATGTCCCGTGCGTCGGCGGCAAGAATGCCTCGCTCGGCGAGATGATCCGCGCGCTCTCGGGCGCCGGGGTGCAGGTGCCGCCCGGTTTCGCCACCACGGCGGAGGCCTTCCGGGACTTCGTCGATGCCAATGGCATCGGCCGGGCCATCGCCGAGCGCCTCGATGCCCACAAGCGCGGTGCGGCGACGCTGCAGGAGACGGGCGCCGCCATCCGCCGCCTGTTCCTCGATGCCGAATTCCCGGCCGCGACCGCGGAGGCGATCCGCGCCGCCTACCGCGCGCTGGCCCGGGCGCGCGGGGTCGCGGAGCCGGCGGTCGCCGTGCGCAGCAGCGCGACGGCGGAGGACCTGCCGAATGCCAGCTTCGCCGGCCAGCAGGAGACCTTCCTGAACGTGGTGGGGGAGCGGGCGCTGCTGGAGGCCTGCCGGCACTGCTACGCCTCCCTCTTCACCGACCGGGCCATCAGCTACCGGGAGATGCAGGGCTTCGACCACCTGAAGGTCGCGCTCTCGATCGGCGTGCAGGCCATGGTGCGGGCCGATCTCGGCGGCTCCGGCATCATGTTCTCGATCGATACCGAGAGCGGCTTCCCCGGCGTCGTCGTCATCAGCGCCGCCTGGGGCCTGGGCGAGCCGATCGTGCAGGGGGCGGTCGATCCCGACCGCTACCTCGTCTTCAAGACGCCGCTGGACGATCCCGCCAAGGTGCCGATCCTGGAGAAGGCCCGCGGCGGCAAGGCGCGCAAGATGGTCTATGCCAGCGGCGGCAGCGCCCGCACCGCCATGGTGGAGACCACGGGGCGGGAGCGCGACGGCTTCGTCCTCTCGGACGCCGAGGCGTTGCAGCTCGCCCGCTGGGCCGTGACGATCGAGCGGCACTACGGCCGCGCGATGGACATGGAATGGGCGAAGGACGGGGAGACCGGCCAGCTCTTCATCGTCCAGGCGCGGCCGGAGACGGTGCATGGCTCCCGCCAGGGCGCCACCTTGCGGAGCTGGAAGCTGCAATCGAAGGCGCGGCCGATCCTGACCGGCGCCGCGGTCGGCGAATCCATCGCCAGCGGCAAGGCGCGGCTGGTGCGCAGCCCGGAGGATATCGAGGGCTTTCCCGAAGGCGCCGTGCTGGTCGCCGAGGCGACCGACCCGGACTGGGTGCCGCTGATGAAGAAGGCGGCCGGCATCGTCACCGATCATGGCGGCGCCACCAGCCATGCCGCCATCGTCAGCCGGGAGCTCGGCCTGCCCGCCGTGGTCGGCACCGGGGAGGCGACGCGGCGCCTGCGCGACGGCCAGGTGGTGACGCTCTCCTGCGCCGAGGGGCATGAGGGCCGCGTCTATGACGGCGCGCTGGAGTTCGGCGCGAGCGACATCGACCTGGCCGCCATCCCGAAGACGCGCACGGCGATGATTCTGAACATCGCCAGCCCCGCCGCCGCCTTCCGCTGGTGGCGGCTGCCGGCCCAGGGCGTCGGCCTGGCGCGCATGGAGTTCATCGTCAGCGCCGTCATCAAGGCGCATCCGATGGCGCTGATCCACTTCGACCGGGTGCAGGACCCGGAGGCGCGCCGGCAGATCGAGGCGCTGACCCGCGGCTTCCCCGACAAGGCCAGCTACTTCGTCGATACGCTCGCGCGCGGCGTGGCGAGCATCGCCGCTCCCTTCCACCCGCGCCCGGTCATCCTCCGGCTCAGCGACTTCAAGAGCAACGAATACGCCCACCTCATCGGCGGCGCGGAGTTCGAGCCGGTGGAGGAGAACCCGATGCTCGGGCTGCGCGGCGCCTCCCGCTACTATTCCGACCGCTACCGCGAGGGCTTCGCGCTGGAATGCCGCGCGGTGAAGAAGGCGCGGGAGGAGATCGGCCTCGACAACCTGATCGTCATGGTCCCCTTCTGCCGCACGCCGCAGGAGGCGGACCGGGTCCTGGCGGTGATGGCCGGGCACGGGCTGACGCGCGGGGAGAAGGGCCTGCAGGTCTATGTGATGTGCGAGATCCCCTCGAACGTCATCCTGGCGGAGGAGTTCGCCCAGCGCTTCGACGGCTTCTCGATCGGCTCCAACGACCTGACGCAGCTCCTCCTCGGCGTCGACCGGGATTCGGCCGAGCTGCGCGCGCTGTTCGACGAGCGCGACCCGGCGGTGAAGCGGGTGATCGCCGATGTCATCCACCGCGCCCGCGCCGCCGGGCGGAAGATCGGCATCTGCGGCGAGGCGCCGAGCAACCACCCCGACTTCGCGGCCTTCCTGGTGGAGCAGGGGATCGACTCCATCTCGCTCAACCCGGATGGCTTCGTGGCGGCGGCGCGCAGCATCGCGGCGGCGGAGGCGGGAGGCGGGCCGGCCTAGCCGGGCGGCCGCCGTCGCCGGATCGGCCCCGGGGCCATGGAAGGGTGCGGCGGCGGCTTCCAGGGCGGCCATTGTCCGCGCCGCATGCCGGGCAGCCGCGCGTCATGCGGCCCCGCGGCTGCCCGGCAGTCCCCGCGGGCGGCCGTCAGGGCCGCGGTTGCGGCGTCGTGCGCTTGCCGTCGGTGATGTCCTCGATCCAGGTCAGCGCCGCGACCGCCTTCGGGAAGCCGAGCGTCGGGATGGCCAGCAGCGCGACCTGCTTCAGCGCCTCCTTCGGAATCCCTTCCTCCAGCGCGCGGCGGCAATGGGAATGCACCCCGCCCTCGGACCAGGCGCCGATGGCGAGCGCCAGCTTCACCAGGCGCAGCGCCTGCCCGTCGATCGGCCCGGCCTTGGCGCAGGCCTCCCCCAGCGCGGCATAGGCCCGGTAGAGCTCCGGATAGGCCCGCGCCACGTCGCCGGCCGCGGCCGGAAGCTCCTCATGCTGTCGCATCCCTCTCTCCTTCCCCTGTGTTGTGGGGGGCGAACGCGCCAGGGTCAGCCCGGCTTCCCGTCCGCCCGCGGCCGCAGCAGCATCGGCCCATGCGCGGCAAGGAACAGGCCGAAGGCGAGCACCCAGGCCGCGCCGGCGGCGGCATGGGGCAGCAGCCCCGGCAGGACGGCCGGGCCGAAGGCGCGCAGCAGCGCCGCGGCCGGCAGCAGTGCCCAGGCCAGCAGCATGGCCCGGGGGGCGACCAGCGGGTGCCCGGTATGGCCGAGCGTCGCCCGCGGCATGACGGCCAGGATCATCAGCCCGACGGCGCCGATCCCCTGCAGGTGCAGCCAGTGCGCCGCCCAGACGGCACCGCCCAGCAGATGCGCCGCCTTCACCGCCAGCGCGACCGGCAGCATCAGATAGGCCAGGTGCAGCACCGCCAGGATCGGCCGCCCCAGCGTCCGCAGCCCCTGCCAGCGCGCAAGGCGCAGCAGCGCCAGCACCGCGGCGATGGCCGCGGCCAGCCCGGCGAGCAGGCTGCCCGGCGCCGCGAGATCCACCGCGACGACCGCGAGCAGCGCCAGGATGCCGGCGGCATCCACCCCCGGCAGCGGCCGGATCTCCACCGCCTGCCCGGCCTGCTTCAGGGCGTTGCGGGTGAAGGCCGGGATGATGCGGCCGCCGATCAGCCCGACCAGCGCCAAGGCGATGTTGAGGGCCAGCAACTCGCCTATGGCGAAGGTCCCGTCCCACCACCCCGCCATCTCCCCCAGCATCAGCAGGTCGCCCGCCCAGAAGGCAAGGATCAGCGCCGGCGGGCCGAACAGCCGCGGCGTCCCGGCCCTGACCAGCGCGGGCAGCACGGTCAGCAGCAGCGCCGGCAGCGGCAGCAGGGCGATCACGGCGGCGGGGCCGGGCGGCATCGGCGAGCCGGGCAGCAGCACCAGCCGCGCCGCGACGAAGAGCGCCGCCAGCAGCGCGAGGGGCGCCCCGGCATAGGGCGGCCGTCCCGTCCAGTTCGGGATGGCGGTCAGCACGAAGCCCGCGATGGCGGCGCCGATGAAGCCCGCCAGCATCTCGTGCCCGTGCCAGCGGGCGGCGGGCAGCGGCCCCGCCGGCAGGGCGGCGCCATGCAGCGCCGCGACCCAGAGCGCGATGGTGACCATGGCCCAGATGCCGCAAAGCAGGAAAAAGGGCCTGAGCCCCTGGCGGAACAGGGCCGGCCCGGCGCCACCGGCCGCCACCGGGGGCGCGGCGGTGGCGGTCACGCGGGGATCTCCTCGGCCAGCCTGCCGATCGCCGGGCGCGGCGCCGCCGCATCCGCCTGCCGGAAGGGGCCGTGCGGCCCCTCGGCCGCCTGCAGCACGCCCCAGCCGAAATGGAAGTACCAGCCATGCAGGGCCAGCCGGCCCTCCGCCACCCGCTCCGCGACGAAGGGATAGACGGAGAGGTGGCGCAGGCTGGCCAGCACCGCCGCCTGCTCCGCCCGGCGGGCGATGAGCGCCCGCTCGGCCTCCGTCACCAGCCCGTCCATCTCGTCGCGCACCTCCCGCGCCACGCCCACCCAGTCGGAGACGTAGTCGAAGCGCCGGGCGCCGTGGTCGTGCTCGATCAGGCAGCGGATGCCGGCGCAGAAGGAATGGCCGAGCACCACGATATGCCGCACGCCGAGGCCCATGACGCCGAATTCGATGGCGGCGGCGGTGCCGTGCGGCTGGCCGTCCGCGGTCGGCGGCGGCACCAGCGCGGCGACGTTGCGCACGACGAAGAGGTCGCCCGGCCGGGCGCCGCAGATGATGGCCGGATCGGTCCGGCTGTCCGAGCAGGCGATGACCATCACCTCCGGCCGCTGCCCGTCCAGCAGGCTGTCATAGAGGTCGTGGTCCGCCTCGAAATGCCGGTGGCGGAAGCGGTCGAAGCCGGCCAGCAGCCGCTGCAGCGCGGTGCCCTCGGGCGGCGGCATGGGCATGTCCATGGCAGGGGGAGCCTTTCCTGTCGGGCCGGCCGGCTCAGGCCAGGCCGAAGCTGGCGGCGAAGGGGTGGAAGCGCAGCATGTCGCCGGGCGCGACGCGCTCCGTCGCGGCCGGCAGCCAGAGCAGCCCGTCCGCCGCCGCGAGCGGCGTGAGGCGGGCAGAGCCGAAGGGTCCCGACGGCTCCAGCAGCGGCAGCCCGAAACCGTCCTGGTCGATGATGCGGGCGGGCAGGAATTCCTCCCGCCCCGGCTTGCGGCTGAAGCCCGCGGCGGCGACCGCGGCGAGGGGCGCCGGCCCCATCTCCGTCGCCAAGCCGGCCAGGCGCGCCAGCAGGGGCCGGCCGAGGGTGAGCATGCCGACCAGCGCCGCCAGCGGGTTGCCCGGCAGGAAGAGGCAGAGCGCGCCGCCGATGCGGCCATGCGCCAGCGGCTTGCCGGGCTTGAGGGCGAGCTTCAGCACCGCGGCCTCCCCGCCCGCCGCGCGCAGCGCGCCCGGCAGGTGGTCCGCATCGCTGCCCGAGATGCCGCCGGAGGCGAGGATCAGGTCATGGCCCACCGCCGCCCCGCGCAGCGCCGCGGCCAGCGCCTCCGGGTCGTCCGGCAGCACGCCGAGATCGGTCAGCGTGACCTCCGGCCGTGCCAGCAGCGCCGCCAGCATCGGCCGGTTGCTGTCGCGGATGGCCGTGCCGAGCTCATTGCCGTTGGACAGCAGTGCGACCCGGACCTGCCGGCGCACCGCGACCGTGCCGACCCCCGCCGCGGCCAGCAGCGCGACATGCCGGGCATCGAGCCGCATGCCGGGGGCGAGCAGGATGTCGCCCTCGGCCAGGTCCTCGCCCCGGCGGCGGATATTGGCGCCGGGCCGGGGCAGGCGGCGGGCCGAGACGCGCCCGTCCCGCAGCGCGACATGCTCCTCCATCACCACCGCGGCGGCGCCGGGCGGCAGGGCCGCCCCGGTCAGGACCCGCACCGCCTCCCCCGCGCCGATCGCCGGGCCGGCGGCCTCGCCCGCCGTGATGCGGCGCGCGACCCGGGGCGCGGCGCCCGGCGCCAGATCGGCCGCATGCAGGGCGTAGCCATCCATCGCCGACTGGTCGAAGGGCGGCAGGGAGAGCGCGGCGCGCGGCGCGGCGGCGAGGACGCGCCCGAGCGCCATTCCCGGCGGCAATGCCTCCTCCCCCACGACCGGCACCGCCGCGCGCAGCAGGCGCTCCCGCGCCGCGGCGAGCGGCAGCAGCCCCGGTGCCGTGTCGCAGCAGGCGAGCGGGGCGGAGATCAGCGTACCATCGGGCATCTCGGCTTTTCCTTCAGGACCGGCGCCGGGCCATCTCATCGGCCAGCGCGGCCAGGGCCTCTTCGGTGAGGACGCGGCGGGCGAGCGGCGTCACCGCGGCCTCCTCCAGCGCCAGGTGGCGCCGGTGGCCGGCGGCGAAGGCGAGCGCGGCCGCGGCGAAATCCGGTGTCGGCGGCTCGCCCGCCGCCGCCCGCCGCAGCCCCGCGACCACCGCCGGGATCGCCGCCTTGTCGCCCCGGTGCTGCGCCTGCAGCCGGGCCAGCACGCCCGCCGTGTCATGCGCCGTGAGCAGCGGGTAGAGCGAGCGCTCCTCATCGGCGATGTGGGTCGGCAGTTCGGAGGTCATCCAGTCGAGCAGCATCGCGGCGAGGACCGGCGCGGCCCGGGCCAGTGGCGCGCGCGCCACGCGCTCCAGATGGCCGAGCAGCACGGTCTGCCGCGCATGCTCGGCCGAGAGGAAGGCGATGGGGTCGCGCAGCAGCGCCCGCTGGAGCGGCGCCACCCGGGCGAGAGCCTCGGCCATGGCTACTGCACCAGCGGCCCTTCCGCCGCGGCGAGGGTGAAGCCCTCGATCCGCGCGCGGCCGGCGAGAACCTGGATGTACTGCCGCACCGCGGTGCGGAAGCTCGCCTCCCGCAGCCAGGCCGCGATCCGCTCCCGCACCGCCTCGAAGGGCAGGTCGCGCCCCGGCTCGTGCCGCAGCAGCTGCAGCACATGCAGGCCGTAGCGGGTGGCGACCGGCACCGGATGCAGCGCGCCCGGCGAGAGGGCGCGCAGCGCGGCCTCGAATTCCGGCACGGTGGTGCCGGGCTCGATCAGGCCGAGATCGCCGCCCTCCTGCCCCGAGGGGCAGGCGGAGCGCGCCGCGAGAGCCGGGAAGCGCGCCGGGTCGGCCCGCAGCTCGGCGATCATCGCGGTGGCCTCCGCCTCGGCCGCCGCGCGCGCCGCGGGGTCCTCGGGATCGGCGGCGAGCAGGATGTGGCGGGCCTGCCAGGCTTCCGGGCTGCGCAGGCGGGCACGGTTCGCCTCGAACCAGCGGCGGCAGGTGGCCTCGTCGGCCTCCGGCACCTGCACCTCGGCGGTGACCAGGGCGGAGACGGCGGCCTCCTCCGCCTCCGTGTCATGGCCCTTGCGGGCTGCCTCCGCCAGCAGGAGCTGGCGGATGACGAGAGACTGCGCGGCGGCGTGCCAGGCCCCATCCCGCGTCGCCGCGGGATGGTGCTGCATCTCCGCGGCGACCGCCGCCTCCGGGATCTCGACGTTGTCGACGCGGATCACCGCACGGACCCCGCGATGGGCCGCGCCGCGCCGCGCCGGCGCACCAGCTGGTAGGGGCGCACGACATAGCCGAGCGGCGCCGACCAGATATGGACGAGGCGCGAGAAGGGGAAGGCGACGAAGAGGGTGATGCCCAGCAGGATATGCGCCTTGAACACCCAGTCCACGCCGACGAGGTAGCTGGCGGCGCCGGGCTGGAAGGTGACGATGTGCTGCGCCCAGTGCGAGAGCTGCATCATCACCTGGCCGTCGCGGTGGCCGAGCGAGAAGGGCAGCGTGGCAAGGCCGAGCACGAGCTGCACCCAGAGCAGCGCCAGGATGGCGATGTCCGCGGTGGAGGAGGTGGCGCGGATGCGCGCATCGAACAGCCGCCGGTGCAGCAGCATGGTCAGGCCGACGAAGCAGACCGTGCCGGCGATGCCGCCCGAGACGATGGCCAGCATCTGCTTCTGCGGCGCGGTGATCACCAGCTCATAGACCGCATGCGGCGTCAGCAGGCCGATGGTGTGGCCGGCCAGCAGGAACAGGATGCCGACATGGAAGAGGTTGCTGCCGATGCGGAGCTGGCGCGTCCGCAGCAGCTGGGAGGAGCCGCTGCGCCAGGAATACTGCTCCCGCTCGAAGCGGACCAGGCTGCCGAGCAGGAGGATGGCGACGGCGATATAGGGATAGATGCCGAAGGCCAGGATGTGGAGATAGTCGGACATGGCGGTTCAGCCTTGGCTGGCGGCGGCGACGTGACGGATCACGGGCCGCTGCGGGGGCATGGGGTTGGGGTTGCGGCGGGCGGCGCGGAGCTTGGCGGCCAGCGCATCCACGCCGCAATCGGCCGCCGGGTCGCCACCGGGGCCGAAGACGACCGGCGCCTCCGCCCAGGCGGCATCGAGCTGCTCCGGCGTCTGCTCCGGCTCGGCCGTCGCGGGCACCTGGCCGAGCGGCTGGCCGGCCACCAGCAGCGCGGCATGCAGCACCGCGGCCTGCGGCGCCTGCCGGGCCGAGAGCCGGCCATGCAGCAGGTCCAGCACCGGGCCGGCATTGGCCAGAAGCTCGGCGCCGCGCGCCGGCTCGACCGCCGCATATTCGAGCAGCATCGGCAGATAGTCCGGCAGCTCGCCGGCGGCGGGCTCGAGCCCCGCCTCGGCATAGATGCCGTTCAGCTCCACCATCGCGGGGCCGCGCTCGCGGCTGTCCCCGTGCACATGCTCGAACAGGTTGAGCGAGAGGCTCCGCGTGCGATCGAAGAGGGCGACATGCTCCTCCTCGAGATCGAGCAGGTCGTCGCCCGCGAGATGGGCGATGAGGGCCTGGAGCCCCGGGAGGGCCGGGGCCAGCGCGGCATCCGCCGCAAGTGCCGCCTGCAATTCGGGCAGCGCGTCCTGCATCTCCGCCGTGGGGTAGGAGAGCAGGGCGGCGAGGGCGCGGAGGGAGGGGCGCATGCTCAGACCTCCTCCGCCTCGCGCGGCGCCGCGGTGGGCGGCGGCACGGCGGGGCGGCTGGCCTTCGCCGGCTCCGGCCGGGCGGGCACGTGGCGGAACTCCACGCGCGGTGCCTGGTGCCCGGCCGAGGCCTTCTTGGTGGAGAAGAGGTTTGCGCCGGCGGAGCCGCTGGTGGAGCAGCCATTGCCGAAGCTGAAGCCGCAGGAGGACTTCAGATCGAAGGTGTTCTCGGCATATTCGCGGTGCGTGGAGGGGATGACGAAGCGGTCCTCGTAATCCGCCAGCGCCATCACCTTGTACATCTCCTCGACCTGCTCGACCGAAAGGCCGACCTGCCTGAGGACATCCGCGTCCATCCGGTTCTCCACCGTGCGGGCGCGCATGTGCATGCGCATGGCCATCATGCGCTGCAGCGCGAGCACCACCGGCGCCTCCGCGCCCGCGGTGAGCAGGTTGGCCAGGTACTTCACCGGGATGCGGAGCGCGTTGACATCCGGCAGCGCGCCATCCCAGCCGACATGCCCGGCCTCATGCGCCGCCTGCACCGGCGAGAGCGGCGGCACGTACCAGACCATGGGCAGGGTGCGGTATTCCGGGTGCAGCGGGAAGGCGACGCCCCATTCGATCGCCATCTTGTAGACCGGCGACCTGCGGGCGGCCTCCAGCCACAGTTCCGGGACGCCGTCGCGCCGCGCGGCCGCGATCACCTCCGGATCGGAGGGGTCGAGGAAGACGTCGAGCTGCTCCCGGTAGAGCTGTTGCTCGTTCTCCGTGCTGGCCGCCGCCTCGATCCGGTCGGCGTCGTAGAGCATGACGCCGAGATAGCGGATGCGGCCGACGCAGGTCTCGGAGCAGAGGGTGGGCTCGCCCGCCTCGATGCGCGGGAAGCAGAAAGTGCACTTCTCCGCCTTGCCGGACTGCCAGTTGTAGTAGATCTTCTTGTACGGGCAGGCCGAGACGCACATGCGCCAGCCGCGGCACTTGTCCTGGTCCACCAGGACGATGCCGTCCTCCTCCCGCTTGTAGATCGAGCCCGAGGGGCAGGCGGCGACGCAGGCCGGGTTGAGGCAGTGCTCGCACAGCCTCGGCAGGTACATCATGAAGGTCTGTTCGAACTGACCGTAGATGTCCTTCTGGACCTTGTCGAAGTTGCGGTCCTTGGAGCGCTTCGAGAATTCACCGCCCAGGATCTCCTCCCAGTTCGGCCCCCACTCGATCTTCTCCATTCTCTCGCCGGTGATCAGCGAGACGGGGCGCGCGGTCGGCATCGCCTTCGATTCGGGCGCATTGTGCAGGTGCGCGTAGTCGAAGGTGAAGGGCTCGTAGTAGTCGTCGATCTGCGGCATGTCGGGGTTGGCGAAGATGTTCGCCAGCACCCGCAGCCGGTTGCCGATGCGCGGCTCCAGCTTGCCGTTGCGCTTGCGCTTCCAGCCACCCTTCCACTTGTCCTGGTTCTCCCAGTCCTTGGGGTAGCCGATGCCGGGCTTGGTCTCGACATTGTTGAACCAGGCGTATTCGACGCCTTCCCGGCTGGTCCAGACCTGCTTGCAGGTGACGGAGCAGGTGTGGCAGCCGATGCACTTGTCGAGGTTGAGCACCATTGCGATCTGGGCGCGGACCTTCATCGTCCTGTCTCCTTATTCCGCGGCCACGGCCGGCGCCTCGGGCGCGGCGGGCTCTTCCATCCAGTCCACCTTGGCCATCTTGCGGACCACCACGAACTCGTCGCGGTTGGTGCCGATGGTGCCGTGGTAGTTGAAGCCGTAGGAGAGCTGCGCGTAGCCGCCGATCATGTGCGTCGGCTTCGGCGTGGTGCGGGTGACGCTGTTGTGGATGCCGCCGCGGGTCAGCATGACCTCGCTGCCCGGTGTGTTCACGATCTTTTCCTGGGCGTGGTACATCATCACCATGCCTTCCGGCACGCGCTGGCTGACCACCGCGCGCGCGGTCAGCGCGCCGTTCAGGTTGAAGGCCTCGATCCAGTCATTGTCCTCGATCCCGGCCTTCTTCGCGTCCACCTCGCTCAGCCACACCACCGGGCCGCCGCGGTTCAGCGTCAGCATGATGAGGTTGTCCGAGTAGGTGGAGTGGATGCCCCATTTCTGGTGCGGCGTGATGAAGTTCAGCGCGATCTCGGCATTGCCGTTCGGCTTCGCCCCCACCATCGCCATATGCGCCTTCAGGTCCACCGGCGGCTTGTAGACGCAGAGCGCCTCGCCGAAGGCCAGCATCCACTCATGGTCCTGGTACAGCTGCTGCCGGCCCGAGAGGGTCCGCCAGGGGATCAGCTCATGCACATTGGTGTAGCCGGCGTTGTAGCAGACCTCCTCGCTCTCGATCCCCGACCAGGTGGGGGAGGAGATGATCTTGCGCGGCTGCGCCTGCACGTCGCGGAAGCGGATCGTCTCATGCTCCTTGCCGCGCGCGAGATGGGTATGGTCGCGGCCGGTATTCTTCGACAGCGCCTCCCACGCCTTCACCGCAACATGGCCGTTGGTCTCCGGCGCCAGCGACAGGATTACCTCCGCCGCGTCGATGTCGCTCTCGATCCGTGGCCGCTTGCCCTCCACGCCCGGCACGGCGACGGTGCCGTTCAGGCCGGCGAGGAACTCCACCTCATGCCCGGTCTTCCAGCCGATGCCCTTGCCGCCATTGCCGAGCTTGTCGAGCAGCGGGCCGAGCGCGGTGAAGCGGGCATAGGTGCGCGGGTAGTCGCGCTCCACGACGGCAACCGCCGGCATGGTCTTGCCGGGCACAGGTGCGCATTCGCCGCGCTTCCAGTCACGGACCAGCCCTTGGGCCAGTTCCTGCGCCGTGTCGTGCATCAGCGGGTTCAGCACCACGTCCTGCTCGACGCCCAGATGGTCCGGGCAGAGCTCGGAGAATTTCCGCGCGATCCCCTTGAAGATCGCCCAGTCGGTCTTCGCCTCCCAGGCCGGGTCCACGGCCGCCGAGAGCGGGTGGATGAAGGGGTGCATGTCCGAGGTGTTGAGGTCGTGCTTCTCGTACCAGGTGGCGGTCGGCAGCACGATGTCGGAATGCACGCAGGTCGTGCTCATCCGGAAGTCGAGCGTGACCAGCAGGTCGAGCTTGCCCTCCGGCGCGTCGCGCCAGGTGATCTCGGAAGGCTTCGCCTTGCCTTCCTCGCCCAGGTCCTTGCCCTGCACGCCGTTGGTGGTGCCGAGCAGGTGCTTGAGGAAGTACTCGTGCCCCTTGCCCGAGGATCCCAGCAGGTTGGAGCGCCAGATGAACAGGTTGCGCGGCCAGTTGGCCGGGTTCTCCGGATCCTCGCAGGACATCCGCAGCGCGCCGTCCTGCAATCCCTGCGCCACATAGTCGGCCGGCGCGACGCCCGCCGCCTTCGCCGCCGCGGCCAGGCGCAGCGGGTTCTGCTCGAGCTGCGGCGCGGAGGGCAGCCAGCCCATGCGCTCGGCGCGGACGTTGAAGTCGATCAGCGAACCCTCGAGCGACTTCGGCGCGGTCGGCGACAGCAGCCCCTCCACGCCCAGGGTCTCGTACCGGTACTGGCCGGTATGGGCGTAGAAGAAGCTGGTGCTGTTCATCTGCCGCGGCGGGCGCGACCAGTCGGTGGCGAAGGCCAGCGGCACCCAGCCGGTCTGCGGGCGCAGCTTCTCCTGGCCCACGTAATGGCTCCAGCCACCGCCGGACTGGCCGATGCAGCCACACATCACCAGCAGATTGATGATGCCGCGGTAGATCATGTCGCCATGGTACCAGTGGTTCACCGCGGCGCCGAGGATGACCATGGACTTGCCATGGGTCTTGTCGGCATTGGCGGCGAATTCCCGTGCCGTGGCGATGATGTCGCCGCGGCGCACGCCGCAGACCTTCTCCGCCCAGGCCGGGGTGTAGGGAGCGTCGGCGTCGAAATCGGTGCTGCCGTCGCGCGCCACGCCGTAATTCGCCAGGAACAGGTCGTAGACGGTGGCGACCAGGCGGGTGGTGCCATCGGCCAGCGTCACGCGCCGCACCGGCACGGAGCGGTCGATCACCTCCTCATGGCTGGTCGGGTTGAAGAATTCCGGGGCGCGGCCGCCGAAATAGGGGAAGCCGACCTCGGCCTCCTCCTCGCCCAGCAGCGACAGGCGCGGGGTGGTTACCTCCAGCGTGCGGCTGTCGCGGCCCTCGAGGTTCCACTTGCCCTGCTCGCCCCAGCGGAAGCCGATGGAGCCGGTCGGCGCGTAGAGCCGGCCGGTCGCGTCATCCACCGCGACCGTCTTCCAGTCCGGGTTGTTCGCCTCGCCCAGGCCGCCGTCCAGATCGGCGGCGCGGAGCTGCCGGCCCGCGACCAGGCGGCCGTCCTTCTCCTCCAGCAGCACCAGCATCGGCATGTCGGTGTAGCGCCGGCAGTAATCGAGGAAGTAGTCGCCCTTCCCCTGCGCGTGCCACTCGCTCAGGATCACATGACCCATGGACATGGCCAGCGCCGCGTCGGTGCCCTGTTTCGGGTGCAGCCAGAGGTCGGCGAATTTGCTCGCCTCGGAATAGTCCGGCGTCACCACCACGGTCTTGGCGCCGCGGTAGCGCGCCTCGGTCATGAAATGGGCGTCCGGCGTGCGCGTCTGCGGCACGTTGGAGCCCCACATCATCAGGAAGCCGGCATTGTACCAGTCCGCGCTCTCCGGCACGTCCGTCTGCTCGCCCCAGGTCTGGGGGGAGGACGGGGGCAGGTCGCAGTACCAGTCGTAGAAAGACATGCAGACGCCGCCGATCAGCGACAGGTAGCGGCTGCCCGCGGCGTAGCTGACCATGGACATGGCCGGGATCGGGCTGAAACCGATGATCCGGTCCGGCCCGTGCTTCTTGGCGGTGTGGACATTGGCGGCGGCGATCAGCTCCTCCGCCTCCTCCCAGGACACGCGCACGAAGCCGCCGAGGCCGCGCACCTTCTGGTATTCGCGGCGCTTCAGCTCATCGGACTGGATGCTGGCCCAGGCCTCGACCGGGTCGGCATGCTCGGCCCGCGCGGCGCGCCACAGCTTCAGCAGGCGCTTGCGCATCATCGGGTGCTTCACCCGGTTCGCGCTGTAGAGGTACCAGCTGTAGCTGGCGCCGCGGGCGCAGCCGCGCGGCTCGTGGTTCGGCAGGCCGGGCCGCGTGCGCGGATAGTCGGTCTGCTGCGTTTCCCAGGTCACCACGCCGCCCTTGACGTAGATCTTCCAGGAGCAGGAGCCGGTGCAGTTCACCCCGTGGGTGGAGCGCACGACACGGTCATGCGCCCAGCGCTGACGGTAGCTGTCCTCCCAGCCGCGCGGCTCGTTGGTGACGCGGCCATGGTCGCCGGAGAAGCCCTCCACATGGCGCTTGAAGAAGGAAAGGCGGTCGAGGAAATGGGACATTGCTCAATCTCCTCCGTGCTCAGCACGGGTTCGGCGCATTGCGCCGGGCGTAGAAGAACCAATTCAGGCCGATGCAGACCGCGAAGTAGACGGCGCACCACCAGAAGAAGGCGTTCGGGCTGCCGAAGAAGGCGATGCTCTGGCCGATCAGCAGGCCGCAGGCGAAGGGACCATAGGCGCCCATGGCCGCGGTCCAGCCGATCACGCCGGCCGCCTGGCGCGGCGGGAACAGCATCGGGATCTGCTTGAAGGTGCTGGCGTTGCCGATGCCGGCGAAGAGGAACAGGCCCAGCATCGCGCCGACGAAGAAGGGGAAGTCCGCCATGCTGGTCGGCTGGGTGTAGAAGGGCACCACCAGCGCGCAGGCCAGCATGCCGAAGCCCGCCACCTGGGTGACCTTGGCGCCGCCGAAGCGGTCCGCCACCGGGCCGGCGACGATGCGCGCCACCGAGCCGACGAGCGGGCCGAGGAAGGCATAGGTCAGCGGGTCCGGCGCGCCCGGCAGGGCGCCGTAGCACTGCTTGATCAGCAGCGGGAAGACGGCGGCCAGGCCCGAGAAGATGCCGAAGGTCATGATGTAGAGCACGGTCATGATCAGCCCGTGCTTCAGGCCGAAGATGTCCAGCTGTTCCCGGAAGTTCGCCTTCACCGGCACGCTGCGCAGGAAGGCCCAGGCCGCCAGGGCGCCGATCAGGATCAGCGGGATGTAGATGGCGGTCGCGTTCTGCAGCCAGACCGTCTTGGTCGCGCCATTCGCCGCGCGCAGGATCTGGCCCTCGCCCAGCAGCCCGTCGGCCAGCGACAGGCCGATAATCCAGGGCGTCACGAACTGCACGATGCTGACGCCGAAGTTGCCGATGCCGGCCTGGACCGCCAGCGCGGTGCCCGCCAGCCGCTTCGGGAAGAACAGGCTGGTGGAGGGCATGAAGGAGGAGAAGTTGCCGCCGCCGAGCCCGGCCGCGAAGGCCAGCAGCATCAGCACCCAGTAGGGCGTCGTCGGGTCCTGCACCGCATAGAACCAGCCCACGGCCGGGATCAGCAGCGACAGGGTGGAAAGCGCCACCACATGCCGCGTGCCGAGCAGCGGCGTCAGGAAGGTATGGACGATGCGCAGCGTGCCGCCGGCGAGGCCCGGCATGGCCGCCAGCCAGAAGAGCTGGCTGGTCGTGAGCTGGAAGCCGAGATTCGGCAGCCGCACCACCAGGGCGCTGACGACGAACCAGGTGATGAAGGCGAGCGTGAGGTCGAAGGTGGTGACCGTGAGGGTGAGCCAGGCGCGGCCCTTGCCCTCGGAGGCCCAGAAGCCGGCGTCCTCGGGCTGCCAGCGGTCTAGCCAGGTGCCGCCGGCGCGCGATGCCGCGCCGGCCGTCTGTGTTGTCGTGGACATGGCGTTGGTTCCGTTCTTCCGTGGTCTATTCGGCAGCCACGGTGCGGCCATCGGGCGCGGGTGCCCGGGCGGGAGCAGGGTTGGCGAGGGCAGCCGCCTCCGGCAGGTCGCGCGGGGCGCGCAGCGCCGGGTTCTCGGCCTTCTCCATCCGGCGGATGGCGAAGTGCATCCAGACCAGGCTGGCGGCGACGATGACGAAGAGCAGCATGAAGCAGCTCGTCCAGACGCCGATGATGTCGTTCAGCGCGCCGAAGGCCATCGGCAGGAGGAAGCCGCCCAGGCCGCCGATCAGCCCGACCACGCCGCCCACCGCGCCGACGCGGCCGGGGTAGTAGACGGGGATGTGCTTGAAGACCGCGGCCTTGCCCAGGCTCATGAAGAAGCCCAGCGCCATGGTCAGCACCATGAAGGGGATGAAGCCGATCGCCACGGTGAACTCGATCGGGCCACGGATGCCGCTCACCACGTAATGGGTCGCGGGGTAGCTGAGCAGGAAGGTGCAGACGACCGAGCCGATGAAGGTCCAGTACATCACCCGCCGCGCGCCATACTTGTCGGACAGCGTGCCGCCGAGGACGCGGAAGATCGAGCCGGGGATGGAGTAAGCGGCGCCGAGCATGCCGGCGGTGACGATGTCGAGCCCGTAGACGCCGACATAGAAGCGCGGCAGCCAGAGGGCCAGCGCCACGAAGCCGCCGAAGACGAAGAAGTAGTAGAGAGCGAAGCGCCAGACCTGCAGGTTGGCGAGCGGCGCCATCATCGCGCCGAAGCTCTCGGCCTCGACGCCGCGGGCGCGCCGCGCCGCGAGGTCCGGGTCGTCCTTGGTGGTCACGTAGAAGAGCACGGCGGTCACCGCCAGTGCGACGGCCCAGATCTGCGCGACCGCCTGCCAGCCCAGCGCGACCATGACGGCCGGCGCGAGGAATTTGGTGACGGCCGAGCCGACATTGCCGGCGCCGAAGATGCCGAGCGCGGTGCCCTGCTTCTCCTTCGGATACCACTTCGAGACATAGGAGACGCCGACCGAGAAGGATCCGCCCGCGATGCCGACGCCGAGGGCGGCCAGCAGGAAGGTCGTGTAGTCATAGGCGTAGGAGAGCAGCCAGGTGGCGATGGCCGCCGCCAGCATCACCAGGGTGAAGACGCGCCGGCCGCCATACTGGTCCGCCCAGATGCCGAGCACGAGGCGGGTCAGGCTGCCCGTCAGGATCGGCGTGCCGACCAGCAGGCCGAACTCGAAATCGCTGAGCCCCAGGTCGCGCTTCACCTGCACGCCCAGGATCGAGAAGATGGTCCAGGCCGCGAAGCAGACCGTGAAGGCCGCCGTGCTGGACCACAGGGCGCGGGAACGGTCGCCGCCGTCCACCGTTCCGCCCGTCATCGCATTCATCTGCCGCTCCCGTTGGATCGAGCCGGGCGGACAGTGGCTGCGGCAACGGACCGGTTGCTTGATTCACATCAAGTTGGAGCCCGGCCGCGCGGGAAAATCAGCCGAATGCCGGCCTGGGACAAGGCTTCCGATACGCGGCTTCGGATGTGCCGTTGATGCAAATCAACGACACGCATGATCGATGCAGCGATGATCGGGCCGATGCCAGGGGAGCCGCCATGCCCGACCGTGCCTTGAACAGCGACCTGCTGCGCCGCAGCCCCTTCTTCGCCGCGGCGGGCGAGGCGGCCATGGAGCGGCTGCTGCGGCCGAGCTTCACCCAGCAGCTCCCGCGCAGCACCGTCCTGTTCGACCAGGGTGAGGTGCCGAATTTCCTGCACCTGGTGCTGGCCGGGAGCGTCGGCCTGCAGGCGCGGGACGAAGCCGGGGCGGAGACGATCGTGGAGATCTTCGGCGCGGGGGAGCTGTTCCTCGCGCCCGCGGCCATCCTCGGCCTTCCCTATCTCGCCTCCGGCGTGACGCTGACCGATGTGCGGGTGCTCATGATCCCGGCCGATGTCTTCCGCGAGGGGATCGCGCAGGATCCGGCCCTCAGCCGCGCGATGATGGAGCTGCTGGCCCGGCACTGGCGGCTGATGGTGGACCAGGTCGTGGACCTCAAGCTGCGCCCGGCCGAGCGCCGGGTCGCGCGTTTCCTGGCGCGCCGCGTGCCGGAGGAGGCCGGGGCCGGCGCGGTGGACCTGCAGGAGCCGCGCGGGGCGATCGCGGCCCGGCTCGGCATGACGCCGGAGACCCTGTCGCGCACGCTGAACGCGCTCGAGGCACGGGGCGCCATCCGGCTCTCCGCGAAGCGGGCGGATGTGGTGGACCGCGCCCTGCTGATGCAGACCGGGCTGCGCTGAGGCCGGACCCTCGGGCGGTCATACCAGGCCCCGGGCGGGTGCGGCCGCGCCCCCCTGCATGGCACCTGCCGGACCGGGGTTGCAGCCCTGCCCCGCGGCACCGGCAGCCTCCCCAGGGTCTCCTGCATTCGCGATGGGACCAATCGGCACATCCCCGACCCGGGCGGTCTATGCTGTGACCGATCGCGCGGGGCGCCGCCGGAGGCGCCCGATGCCGACCGGAGGGAAAGATGCGGCTCAAGGACATCCTGGTGCATCTCGATGCGACCGAGCAGGGTGCCACGCGGCTCCGCCTCGCCGCCGACCTCGCGCGGCGGCAGGATGCGCATCTGATCGGCCTTTTCGTGGCCGATATCCGCCTTCCCGTCATGGTGACGCCCGATCCGGGCGGCGGCGCCATCCTGCTCGGCGACCTCGTGGACACGCTGCGCGGCCGCGCCCTGGCGGAGGCGGCGCAGGTGGAGGCAGCCTTCCAGGACGCCCTGCTGCGGGAGGGCATCGCCGGCGAATGGCGGCAGATCGAGGGCCTGGCGCCGGAGACGGTGGCGCTGCATGCCCGCTACGCCGACCTCGTCATCATCGGCCAGGCCGACCCCGAGAGCACCCAGCCCGCCGCAGGCGCCATCCTCGAGGCGGCGCTCTTCTCCTCCGGCCGGCCGGTGCTGGTGGTGCCCTATGCCGGGCGGTTCGAGCGGCTCGGCGAGCGCGTGCTGATCGGCTGGAACGCCTCGCGCGAGGCATCGCGCGCGGTGCATGACGCGCTGCCGGTCATTGCGGGCGCCAGCGCGGTCACCGTGCTCTCGGTTGATCCGCGCGGCGGCCTGGCGGGCCATGGCGAGGAGCCCGGGGCGGATATCGCCCGCCACCTCGCGCGGCACGGGCTGAGGGTGACCGTCGAGCACATGACGGGGACGGGGATCGGCGCCGACAACGCCCTGCAGAACCGCGCCGCGGAGCTCTCGGCCGATCTCCTGGTGATCGGTGCCTATGGCCATTCGCGGATCCGGGAATTGATCCTCGGCGGCGTCACCCGCACGCTGCTGCGGGAGATGACGGTGCCGGTGCTGCTGTCGCATTGAAGGCTGATGAAGGGAGGGGGTGATGCAGGCGTCATCCCACAAGGTGCGGACGGAGACGGTCTCGATCCCGCCCATGGGGCTGGAGGGGGTGCTGGAGGTGCCGCCCTCGGCCTGCGGCGTGGTGGTCTTCGCGCATGGCAGCGGCTCCGGCCGGCACAGCCCGCGCAACCGCCAGGTGGCGCAGGCGCTGCACCAGGCCGGCCTCGCCACCCTGCTCTGCGACCTGCTGACCGAGGCGGAGGCAACCGACCGCCGCGCGGTCTTCGATATCGGCCTGCTCGCGCGGCGGCTGGAACATGCGGTGCACTGCGCGACCAGCCATGACGCGACGGAGGGCCTGCCGCTCGGCCTCTTCGGCGCCAGCACCGGCGCCGCGGCCGCCCTGACCGCGGCGGCGGAACGGCCGGGAACGGTGGGCGCGGTGGTCTCCCGCGGCGGGCGGCCCGACCTGGTGGGTGAGTTGCACCTGAAGAACCTCGCCGCGCCGACGCTGCTGATCGTCGGCGGGGAGGACAGGCAGGTGCTGGCGCTCAACGAATGGGCGCAGGGCTGGATGACCTGCCCGACGGAACTCTCGGTCGTGCCCGGGGCGACGCATCTGTTCGAGGAGCCGGGCGCGCTGGAGCAGGTGGCGAAGCTCGCCGCCGACTGGTTCCACCGCTGGCTGGTGCGGGAGGGGGATGATGGCCCGCAATGAGATCATCCGCTTCGCCGACCGGACCGAGGCGGGGCGGCTGCTCGGCGCGAAGCTGCGGGGGCTGAGCCTGCCACGGCCGGTCATTTATGCCCTGCCGCGCGGCGGGGTGCCGGTCGCGGCGGAGATCGCCGAGGCGCTGGGCGCGCCGCTCGACCTCATCCTGGTGCGCAAGATCGGCGCGCCGCAGCAGCCGGAGCTGGCGCTGGGCGCGGTGGTGGAGGGCAACCCGCCGGAGACGGTGCTGAACCGGGACATCATCGCCTTGACCGGCACGGACGAGGCTGCGATCGCAGCGATCCGCGCCCGGGAAGTGGCGGAGATCAACCGCCGGCGCGCGCAATACCTGGCCGCCCGCCCGCCCATAGACCCGCGCGGCCGCGCCGCGGTGGTGGTGGATGACGGGCTGGCGACGGGCGCCACGGCACGGGCGGCGCTGCAGGCGCTGCGGCGGCGCGGCCCGGCGCGCCTGGTGCTGGCGGTGCCGGTTGCGCCGCCCGAGACGTTGGCGGCGCTGCGGCGGGAGGCGGATGAGGTGGTCTGCCTGCTGGAGGCCGAGCTGTATCACGGCATCAGCGGCCATTACGTGGATTTCCACCAGCTGGAGGACGAGGAGGTGACCCGGCTGCTGGATGCCGCCGCGGCGCGGCATGGCGGCGGGCCGGAGCGCTGAGGGGCAGCGCTGAGGGGCCGGCTTGGCCCCCCTCCTAAGGCGCCGGCAGGGATGCCATCATGACCCGGGGCGCGCGGGCCCGCGCACCGGATACCGGGCCGGCGCGGGCGGCTGGGCCAGGCTCACCCGCCGCCTCCCAGGATTTCGGAGGAAACGTTCTTGCCCGCTGCCGCCAGCCGCCCGCTCTATCGCCGCGCCGACCTGCTCCGCCTGCTGGAGCCAAGGAGCATCGCCATCATCGGCGCCTCGGCCCGCCCCGCCTCCTTCGGGGAGCGGACGCAGCGCAACCTGGCCGGCTTCGGCGGCCGGGTGCATCTGGTGAACGCGCGTTACGACCGCCTGGGCGACCAGCCCTGCCATCCCAATGTCGCGGCGCTGCCGGAGGTGCCGGACCTGGCCGTGGTGGCGGCGCCGATGGAGGCGGTGGAGGGCATCGTCACCGAATGCGCAGTGTCCGGCGTCGGCGCGGTGATGCTCTATGCCGCCGGCTTCGCCGAGACGGGCAAGCCGGAGCGCATCGCCCTGCAGGCGCGCATCGCCGAGATCGCGCGGGCTGGCAGGGTGCGGCTGGTCGGGCCGAATTGCCTCGGCATGCTCGACTATGCCTCGGGCGCCACCATCAGCTTCGCCGCCGTGCCGCGGCCGGCCGCGCCGCCGACGCGCCCCGCCCTCGGCATCGTCAGTCAGTCCGGCAATCTCGGCTTCGCCCTGGCGCAGGGGGTGGAGCGGGGCGTCGCCATTGGCCGGGTGCTGGCCTGCGGCAATTCCGCCGACCTCGACGTGGCCGATTGCGTCGCGGCCCTGGCCGAGGATCCGGGCTGCTCCGCCATCGCCTGCGTCTTCGAAGGGATGGCCGACCCGCTGCGGCTGGTGCGGGCCGCCGAGCTGGCCTGGGAGGCCGACAAGCCGCTGGTGATCACCAAGCTGGCGGTCGGCGAGGGCGGCGCGGCCGCCGCGCTGTCCCATACCGGCTCCCTCGCCGGCTCGGAGGCCGCCTACCGCGCCGCCTTCGAACGCGCGGGCGTGGTGCTGGTGGACAAGTTCGAGGCGCTGCTGGAGACCGCCGCCTTCCTCGGCAAGGCGCCGCCGCCCAAGGCGCCCGGCGTCGCGCTGGTCTCCACCTCGGGCGGCGCCGCCATCATGTCGGCCGACAAGGCGGAGATCCATGGCGTGCCCATGCCGCAGCCGGGGCCGGCGGCGCAGGCGGTGCTGGATGCGCGCATCCCGGAATACGGCTCCGCCCGCAACCCGGTGGACATCACCGCGCAGGTGCTGAGCGACCCGGACAGCCTGCGGGCCTGCGCCGAGGCGATCTGCGCCGACCCGGCCTATGGCGCCGTGGTGCTGCCGAACGGCTATGCCTATGACTTCGCCACGCCGCGCTTCGCCCTGCTGGGGGAGCTGGCGGCGCAGCACGGCAAGGCCGCCGCCGTGGTCTGGCTGACGGAATGGCTGGAAGGCCCCGGCGCGCGGGAGGCGGAGGCGAACCCGAATCTCGGCCTGTTCCGCTCCATGGACCGCTGCTTCGCCGCGCTGGCGGCCTGGCAGGCGCGCGCCGCCGCGCTGCTGGATGGCGCGGGCAGCACCACGCTGACGGAGCGCGAGGCCAAGGCGGTGCTGGCCGCCTACGGCGTGCCGGTGGTGGGCGAGCGGCTGGTGCGGGATGCCGAGGCCGCCGTCGCGGCGGCGGAGGCGCTCGGCCTGCCGGTGGTGCTGAAGGTCGAATCACCCGACATCCCGCACAAGACGGAGGCGGGCGTGATCCGCCTGAATCTCGGCGATGCCGCCGCGGTGCGGGAAGGTTTCGCGGCGGTCATGGCCAATGCCGCGCACGCCGTGCCGGAGGCGCGGATCAACGGCGTGCTGGTGCAGCCCATGGTGCCGCAGGGCCTCGAGATCGTGGTGGGCGCGCGGCGCGACCCGCTTTTCGGCCCGATGGTCGTGGTGGGCCTAGGCGGCATCCTGGTGGAGCTGCTGCGGGACAGCGCGACGTCGCTCGCCCCGGTCGGGACGGCGGAGGCGCATGCCATGCTGGACCGGCTGCGCGGCGCGAAGCTGCTGGACGGCTTCCGCGGCCTGCCGCCGGTGGACCGGGATGCGCTGGCAGCGGTGATCCGGCGCGTCTCGGAGCTGGCGGCGGACCAGGCGGACAGGATCGAGGAGATCGACGTCAACCCGCTGATCTGCGCGGGGCCGCGCATCACCGCAGTGGACGCGCTGATCGTCAGGCGATGATGCCTGGCTCATGGCGGCCCGCGGAGCGGGCCGGGCGCGCGAAGGCGCGCCGCGGCCAGTGCCGCGACGCCAAGGCCCGGAGGGCCGCCGGCGTCTGAGGCATGACAGGCGTCAACCTGTCATGAGCACCACCAGCTTGCCGGTGGCGGCGCGGGAGGCGAGCGCCGTCAGCGCCGCCGGCGCGTCGTCCAGCCGGTAGGTGGCAGAGATGTGCGGACGGAGCTGCCCCGCCCGCACCCAGTCCAGCAACTGGCCGACCAGGGCGGCATTGGCCGCCGGCTCCCGCTTGGCGAAGGCGCCGTAGAAGACGCCGAGGATGCCGCAGCCCTTGAGCAGCGTCAGGTTCAGCGGCACGCGCGGAATCTCCCCGGCGGCGAAGCCGATGACGAGGTAGCGCCCGCCCCAGGCCATGCTGCGCAGCGCCGGCTCGGCATAGGGGCCGCCGACCGGGTCATAGGCGACATCCACCCCTTCCGGCGCCAGCGCCTTCACCTGGTCCCGCCAGCTGGCCTGGCGGTAATCCACCTGCGCATCGGCCCCGGCCGCCCGGCAGGCGGCGAGCTTGTCGCCCGAGGCCGCGGCGATCACCCGTGCGCCCATGATCTTCCCGATCTGCACGGCGGCGAGGCCGGCGCCGCCGCCCGCGCCCAGCACCAGCAGCGTCTCGCCGGGTTTCAGGGCAGCGCGGTCGCGCAGCGCATGCAGCGTGGTGCCATAGGCGTAGGAGAGCGCAGCGGCCGCCGCCGGCGCCACTCCCTCCGGCACCGGGACCAGCGCCTCCGCCGGCGCCAGCGCCTGCTCGGCGAAGCCGCCATGGCCACACATGCCGAGCACGCGGGTCCCCGGTGCCGGGCCCGTCGTGCCCGGCCCGAGCTCCTCCACCACGCCGCAGATCTCGCCGCCCGGCGCGAAGGGGAAGGGCGGGCGCGCCTGGTACTTGCCCTGGACCATCAGCACATCGGCGAAATTCACCCCGCAGGCCTCGACGCGCACCAGCGCCTGGCCCTGGGCGGGGCGCGGCATCGGAGCCTCCCCCAGCGCGAGCGTCGCGGGCGGCCCGAATTCCCTGCACAGCACGGCTTTCACGGCAGGTTCCTCCCTGGTTCCGCGCAGGCTGGCCGGGCCCGCGGCGCGGCGCAAGCGGGTAGCCTGTCTTGCCGCCACGCGCCCGCTGCGGCAGGCTGCGCGGGAACACCGGGAAGACGCACCCGAAGGGGAAACGCCATGGATTTCGCCTATTCCGAAAAGGTCGAGCAGCTGCGCGCCCGCCTGCTGGCCTTCTTCGACGAGCACATCTATCCGAACGAGCAGGTCTATCGCGAGCAGATGGCCTCGGCGAAGGATCGCTGGCAGCCGGTGCCGATCGTCGAGGCGCTGAAGCCCAAGGCGAAGGAGGCGGGCCTGTGGAACCTGTTCCTGCCGGAATCGGAGCACGGCGCCGGGCTGACCAACCTGGAATACGCGCCGCTGGCCGAGATCATGGGCCGCGTCTCCTGGTCCTCCGAGGTGTTCAACTGCTCCGCCCCCGATACCGGCAACATGGAGACGATCGAGCGCTACGGCACGGCGGAGCACAAGGAGCGCTGGCTGAAGCCGCTGCTTGAGGGTGAGATCCGCTCCTGCTTCGCCATGACCGAGCCGGACGTCGCCTCCTCGGACGCCACCAACATCCAGACGCGGATCGAGCGGGACGGCGACCACTACGTCATCAACGGGCGCAAGTGGTGGTCCTCCGGCGCGCTCGACCCGCGCTGCGCCATCTTCATCGTCATGGGCAAGACCGCGCCGGACAATCCGGACCGGCACCGGCAGCAGAGCATGATCCTGGTCCCGCGCGACACGCCGGGCCTGACCATCGTGCGCTACCTGCCGGTCTTCGGCTTCGATGACGCGCCGCACGGCCATGCCGAGCTGCGCTTCGAGAATGTCCGGGTGCCCGTCTCCAACATCCTGCTGGGCGAGGGCCGCGGCTTCGAGATCGCCCAGGGGCGCCTCGGCCCGGGCCGCATCCATCACTGCATGCGCGCGATCGGCATGGCGGAGCGGGCGCTGGAGAAGACCTGCCGGCGCGCGCTGGAGCGCCGCCCCTTCGGCAAGACGCTGGGCGAGCAGGGCGTGACGCGGGAGCGGATCGCCAATGCGCGCATCATGATCGACCAGTGCCGCCTGCTGACCCTGCACGCCGCCTGGCGCATGGACACGGCAGGCAACAAGGTGGCGCGCAAGGAGATCGCCGAGATCAAGGTCGCCGCGGCGAACATGGCCTGCCAGGTGGTGGACATGGCCATCCAGGCGCATGGCGGCGGCGGCGTTACCTCCGATTTCGGCCTGGCGGAGATGTGGCGCTACGCCCGCACGCTGCGCATCGTGGACGGGCCGGACGAGGTGCATCGCGACCAGCTCGCCCGCATGGAGCTGAACCAGTACAAGCCGCCGAGGACCGAGGCGAAGGCCGCGGAATAGGCATGAGCGGCAAGAGCGGCGGCATGCCCGAGCTGGTGCCGGTCCTCGACCGGCACCGCTTCGACGAGGCGGCGCTGGCGCGCCACCTGCGGGACAGGCTGCCGGGCTTCGACGGTCCGGTGGAGGTCCGGCAATTCCTCGGCGGGCAGTCCAACCCGACCTTCCACATCGCCACGCGCGCGGGCGACTACGTGCTGCGCAAGAAGCCGCCGGGCAAGCTGCTGCCGCGGGCGCATGAGGTGGAGCGGGAATACCGCATCATCCGCGCGCTGGAAGGCAGCGAGGTGCCAGTGCCGCGCGCGCGGCTGCTGGAGGAGGATGCCTCGGTCATCGGCACGGCCTTCTTCGTGATGGACAACGTGCCGGGCCGGGTCTTCTTCGACCGCGTGCCGCTGGCGGCCCCGCCGGCCGACCGCGCCGCGATCTACGAGGACATGGCGCGCGTCCTGGCGGCGCTGCACAAGGTGGACTGGCGCGCGGCGGGGCTGGAGGGCTTCGGCAAGCCGGCGGGCTACATGGCGCGGCAGATCGCGCTCTGGACCCGCCAGTGGGAGGCAGCGAAGGTCGAGGAAATGCCGGAGATGGACCGGCTGGCCGCCTGGCTGCCGGAACACCTGCCGCAGGAGGAAGAGGCGACCATCGCGCATGGCGACTACCGCCTCGGCAACCTCATCATCCATCCGGAGCAGCCGCGCATCGTCGCGGTGCTGGACTGGGAACTGGCCACCATCGGCCATCCGCTGGCCGATCTCGGCTATTGCTGCCTGACCTACCATTTCGATCCGGGGCCGGAGGGCATCGCGGGGGTCGCGGGGCTGGACCTGGCGGGCACGGGCATCCCGGACGAAGCCGCCTTCGTCGCGCGCTACTGCGCGCTGGCCGGGCGGCCGGTGCCGCCCTCGATCAGCGTCTTCGTGGTGTTCTCGATGTTCCGCCTGGCCTCGATCGTCGCGGGCGTCTGGCGGCGGGCGCTGGACGGCAATGCGTCCGATCCCCGGGCCATCGGCTACCGCGACCGCTACCGCGCGATGGCGGAACGCGCCTGGGCGCTGGCGCAGCGGATCGACGCGGGGGCCTGAGCGGCGGGACAAAAGAAAAGGCCGGACCTTCCGGCCCGGCCATGACGCGGGGGATGGCGGGGCGCGGTCGCCCCGCCGCGCCTCAGCGCCCGGTCAGGATGCGCTCCACCAATTGCTTCGCGGTTGGGATGAAGCCGTTCGAATAGAACGGGTCCTGCGCGAAGCGGTAGGCGTTGTGGCCGGCGAACATCAGGTTGTGCTCGGTCGTGCCGGCATGGGCGATGTCCTGCAGCGTCTTTTGGATGCAGAAGCTGCGCGGATCCGCCTTCTTGCCCGTGTCGTAGTCCGGCTCGTGCTGCGACCAGTTGGAGAAGCGGCAGGCGGAGAGGCAGCCCATGCAGTCGATCTGGTCCTGCACGATCTCCGCCTGCTTCTCCTTGGTCACGAAGATCAGCGTGTTGTCCGGCGTCCGCATGGCCTCGTTGAAGCCCTCGGCCTCGAAGCCGCGGACCCGCTGCAGGTCGTGCGGCGTCAGCCAGACCTTCCGCTTGCGCGGGCCGACGCCGTATTCCGCGGTGTGGTCGCCGATCGGCTCGCTGGTATAGGCCACCTGCCGCTCGTTCCGCGTCTCCAACTCCCGGATGAAGTCGTTCCGCACGGCCGAGGAATAGAAGCCCGTCGGCGAGAAGCGCTGCAGCAGCACGTCGCCCGGCTGCAGCGTCAGCAGCCGCTGCTTCCAGGCCTCCGAGATCGGGCTCTCCTGCGTCAGCAACGGGCGGGTGCCGAACTGGAAGGCGATCGGGCCCAGTTCCGGGTTGTCGATCCAGTCCTCCCACTCCTCCAGCCACCAGACGCCGCCCGCCATGATGATGGGGACCTCGCCCAGGCCGAATTCGCGCATCTGCTCGCGCAGCTTGAGGACGCGGGCATAGGGCGCCTCGGGCTTCCGCGGGTCCTCGGAGTTGGACAGGCCGTTATGGCCGCCGGCCAGCCAGGGATCCTCGTAGACCACGCCGCCCAGCCAGTCCCGCGCCTTGTTGTAGCTGCGCTTCCACAGCGCGCCGAAGGCGCGGGCGGAGGAGACGATGGGATAGTAGTGCACGCCGTATTCGCGCGCGATGTCGGCCAGCCGGTAGGGCATGCCGGCGCCGCAGGTGATGCCGTTCACCAGCCCCTTGGCGCCGTCCAGGATGCCGCGGATCACCCGCTCCGCCCCGCCCATCTCCCAGAGGATGTTGGCGTGGATGCGGCCCTGGCCGTTGCTGCGCTCATGCGCCTCGCGCGCCTGGGCGATGCCGCCGGCGATGCCGTAGGCCACCAGCTCCTCATGCCGCTCGCGCCGCGTCTTGCCGTGATAGACCTGCCGGATGATGGTGCCGTCCGCGTCGTAGCTGTCGGCATTGACGGCGGAGAAGGTGCCGACGCCGCCGCCCGAGGCCCAGCCGCCGCAGGTCGCGCCGTTCGACACGGCCACGCCCTTGCCACCCTCGACCAGGGGAAGCACCTCGACCCCGCCCATGCGGATCGCGTTGATCGCCTTCACGACTCTACCCTCGAATACCCTGGACGTCCGCAATTGGTCCGGCCGGGGCGCCCGCGCAGGGGGCCCCGACCGCACCCTTTCGTGTTACTCCGCGGCGTCGTGCCGCTCGCGGCGGGGGCCGCGGTCGCCACGGTCACGCCGTGGGCCACGATCGCCGCGATCCTCGCCGCCGCCCTCGCCGCCCTCGCGCGGACGGCGGGCGCCGACCTGCTCGGTGATGTCGGCACCGGTGGCCTGGTCGACCACGCGCATGGACAGCTTCACCTTGCCGCGGTCGTCGAAGCCCAGCACCTTCACCTTCACCGCATCGCCGACATTGACCACGTCGGTGGTGCGGTTGACGCGGTCGTTCGTGAGCTCGGAGATGTGGACCAGGCCGTCCTTGGCGCCGAGGAAGTTCACGAAGGCGCCGAAATCGGCGGTCTTCACGACCTTGCCGTTGTAGATCACGCCGATCTCGGGCTCCGCCACGATGCCGCGGATCCAGTCGATCGCCTTCTGCGCGGCTTCCGTGCTGGTCGCGGCCACCTTGATGGTGCCGTCATCCTCGATGTCGATCTTGCAGCCGGTGTTCTCGGTGATCTCGCGGATCACCTTGCCGCCGGAGCCGATGACGTCGCGGATCTTCTCCTTCGGCACGTTGATCACGGTGATCCGCGGCGCGTTCTGCGCCACGTCGCCGCGGGCGCCGGTCAGGCCCTTCGCCATCTCGCCGAGGATATGGATCCGGCCGTCCTTCGCCTGCGCCAGGGCCTGGCGCATGATGTCGAAGGTGATGGAGGTGATCTTGATGTCCATCTGCAGGGCGGTGATGCCCTGCTCGGACCCGGCCACCTTGAAGTCCATGTCGCCCAGGTGATCCTCGTCGCCAAGGATGTCGGAGAGCACCGCGAAGCCGCGATCCTCCTTGATCAGGCCCATGGCGATGCCGGCGCAGGGGCGCTTCAGCGGCGTGCCGGCATCCATCAGCGACAGCGAGGTGCCGCAGACGGTGGCCATGGAGGAGGAGCCGTTGCTCTCGGTGATCTCGGAGACCACGCGCAGCGTGTAGGGGAACTTCTCCTTCTCCGGCAGCAGCGGCCGGATGGCGCGCCAGGCCAGCTTGCCATGGCCGATCTCGCGCCGGCCCGGGCTGCCCATGCGGCCGGTCTCGTTCACGCTGTAGGGCGGGAAGTTGTAGTGGAGCATGAAGTGCTCCCGGTACTCGCCCGGCAGCGCGTCGATGATCTGCTCGTCCTGGCCGGTGCCGAGCGTCGCCACGCAGAAGGCCTGCGTCTCGCCGCGGGTGAAGAGTGCGGAGCCATGGGCGCGCGGCAGGATGCCGACCTCGGCCACGATCGGGCGGACCGTCTTCGTGTCGCGGCCATCGATGCGCAGGCCGGTGTCGAGGATGCTGTTGCGGACCACATCCGCCTCCAGCTCCTTCAGCAGGCCCTTGGCGGCGTTGACGTCCAGGCCCTCGGCCTCGAGCTGCGCGAGCACGGCCTTCTTGGCCTCGCCCACCTTGCCCTGGCGGATCAGCTTCTGGGTCTCCTTGTAGGCCTCGGCCATCTGGGCGCGGCCCAGCTCGGCGATGCGGGCCTTCAGGGCAAGCTCGGCCGCGGAGGGCTCGGGCAGCGGCCAGGGCTCCTTCGCGGCGCGCTCGGCCAGCTCGATGATGCCCTCGATGACCGGCTGGAAGCCCTTGTGGCCGAACTCGACGGCGCCGAGCATCACCTCCTCGGACAGCTCCTGCGCCTCGGACTCGACCATCAGCACGCCCTCGGCGGTGCCGGCGACCACCAGCTCCAGCTGGCTCTGCTGGCGCTGCGCCATGGTCGGGTTCAGGACGTACTGGCCGTCGATATAGCCGACGCGGGCGCCGCCGATCGGGCCGAAGAAGGGAATGCCGGACAGGGTCAGGGCGGCGGAGCAGCCGACCATGGCGACGATGTCGGGGTCGTTCTCCATGTCATGCGACAGGACGGTCGCGATGACCTGGACCTCGTTGCGGAACCCCTCGGGGAAGAGCGGGCGGATGGGCCGGTCGATCAGGCGGGAGACCAGCGTCTCGGCCTCCGACGGGCGCCCCTCGCGCTTGAAGAAGCCGCCCGGGATCTTGCCCGCGGCGAAGGCCTTCTCCTGGTAGTTCACCGTCAGCGGGAAGAAATCCTGGCCCGGCTTCACGGAGCGGGCGCCGACCACGGTGCAGAGCACGATGGTGTCGCCGAGGCGGGCCATGACGGCGCCATCGGCCTGGCGGGCGATCTTGCCCGTCTCCAGCGTCAGGAGCTGGCCGCCCCAGGAGATGTCCTTGCGATAGTAGTTCTCGAACATGCGTCGTTCCTTCGCGGGACCGCAGGCCGGGGCCGTTCCCCGCGCAGACGATCCGGCCGGACCCGTCCGGGGCCCGGCGCTGCTTCAAGACCGGACGGCCCATGGCGGTTGCGCCGCTGGCGGTCCGGAGGATGCGACGCGGTGGGATGGCAGTCTTCGGCCGAAAGCCCCGCAATGGCATTGGGGGGCGCCCGCGGCGGGAAGCGCCCGGCGCTTCGGGCTGCATGGAATGCGAACCATCCACCGCGGCAGTGGTGAAGGCCGCCCCCGAAGCCCGGGGATCCATGTGGCCGGAAACGCCGCTGCCATCCCTGACGGGGTCGCGGCCTGTCCTGTCAGCCCGCCGCGTGCGCGGCGGTGGCCCGGCGGCGTCCGACGACATGTCGGCACCCCGGCTCCGGGCGGAAGATATGGCCCGGCCCTGCGCAGAATTCCACGGAATTCTGCGCTCATGGGCGGGAGGCGGCCGCCTCCCGCTCCGGACGGAAGCCGGAGCGACAGGGGCGGTCCCGCGGGCAGCGGCCGGGATGACCGTGGGCCGGCGCAATGCCGGGCCTGGCGCCGGTGGGTCGCCCCTGGATTCGGGGGAAACCCGCCGGCCGGGGATCAGCGGCGCAGGCCGAGGCTGCCGATCAGCCGCTCGTAGCGGCCCTGATCCTTCTTCTTCAGGTAGTCCAGCAGGCCGCGGCGCTGGCCGACCAGCACCAGCAGGCCGCGCCGGCTGTGGAAGTCCTTCGCATGCGTCTTCAGGTGCTCGGTCAGGCCCGAAATGCGTTCGGAGAGCAGGGCCACCTGCACCTCGGGGGAACCGGTGTCGCCCGGCTTGGTCTGGTACTGCGTGATGATCGCCTGGCGGCGCTCAGCCGAAACTGCCGACATCGGGTTGTTCTCCGTCTTGGCCGGGCCCTCGCGGGGCCTTCGGCGTGCTTCAGACGCCGGCCGGGGAGCCTTCCTGCGCCACCAGTCGCTCCGGCACCATCATGCCGGATTCCAGGCGGCAGAGCCCCACGAACCGTCCCCCCGCCATGGCGCGCACCAGGCCCCCATCGGGGTTGGCGTCGCCCGGAATGCGGCCCATCAGTTCGACCAGGCTGATCGCCTGGCCATAGAGGAGCCGCGCGGCCTCCGCCTCCGAGAGGGCCAGCGCCGGGATGTCGGCCAGCGCGGTCGCCACGGGCAGCAGGAGGTCCGGGGAAGGAGGCGGCGTATCGCCCGGCAGGCCGAGCTTGTCCAGGGGAATCGCGTCCTTCTCATGGAAGGGCCCGACCCGCATCCGCCGCAGCGCCGCGATATGCCCGACCGTGCCGCAGGCCCGCGCCAAGTCGCGTGCCAGGGAGCGCATGTAGACCCCCTTGCCGCTCTGGACGGTGAAGATGGCAGTGTCAGCGTCGGGGCGGCTTTCCAGCTCGAACCGGTCGACCCGCGCCGGGCGCGGTGGCAGCTCCACCACCTGGCCCTCGCGCGCCAGGTCATAGGCCCGCTCCCCCGCCACCTTGATGGCGGAGAAGATGGGCGGGACCTGCATGATGTCGCCGCGGAAGGCCGGCAGGGCGGCCTCGATCTGCGCGTCGGTCGGCCGGGCATCGGAGGTGCCGATGGTCTTGCCGTCGGCGTCGTCCGTATCGCGCAGGTCGCCGAAGGTCAGCGTGAAACGGTAGGTCTTGGTGCCGTCCATGACATAGGGGACGGTCTTGGTGGCGGCGCCGAAGGCGATGGGCAGCACGCCGGTTGCCAGCGGGTCCAGCGTGCCGCCATGGCCGCATTTCTGCGCCTGGAACAACCGCTTCACACGGTTGACGACATCGGTCGAGCCCATGCCGGTGGGCTTGTCGATGATCAGCCAGCCATCGATGGGCTGGCCCTTCGGCTTCTTGTGACGGTGGAAGCGGGACATGCGGGACGGGTCTTCTGGATTCGGGCTGATGGATGGGGCGGCGCGCCGGGGCGCGGCCGGCAGGAAAGCCGGCCGGGCGCGCCAGTCAGGGGCATGATCGTCCCGCCGCGCCCCCCTGCCGGGCAGGGAGGCGCGCGGCTCAGGCGTCCTCGTCCTCCGGCCGCGGCCCGAGGTCGCGCGCCACCTCCGGCTGCCGCAGGACGCGGTCGATCTGCATGGCATAGTCCAGCGCCGTATCCGGCTGGAAATGCAGGTCGGGCGCGAATTTCAACCGCACCGACTTCGCCACCTGCGTGCGCAGGAAGGGCGCGGCGCGCTTCAGCGCGCGGAACTGCGCCTCCGGCAGGTCCTTGCCGAGGCCGCTGACGAAGGCGGTCATGTGCTTGAGGTCGGGGGAGGCGCGGACCTCCGTCACCGTCACGTGGATATTGGCCAAGTCGGGGTCGCGGAAGTCGCGCCGCTCGAACAGTGCGGCGAGGGCGTGCCGCACCTCCTCCGCGACGCGGAGCTGGCGCTGGGAGGGGCCTTCGCCGTGGCCGGCGTGCCGCTTGGTCATGGGGCTGGAACCCTTCGAAAGAAAAGGGCGCGGCGCCCGGGTTCCCATCGGCATCGGCAGGCCGATTCGATGGGGTCCCCCTATGGGCGCCACGCCCCGGTTCAACGCAAGAAGGTGGCGCCGGCTTACGCCGCGGTCACCATCTCCGTCTCGTAGCACTCGATCTGGTCGCCGACGCGGATGTCGTTGTAGTTTGCGAAGGACATGCCGCACTCGTAGCCGTTGGTGACTTCCTTCACGTCGTCCTTGAAGCGCCGGAGCGTGCTGAGCTCGCCCTGGTGGATCACGACGCCGTCGCGCAGCAGGCGCACGCCGCAGCCGCGCCTCACCACGCCCTCGGTCACGCGGCAGCCCGCCACGTTGCCGACGCGCTTGACCTCGAAGACCTGCAGGATCTGCGCGTAGCCCAGGAAGTTCTCGCGCGCCACCGGGGCCAGCTTCGACTTGAACATCTTCTCGATGTCGTCCGACACCTCGTAGATGATCGAGTAGTAGCGGATATCGACGCCCTCGCGCTGCGCCAGCTCCCGCGCCTGGGTGGTGGCACGGACGTTGAAGGCGACGACCACGGCGTTGGACGCCTTGGCGAGCTGGATGTCGCTCTCGGTGATCTGGCCGACGGCGCTGTGCAGCACCCGGACCCGGACCTCCTCGTTGCCCAGCTTGCCGAGGGTGACGCCGATCGCCTCGGCGCTGCCCTGCACGTCGGCCTTCACGACGACCGCGACCTCCTTCTGCTCGCCCGCCTGGATGCGGGCCAGCATGTCGGTCAGGGTCCCGCGCCCGGCGACGGCCGCCGCCGAGGACTTCTCGCGCGCCTTGCGCTGGCGGAACTCGGAGATCTCGCGCGCCCGGGCCTCGTCCTCGACCGCGACGAAATTCTCGCCGGCCGAAGGCACGCCCGAAAGACCCAGGATCTCCACCGGCAGGGAGGGCGGCGCCTCCTTCAGCTGGCGGCCCTTGTCGTCGAGCATCGCGCGCACCCGGCCCCATTCGGCGCCGGCCACCACGATATCGCCCTGCTTCAGCGTGCCCTTCTGCACCAGCACCGTCGCCACCGGGCCGCGGCCGCGATCGAGCTTGGACTCGATCACCGTGCCCTCGGCCGCGCGGGCGGGGTTGGCACGCAGGTCCAGGATCTCCGCCTGCAGCGCGATCGCCTCGAGCAGCTTGTCGAGGTTGATCTTCTTGGTGGCGGAGACCTCGATCTCCTGCGTCTCGCCGCCCAGGCTCTCGACCACGATCTCGTGCTGCAGCAGTTCCTGCCGCACGCGGTCGGGGTTCACGCCCGGCTTGTCGATCTTGTTCACCGCCACGATCAGCGGGACATTGGCCGCCCGCGCGTGGTTGATGGCCTCGACCGTCTGCGGCATCACGCCGTCATCCGCCGCGACCACCAGCACGACCATGTCGGTCACCTGGGCGCCGCGCGACCGCATCGCGGTGAAGGCGGCGTGGCCCGGGGTGTCGATGAAGGTCACCTTGCCGCCATCCGGCACCGCCACCTGGTAGGCGCCGATATGCTGGGTAATGCCGCCGGCCTCATGCGCCGCGACATCCGCCTTCCGCAGCGCGTCCAGCAGGCTGGTCTTGCCGTGGTCGACATGGCCCATGATGGTGACGACCGGCGGGCGCGGCTGCAGGTCGGTATCCTCGTCCGCCGCGCCTTCCAGGCCCAGCTCGACATCGGATTCCGAAACGCGGCGCACGCGGTGGCCGAATTCCTGCACCACCAGCTCCGCCGTATCGGCGTCGATGGTCTGGGTCAGGGTCGCCATCACGCCCATGCGGAACAGCGCCTTCACCACCTCGCCGCCACGGGCGGCCATGCGGTTGGCAAGCTCCTGCACGGTGATCGCCTCGGGCACCACCACGTCGCGCACCACGCGCTCGGTGCCGGACCGCAGCCGGGCCAGCTCCTGCTGCCGCCGCTCGCGCTCACGCGCGCGGCGGAGCGAGGCGATGGAGCGGCTGCGCTCGTCCTCGCCCTCGATCGCCGCCTGCACGTCGATGCGGCCGCCGCGCCGGTCGGCGCCGGGCAGGCCCTTCTTGGCAGGCGCCAGCGCCGGCTTCTTCGGGGCCGCGGCCGGCAGGCCGGGGCGGCGGACGGCGGCGCGGCGCGCCTCATCCTCATCCTCAGCAGTGCGCGGACGCAGCGAGAGCTTGGCCGCGGCCGAGGCCGGCGCGGCACCGGGGGCCGCCGCGGCGGCCGGGGCCGGCGCCTGGCCGGGACCGGCCGGGCGGGCACGCTGGGCGCCGGGGCCGACGGGCACCGGGCCCGGGCGGCCCGGCGTGCGCAGCGGCGGCGTCACCGGGCGGACCGGGGCCGGGCCACGCGCAGGCGCGGCCGGCTGGGCCGGGGCACGGGCCTCGGCCGGGGCAGGCGCGGCCGGCTGGGCCGCGGCCTGCTTCGCGCGCTCGGCCTCCTCGGCGGCGCGGTGCGCAGCTTCCTCGGCTTCGGCCTGGGCGCGGGCGGCCTCCTCCTCGGCGAGGCGCGCGGCCTCCTCGGCCTGGCGCTTCTCCTCTTCCTCGCGCCGGCGCGCCTCCTCGGCGGCGGAGCGGACCATGAGCGCCTGGCGCTCCCGCTCCTCACGCTGGCGCTGCGCCTCCAGCCGGCGCTGCTCCTCCAGCACGCGCTGGCGCACCGCCTGCTCGGCGGCGGTCAGCGGCCGGTTGCCGGCGGGCGCGGGGCCGCGGGCCTGGCCGCCGCCGGGGCGGGCCGAGGCGGGGCGTGGGCCGCCGCCCGCGGGCACCGGCGCGGCCGGGCCGGCCGCCTGGCGCGGCGCCGGCGTCACCGTCCGCTTCTTCACCACCTCGACCTGCACGGTCTTGCTCCGCCCATGGCTGAAGCTCTGGCGGACGCTTCCCGCATCCACCGTCTTGCCCAGCTCCAGGCGGCCGCCAGCGGGCCGAAGGCTCAGCCTGCTCTTGCCCGCGTCCTGGTCGTTCTGGTCGCTCATTCTTTGGTCCGAACCCGATCCGTCTGCCGTCATGCCACTCGTGCCAAGGGACACGCCAGGGGGATGCCCCACCCGACATGTCCGGTCTGTCCCCGGGCGCGAGATGGCGCGCCCACCGTCAATCGCTCATTGGCCCATCGGGCCGTCTCTCCTCTTGCCACCTTGCGGTGGCGACACCTGGCCGCCAATGCCGGCCAGCCGCGCCGCCTCCACCGCGATCGCATCGGCGAGGCGCCCGGGCGCGATCGCCACATGCACGGCATGGTCCCTTGCGAAGACACCGCCGAGCACATCCGCCGGCAGGGGGGCCACCACCGGCACATCCCGCCCGCCAACCAGCCGGGCCCGTTCCGCCGGGCTGCCGTCCGAAGCCTCGACCAGCAGGCCGGCCTTGCCGGCCTGCAGCCACTCCCGGACGGTTTCCCGCCCGCAGACCGCCTGCCCGCTCCGCCGGGCGAAGCCGACGAGATCGCGGATGCGGCCCTTGAGGCCGTCCTCGATCCGCGCCGCAAGATCAGGGGGCAGGTTCACGGTCCCGCGTGCCGCCTTCGCAAAGGCGCCGCGC
This sequence comes from Roseicella aerolata, assembly GCF_020523605.1. Classification (GTDB taxonomy): domain Bacteria; phylum Pseudomonadota; class Alphaproteobacteria; order Acetobacterales; family Acetobacteraceae; genus Paracraurococcus; species Paracraurococcus aerolatus. The sequence continues at coordinate 181,920 of NZ_JAJAQI010000001.1, read as the reverse complement.
TTCGTCGCGCGTTCTAACACATCCCCCCTTGCGGACAACCACATTCCCCGCCCGGGCAGCTTGCCTGCCAGATCCGGCACCAAGTCCCGATCCGGCCCGAGAACGAAGCGGATCATCCGCTCCTTCGGCTGGCTCTCCCGCGTCACCAGGCAGCGACGGAGCGGGCCGCGCTCGGGCTCGTCCTCCATTGCCCCGTCCGCGGGGGCGGCAGGCCTTGGCCCGGCTGCTCCGGTGCCCGGCTCCGCCGGGCGCCTGCGCCGATCGCCGGTCTCGGCCCCATCCGCGCGATTCACGGCTCCGGTGCCCGGCTCCGCCGGGCGCCTGCGCCGATCGCGCGGGGTATTCTCAGGCGCGCTCGCCGTCGCCATCCGCCGCCTCCTCAGCGGCCTCCTCGCCCTCGAACCAGTGCTGGCGCGCAGCCATGATGATGGCGTTGGCCGTCTCCTCATCCATGGAGTCGGTGCCCAGCATCTCGATCAGCTCGTCGGAGGCGAGGTCGGCCAGGTCGTCCAGCGTCTTCACCCCCTTCTCGCCCAGGGCGACGAGCTGCGCCGGGGTGAAGCCGCCGACCTCGGCGACCGCATCCTCGACCCCCAGCTCGCGCCGCTTCTCGTCCAGCTCCGTATCCCGGCGCTCCAGCCAGGCCTCGGCCCGGCGCTTCAGCTCGGCCGCGACACTCTCGTCGAAGCCCTCGATGCCCGCCAGCTCCTCATCCTCGACCGCGATGATGTCCTCGATCGAGGTGAAGCCCTCGGTTACCAGCAGGCCGGCGATCACGTCATCGACATCCAGCGCCTCGACGAAGAGGCCGGTTCGCTTGCGGAACTCCTCCTGCCGGCGCTCGCTCTCTTCCGCCTCGGTCAGGATGTCGATGTCCCAGCGGGTGAGCTGGGAGGCAAGCCGGACGTTCTGGCCGCGGCGCCCGATCGCAAGGGATAGCTGGTCGTCCGGCACCACCACTTCAACCCGCCGTGCGTCGTCATCCAGCACGACCTTGGTCACCTCGGCCGGGGCCAGGGCGTTCACGACGAAGGTGGCGTTGTCGGGCGACCAGGGGATGATGTCGATCTTCTCGCCCTGCAATTCCTGCACCACCGCCTGCACGCGGCTGCCGCGCATGCCGACGCAGGCGCCGACCGGGTCGATCGAGCTGTCGCGGCTGATCACCGCCATCTTGGCGCGGCTGCCCGGGTCGCGGGCGACGGCCTTGATCTCGATGATGCCGTCGTAGATTTCCGGCACTTCCTGGGCGAAGAGCTTCGCGAGGAAACCGGGATGGGTGCGGCTGAGGAAGATCTGCGGGCCGCGCGGCTCCTCCCGCACATCGTAGATATAGGCCCGGACGCGGTCGCCGTTGCGGAAGGCCTCGCGCGGGATGGTCTCGTCGCGCCGCAGCAGGGCCTCGGCCCGGCCGAGATCGACCATCAGGTTGCCGTACTCGGTCCGCTTGACGACGCCGTTGATGATCTCGCCGATGCGGTCCTTGTACTCGTCATACTGCTTCTTGCGCTCGACCTCGCGCACCCGCTGCACGATCACCTGCTTCGCGGTCTGCGCGGCGATGCGACCGAAATCGATCGGCGGCAGCGGATCGATGATGAACTCGCCGGCCTTGATGCCCGGCTTGAACTTCTGGGCGATGCGCAGCGGGATCTGCGTCGCCTCGTTCTCCACCGGCTCCTGCTCGACCACCTCGGTCCAGCGGGAGAGGCGGACCTCGCCGCTCCGGCGGTCGATGACGGCGCGGATGTCCTTCTCATGCCCGTACTTGGCGCGGCCGGCCTTCTGGATGGCCTGCTCCATCGCCTCCAGCACCTCATCGCGCTCGATCATCTTCTCGCGCGCGACGGCATCGGCGACCTGCAGCAATTCGGGGCGCGCGATGGCGACATCCACGGCCATGGCCTCGGTTCTCCTTAGTGCGTTTGCCCGTCGGATTCACGCTGCACGCCGTCGGCGCTCCGCGATCCGGTGGGGGGTGCGGCGGTCGCCGCGATCAGTTCGTCGGTCAGCACCAGCTTCGCCTTGCGGATATTGCTCCGGGGGAAACCTGCCTCCGTCCCGTCCTCCAGCCGCAGCCGCGCCGTCTCGGCATCGGCGCCGAGGACGATGCCCTTGAAGCGCTTGCGGCCCTCCTGCGGGACCAGCAGCTCCACCGTCGCCACATGGCCGGCGTAGCGGTTCCAGTCCTTGACCCTGGTCAAGGGACGGTCGATGCCGGCCGAGGAGACCTCGAGCGTCCACTCGCCCTTGATCGGATCCTCGACATCGAGCACCGCACCGACGGCGTGGCTGATCGCCTCGCAATCCTCCACGCGGAAGGGCGCGTCGTCCGACCGGTCGGCCATGATCTGGACGACCGGGCGCTCCTTCCCGCTGACCTGCACGCGCACGAGCTCATAGCCCATGTGCTCGATGGTCGGGGCGATGGCGTCGGCGATGCGCGCCTCCAGCCCCTCATGGTGTGGACGTTCGATGTCTGTGCCCAAAACAAAAAAGGCGGCCCTTTCAGGCCACCCCCCGAAGAGCCCGGATGGTGATTGATGGACCAGATATAGGCCCCCCATCCGGCCGGAGCAAGCAGGAAGGAGCGGCAGCCTGGGCAAAAGCATTCCGGATCCATCACGAAACAGCGTGTCGCGCGCATATTTAGGGCGGAATTCACGCATGAGGCGGCGAGATGGGGCCATGCCCGCCACCTCCACCCCCCACCCCCGCCCCACCTCAAGGCAGCAGACCTCCTGGGAGGAGCGGCGGCACGACGCCGCGCTGCTGGCGAGATCCGCCCTTTTCCACATCCTCGGCGGCACGGCCCTGCTGGGCCTGATCGGCTTCCTCTACGCCTTGAAGCGGACCCTCGGCCTGGACCTGGTGCCGGGGCTGGACCTGCTGCCGGATCTGGAGATCGAGGACGCACTGGCCATGCTGTTCGGCGGTTAGGGCAGATCGCGGAGGGGCGTGAACGCCCCGCAGCGTGAATCTGCTCTACGGACAACCGTCTGCAGCGGATCGCGGAGGGGCGTGAACGCCGGCGGCGTGGAATCCGCCCGAATGGACAAGGGACTGCAGCGGACTGGCATTCAGTTCCGGACGCAGCCCGCTGCAGCCGGCGGCGGGCGGGGAGACGGCCGGGTTCCGGCCCGCCCTCAGCGCCGGGTCAGGGACCAATAGAGCGGCTGCCGTCCCTCCCGCAGTGCCTTGGCCTCATAGCGGGTGGGGGGCCAGCCCTCGGGCCGCGCCTCGGCCGGGGGGGGGACATCGAAGAAGGCCTGCGCCGCCATCACCTCGGCGGTCCAGCCCTGATAGGTCGGGTCGTCGGTGGCGATCCGCCATTCCCCGCCCGGGCGCAGGGCGCGGGCCACCAGCGGCAGCAGGGCCGGGTTCACGAAGCGCCGCTTGGCGTGCCGCGCCTTGGGCCAGGGATCGGGAAACATCAGGAAGAGCCGGTCGAGCGACCCCTCCGGCAGCAGCCCGAGCAGGTGCCGCGCATCCTGCGGCCAGAGGCGGAGGTTGGGCGGCAGCGTCCCGGTCGCTTCCTCCCCCTCCGCCACCAGGCGGGAGAGGAGGGAGCAGAGCCCGTTCTCGAAGACCTCGGAAGCGATGTAGCCGACGCTGGGATTGGCCTCGACATGCGCCAGGGCATGCTCCCCGCCGCCGAAGCCCACCTCCAGCCACAGCGCCTCGACCGGACGGGCGAAGGCCGCGCGCGGGTCGGCGGCCGCGGCGGGGGAGAGGCGCAGCCGCGGCAGGGTCTCCTCCAGCAGCCTCTGCTGGCGCGGCCGCAAGGGGTGGCTGCGGCGGCGGCCATAGAGGCGGTCGGGGACGCCCTCGGCGAGGGGCGGTCGGTCGGCGGTCATGCGGAATTCCGAATACGAAAAAGGGGCGGTGCCGAAGCACCGCCCCCATAGCCGGTTTGGCCGGGCCTATCAGCGCCCGAAGGCGCGCTTCAGCTCCGGCGCCAGGATGTCCGTTCGCTCCCAGGTGAAGGTGTCCTTCGCCAGGTCGGGGGTGCGGCCGAAATGGCCATAGGCGCTGGTGGGCACATAGATCGGCCGGTTCAGCCGCAGCATCTCCCGGATGCCGCGCGGGGAGAGGTTCACCATCTCCTGCACCACGCTGGCCAGCTTCGCCTCGTCCACATCCTTGCCGGTGCCGTGCAGGTCGAAATAGACCGAGAGCGGCTTGGAGACGCCGATGGCGTAGGAGACCTGGATGGTGCAGCGGTCGGCGAGGCCGGCGGCGACCACGTTCTTCGCCACGTAGCGCGCGGCATAGGCGGCCGAGCGGTCCACCTTGGTCGGGTCCTTGCCGGAGAAGGCGCCGCCGCCATGCGGCGCCGCGCCGCCATAGGTATCCACGATGATCTTGCGGCCGGTCAGGCCCGCATCGCCGTCCGGCCCGCCGATGACGAATTTGCCGGTCGGGTTCACGTAGAACTCGGATTCCGGCACCTCCCAGCCCGCGGGCAGGACCTGCTGCACGATCGGGCGCAGCAGCTCCTTGATCTCGGACTGCTCCATGCCCTCGTCATGCTGGGTGGAGATGACGACGCAAGTGACGCCGACCGGCTTGCCGTCCACATAGCGCAGGGTCACCTGCGACTTGGCATCGGGCTGCAGGCCCTTGGCGCGCCTGTCGCCGGCATGGCGCAGCTCGGCCATGACGCGCAGGATGTTATGCGCGTAGGTGAGCGGCGCAGGCATCAGCTCGGGCGTCTCGTTCGTCGCGTAGCCGAACATGATGCCCTGGTCGCCGGCGCCCTCATCCTTGTTGCCAGCCGCGTCCACGCCCACCGCGATATCGGCGGACTGCGCGTGCAGGTGGCATTCGAAGGCGGCGTCCCGCCAGGAGAAGCCTTCCTGGTCGTAGCCGATATCCTTCACCGCCGCCCGGACGAGATCCTCGAGATAGGCCGGGGTGATGCTGTCGGGGCCGCGGGTCTCACCGGCGAGGACGATGCGGTTGGTCGTGACCAGCGTCTCGCAGGCCACGCGCGCGACGGGATCGGCCGCAAGGAAGGCGTCGAGGACCGTATCGGAGATCCGGTCGGCCACCTTGTCGGGGTGCCCCTCGGACACGGATTCGGAAGTGAAAAGGTACTCGCCCTTGTCGCGCATGGCGTGGTTCGTCCTCTTGTCGCGCGGGGAACCGGCGGGGCCCCGGCCTGGCCACACCGGCGGGGTCGGGCGCACGAGAGCACGCACCCGGCCGGTTGAAGGGCTGTTTCGCAGCAAGGGGGGCGGAGGGTCAAGGGTGCTGACATAAAGATATGCTTATGCGGCGGAACGGATGCTTGGACCCGGGCGCCCAGCGCAGCCCCTTCGCCAGGCTCACCCCATGCCGAGCACATGCTTCATGTCGTAGAGCCCCGGCACCCGCCCCTGCAGCCAGAGCGCGGCACGCACCGCGCCCGTCGCATAGACCCGACGGTCGAAGCTGCGATGGGTCAGCGCGATATGCTCGGACCCCGCGGCGAAGAGCAGCGTGTGCTCCCCCACCACCTGGCCGCCGCGCAGCGCGGCGAAGCCGATGGTGCCGGTCTGCCGCGCGCCCGTATGGCCGTCCCGCCCGCTCTCCACCCCGGCTTCCTCCAGCGTCGTGCCGCGCCCGCGGGCGACGGCGCGGCCAAGCGCGACGGCAGTGCCGGAGGGCGCATCGACCTTCTGGCGGTGATGCATCTCGACGATCTCGGCATCGTACTGCCCGGCCGGCAGGGCGGCGGCCATGCGCTCGGCGATCGCCAGCACCAGGTTCACGCCGGGGGCGAAATTGGCGGCATAGACGATCGGCACGCGCTGCGCCGCCGCGGCCACTGCCGCCTCCTGCGCCGCCGAGAGGCCGGAGGTGCCGAGGACGAAGGGCTTGCCCGCGGCGGCCGCCGCCTCAGCATGGGTGGCGGCGGTCGAGGCATGGGTGAAGTCGATCACCACATCGCTCGCGGCAAAAAGGGCATCGATGTCCGGCAGCACCGGCGCGGGCAGTTCCCCCGCCGCCCCGGCCTGGCGGCGGGTGCCGCCGGCCAGCACGGCGCCGGCGGCCAGCGTCTCCTCCGCCAGCAGGCGGCCCATGCGGCCGGCGATGCCGGCGATGCCGATACGGATGGCCATGCGCGTCTCCCCCAGAGCTTTGCGCGCCGCGGCGGGCGCCTGCGGGTCCTTCAATGGCGGCGTGCCGCGCGGCCAGCAAGCCTCGCCGTGACCGGCCGGCGGCGGCAAGCCCCGCTGGCGGAAATGGCGGTCATTTCCCCTGCTGATTTCCCAACCCGCCCCGAATGCGCGAATGACGCGGGCAACACGGGCCCATCGCCCGCCCCCCGAACGCCATCGAGGAGCCATCCATGGCAAAGCTCGCGATCGTCTATCATTCCGGCTATGGCCATACGAAGCGCATGGCGGACTCCGTCCTGGCCGGCGCCGCCGGCGTGCCGGGCGCCGAGGCCCGGGCCATTGCCATCGACCCCGAGGGCAACCTGCCCGACGGCGGCTGGGAGGCGCTGGCCGCCGCGAATGCCATCATCTTCGGCGCCCCGACCTATATGGGCGGCGCCTCCTGGCAGTTCAAAAAATTCGCCGACGCCTCCTCCCGGCCCTGGTTCGGCCAGGCCTGGAAGGACAAGCTGGCGGCGGGCTTCACCAATTCCGCCTCGGTGAACGGGGACAAGTTCTCCACCATCCAGTATTTCGTCACGCTGGCCATGCAGCATGGCATGCTCTGGGTCGGCACCGGCATGATGCCGGCCAACCGCAAGGAATCGCAGCGGAACGACGTGAACTGGGTGGCGGGCTTCACCGGCGCGCTGGCGCAGACGCCAGCGGACGCCGCGGTCGAGGAGATGCCGCCGGGCGACCTGGAGACGGCACGGCTGTTCGGCGCCCGGGTGGCGGAGACGGCGAAGCGGCTGTTCGGCTGAGCCTCAGGGCGCGCGCGGATCCCAGATGGACCGCGCCCCCCAGTAGTCATCCACCTGCCGGCCCCAGTCGCGGCTCGACCAGTCCGGGGCGGCATCCGCGGCATAGGCCGGGGCGCCCTCCAGCCGGTCGCGGTCGATATCGACCACATAGCCGCCAAGGCTGGTGTCGTAGGTCAGCACCGACCAGGGCAGCGGGTGGTAGCGCTCCCCGAAGCCCAGGAAGCCACCGAAGCTCATCACGGCATAGGCGACACGGCCCATCCGCTTGTCGAGCATCAGGTCCTCGATGGTGCCGAGATTCTCCCCGGTGCGGTTGTAGACCGGGGTGCCCGCCACCTTGCCGGCGGCGATGAGTTCCCGGGTTTCCTCACGCGCGACTTGCCCGGCAACGCCGGGCGCGACCGTATCGTCCCTCTGCGTCATGCTGGGCTCCTTGGCTCGAATCATCGGAGGGGGGGGCGGGCGGCGGTGCGGGTGGGACCGCGTCCGCACCGCCGCCTGCCAAGGCCGCCGCTGGGGGGATGCGACGGTCGGGATGTTGAACGTGGAGTCATCGGGGCGGTTCCCGGGCGGTCGACCGACTCGAATCGAGGTCCGGGTCCGGGCAGCCTGGGGGAGATCCTGGCTGCGCCTCGGGATCGCCGGGGGAAGGCACGGCGCCACCCGCCCCGGCCTGAACCAGGGCAGCCCCGCCTGTCGGATGCCTGTCCTGCGGATGGTTGGCGCCGGGCCGCGTCCCCCCCCCGAGGCCGGCCTTCGCGGGCCGTGGCGCCCTTCCGGCGACAGGTTCCGGCCGGCAGTCCGTTCCTGCCCTCCGCCACCATGGCGGAGGGCAAGAGGCAGGACCCTACCGCCCGAGCCCGTCCCAGAACTCCTTCACCTTGGCGAAGAAGCCTTCCGCCTCCGGGCTGGTGCGGCCGCCCGAGCTGGCCTCCGCCTCGAACTGCTCCAGCAGCTCGCGCTGCCTGGGCGTCAGGTTCTGCGGGGTCTCGACCGAAACCTGCACGAACATGTCGCCCCGGACGGCGCTGCGCAGCACGGAGAAGCCCTTGCCGCGCAGGCGGAACTGGTCGCCCGCCTGGGTGCCGGCCGGGATGGTGACGCGGGCGCGGCCGCCATCGATGCTGGGGACCTCCACCTGGCCGCCCAGCGCCGCCTGGGTCATCCGCAACGGCACCCGGACGAAGATGTTCGCGCCGTCCCGCTGGAAGATCGGGTGCGGCCGGATGGAGACATCGACATAGAGGTCGCCGGCCGGCGCGCCGCGCAGCCCGGCCTCACCCTCGCCCGCCAGGCGGATGCGGGTGCCGTCCTCGACGCCCGCCGGGATGGAGACATTGAGGGTGCGGTCCCGCTGCACCCGGCCCGCGCCCTGGCAGATCTTGCAGGGGTTCTTGATGACCCGGCCCTGGCCGCCGCAGGTGGGGCAGGTCCGCTCGATCAGGAAGAATCCCTGCTGCGCCCGGACCTTGCCGGCGCCCTGGCAGGTGGTGCAGGTGGTGGCCGCGCTGCTGCCGCCCTCGGCGCCGGTGCCGGAGCAGGCCTCGCAGGCGATGGAGGAGGGCACGCGCACAGTCTTCTTCGCGCCGGTGAAGGCCTCCTCCAGGCCGATCTCGACCATGGTGCGGAGATCGGCGCCACGGCCGGAGGCCTGGCGGCGTCCGCCGCGCCCGCCGCCGCCGAAGCGGCCGAACATCTCCTCGAAGATGTCCTCGAAGCCGGCGCCGAAGGGGTTGCCGCCGCCGAAGCCGCCCGCGCCCGGCCCGCCGCCGCCCTGTTCGAAGGCGGCATGGCCGAAGCGGTCATAGGCCGCTCGCTTCTCGCCATCCTTCAGGACGTCATAGGCCTCGTTCAGCTCCTTGAATTTCGTCTCGGCGTCCTTGTCCCCCTGGTTTCGGTCAGGGTGGAACTTCATCGCAAGCTTGCGATACGCCTTCTTGAGGTCGTCCTCGGTCGCCTCGCGCGAGACGCCGAGTATCTCGTAGTAATCCCGCTTCGCCATAACCGAGCCCTGTATCACGGACCCGCCAGCGCCATCCCGGAAAATTGCATGTCCCGGGCCGCAGGCGGCCATGCCCCTCGCAGGGGGCGCAGATGTGCCTCATCCGGGCCGATCCCTGCCTCCGGGCGGTTCCGCCCTCCGGCCATCGGCTCCGGCCATGCCCCGGACAGCGCGGCGCCCGGCCCCGCCGCCCCGGCCCGAGGACCGGGGCGGCGACCGCCGGGCGCCGCATCTCATCCGGCCGCCCTCACCGGGCGGACCGATTCAGACCACCGGGCCATGCGGCCTTTCCGGTCATCGGTCCGCCCGCCGTGTCAGCCGGGCTTCTTCTTGTTGGGATCGACCTCCTCGAAGTCGGCATCCACCACCTTGTCGCCGCCCGGCTGCTGGCCGCCGGCGCCGCCGGCACCGGCCGCCCCCTGGGCGCCGCCCGCCGCCTGCTCGCTGGCCTGCTGCGCCTTGTAGAGCGCCTCACCCATCTTCATGGCGGCCTGGGAGAGCTTCTCCCCGGCGCTGCGCAGGGTCTCGGGGTCCTGGCTCTCCAGCGCGGTGCGGGCCTCGGCCATCGCCGCCTCGACCTCGGCCTTCTCCGTCGCACCGACCTTGTCGCCGTTCTCCTTCAGCGTCCTGTCGGTGCTGTGGATCAGGGCCTCCAGCTGGTTCCGGGCCTCGACCGTCTCGCGGCGCTTCCGGTCGGCTTCCGCATTCGCCTCGGCCTCCTTCACCATCCGCTCGATATCGGCGTCCGACAGGCCGGACTTGGCCTGGATGCGGATCTGCTGCTCCTTGTTGGTGGCCTTGTCCTTGGCGCTGACGGAAACGATGCCGTTCGCGTCGATGTCGAAGGTCACCTCGATCTGCGGGACGCCGCGCGGCGCGGGCGGGATGCCCTGCAGGTCGAAATTGCCCAGCAGCTTGTTGTCCGCCGCCATCTCGCGCTCACCCTGGTAGACCTTGATGGTGACCGCGGTCTGGTTGTCGTCGGCCGTCGAGAAGATCTGGCTCTTCTTGGTCGGGATCGTGGTGTTGCGGTCGATCAGCCGGGTGAAGACGCCGCCCAGCGTCTCGATGCCCAGGCTGAGCGGGGTGACGTCGAGCAGCAGGACGTCCTTCACCTCGCCCTTCAGCACGCCGCCCTGGATCGCCGCGCCGATGGCCACGACCTCGTCCGGGTTGACGTTGCGGGCCGGCTCCTTGCCGAAGAAGGACTTCACCGTGTCGATGACCTTCGGCATGCGGGTCATGCCGCCGACCAGGATCACCTCGTCGATCTCACCGGCCGAGACGCCGGCATCCTTCAGCGCCTGGCGGCAGGGCTCGAGCGTCTTCTGGATCAGGTCGTCCACCAGGCTCTCGAGCTTCGCCCGGGTCAGCGTCATCACCAGGTGCTTGGGCCCGGAGGCGTCGGCGGTGATGAAGGGCAGGTTGATCTCGGTCTGCTTGGAGCTCGACAGCTCGATCTTCGCCTTCTCGGCGGCTTCCTTCAGCCGCTGCAGGGCCAGCTTGTCGCCGCGCAGGTCGATGCCCTGTTCCTTGCGGAACTCATCGGCCAGGTAGTCGATGATGCGCGCGTCGAAATCCTCGCCGCCCAGGAAGGTATCGCCGTTGGTCGACTTCACCTCGAAGACGCCGTCGCCGATCTCCAGGACGGAGACGTCGAAGGTGCCGCCGCCGAGGTCGTAGACCGCGATGGTGCCGCCCTTCTTCTGGTCCATGCCGTAGGCGAGCGCGGCCGCCGTCGGCTCATTGATGATGCGCAGCACCTCGAGGCCCGCGATCTGGCCGGCTTCCTTGGTGGCCTGGCGCTGGGCGTCGTTGAAGTAGGCGGGGACGGTGATGACGGCCTGCGTCACCTTCTCGCCGAGGTAGGACTCGGCCGTCTCCTTCATCTTGGTCAGGATATAGGCGCTGATCTGCTGCGGCGCGTGCTTCTGCCCGTCCACCTCGACCCAGGCATCGCCGTTGTCGGCGCGCACGATGTGGTAGGGGACGAGACCCATGTCCTTCTTGACCATGGGGTCTTCGAAGCGGCGGCCGATCAGGCGCTTGACGGCATAGAGGGTGTTGTTTGGGTTGGTGACGGCCTGGCGCTTCGCGCTCTGCCCCACCAGGCGTTCGCCGTTCTTGGCGAAGGCGACCATGGAGGGGGTGGTGCGCGCGCCCTCGGCGTTCTCGATCACCCGGACATCCTTGCCTTCCATGATGGCGACGCAGGAGTTGGTGGTACCGAGGTCGATGCCGATGACTTTGCTCATCCGTTAACGCTCCTTCGTGGCAGGCAGGGGCGGCCCGCGATGGCGCCGCGCCTGCCCCCGTCCTCTGACGGATGGGGTGGTGTGGTGGGTCCGGTCCCGCCCGGCCGGGCGGGCCGTCTCGACCGGGGATGTATTGAGCGGAAGGGGCGGGGACAAGGGGGTGGGTGGGGGTGGAAACGGAAAGGGCCGGGGGGTTGCCCCCTGGCCCCTTGCAGTAGCCGCCGGCCGGACCGGCCAGAAACAGGCTTGGATGGTTCAAACGAATGATATCGGCCCTGCGAAGCAGGCGGTGTCCGCCTTCAGGAACGCGCCGATGGCGAGCGCCTCCTTCCGACCGCTGAAGCGTTGATCAGCCCACCAAAAGCGACAATCGGTGCGCCCAACCTTTGTTGCCGACTTTCCCATGCTCATGTGTCTAGGCTTGCGGGACATGCCGAGCGTGAAGGGGCGGGACCTAGGGTGAGCCCCGCCCCTGCGAGCATAAGTCCAGGTCAGGAACGCGTCGCGCTCCCGCTCACGACACCAAAATGGAGGCGTCAGAACAGTTCTGGAAGGTCACTCAAAGCGATTCCTCGGTCCGCGTGGCGTCACGCCGGCCACGCGCCTGCGGCCGGACAGAAGCCGTGCACTGCTGCCGCTACGCCAGCATGCATGGTGACCAGCGGGCGGTGTCCGCCGTGATTGGATGGCCGCACCGGCAGTTTGCCGACCGGCGCGCCGCCCTCACACCTTCGCCGCCACTACAACATCAGCGGCTTCAGCAGCCGCCCGTTCAGCGTCCGGCCGGCCGTCCAGGCCCGCAGCACCGTTCCCGACGCCACGCTCCCGGGCGCGGGCCGCACAGCTTTGACGATCTCACGCCAGGGGGATCGGAACTCAATTCGCCACTCCAGCAGAACGAAACACCGCGCGCCTTTGACCTCGCTCATGGCGCCCCCGCCCCCGCGCGCCCTTCAAGAAGGCGGGGATGCCGCCGACATCCCGCGCACGGAGCCAGGTCGACGCTTGATGCCCATTCCCGAAGCTGACCCGAAGACCGGGGCAGGCCCCGAAGCGCAGGGGACGGCGCCGGCCGATGCGGCGCAGCTGCCGGTCCCGCTGCCCGGCGGCACCGCGCCCCCTGCCCTGCCGGCAGCCGCGCCCCGCCGCGCGCCGCGCGCCCGGCGCTGGCGCGGCTGGCTGCTCGGCCTGCTCCTGCTGCTCGGCGCCGGCTATGCCGCCATGCCTGGCCTGCTCGGCCCCGTGATACCGGCCGAGCCGGTGATCCGCGGCCGGCTGGTGCAAAGCGTGGTCGCCACCGGCCGGGTGGAAAACCCGCACCGCATCAGCATCGGCACCCAGATCGCCGGCACTGTCGCCGCCATCCCGGTGGAACGCGGCCAGGCGGTGCAGGCCGGCCAGCTCCTGATCGCCCTCGACGACCGGGAGGCGCGGGCGACGACCGAGCAGGCCGAGGCGGCGTTGGCCCAGGCCGAGGCGCGGATCCGCCAGATCCGCGACCTGACCCTGCCCGCCGCCGAACAGTCCCTCCGCCAGGCGGAGGCGATCCTCGACAACGCCCGGCAGAGCTACAGCCGCACCGAACGGCTGCATGCCGGCCGCGTCGCCACCCAGGCGCAGCTCGACGAAGCGCAGCGCGCGCTTTCCGTGGCCGAGGCCGTGGCCCGCGGGGCGCGGCTGCAGGTGGAGAACAACCGCCCCGGCGGGACCGAGACCGCGCTGGCCGAAACGGCGCTGCGCCAGGCCCGGGCGACGCTGGCCGCCGCAAGGGCGCGGCTGGCCTATGCGCGGATCGAGGCGCCGGTGGCGGGCACGCTGATCCGCCGGGATGTCGAGCCGGGCGATGTGGTGCAGCCGGGCAAGGTGCTGATGGTCCTCTCCCCCGCCGGGGTGACGGAGGTCATCATCCAGCTCGATGAACGCAATCTCGGCCGCATCGCGCCCGGGCAGCAGGCGGTGGTCTCGGCCGATGCCTTCCCCGACCGGCCCTTCCCGGCCGTCCTCAGCTACGTCAATCCCGGCGTCGATCCGCAGCGCGCGGCGGTGGAGGTGCGGCTGCGCGTGCCGGAGCCGCCGGACTTCCTGCGGCAGGACATGACCGTCTCGGTCGACATCGCCGTGGCCGAGCGGCCGGATGCGCTGATCCTGCCGGCGGCGGCCCTGCTGGAGGGAGCGGGCGGGCAGGCCGAGGTGATGCGCGTGGCGGAAGGCCGGGCGCAGCGCCAGCCCGTGCGGATCGGCCTGCAGGGCCGCCGCGGCGTCGAGGTGCTGGAGGGGCTGCGGGAAGGCGACCTGGTCATCCCCGCCACCGCCGCGGCCGGGCTGCGGGAAGGCGGCCGGGTGCGGCCGGCCTCGCCGTGAAGCGCTTCCTGCCCTTCGAGCTGATCGCGGCGCTGCGCTTCCTGCGGGAAGGGCGGATGCAGACCGCCTTCATCCTGGCCGGCGTCACCATCGGCGTCGCCGTCATCGTCTTCATGTCGGCGCTGCTGGCGGGGCTGCAGGCCAATTTCATCAAGCGGGTCCTCACCTCCCAGGCGCATGTCATGCTGCTGCCGCCGGAGGAGGTGGCGCGGCCGCAGCGCGGCGGCGAGCCGGGCGTGGTCGAGGATGCCGTGGTGCAGCGCCCGGCCCAGCGGCTGCGCTCGATCGACCAGTGGCAGGCCATCCTCGGCCAGCTCCGCGAGATGCCGGAGGTGCGGATCGCCTCTCCCGTCGCCGCCGGCTCGGCGCTTGCGGTGCGGGGGGAGGCCAGCCGCTCCGTCACCGTCACCGGGGTGGAGCCGGAGACCTATTTCCAGGTGGTTCGCCTGCCCGACAACATCGCCGCCGGCACGCCGCGGCTGACCAGCCAGGACATCATCATCGGCACCGAGCTGGCGCGGCTGGTCGGCGTGGAGGTGGGGGACCGCCTCCGCCTCTCCGCCGCCTCCGGCCGCGACGCGGTGCTGACGGTGACCGCGCTCTTCGACCTCGGCAACAAGCAGGTGAACGAGCGCAGCGTCTTCGTCGCGCTCCGCACGGCGCAGAGCCTGCTGGGGCTGGAGGGCGGCGTGACCAGCCTGGAGATCACGGTGGGCGATGTCTGGGCGGCGGAGGTCATCGCGCAGGCCATCCGGCGGCTGACCGGCATCCGGGCCGATAGCTGGATCAGCACCAACATCCAGTTCTTCACCGCGGTGAACGCACAGCAGATGACGAACACGCTGATCCGAGTCTTCGTCGGCCTCTCGGTCGCGCTCGGCATCGCCAGCGTCCTCGTCGTCTCGGTGGTGCAGCGCTCGCGCGAGATCGGCATCCTGCGCGCCATGGGGGCGCGGCGCGGCCAGGTGATGCGCATCTTCCTGATCCAGGGCGGGGTGCTGGGCCTGCTCGGCTCCCTCTCCGGCTCCCTGCTGGGCGCCGGGGCGGTCATCGCCTGGCACAGCCTCGCCCGGCAGGCCGATGGCAGCGAGCTCTTCCCGCTGATCCTGCAGGCCTCGCTCTTCCTCGGCGCGGCGGTGCTCGCCATGCTGACCGGCGTGCTGGCCGCCATGGCGCCGGCGCTGCGCGCGGCGCGGCTCGACCCGGTGGTGGCGATCCGTGGCTGAGGGGCCGCTGCCGGCCGCGCCCGTGCTGCAGCTGGCGGGCGTGCGCAAGGCCTTCAATCTCGGGCTGCCGACGGAGGTGGAGGTGCTGCACGGCATCGACCTCACGCTCCGCCGGGGCGAGTTCTGCGCGCTCATCGGCCCGTCCGGCTCGGGCAAGAGCACGCTGCTGAACCTGATCGGCCTGCTCGACCGCCCGACGGCGGGGCAATTGCTGATCGAGGGGCAGGACACCGGCGCGCTGGAGGATGCCGCGCTGACGCAGCTGCGCGGCCGCAGCATCGGCTTCGTCTTCCAGCACCACCACCTCATCACCGCCTTCACCGCCGCCGAGAACGTGATGATGCCGCTGCTGCTCGACCGCGGCTGGCCGGGGGAGGCGATGCGGCGCGTGGCGGAATCGCTGCTGGAGCGGGTCGGGCTCGCGCGCTGGCGGGACTACCCGGTGAACCGCCTCTCGGGCGGGCAGCAGCAGCGCGTGGCGATCGCCCGCGCGCTCGCCATGGACCCGCCCCTGGTGCTGGCCGATGAGCCGACGGGGAACCTGGACACGAAATCGGCCGATGCCGCCTTCGACCTGATGCGGGAGTTCAACCGCAGCCGCGGCACCACCTTCCTGATCGTAACGCATGACCCGCGCCTCGCGCGCCGCTGCGACCGGATCATCGAGGTGGTGGATGGCCGCATCCTCTCGGACGCGCCGGTGGCGGCCCTGGCGGCGCCGGCTTTCCCCCCGGCAGGCTGACGGAAGGATGTGGTGAGCGGCGCGGAATCCCTTGCAAACCGCCTTTTGTGCGGCGCGATACAGGAGAGAGAGAGGGGAGGAACATCAACCTGGAGATCCCCCCTGCCGCCCTTTTTCCTCGGCCTGTCCGTCCTGCTCATGGTCAACCTGGGGGTCGACCATGAGGCCCGGCGCGAGGGCTTCGACGAGCTGAAGGCGGGCGCACGCCTCGGCGCCTGAGGGCGCCCCTGCGGAGCACCGGCCCTGCCGTGCCCGCCAGCGGCGGATCGTGTCGGGAGGCGGAAGCCAATCCGGCGCGGGTCATTGCCCGGCGCATGTCATTGCCCGGCGCATGGAAGCACACGGCCGGGCCCGCACGCCCGGCGGCGCCCCACCCTATCCCCCGTGCCGCCGCGCGACATGCAGCGCCAGCTGCGCGCCGAGCGCGCCCGCCAGCATCCAGGCGCCGGTGGCGATCCCCGCCCCGCCCTCGGTCACGCCGGCCAGCACCGTCGCCAGCGCGCCCGCCCCCATCTGCAGCGCGCCGACGAGGCCGGAGGCGGTGCCGGCCAGTTGCGGCCGCACGCTGACCGCGGCGGCGATCGCGCTCGGCTGGGTCATGCCGTTGCCGAGCGCGACCACCGCCATGGGCAGGAAGAACAGGACGAGGCCCGACGGGGCCAGCAGCGGCAGCAGCAGCGCGGCGAGGCCGCCGATCGTGGTCAGCACGGCCCCGAAGCGCAGCATGCGCGAGGTGCCGAGCCGCTGCACCAGCCGTGCCGCGGTGAAGGTCCCGCTGCTCCAGCCGACCGAGATCGCCATCATCGCGACCGCATAGGTCGTCGCGGTATGGCCAAGGCCCTGCACCACCACCATCGGCCCGCCGGCGGCGAAGGCGAAGAACATGGAGGTCGCGCAGGCGGTGATGGCGCAATAGGCCCGGAAGACCGGGATGCGCAGCAATGTCAGATAGGCGCCGAGCATCCCGCCGAGCCCCGGCAGCGGCGCCGGCTGGGCCAGCGTCTCCGGCAGCCTGGCCCGCACCGCCAGCAGCAGCGGCAGGCCGAAGACCAGGCAGGCGAGCATGCTGGCGCGCCAGCCGAAATGCTCCTGCAGCACCGCGCCGATGAGCGGCGAGAGCATGGGCGCGACCGCCATGGCGGTGCTGACATAGCCGAGCACCGCCGCCGCCCGTTCCCGCGGGTAGCTGTCGCGGATCATGGCGCGGCCGAGCACGAGGCCGGCGCAGCCGCCGAGCGCCTGGGCGATGCGCGCCGCGATCAGCCAGCCGGCGGAGGGTGCCAGCACCGCGGCGACGCTGCCCACCAGATAGAGCACGAGCCCGCCCATCAGCAGCGGCTTCCGCCCGTAGCGGTCCGAGAGCGGGCCATAGACGAGCTGCCCCGCGGCGACGCCCGCCAGGAAGAGCGTGAGCGTGAGCTGGATGGTGGCGTAGGGCACCGCGAGCGCGACCGCGAGGGCCGGCAGGCTCGGGATCAGCATCTGCATGGTGAAGGGGCCGAGCCCCGTCATCGCCACCAGCAGCCAGATGGAGGGCTTGGGCCGGGCCGGCGGCCCGGGCATGGGCGCCACCTGGGGCGGCGGGGCGGGGCCGCCCTCCGGGATGTCACGTGGGCTCACGCGTCGGTCTTAGCTGCTGATGGGCGCGGGGGGAACGCGGCGGGCGGCATTCGCCCTCTCACGGATCAGCCAGACCAGCCCGTGCCCCTGCGGCGCCTGCGGGCCGGCCCTCATGCGATGCCGTTGGTGGATGTCATGGCGTCGCCCAGGCGCTGCAGCAGCCGCGCGGGCTGGATGGGTTTCTGGAGCCGCGCAGTCGGCCCGCCGAGCCCGCGCAGGTCCGCCTGCGGCGCCATCGGCGAATAGCCGGTGACCACGACCACCGGCAGCCCGGGATATTGCATCCTGAGGCAGCGAATGACCTCGCGCCCCGGCATGCTGCCGGGGAGGTGGAGGTCCACCACCGCGGCCCTGAGGCGCAGGCCCGGATCGGCGGCCCGGGCCAGGGCGCCGGCGCCGTCGGCCGCCAGCACCGCTTCATGGCCGCCTTCGCTCAGGACCTGCTCAAGCTCCAAGGCCAGCATCGCCTCGTCCTCCACGATGAGGATGACCGACCGCGTCGCCCCGGATGCAGCCGGCATGCGCTGATGACCGGAGTGCATCGCCTATTCGCCGGCAGGGGATTGGTCGGGCGGCGTGGAGTGGGGAAACTCGCCCCCCCTGGCCCGGGCGGGCGTTCCATCCGGCAGGAGCGCATGCTCCACGCTGGCCAGCAGGTCGCCGATGCAGGACGCTTCGGCGAGAAGCCGTCCACTGGAGGCGTCCCGGGCCTGCAGGCTGGTCCCCTCTCGCCTGATCCAGACATGGCGCCCGGCCAGGGCGAGGATGGCGATCTCCCGCCGATCCCGGCTGATCAGGATGTCGATCTGCGCCTCGGGGAAGGCTGCCGCGATGCGCTGCAAGCCCGCATGGTCGTCTCGGGTGAGGCGCTGCTGCGCAGTGAAGGGGAGAACGACGCCATGCCGCATGGTGCGCTTCCGATCTGGAATAGCGCAAAACTATGTTACATGCCCCCGCATATTCAACCCCTGATTTCAATCTGCGCGCCCCGACAATGCCGTAACCACCGCCGATCCCCTGCTGATCAGAACAGGGCCGCGCTGTTCCACGAAATTGTCCTGCGCGAGGCAGGGATCGGCAGGGAGGAGTGCATAGCGGATCGCTCTCGGCGTGACTCTGGCTGGCGTGTCAACGCCCCCGTGCGTGATGGCTGCCGGGGCGTCTCCGCCTTGCCGCGCCGCCCGGCCCTGGTGGCGCGGCAAGGCGCGTTCCGGTTTCAGGCCGCGGTGGACGTGATGGCGTGCTGCACCGCCTGGGCAAGGGCGCTGTAGTCGAGCGGCTTGTTCCGAAGGAGCAGGGGGCCGCCATTCCCCGCCTGCTGCCGCAAGGCCGCTGCGCCACCCGGGGGTGGGGAACCGGTGACCACGAGAACGGGCAGGCCGGGCCGCTCCATCCAGAGCGCCTGGATCAGGCCCTCGCCGCCCAGATCGGGCATCCGCAGATCGGTGATCAGCAGGTCGAGGGTATCGAGCCGCCGGGCTGCCTCCAGCGCCTTCCTGCCATCACCCGCCACGATGACATGGTGACCCTCTGCCTCGAGGCAGTCCGCCAGCGCCATCGCCACCAATGCTTCGTCCTCGGCCAGGATGATCTGCAAGGCCACGGGCAACCTCTCGGGCGCAAAGTCGCCGTGCGGACATCACCACGCACGGTCGATGACCTGAATGGCATACATTACGCCGCATGGAAACGATTCAGTTTGCGACGCATGCGTCCGGAAGGACTCGCCAATGGTCTCCGATGCCATGTGCCAACAAAGGACTGCATGGACCCGCCGTGCTGCGGATGCGGGTTCGCCGACAACTCGCCAGCCACGGCACCAGCACCGGATCGGCATGCCGCGGCCGCGCGGCAGGCCATGTGCGGCGCCGAAAGCACAGTGGCTGAGCTCTTGCAGCAGGCCATATCGGAATGTTGGACGCGCACATTCGACCAAAGGTAGAAATTTGGCCTGCAACCCCCTGTTTTGCGAGCAAAGGCTCCCATGCAGATCGTGCAGGTCGTGACCGAAGCCGAGTACATGCGGGCGATCCTCGAGATCCGGCGTCTCGTTGCCTCCGAGCCTGACAGCGGCACCCCGGACGGGGACCGCCTGGAGGTCCTGACCTGCCTCGCCGAGGCATTCGAGGCAGAGCGCTACCTGCGCGACCTCGCCGATATCGAGGCCCGGTAGGCAGCCCAATACCACCCGATCCGAAGGTGCCCGGCCATGCAGGAGGTCGCCGCCGCCATGTCCCCACCGGTTTCCGTCGCCCTCGATCAGCACGTGTCGTCCGAAAAGGCGCCCCGCCGCACGCCGCATCCAGGCGCAACGGCGTCCCGGAGCGATCCGCGGTTCGGGGCGGCCGTTGCCGGGGAGGATCGCGGCGCCTGCAGCCTCTGGGCCGAGGTCAGGCGCCACTGGCTCGGCGGGGAGTTGCCCGCCTGATCACCGGAGCAACTCGCCAGGGGCGGGAACGACCGGGCGCGTGACGCCGCCCGGCAAACAAGGGGCCACAGCGGATCATCGGACAGAGCAGGGGCGCGCCTCCGGGCGTTGCCACGCTGCGGCGATCCACTGCTGATCACCATTGGCAAATCGAATTGGCACGCCGGGGTGCTCAGGCCCTCCTGCGATCCGCTGTAGACCGATGTTTGTAGAGCAGCTTCACGCTGCGGGGCGTTCACGCCCCTCCGCGATCCGCTCTAATCCCGCGCCGGCAGCGACGGATCCTGTCCCGCCTCCGGCGGTACCGGCGCTGCCGGCCAATTCCAGCGCGGCAGCATCGCCAGCGGCACGCGGGACGCCGTCAGCACCTGCTCCTCCAGCACCAGCGGCACTTCCAGCAGCGGCGGCCCGCCCTCGGCCGGCACGCGGCTCAACAGCCGCAGCACCGTCCGTCCGGTCGCGGCCGCCTGCCGGCTCAGCAGCCCGGCCTGCGCCGCGGCCTGCAGCGCCTCCCCGCCGCCGGCCAGCCGCAGCGTCCCGGCCCCCATGGGCTGCAGCGCCTCGTCCAGCGTCAGCGTCGCCGTCGCGGTCCCGGCCACCGGTCCCCAGCGCAGCGAGGCGGTCCGCAGTTCCAGCGTCCCGCCGCCATCCCGCCAGGCCTCCGCCTTGGCCGCCGGAAAGCGGCCGGGCGGCACCGGCCCGGTCAGCACCAGGCCGAGCAGCGCGCTCTCCACCGACCGGCCGAGCACGCCCACCGCCGCCCCGGCCGCGGCCGGCAACTGCATGTCGCCGGCCGCAAGACGCAGCGCGACCGCCGGCTCGCCCTCGATCGCGGTCATCCGCGTCTCGATCTCCAGCTCCGCGCTCAGCGCTTCCACCGCGCCGCCAGGGGTGCCGAGCCTGAACCGCTCCGCCGTGAGCCGCGCCTCCCGCGGCAGCACGTCCCGCTCCAGCGGCAGGGTGGCCAGCAGGTGGTCGGCGGCGAAAGGCAGGTCGAGCGCGCCGAGCCGGAGCCGGTGCCGTCCGGGCATCTCCACTGCCAGCCGGTCGAGCCGCGGCAGGGCGAGGCGCAGCACCAGCGCGTCCGCCTGCCATTCCATGCCCCCCGGCAGGGTGGCGCCGCCCCCCTCCAGCCGGAATTGCGGCAGGGCCAGGGTCGCGGCGAAGGGCCAGCCGCCGCGGGCGGGCGCGGCATGCTCCACCCGCCAGCCCATGGCGCGGCGCTGCGCCGCCCAGTCGCGGAACCCGGCCTCCAGCTGGCTGCCCATCCAGCGCCAGAGCAGCGCATGCCCTGCCGCGAGCAGCGCGGCCAGCAGCGCGGCGCCGAGCAGCCCGCGCAGGAGCAGGCGGCCGGCACGGCCGGGCGCGGGGGTGCGGAGCGGGTTGAGTGCCATGTCGCGGGGCGATATACGCGACCCGCCCGCGGCCGGGAACGCCGCCCGGACCCGCACGCCCCGCGCAGCGCCTCCCTCCCCCGCCTGCGGGGGCCGGGCGCGCTGCGTCCAATGGGTGGCCGCCGCCGCCCGGCCCGCCACCAGGACCCCGATGACCGCCCCCCACCACGCCGCCGCAGGCCTGCTCGACCCGGACGGGCATCTCTATGTCTTCGGCTATGGCTCGCTGATCTGGCGGCCCGGCTTCGTCCACGCCTCCTCCCACCCCGCCCTGCTGCGCGGCTTCCACCGGCGCTTCTGCCTCTGGAGCCGGCACTACCGCGGCTCGCCGGAGGCACCGGGCCTCGTGCTCGGCCTCGATCGCGGCGGGGCCTGCCGGGGCCTTGCCTTCCGGGTGCCGGCGGCGGAGGCCGGGGCGGTGGTCGATTACCTGGATGAGCGGGAGAATGTGGGGGGCGAGGTGGTCTATGCCCGCCGTCTGCTGCCGCTGCGGCTGCTGGACAGCGGCCGCCTGGTGCGCGGCATCGCCTATGTGGTGGATCGCCGGGCGACGCAGTACTGCCGCCCGGCGGCGGAGGAGGCAGCGCGCGCCATTGCCTGCGGCATGGGCCTGGCCGGGCCGAACCGGGACTACCTGCTGAACACGCTCAGCCATCTCCGCGCCATGGGGGTGCGGGATGCCGGGCTCGACCGCATCGCGGCGCTGCTGCCGCCCGTGCCGGACCCCGCCTGACCGCCGCGGGAGCCTTCCCTGCCCGGCCGCCCATCCCCTGTCCGTGCCGCTACCCGCACGGGTTGTCCACAATCCGGAGCCGGGCAACACCCCTGGCCGCGCAATTGTATTGCAAATACAGAACGAATGCCGCCCCTGACCGGCGACTCGCAAGATTATTCTTGCTAAATCAAAGCCTTGAGTGCCAGCGAGGGCTGTGGACAACATTTGGCCGGCGCTGTGGGAGACCGCGAATATCGGCCCTTTGCAGCCACTTGCGGGTCCCGGCTGGAGTCAGGGACGAACCGCTCCGGCGACACTTT
This sequence comes from Roseicella aerolata, assembly GCF_020523605.1. Taxonomy (GTDB): domain Bacteria; phylum Pseudomonadota; class Alphaproteobacteria; order Acetobacterales; family Acetobacteraceae; genus Paracraurococcus; species Paracraurococcus aerolatus. The sequence continues at coordinate 159,947 of NZ_JAJAQI010000001.1, read as the reverse complement.
CCACCGGCTTATCCACAGCGCTTCCCACTGTGGGATGAGCAGGGGAAAACTCGATCGCGTCTTCCAGCTGCCGGATCAGCTCCGCCCGCTTCAACCCGGGCGGGATCGGCGGCCGGGCCGCGATGGTGATGATGCCGGGGCGCTTCCGGAAGGCACGCCGCCCCCAGCAGAGCCCGCTATCGGTCGCGACCGGCACCACCGGCAGGCCGGTCGCCGCCGCCAGCGCCGCGATGCCCGGCTGGATCGGCCTGCGCTGCCCAGGCGCGACCCGCGTCCCCTCCGGGAAGATGACGATCTGCCGCCCTTCGCTTGCCGCTTCCTTGCCGGACTTCACCAGATGCCGCACGGCGCTTGCCCCGGCGGCGCGGTCCACCGCGATCTGCCGGGTCTTCCAGGAATACCAGCCATAGACCGGCACCCGGAGCAGCTCGCGCTTCAGCACATAGGCGGCATCCGGCACCAGCGCGAACCAGACGAAGGTGTCGAAGGCCGACTGGTGCTTGGCAGCGATCAGCGCCGCGCCGGATTGCGGCAGGTTCTCCCGCCCCTCCACCCGTACCCGGATGCCGCAGATCACCCGCAGCAGCCCGATCATGATGCGGGCATAGAGCCGCATCGGCGGGATCATCCACTGCCGCGGCGCCAGCATCAGCGGCAGGCAGAGCAGGCCTATCACCAGCGTGACGGTCCAGAAGGCCAGGTTGAACAGCAGGGAACGCAGCCAGGTCATCATCGAGCTTCCGCGGGCGGCGCGGCGGAACCGGAGAGGCCCGCCCGCACCGCAAGGTATTTCAGGTATTCGCGCCCCAGCAGGGACCAGGTGCGCAGCCGCCCCGCCGCGCCGGCTTCCCGCAGCGGCGCCGGCATGACAGGGTGGGGGTAGAGCGCCGCCTCCGGCAGGGCGCGGCGCAGTTCCAGCAGCGCCCGCGGCATGTGGTAGCCGGCGGTGACGATGCGGAGCGAGCCGAGCCCCTCCGCCCGCGCCCAGGCCGCGATCTCCGCCGCATTGCCCCGTGTGGTGGTCGCCTCATGCCCCAGCGCGACGCGGCCCGCCAGATCCTCCCGCCCCATAGCGGCCCGCCGTGCCACATCGGCCAGCGTCACGCCCCGATGCGCGCCGGAGACCAGCAGGACACGCGCCCGCCCCTCCCGCAGCAGCCGGAGGCCCGTCTCGACCCGCTCCGCCCCGCCGGTCAGTACCGCGATGCCGTCGGTCGGCCGGGTCGGCTCGACCGGCCCGGCAGCGGCGAGGCGGAGGAACCAGGCGAAGCCCCCGGCCAGCACCAGCATCGGCAGGATGGGCAGGAGGAGGAGCAGCCAGCGCCGCAGGCCGAAGCGGGCCGCCGCATCCCGGGACCGGGTGAGCGCGATCACGGCAGCCGCCGCAGCCAGAGCCGGAGCGTGACCTGCGCCGTCAGCCAGCCGATCAGCGCCGCCGCCGGCGGCAGCACAGCAAGTTCGGCCCAGGGCAGCCGCCCCCAGGGCAGGCCAGCCGCCGCCCGGCCGCCCAGCAGCGGCGCGGCCAGGTCGGCGAAGCCCGCCAGCACCGGCGCGGCGGCCAGCGTGCCGAGGAGCGCGCCGAGCCCGACCAGCCAAGCGACCCGCCCGGCGAAGCGGCCGGCGATGTCGCCATCCGTGGCGCCCAGCGCATGCAGCAGCGCGATTGCCTCCCGCCGCGCCGCGATGCCCGCCCGTACCGCCACCGCGACCACGGCGGTGGCAATGCCCGCGACCAGCAGCAGCGCCGCCAGCGCGATGGCCTGCAGGCTGCGGGCCAGCGCCAGCAGCCGGGCGACCCAGACGCCATGCGCCTCCACCGAGGCACCAGGCACCGAGGCGGCGATCCGCGCGGCGAGTTCCTCGGGGTCGTCCGGCAGGCTGGCCAGCCGCAGCTCGATCACGGTCGGCAGCGGGATGGCCGGCGCCTCCCCCAGCCAGGGGCGGAGCAGGGCGGCCAGCCGGGCCTGGTCGGCCAGCCGCGCCTCGGCGATCTCCGGCATGGCCACCAGCACCCGGATGGCGCCGTCGGTGCGCGCGCCATGCGGCATCTGCACGGTCAGCGCCGTGGCGGCGCCGCCCTCCCAGCGGGCGGCGAGGTCGGCCGCGCCACGGGCGCCGGCCAGCGTCAGCGCGGCGAGCAACGCCATGGCCGCGACCAGGGCGGGGAGGAGGCGGTCCGAGAGCGCCCGGCGCAGGCCGAGCGGGTCGCGGCCGCGGCTGCGCCTCACCCGCACCGGAGGCCTCCGCGGCGGGCCGGCTGGGCTCCCATGGCGCGATGCGCCATGGGCCGCCCCTGCCCGCCCGGCTCCCACCGGCACCGAAACCCAGCCCGCCGGCGGCATCGCCACCAGCCCGTTGTGCATTCAGCCCTGGGCAACCAGACGTCCTTCCGACAGCCGCAGTGCGGGGGCGGGGTATTCCGCGACCAGCGCCTCGGCATGGGTCGCGACCACCACCGTGGTGCCAAGCCGGTGCATCTCCCGCAACAGGGACAGCACGCGGCGGGCCTGCGGGACATCAAGATTCCCGGTCGGCTCATCCGCCACCAGCAGCGCCGGGCGCATCACCACCGCGCGAGCGATCGCCACGCGCTGCTGCTCCCCGCCCGAGAGCGAGGCGGGCGGCGCCTCCGCCTTCGCCGCCAGCCCGACCCAGCGCAGGATCTCCGTGACATCGGCGCGGATCTGCATCTCCGCCCGGCCGGCGACCCGCAGCGGCAGCGCCACATTATCGAAGACCGGCAGGTGCGGCAGCAGGCGGAAATCCTGGTACACCACCCCGATCCTCCGCCTGAGCGCCGGCAGCGCCGCCCGCGGCACCTGGGAAATCGAGACGCCCAGCACCACCACCTCCCCCCGGCTCGGCCGGGCGGCCAGCTGCATTAGCCGCAGCACGGAGGACTTGCCGGCGCCCGAGGGCCCCAGCAGCCAGTGGAAGGAGCCAGGCTCCAGCGTGAAGGAGAGGTCGCGCAGCACCTCGGGTCCCGCCCCGCCATACCGCAGCCCGACTTCCGCGAAGCGCACCATGGCGCGGACAATGCCGATGCCCGGAGGCAGCGCCAAGAGCCATGCGCGATGCTTGCGGTCGCGCCGCCGCAACCGCACATTGCGGGGGCGATGCGGATCGTCTGCCCGGCCTGTCAGGCCACCTATGAGGTTCCGGACCAGCTCATCGGGGCGGGCCGGAGCCTGCGCTGCAAGGCCTGCCGCCACGCGTGGTGGGTGGCGCCGCCCGCCGCGCCCCCGGCGGCCGAGTCGCCAGCCCCGCCGGCCGCAGCGCCATTGCCGGCCGAGCCACCGTCGCCGCCCGAGGCCCGCCCCATGCCGCCGCCGGTGCCGGCGGCGCGGCCCCGCATCCCGCAACCGATCGATCCGCCCCTGCCCCATCCGGAGGACGTGCCGCCGCGCAGCGCCCTCGCCCTGCGCGCCGCCTGGGCGGCCTCGATCCTGGCGGTGGGCGCGCTGGTCTTCCTGCTCTGGCTCTACCGGGTGGAGATCGTCGCTGCCTGGCCGCCCGCCGCCCGGATCTTCCTGCTGTTCGGCGGCCCGGCGCAGGGCTGAAGCCGCACAGGCCGCGGCGGCGGGCCTGCGCGAGTCGGACAGCGGCCGGCTGGCAACCGCCCCGCGCGGAGGCCGGAGACGGGCCGAGGGCCGGCGGCGGCGCCCGACCCGTCTCCGCCCCGGAACCCTGCGGCCGCCCGGAGGCGGCCATGCCCCACCTGCCCTCGGCGGGGGGCTGCCGCCGGATCCACCGGGCAGAGGGCGGGCGCCGGGCGGGGCGGGCCAGCCGGGCGGCCCCGCCGACCGGCTGGTGCCTGTCGGCGGCTCCATGCCAGCGGCCCGGAGGCGCGACCGCCTCCGGGCAGGAGGGCCGCCTTGGTGGCGGGCCGCTTCGGGGATCCGTGATCGGGGCCTTTGGGACAGCCATCGAGGACGGCTACGGGTCAGGGCTGATGCGGGCTGGTCAAGCTCTGCGCGGCAGGACTCCGGGTCCGTGACGCGGCAGGCCGGCGTCACGCCCGCGCTTGCGACGAAAGCGCGGGCGGATGTCCGGCGCGGCCGGATTCATCAGACGATGCGCCACTCCGCCTCGACATAGGCGAGGGTCTCGGCCTGTGTCACGGCCAGCCCGTCCATGCGCCAGATCTGCACCTCGGTCACGGAGACACCCGGCGCCTCGTGCCGCCACAGGATGTCGGCGCGGCCATCGCCGTCATAGTCACCCGTCCCCGCGACCCGCCAGGCGGTGCCGGGATTGTAGAGCGTCGCCGCGCCCAGCACCGCCATGCCGTCCATCAGCCAGGCCGCCACCGAGCCATCGGTATGGCGGAACAGGATGTCCGCCCGCCCGTCGCCATTGAGGTCGCCGGTGCCGGTCACGTCCCAGTCAGCCCCCGGCCGGTGGATGCTGCCGCCGCCGAGATAGGCCGTGCCGTCCATCCGCCAGAGCGCGACCGTGCTGTCCGTGTGCCGCCAGAGGATGTCGGCGCGGCCGTCGCCATCGAAATCCGCGACGCCGGCGACGGACCAGTCGGCCTCGGCATGGGCGACGAAGCCGCCGCCGGAGACCGCGAGCCCGTTCATCTGCCAGAGCGACAGGGCACGCCAGGCCTTCCCGGCACTGTCCTGGACCTCCCGCTCGAACAGGATGTCCGACCGGCCGTCGCCGTTGAAATCCCCGGCGCCCGCGATCCGGAAGGCCTCGCCCGGAGCGGGGGCGTAGATGGTATCGCCGGCCAGGCCGCTGGCGCCGTCCATCAGCCAGATCGCGGCCATGCCGTCCGGCCGCTGCCAGAGCAGGTCGGCCCGGCCGTCGCCGTTGAAGTCGCCGGTGGCGGCCACGCTCCAGTCCGGATCCACATGGGCGAAGGTGCTGCCGGACAGCCAGGTCCCGCCATCCACCTGCCATTGCGCGAGCGCGCGATGGGACGCCGTGATGACCGTGTTGTCGAACAGGATGTCGCTCCGCCCGTCGCCGTCGAAATCCCGCTCGGCCGGCCGCAGCACGACCTTGCCGTCGGCGAATTGCAGGACCTCGACATCCTGCAGTCTGTCCGTGCCGTTCGGGCCGCGGGCGGTCCAGCTGCCATCGGCATTGCGGGTCAGCGTCGTGGCCGCCCGGGTGCCGGAGAAGACCACGACATCCCGGCCGGCACCGCCGATGAGCAGGTCGTCGCCGGTCCCGCCCACCAGCACATCCTTGCCGGCGCCGCCCAGCAGGGTGTCGTCGCCGGCGCCGCCGTTCAGGGAATCGTTGTCGGGGCCGCCATCGAGCAGGTCGTGCCCATCGCCGCCTGCGATCGTATCGTTGCCGGCGCCGCCGAGAAGCGTCTCGGCCGCGCTGCCGCCGCTGAAGCGATCCGCCCGGGTGCTGCCGATGATCCGTTCGATGCCGGTGAAGCTGTCCGCATTCCCGGTGCCCATCTTGCCGACCGTGCCGGCATGGGTCCCTGTCGAGGAGACGCTGATGGCCGTGGCGGAGAGGCTGTAGTCCAGCGTATCCACCCCGTCGCCGCCGCTGTACTGGTCGCTGCCGCCCGAGGCGTGGAAGGTATCCGATGCCGCGCTGCCGATGATGGTGTCGTTGAAGCGGGAGCCCAGCACGCCGCGGACGTTCCGCAGGATGTCGTAGCTGCCGGCGCCATCGGAGGCCACGCCATTGGCGAGGTTCACCCCCACCCCGTAGCTCCGGGAATAGTCGACGACGTTCAGGGCATTGCCGGCGCCATCGATGGTGTCGATGCCGCCCATGCCGGCCAGCAATGTCAGGCGGGCCGTGCCGGCGAAGCCCATGATGCTGTCGTTGCCGGCGCTGCCCTCGAATATGCCGATGCCGCTGAAGCTGTCGGTACCGCCGCCATCGCCCTTCGTCGCGGTGCCAGAAGCCTCGCCGGACATGACGATGGTGACGGCCCGCCCGGCAAGGCCGGCATAGCTGAGCGTGTCGGTGCCACCGCCGCCCGCATAGCGGTCATTTCCCAGGCTGGCGTCGAAATGCTCGTTACGGCCGCTGCCGTTGACCGTGTCGGCGAAGGCGGAGCCGCGCACCCGCACCACCTCGGACAACTCGTCGGACGTGCCCCAGCCATCCGTCGCGCGGCCGGCCGCGAGATCGATGGAGACGCCCGCCGGGCTGAGCGAGTAGTCGACGAGAACCTGCGTGGAGCCGGCGCCGTCGATCGAATCCTGCCCCGCCATGCCCTGCAGCACCTGGAGGGACTGCGCATTGGCCGCGCCCCGCAGGCGGTCGGCGCCGGCGGTGCCGATGATGGTGCCGAAGCCCGCGAAGCCGTCGGTGCCGCCGCCCTCGCTCTTCTCCGCAGTGCCGCCGCTGGCGGCGGTCAGCGTGACGGTCACCGACCGCCCGGCCAGTTGCGAGTAGTCGAGGGTGTTCGTGCCGCCGCCGCCGATCAGGCTGTCATTGCCAAGGCTACCGATGATGGTGTCATTGCCGCTGCCACCATTCACCCGGTCGGAGAAAGCGGAGCCGCGCACCCGCAGCACATTGACCAGGGTATCGGTCCCGCCCTGGCCGTCGCGCGCGATGCCGGTGCGGTTGCCGGCGGCATCCGTGCCGGTCTCGAGCGAGACGGCGACGCCGGCCGGCGCGGCGGAGTAATCGAGTTCGACCGAGGCGTGACCGCCCGCGAGGATGGTGTCGTTGCCCGCGCCGCCGCGGATCGAGAGCACGCGCGACCCGATGCTCGACGCGCCGAGAGGGCCCGAGAGGTCGAACAGGTCATCGCCGGCTCCGCCGAGGATGATGGAGAAGCCGGCGACCGTATCCGTCCCGAGCAGGATCCCATTCTGACGCTTGGTGATGATCGCGCTGCCCGGTGCGCTGAAGACGGCGGTCAGGGCCTGGGCGGCGGACAGGGCGGCGTAGCTGAGGAGGTCGGTGCCGCCACCGCCAGTGATCGAGTCCGAGCCGGTGCCGCCCAGGAGCGTTTCATCGGCCGGAGTACCTGAGAACGTCATCGTCCAGCTTCCACCCAGGGAATGTCCGCTGGTATCCGGAATGACGCGGTTGCGCAATATCTCTGTTCACAATCGCGTAATAGTCGTGGTCATCCAGCGATCGCGCAGCGAGGGCAGATCCACCTTCTCATTCGCGCGGAATGAGGTATTCCGTTACGGCGCATCCATCTTGAGCACCTCACCCGCCAGGTAGAGGCTGCCGCAAACCAGCACCCGCGCCGGTGCCCCGCCGCGCGGCAGCGCCGCCAGGGCCTCGGCCACGCTCGGGCCGGGCCGCGCCAGGAAGCCGCTTGCCTCGATGATGCGCTCGACCGGCGTCGCCAGGTGCTGGCCCGGCTCCGCCACGGCCCAGAGCGTGGTCGCGTGCCGCAGCAGCGGGCGGAGGAATTCCCCGACCGCCTTGCCGCCCTTCATCCCGACGACGAGGTGCAGCGGCCGATCCTGCCAGCGTGCCAGTTGCTCCGCCAGCGCGGCGCCGCCGCCGGCATTGTGGCCGCCATCCAGCCAGAGTTCCCAGTCCGGCGGCAGGGTGGCCGCCAGCGCGCCGCGCAGCCGCTGCAGCCGCGCCGGCCACTCGGCCGCGGCCACGCCCGCGGCGATCGCCGCCGCGGTGAGCCAGGGCGGATTCCAGGCGCGCAGCGCGGCGATGGCGATGCCGGCATTGTCCGCCTGGTGCGGGCCGAGCAGCCCGGGCGGCGGCAGGTCGATGCCGCCGGCCGCGTCCTCATAGCGCAGCCCGCCCGGCTGCTCCGCCATCCGCCAGTCCCGTCCGCGCGCCAGCAGCGGCGCGCCGACCGCCGCGGCGCGGGCGGCGATGACGCCGAGCGCGCGCGGGTCCTGCACGCCGGTCGCGCAGGGCATGCCGGGCTTCAGGATGCCCGCCTTCTCGAAGGCGATCTTCTCCAGCGTGTCGCCCAGGAACTCCATATGGTCCATGGAGATCGAGGTGATGGCGGTCGCCGCCGGCCGCTCGATGACATTGGTCGCGTCGAACCGGCCGCCGAGACCGACCTCCAGCACCAGCAACCCGGCCGGCACGCGGCTGAAGAGCAGCAGGGCGGTGGCGGTGATCACCTCGAAGACGGTGATGGGGGCGCCGGCATTCACCGCCTCCACCTCCTCCAGCGCGGCGGTCAGCGCCTCCTCCCCCACCAGTTCCCCGGCCAGGCGGATGCGCTCGTGGAAGCGGACCAGGTGGGGGGAGGTATAGACATGCACCCGCTGCCCCGCGGCTTCCGCGATCGCGCGCAGGAAGGCGCAGGTGCTGCCCTTGCCGTTGGTGCCTGCCACATGGATGACCGGCGGCAGGGCGCGTTCGGGGTGGCCGAGCGCCGCCAGCAGCCGCTCCATCCGCCCGAGGCTGAGATCGATCAGCTTCGGATGGAGCGCGTGCAGGCGGTCGATGATGGCCTCGCTGCGGCTCGCCGGGAGGGATGGCCGGTCCGCGCTCCGGCCCGGCACCTGCGCCGGGCTGGGTCCTCCGCGATCGGACGCTGTCGCAGGACGCGGCCGATTCACGCTCCGGGCCTCCGGCCCTCCGCGATCGGACGCCGTCGCAGGATGCGGCCGATCCACGCTCAGGGCCTCCGGCCCTCCGCGACCGGAGGCTGTCACGCGCCGGGACCGGCGCTTTCCGGCTCGGCGGGGGCAGCGGGCGCGGGCAGGGCGGTCATCGGCTCGGGCTCGGCCGGCATGTCGGGCAGGCGCTCCGGCATCCGCAGCAGGCCGATCAGGCGGGCCAGCGTCGCGCGCATCTCGCCGCGCTTCACCACCATGTCGAGGATGCCGTGCTCCAGCAGGTATTCCGCCCGCTGGAAGCCGTCCGGCAGCTTTTCCCGCACCGTCTGCTCGATCACGCGGGCGCCGGCGAAGCCGATCATGGCGCCGGGCTCGGCGATCTGGATGTCGCCCAGCATGGCGAAGCTGGCGGTGACGCCACCGGTGGTCGGGTCGGACAGCACCACGATGAAGGGCAGCCCCGCCTCCTTCACCATCCGCGTGGCGATGACGGTGCGCGGCATCTGCATCAGGCTGATGGCGCCTTCCTGCATGCGCGCCCCGCCCGAGGCGGTGAAGACGATCAGCGGGCTGTCCTGCAGCACGGCGAGGCGGGCGGCGGTGACGATCGCCTCCCCGACCCCGGCGCCCATGGAGCCGCCCATGAAGCTGAACTCGAAGGCGGCGGCGACCACCCGGATCCCCTCGATGGCGCCATGCGCCACCACCACGGCGTCCTCCTGGCCGGCCTTGGCCTGGGCCTCCCGCAGCCGGTCGCCGTAGCGGCGCTGGTCGCGGAAGCGAAGGGGGTCGGCCGGGGCCTTGGGCAGTTCGATCCGCTGCCAGCCCTCATCCAGCGTGTAGTCCAGCCGCTGGCGGGCGCCGATCCGCATGTGATGGCCGCAATGCGGGCAGACATGCAGGTTCCGCTCCAGGTCGCGGTGGAACACCATCTGCTCGCAGGCGGAGCATTTGTGCCAGAGGTTGTCCGGCACCTCGCGCGGCGCGCCGAAGAGCGTCTTGATCTTCGGCAGCGCCCATTCGCTGATCCAGTTCATCGGGTCCTCATGGCAACGGCGGGGGAGTAGTCGCGGCGGGGCCCGGGGCGCAAGGGTTCCGTCCGCGACCGGGCCCGCGCCGCCTCAGCCCGCCCGGATCGCCTCCGCCAGCCCGCGCACCTGGTCCAGCACCTGCCGCACCGTCTCCGGCCGCGCCTGGCCGTCCTCGTCCAGGCTGGCGGCCAGCGTGTCCACCAGCGCCGTCCCGACCACCGCGCCATCGGCCAGCCGCGCCGCCTCGGCGGCCTGCTGCGGCGTGCGGATGCCGAAGCCGATGCAGACCGGCAGGTCGGTGTGCCGGCGGATGCGGGGGACCGCCGCTTCCAGGCTGGCGCTGCTGGCGCTGCGGGTGCCGGTGATGCCGGCGATGGAGACGTAGTAGACGAAGCCCGAGGTGGCGGCGAGCACGCGCGGCAGCCGCGCCTCATCCGTTGTCGGCGCCACCAGCCGGATCAGGTCGAGACCCTGCGCCCGGGCATGCGGCTCCACCTCATCCGCCTCCTCCGGCGGGACATCGACGATGATCAGGCCATCGACGCCGGAGCAGGACGCATCGGTGCAGAAGCGCTCGATGCCGTAGGCGAGGATAGGGTTGTAGTAGCCCATCAGCACGATGGGGGTGGTGTCGTTCCCCTTGCGGAAGTCGCGCACCATGGCCAGCACGCGGGACAGCGTCGCCCCGGCCTTCAGCGCCCGGATCGCCGCCTTCTGGATGGAGGGGCCATCGGCCATCGGGTCGGTGAAGGGCACGCCGACCTCGATGACATCGGCGCCGGCCCCCGGCAGGCCGCGCAGCAGGGCCAGCGACGTCGCCGGATCCGGGTCATAGGCCTGGAGATAGGTGACGAGCGCGCCGCGCCCTTCCCGCTTCAGATCGGCGAAGCGTTGCGCAATCCGGCTCACATCTCGACTCCCAGATGGCGCGCCACGGTGAAGATGTCCTTGTCGCCGCGGCCGCAGAGATTCATCAGCAGGATCTGGTCCCGCGCCATGGCCGGCGCCTGCCTGATGACATAGGCCAGCGCATGCGCCGGCTCCAGCGCCGGGATGATGCCCTCGAGCTTCGAGCAGAGCTGGAAAGCGGCCAGCGCCTCGTCATCCGTCGCGCCGACATACTGCACCCGGCCAAGCTCATGCAGCCAGGAATGCTCCGGCCCGACGCCGGGGTAGTCGAGGCCGGCGCTGATCGAATGCGCCTCCTGCACCTGGCCGTCTGCGTCCTGCAGCAGGTACATGCGGTTGCCGTGCAGCACGCCGGGGCGGCCCTTCTCCAGGCTCGCCGCATGTTCCTCGGTATGCAGGCCGCGGCCGGCGGCCTCCACGCCGAACATCTGCACCTCGGGGTCGTCGAGGAAGGGATAGAACAGGCCCATGGCGTTCGACCCGCCGCCGATGGCCGCCACCAGCGCATCCGGCAGCCTTCCCTCGGCCTCCTGCATCTGCGCGCGCGCCTCGGTCCCGATCACGCTCTGGAAGTCGCGGACCATGGCCGGGTAGGGGTGCGGGCCGGCGACGGTGCCGATGCAGTAATAGGTGTCCTCGACATTGGCCACCCAGTAGCGCAGGGCTTCGTTCATCGCGTCCTTCAGCGTCGCGGCGCCGGAGGTCACGGGCATCACCTGCGCGCCCAGCAGCTTCATCCGGAAGACATTGGGCTGCTGCCGCTCGACATCGGTCGCGCCCATGAAGACCGTGCAGGGCAGGTCGAAGAGCGCGCAGGCGGTCGCCGTCGCCACGCCGTGCTGGCCGGCGCCGGTCTCGGCGATGATCCGGGTCTTGCCCATGCGCTTGGCCAGCAGGATCTGGCCGAGCACGGCATTGATCTTGTGCGCCCCGGTGTGGTTCAGCTCGTCGCGCTTGAAATAGACCTTGGCGCCCTTGCCCGGCGCCGCATCCTTGCGCAGGTGCTCGGTCAGCCGATCAGCGTACCAGAGCGGGCTGGGCCGGCCGACATAATGGGTCAGCAGCCGGCGCCATTCCGCGTCGAATTGCGGGTCGCGCTTCGCCGCCTCATAGGCCTTCTCAACCTCCAGGATCAGCGGCATCAGCGTCTCGGCCACGAAACGGCCGCCGAATTGGCCAAAGCGTCCCCTCGCATCCGGCCCCTGGCGGAAGGAGTTGAGCGGCACCGTCTTGTTCACGACCTGATTTCCCCGCGGATTTGCGCGTCCTCATAGCGCGCCGGGCCGGGGCCGGGTAGGCGGCACGGCGCGGCCCCTTTCCGTGGCGCCGCACGGAGTCGCCGGTGGCGGCACCCCAGGGGGAAGAGGCCAGAGGTCATGCAATTCGATGTCGTGGTGGTGGGCGCCGGACCGGCCGGGCTCGGCTTCGCCCTGTCCCTCGCCGGCAGCGGCCTGAGCATCGCCCTGCTGGAGCGCCAGCCCGAGGCGGCGCTCGCCGAACCCGCCTTCGACGGGCGGGAGATCGCCCTCACCCATCTCTCCGTCACGCTGCTGCGGCGGCTCGGCGCCTGGGACCGCATCCCCGCCGCGGAGGTCGCGCCGCTGCGGGAGGCGGTGGTGCTGAACGGCCCCGCGCCGCGCCAGGCGCTCCGCTTCGACACGGCGGGGCGGCGGGAGGCGCAACTCGGCTGGCTGGTGCCCAACCACCTGATCCGCCGCGCCCTGTTCGAGGCCGCCATGCCCCGGCCCGGGATCACGCTGATGGCCGGCACGGCCGTGACCGCCGTGGAGACCGGCCCGGAGGGCGCGCGGCTCGGCCTCGCGGGCGGCGGGTCGGTGGCGGCGCGGCTGGTCGTGGCCGCCGATACCCGCTTCTCGGAACTGCGCCGGCGCATGGGCATCCCGGCGGCGATGCGGGATTTCGGCAAGGCCATGCTGGTCTGCCGCATGGTGCATCAGGCACCGCACCGGCAGGTCGCGACCGAATGGTTCGGCCAGGGCCAGACCATCGCCATGCTGCCGCTGAACGGCCATTGCTCCTCCGCCGTCCTGACCCTGCCGGAGCGGGAGATCGCCCGGCTGATGCGGCTGGAGGAGGCGGAATTCGGCGCGGAGGTCACCCGCCGCTATGGCCGGCGCCTCGGCGCCATGCAGCCGTCCGGCACGCGGCATGTCTACCCGCTGGTCGCCACCTATGCCGCGCGCTTCGTGGCGGAGCGCTTCGCCCTGATGGGCGATGCCGCGGTGGGGATGCATCCGGTCACGGCGCATGGCTTCAACCTCGGCCTGCGCGGCGCCAATACCCTGGCCGCGGAGATCCGGGCGGCGCAGGCGCGGGGCGGCGACATCGCCGCGCCCGGGGTGCTGGCCCGCTACGAGGCGAAGCACCGCCGCGCCACCTGGCCGCTCTACACGGCGACGAATGCGGTGGTCGGGCTGTTCACGGATGACCGGCTGCCGGCGCGGCTGGCGCGGGAGGCCGTGCTGGGGCTGGGCGCAAGGCTGCCGCTGGTGCGGGACATGATCGCGGCCCAGCTGATGGACCGGGGCGGCGGGGGTCTGGTGCGGGCCTGACGCGGCGGGCGCGGGGCCACGGCCCCCGGCCCGCCGCGGTGCCGGGCCCGGTCACGCCCGGTACTGCGCCTCGCTCACCGGCTCCATCCAGTCCACCGCCTTGCCGTCGAGCCTTTCCTGGATGGCGATATGGGTCATCGCGGTGCCGGGCGCGGCCCCGTGCCAGTGCTTCTCGCCCGGCGCGAACCAGACCACGTCGCCCGGGCGGATCTCCTCGACCGGACCGCCCTCGCGCTGGACCCAGCCGCAGCCGCTCGTGACCAGCAGGGTCTGGCCGAGCGGATGCGTGTGCCAGGCCGTGCGGGCGCCGGGCTCGAAGGTGACGCTGGCGCCGGCGACCCGCGCAGGACCGGGTGGGCTGAACAGCGGGTCGATGCGGACCGTGCCGGTGAACCATTCCGCCGGCCCCTTGCCGGAGGGCTGGGAGCCCGCGCGCCTGATCTCCATGCCCTGTCTCCTTCCCTGGCCGCGCCCCCGGCCGCCGGGGGTGCCAGTTGGTCAGATGGGAGGCGCGGCAGCCAAGGTCAGGGGCCCGGACCCGCGCGGGGCCGTGGATGGGAGGAGAGAGCGACGACCGCGCCCGTCTCGCGGCAGCGGGGTGCCGCCCTCAGCCCGCGCCGCGCGCCGCCGCGACGAAGGCGGCGATCCGCGCCGGGTCCTTCACCCCCCGCGCCTTCTCGACGCCGGAGGACACGTCCACCCCCGGCGCGCCGGTGTGGCGCAGCGCCTCGGCGACATTGTCGGGCGTCAGCCCGCCGGCCAGGAGCCAGGGGCGCGGGATCGGCCGGCCCGCCACCAGCCGCCAGTCGAAGGCGGCGGCATTGCCGCCCGGCAGGCTGGCGCCCGGCGGCGGCTTGGCATCCAGCAGGAAGCGGTCCACGGCGGGGGCATACTCCGCCAGCAGCCCCAGGTCGGCCGGCTCCGCAATCCCCAGCGCCTTCATCACCGGGATGCCGAAGCGGGCCCGGATCCCGGCGGCGCGGGCCGGCTTCTCCTCGCCATGGAGCTGGATGAGGTCGAGCGGCAGGGCGGCCAGCACCGCCTCCAGCAGCGCATCCTCGGGGTCCACGAACAGCCCGACCCGCAGCGGCCCGCCCTCTCCCCCCCTCGGCGCGCGGCCGGAAAGCTCCGCCGCCGCCGCCGCCGTCACCGCCCGCGGCGAGGGCGGGTAGAAGACGAAGCCGATGAGGTCGGCCCCGGCCGCGACGGCGGCATCGAAGCCCGCCGCATCCTTCACCCCGCAGATCTTGACGAGAGTCACGCCGGTAGGCTCTCGGCGATGGCCTGCGCGGCCGCCGCCGGGTCGGCGGCCCCAGTGACGGGGCGCCCCACCACGATCCAGTCCGCCCCGGCCGCGACGGCCTCGGCCGGTGTCGCCGTCCGTGCCTGGTCGCCCGCCGCGCTGCCGGCCGGGCGGATGCCCGGCACCACCAGCAGCGGCCGCTCCCCGAAGGCATCGCGGATCCGCGCCACCTCCTGCGGGGAGCAGACCAGGCCATCCGCCCCGGCATCGAGCGCGAGGCGCGCGAGGCGCAGCACCTGCTGCACCGGCCCGCCGGCCACGCCGGTCGCGGCCAGCGCCGCGGCATCGATGCTGGTCAGGACCGTGACCGCCAGCAGCACCGGCCGCGCCGCGCCGGCCTTCTCCGCCGCCTCCCGCGCCGCCCCGATCATCGCCCCGCCGCCCGCGCCGTGCAGGGTCAGCATGGCCGGCTTCAGCGGCAGCAGGGAACGCACGGCGCCCGCGACCGTGTTCGGGATGTCGTGCAGCTTGAGGTCGAGGAAGACCGGCGCCACCGCCGCCATGGCCCGCACCGCATGCGGCCCGTCCGCCATGAACAGTTCCAGCCCCAGCTTCAGCGCGCCGCAATGGGGCGCGAGCGCGGTCGCCAGCACCTTGGCCCGGGCGGGGTCGCCGGTGTCGATCGCCGGGATCAGCCGGGCAGCGGGCGTGGTGGGGCGGGCCAGCATGCGGTCACGCCGCCGAGCGGTGCATCGGCACCAGATTGGTCCCGGCCCGGGGCGGCACGGGGCCGACGCGCTTCGCCGCGGCGGCGCGATGCTCCGCCAGCTCCGCCTCCATCACCCGCGCCGCCTCCTCCATCCGCCGGGCATGGCGGCGATCCGACAGGCCGGCCGCCCAGGTGATGGCAGCGCCCAGCAGGAAGCAGACGGCGCCGATCACCAGCACCGCGACCGAGAGCGGCGCGACCCAGGCCAGGTCGAAGGGCCAGAGGCGGAGCGAGACCTCCTCCTTGTTCGACAGGCCGAACAGCACCAGCAGGAGGAGCAGCGGCAGAAGCAGGATCCAGCGCATCGGGGGTCCTTCCGTCGAACGGGGCGGGTCGGCCATGCCTACAACCGGGGGCCGCATAAGGAAATGGCCTGCGAAGGGCGCTGCCGCCCCAAAGCCCCGTCAACACGGAGGCAGGGCCGCCAATTCCCCGGGACGGGTCAGGGGAGGATCGATCCGTCGCTCGACCGGAACCCGGAGCGGGGATCGATTCGCCGGCGTGGCTTGGCTGCCTGCGACCGCCCGATGGAGCCCGTGCCCGCCCCCGGACCGCATCCTGCGGCGACGGGACAGGCACGCCGCCGGGCATGCGCCTGGGCATTCACGCCCGGGGCGGTCTGCGTCAGGCCTCCACCTTCGCCCGCGCCGGCCGCCCCGTCGGCTGCGGCTCGCCGCCATTCACCCGCTCGCGCAGCTCCTTGCCCGGCTTGAAATAGGGCACCGCCTTGCCGGCCACCGGCACCGCGGCGCCGGTGCGCGGGTTGCGGCCCGTCCGGGCCTCCCGCTTCTTGGCCGAGAAGGCGCCGAAGCCGCGCAGCTCCACCCGGTCGCCGCGCGCCAGCGCGGCGGTGATCTCATCGAAGATCGTTGCCACGATCAGTTCGATATCGGGCTGGCGGAGATGGGGGTTCTCCGCCGCCAGCTGGGCGATCAGCTCGCTTTTCGTCATCACCGCGAATCCCGGGGAGGGGCCAGACCCAAGCGCTCGCCAGGGCTCAGCGCGAAGGCTGCCAGAGCAGTCGGAAACCGTCAACGCCAAGCCATTCTGAAACAAGGGTTTTCGCCAGCCCGTTCCAGGCCGCGCCGATCAGCCGCTCGGCAGCGCCCCGCAGTTCCAGGTCACGCACCGGCAGGTCCTCCGGCACCTGCTTCTCGGCCGCCAGCCAGGCCCGCGCCTCCCGCTCGCCGCCGATCGCGTCCACCAGCCCGGCGGCCAGCGCCTGCCGGCCGGTGAAGACGCGGCCATCGGCCAAGGCCCGCACCCGCTCCTCCGGCATCCGCCGGCCGGCGACCACCATGCCGACGAACTGGTCGTGCATGTCGCGGATCACCCGCTCCAGCTCCGCCCTTCCCTCGGGCGAGAGGGGGTGGAAGGGGCTCGGCTGGTCCTTCAGCGCGCCCGAGCGGATGGTCTCCACCCGCAGGCCGAGCCGCGCCAGCAGTTCGGAGACATCGGGCGTCTGCAGCAGCACGCCGATCGAGCCGGTGACGGTCGAGTCGCGCGCGAAGACCCGCTCCGCCGCGATGGCCGTCATGTAGCCGGCCGAGGCCGCGGTGCCGCGCAGGACGGCGACGACCGGCTTCTTCTCCCGCAGCCTCACCAGCGCATCGTGCAGCATCTCCCCGCCGCCGACGCTGCCGCCCGGGCTGTCGATGGAGACGATCACCGCCCGGGCGGAATCCTGCTTCGCGAGCTTGTCGATCGCCTCCGCCAGGCGCCGGTCGTCGGAGATGAAGCCCTCGACCGGCAGGCGGACGACATGGCCGCGGCCGAGGCGGTCCGGCAGCCCGCCATCCGCCAGCCAGGCCAGCGCGCCGGCGAGCAGCAGCAGCACGGCGAAGGCGCGCCAGAGGGCGAGGCGGCGCTTGAGGCGCCGGCGGTCGATGAGGAGGTCGGTTTCGAGGGCCATGCCATGCTCCGGGTTGGACCGGATGTTGGGGTTGGGAATCGCCCGCGCCAGTGGCCTGGCCGGTCCGCGACGCCGGCCGGAGGCACCGGGGACGGCTGATGCCCTCCGGGCCCTGCCTCCCGTCCAGACCGCCGGGCGGAGGGCACAAATCGTTGCGCGCGGCATCTCCGGAATGCCGGGGGACCGATTCCGGCGGAACAGAAGGGAGCAGCGCGAGATGAATTCCACCTGCAGGCTTGGGGGGCTTGCCCTCGTCGTGCTCGGCCTGGCGGCCTGCGAGCCGTCGCGGCAGACCGGCCCGCTCGCCACACAGCCGACCGGCACGGCCGAGTCCCTGCTGCGCCAGCAGCAGTTGCAAAACATTCAGCAGGACCGCAGCCGCGCCATGCAGAACCCGACCGTGACCGATGTGAGCCCGGGCGCCGCCGGCATCCAGCGCGCCCCGACAGGCGGCACGGGCGGCACGGGCGCCGGCGCGCCGGTCGAGGTCAGCCCGGGTGTCGGCGGCATCACCCGCGCCCCGGGCATCGGCGCCCCGACCCGCTGAGCCGATCGCCCCTGGCGCGTCGACCCCAGGCGGCCGGTCTCGCCTTCGGCGCGGATCGACGCTCCGGGCATGAAAAAAGGGAGCGGACCTCGCGGCCCGCTCCCCCCTTCGATGGCCCGGCCCGGAAGGGCCGGATCCTACTCCTCGCCGGCCATCTCGCGGCGGCGGCGGATCGCCGCGCCGAGGATGTCGCCCAGCGACGCGCCGGAGTCGGTCGAGCCATACTCCTTCATCGCCTCGCGCTCCTCCTCGATCTCCTTGCCCTTGATGGTCAGGGAGAGGCGGCGGGCGGCGCGGTCCACGGCCACGACCTTGGCATCGACCTTCTCGCCGACGGCGAACTTGTCGGGGCGCTGGTCGCCGCGGTCACGCGCCAGCTCGGCCCGGCGGATGAAGCCGGTCAGCACGTCCTCGACCTTCACCTCGATGCCGTTGGCCTGCACCTGGGTGACCACGCAGGTGACGATGTCGCCCTTGCGGACCTTGTCCAGCACCTCGGCGGCCGGGTCGGCCTGGAGCTGCTTGATGCCGAGCGAGATGCGCTCCTTCTCGACATCGACGTCCAGCACCTTCGCCTTGACGACGTCGCCCTTGTTGTAGCGCGTCATCGCCTGCTCGCCCGGCTCGTCCCAGGAGATGTCGGACATGTGGACCATGCCGTCGATATCCGGGCCGATGCCGATGAAGAGGCCGAACTCGGTGATGTTGCGGATCTCGCCCTCGACCTCGGAGCCCGGCGGATGGGCCTCGAGGAACAACTCCCAGGGGTTGCCCTGGGCCTGCTTGAGGCCGAGCGAGATGCGGCGCTTCGGCTCGTCCACGTCCAGGATCATCACGTCGACCTCCTGCGAGGTGGCGACGATCTTGCCGGGATGGACGTTCTTCTTGGTCCAGCTCATCTCGGAGACATGGACCAGGCCCTCGACCCCCGGCTCCAGCTCCACGAAGGCGCCGTAGTCGGTGATGTTGGTGACGCGGCCGCTGAACTTGGCATTGACCGGGTACTTGATGGCGACGCCATCCCACGGGTCGGCCATCAGCTGCTTCATGCCGAGGCTGATGCGCTGGGTCTCGCTGTTGAAGCGGATGACCTGCACCTTCACCGGCTGGCCGATGGTCAGCGCCTCGGACGGGTGGTTGATGCGGCGCCAGGCGATGTCGGTGACGTGCAGCAGGCCGTCCACGCCGCCGAGGTCCACGAACGCACCGTAATCGGTGATGTTCTTGACCACGCCGTCGAGGACCATGCCCTCCTTCAGGCCCTGGATGAGCTCGCTGCGCTGCTCCGCCCGGGTCTCCTCGAGCACCGCGCGGCGCGACACCACGATGTTGCCGCGGGCGCGGTCCATCTTGAGGATCTGGAAGGGCTGCGGGCTGCCCATCAGCGGGCCGACATCGCGCACGGGGCGGATATCGACCTGGGAGCCGGGGAGGAAGGCCACGGCGCCGCCGAGATCGACGGTGAAGCCACCCTTCACCCGGCCGAAGATGGTGCCGTTGACGCGCTGCTGCGCCTGGTAGGCCTTCTCGAGGTTGGTCCAGGCCTCCTCGCGCCGCGCCTTCTCGCGCGACAGGACGATGGAGCCGTCCCGGTCCTCGTAGCGCTCGACGAAGAGCTCGACGACGTCGCCGGGCTTCACCTCGGGCTTCTGGCCCTGCGGCGCGAATTCCTTGAGGGGCACGCGCCCCTCGCTCTTCAGCCCCACATCCACGACGGCGTAGTCGTCATCGATGCGGATCACGCGGCCGGAGACGACCGAGCCGGCGAAGCCGGTATCGGCGCCGAGCGTGGCATCGAGCAGTGCGGCGAAGTCCTCGGACCCCGCATCCTGGGCGAGGCTGGTGGCGGTTGCCATGTAGCGGTCTGTTCCTGGGAAGCCTGCGGAAAGCAGGCAAGCGCCCTGCGCCCCCGACGCGGTCCCGGGCCGATGCCTGGGAGGACGGGCACGACTTGGTCCGACACCTGCCCTCCCGCAGCGGGAGCGGCCAAGGCGTCCGGCGACCCTGTGCAGAGGCGGCGTATCGGCCCGCCCGTTACCGGTCCGTCCCACGGGCAGGCCGGCATGCCGCCCCCCGGAACACGAACGCCGCGGCCCCCCTCAGGCACGCAGCCGAGCTTGGCTAAGCCTTTGGCCCATGGGCGTCAAGGGGAATCACGCGGCGTCGCCCAAAGGGTTATTGCGCTGCGGGAAGTTCGCCCAGTCGTTCCCGGAGCAGCGCCATGGCGGCGGCGAAGGCGGCCTCCGCGTCCAGCTCCGTGGTGTCGAGAACGGCGGCATCGGCGGCCGGGACCAGCGGGGCGACCGCGCGCTGGCGGTCCTGCGCATCCCGCGCCTGCAGTTCGGCCAGCACCTGCGCCGGGTCGGCGGCGGTGCCGCGGCCCTGCAATTCCAGGAAGCGGCGGCGGGCGCGCTCCTCCGCGCTCGCCGTGACGAAGAGCTTCACCGGGGCCTCGGGGAAGACCACCGTGCCGATGTCGCGGCCATCCAGCACGGCGCCGTGCCGGCGGCCGAATTCCCGCTGCCAGTCCAGCAGGGCGGCCCGCACCGCGGGAATGGCGGCGACGGCGCTGGCGGCCATGTCCGCCTCCGGCCCGCGCAGGTCGGAGCGGGCCAGGTCCGCCGGGGTCAGGTTGCGCGCCGCGGCCGCGGCCGCCTCCGGGTCCCTCGGATCGGCGCCTGCATCCAGCACGCGGCGCCCGGTGGCGCGGTAGAGCAGCCCGGTATCGAGATAGGGCAGCCCCAGCGCGGCGGCGAGGCGGCGGGCCAGCGTGCCCTTGCCCGCCGCGGCCGGGCCGTCCACCGCGATCACCATGGGCCTGTCGGTCGGGATCACGCGGGCCCCCGGCCGCTCGCGCGCCCGGCCCCGCCCGCGATCCGGTCGATGCCGCTCATGCCGGGCCGATCGCCGCGCCGCCGGCGGCGCGGTTCATCAGGGCGGAGAAGCCGGGGAAGCTGGTCTCGATGAAGGCGGCATCGTCCACCGCAACCGGGGAGCGCGCGGCGAGGCCCATGACCAGCGCGCTCATCGCCAGGCGGTGGTCCATATGGGTCGCCACCGTCCCGCCGCCCGGGATGGCGCCGCCGGTGCCCTGCACCAGCAGGTCGTCGCCCTCGATCCGCGCCGCGATGCCGTTCGCCGCCAGCAGGGCGGCGGTGGCGGCCAGCCGGTCGCTCTCCTTCACCCGCAGCTCCGCGAGGCCGCGCATCCGCGTCTCGCCCTCTGCCGCCGCCGCGGCAACGGCGAGGATCGGGTATTCGTCGATCATGGAGGGGGCGCGGCCGGGCGGCACCTCCACGGCGTGGAGCGGGCCGTATTCGGCGGTGATGTCGCCCACCGGCTCGCCGCCCGCGACGCGGGCATTCTCCACAACCAGCCGGGCGCCCATTTCGCGCAGGGTCGTGAAGAGGCCGGTACGGAGGGGGTTGAGCCCCACATTCTCCACGGTGACGCGCGAGCCGGGGACCAGCAGCGCCGCCACCAGCAGGAAGGCGGCGGAGGAGGGGTCGCCGGGCACGAGAATGGGGGCCGCCGTCAGCTCCGGCTGGCCTTCTAGCTCGATCAGCCTCCCCTGCGTCAGGTCCTCCACCCGGACCGTCGCGCCGAAATGCCGCAGCATGTTCTCGGTATGGTCGCGGGTCCGCTCCGGCTCGATCACCCGTGTGGTCCCGCGGGCGCAGAGCCCGGCCAGCAGGCAGGCCGATTTCACCTGGGCGGAGGCGACCGGCAGGGTGTAGTCGAGCGGCAGCGCCTCCGTGGCGCCGCGGACCGCGAGCGGCAGCCGCCCCCCCTCCCGCGTCCAGAAGGACGCACCGGTGGCCGAGAGCGGCTCCGTCACCCGCTTCATCGGCCGCTTCCGGAGGGAGGCGTCGCCGGTCATCACCGCGAAGATCGGGTGGCCCGCCAGCAGCCCGCAGAGCAGCCGGGCGGCGGTGCCGGAATTGCCCATGTCCAGCACATCGGCCGGCTCCACCAGCCCGCCCACGCCGCGGCCTGCCACGCGCCAGGATCCGGGGGCCAGATGCTCCACCTCCGCCCCCAGCGCCCGCATCGCGCCGGCCGTGCGGAGCACGTCCTCGCCCTCCAGCAGGCCGGTGATCTCGGTGGTGCCGACGGCCAGCGCGCCGAACATCAGGGCGCGGTGGCTGATCGACTTGTCGCCGGGGACGGGATGGCGGCCGGAGAGCCCATGGGCGGGCGCCGCGGCACGCAGCGGTTGCAGGGCGGCGGGGTGGGCCATGCGGCGCGTTTGACATGGGCGATGCCGCGTGGCAATCGGCCAGACCGTTTTTTGGCCACCCATGCGCCGCCGCGCCGCCGGGGGCGCGCGGGGTGGTCGCCCTGTTCCCGCGCCGGGATCCCAAGCGGGTCCGGGCGCGGGCGTCAGCGAATCTGCGAGGCTTCACCCCCATGGCCAAGCCCGAACTGGGCCTCAAGCGCGTCTGCGTCGCCTGCAGCACGAAATTTTACGACCTGATGCGGGCGCCTGCGATCTGCCCGAAATGCGGCACCGAACAGCCGGCCGAGCAGCCGCGCCTGCGCCGCGCCGCCGGCGCCCTGCCGGTGGACGAGAAGCTGAAGAAGCGCTCCGCCGCGCCGGAGGCGGATGCCGACGATGTGGAGCTGGAAGATGTCGAGGGCGACGAGGCGGTCGAGGACGCCGAGGAGCTCGAGGATGATGCGGACCAGATCGGCGACGAGCTGGAAGTCGAGGCCGACCGCGACGAGGAAGGCTGAGGCCGGAGCCGGCGCCTGACCATGGCGCCGGCCCCCGCGCTCGCCCTCACCCGGCTGATGCTGCGGGATTTCCGCAGCTGGCCGGCGCTGACCGTCCCCTTCCGCAGCCGCATCGTCCTGGTTGCCGGCCCGAACGGGGCGGGCAAGACCAACCTGCTGGAGGCGATCAGCCTGCTCGGCCCCGGCCGCGGGCTGCGCGGGGCGAAGACGGCCGAGCTCGGCCGCCAGGCCGGGGGTGCCCCCCTCCCCTGGGCCGCCGCGGGCCGGTTCCGGGACGCCCATGGCGGGGAGTTCGACATCGGCACCGGCACCCCGGATGGCGGCCCGCCGGAACGCCGCACCTTCCGGCTGGACGGCGTCCCGGTGCGCTCCCAGGCCGTGCTGGCGGAGCGGGTGGCAGCCGTCTGGCTGACCCCGCAGATGGACCGGCTGTTCCAGGACGGTGCCGGTGACCGCCGCCGCTTCCTCGACCGCCTGGTCTGGGCGCTGGAGCCGCACCACGCCCGGGAAGTGGCCGCCTATGACAACGCCATGGCGCAGCGGAACCGGCTCCTCGCCCAGGAACGGCGGGAGGGGCTGCGGGTGGACCCCGCCTGGCTGGCGGGGCTGGAGGATGCCATGGCCCGGCATGGCGTGGCCGTTGCCGCTGCCCGCCGCGGGCTGGCCGCGCGGCTCAACGCGACGCTGGCCGGCGGCGTCACCGGGGCCTTCCCGGCGGCGCGGCTGGACCTGCAATGCCCGGTTTCGGCCGCGCTGGACAGCGCGCCGGCGCTGGCGGTGGAGGATGGGCTGCGGGCCGACTGGGCGGCCTGCCGCGGCCGGGATGCGGCGGCGGGGGCCACCCTGACCGGGCCGCACCGGGCCGACCTGCTCTTCACCCATGCGCCGAAGGACATCCCGGCCGCGCTCTGCTCCACGGGCGAGCAGAAGGCGCTGCTGGTCGCGGTGGTGCTGGCCCATGCCGCCTTGATCGCGAGTGCGCGAGGTTTCGTCCCCCTCCTGCTGCTGGACGAGGTGGCGGCCCATCTGGATGCCCCGAGGCGGGAGGCGCTCTTCGCCGCGCTGGCCGCCCTGCCGGCCCAGGCCTTCCTGACCGGGACCGATCCCGGCGTCTTCGCCCCCCTTCGCGGCCTTGCCGAGGCGCTCCGGGCTGCCCCCGGCGCACTCGTTCCGGACGCAGATTTTCCCGTGCCGTAAGCTCCATGAATCCCTATATTGGGGCGTGTTTCCCGCCGTGATGACCTGAGGAGTATGCCGCCGGCATGAGCGACGCAGCCGCGCGCGCCGAATCCACCCCGCCTGACCAGAACGGGGCCGATTACAACAGCGCATCCATCACCGTGCTCCGGGGCCTCGAAGCCGTGCGGAAGCGCCCGGGCATGTATATCGGCGACACCGATGACGGCTCCGGCCTGCACCACATGGCCTTCGAGATCATCGATAACGCCGTGGACGAGGCGCAGGCCGGCTATGCCACGCGCGTCGAGGTCACGCTGAACGGCGACGGCTCCGTCACCGTGCGCGACGACGGCCGGGGGATCCCCGTCGACATCCATGAGGAGGAGGGCATCAGCGCGGCCGAGGTCGTGCTGACCCGCCTCCATGCCGGCGGCAAGTTCAACCAGAACTCCTACAAGGTCTCGGGCGGGCTGCACGGCGTCGGCGCCGCCGTGGTCAACGCGCTGTCCGAATGGATGCAGGTGCGCATCTGGCGCAACGGCCAGGAGCACTTCATCCGCTTCGAGCATGGCGAGGCGGTGCAGCCGCTGAAGGTCGTCGGCCCCTCCGAGGAACGGGGCGGCACCGAGGTCACCTTCAAGCCGTCCAGCGGCACCTTCACCAAGGTCGAGTACGACTTCGCGGTGCTGGAGCGGCGGCTGCGGGAGCTTGCCTTCCTCAATTCCGGCCTCGCCATCGCGCTGAAGGACGACCGCCACGTCCCGGCGCAGGAGATCTTCTTCCAGTTCAAGGGCGGCCTCACCGCCTTCGTGGAGTGGCTGGACCAGGGCAAGGAGCCGATCTTCCGCCCGCCCATCTCGGTCGTCTCGAAGGAGCAGGAGGGCATCCGCGTCGAGCTGGCGATGTGGTGGAACAACAGCCCGCGCGAGGTGGCGCTGTGCTTCACCAACAACATCCCGCAGCGCGACGGCGGCACCCACCAGGCCGGCTTCCGCCAGGCGCTGACGCGCGTGGTGATGAAGTATGCCGAGGATCTCGCGAAGAAGGAGAAGGTCGAGCTCTCGGGCGAGGACATGCGGGAGGGCCTGACCTGCGTGCTCTCCGTCAAGGTGCCGGACCCGAAATTCTCCTCCCAGACCAAGGACAAGCTGGTCAGCTCGGAAGTCCAGCCGGTGGTGCAGATGGCGGTCGCCGACGCGCTCTCCCACTGGTTCGAGACGCATCCGAAGGAAGCCAAGAACGTCCTGGAGCAGGTGGTGCTCGCCGCCGCGGCGCGGAAGGCGGCGCAGCTCGCGCGCGAGAGGGTAGGGCGCAAGAACGCGCTCGACATCTCGACCCTGCCCGGCAAGCTCGCCGACTGCCAGGAGAAGGACCCGAGCAAGTGCGAGCTCTTCCTGGTCGAGGGCGACTCGGCAGGCGGGTCCGCCAAGCAGGGCCGCAACCGCGCCTTCCAGGCCATCCTGCCGCTCAAGGGCAAGATCCTGAACGTGGAGCGGGCGCGCGTCGACAAGATGCTGTCCAGCGCCGAGATCGGCACGCTGATCACCGCGCTCGGCACCGGCATCGGGCCGGGCGACCCGGCCAAGGGCGGGTTCGACGCCAACAAGCTGCGCTACCACCGCATCGTCATCATGACGGACGCGGATGTGGACGGCAGCCATATCCGGACGCTGCTGCTGACCTTCTTCTTCCGGCAGATGCCGGAGCTGATCGCGCGCGGCCACCTCTACATCGCCCAGCCCCCGCTCTACCGCGCCAAGCGCGGCAATGACGAGCGCTACCTGAAGGACGACCGGGCGCTCGAGGACTACCTGCTGGAGAAGGCGATCGCCGGCGCGACGCTGACGCTCGGCGACGGCCGGGCGGTGACCGGGGAGGCGCTGCGTGCCGAGGCCGAGACGCTGCGGCAGGTCACGGCGCGCATCCGCCGCCTGGCCGCGCATGTCCCGGTCGAGATCGTGGAGCAGGCGGCCGTCGCCGGCGCGCTGACCATGGAGGCCGAGCGGGCGACCGGCGCCGCCGCGGCCCTGGTCGCACGGCTGAACGCCCTCGCCCTGCCCTCCGAGCGGCACTGGAACGCGGCGCATGGCGAGGGCGGCCTGCAGCTCTGGCGCACCGTCCGCGGCGTGATGGAGCGGCATGCGCTGACGCCGGTGGCGCTGCGCAGCGCCGAGGCACGCTGGCTGGATGAGCGGCGCGAGGTCCTCGCCCGCGACTTCGGCGAGGGCGCCCGCCTCGCGCTGGATGGCCCCGAGACCGCGGTGCAGGGCCCGGCCATGGCGCTGGAGCGCATCCTGGCGCAGGGCCGCAAGGGCCTGACCATCCAGCGCTTCAAGGGCCTGGGCGAGATGAACCCGGAGCAGCTCTGGAAGACCACGCTCGATCCGGCGGTGCGCACGCAGCTGCAGGTGAAGCTGGGCGATTCGGAGGATGCGGAGAATGTCTTCTCCACGCTGATGGGCGACGTCGTGGATCCGCGCCGCGAGTTCATCGTCGAGAATGCGCTGAAGGTGGCGAATCTGGACGTCTGATAACGACCGGCAGACCTCCTGACCTCTGCCGGCCCGTATCGCGCGCCAGGTTGGCGCGGCGGCTGCGCGGCAGACACTACGCCATGGCGGGCGGCCGGAGGGACCGGCGGCGGAGCACCGGGCTGTGGCGGCTCCACGCCATGGGATGGCGTGCCGGCCCGAGGGTGAGACAGTCACCGGGAACGGTCGCGGCGGCGATCAGGTGGCTGGGCTGAGCCGGGCCGGTGCCTGGCACGGTCCAGCCCGGCTCAGCCCAGCCGGAAGAAGGCCCGCAGCCGGCCCAGCAGGTCCTCCCGCTCCGGCGCCTCGGCCGGCTCGGGCGCCGCCTGCGTCTCGGCCGGGCGGGCATTACGGGCGCGGCGGCTGGCCATGATCGCGGCCAGGCTCTCCGCCAGTTCCGGCCGGCGCCGCAGGATCGGGTCGAGATGCTCGCGCCGGATCTCATAGACCAGCGCATCCGTCGTCGCGGAGACCGTCGCGCTGCGCCGCTGGCCGGTGAGCAGCGACATCTCGCCGAAGACATCGCCCGGCACGATGCGGTCGGGCGGCGTCTCCACGCCATCCCGCACCGCCCGGACCTCCAGCGCGCCCTCCGCCAGGATGAACAGGCTGTCGCCGGCCTCGCCCTGGTGGACGATGGTGGCGCCGCGCGGCACCGGCCGCTCCTGCATCAGCGCCTCCAGCGCGGCCCGCTCCTCCGGCGGGAAGCCGGCAAACAGCGCGATGCGCCGCAGCAGCGCCGCCCGGCCCGCGCGCGCCGCCGCGCCGCGTTCAAGCTGCAGCGCGCGCGCCGGCCGGGCCGGGGCGAGGCCGGCATGCTGCAGGGCGCGCAGCGCGGCGGCGGCGACGGCATCGCGGCAGGCCGCCTCCCGCCCGTAATCCGGCACGCGGAAGCGCAGCAGGTAGATGGCGGCGCCATCCGCGAATTCCTGCAGCAGCACGTCCGGGGCAAGGCCGGGGAATTCCCGCTCCGCATCCAGCGCCGCGGCCAGCAGGATGCGCTTCGCGCGCTCGGTCGGCAGGCCAGGGTCGAGGGGCAGGCGCAGGCCGGTGCGGTAGCCCCCCTCGGCGCCGAAATTCGCCAGGCGATGCGCCGCGATCAGCCCGTTCGGCACGGTCAGGGTCACGCCGTCGCGCGTCACCAGCCGCGTCGCGCGCCAGCTTACCTCGATGACGCGGCCGGCGCAGCCCTCGGCGGTCTCGATCCAGTCGCCGATGCGGTAGGGCGCATCGACCCCGAGCGCGATGCCGGAGAAGACATCGCCGATGATGTTGCGGAGCGCGAAGCCGATGACGGCGACGACGACGCCCGAGGTGGTCAGCAGGCCGATCGCGGGTTGGCCGAAGACCAGCATCAGGATCGCCGCCGCCGCGGCGGCGAAGAGCGCGGCGCGCACCATGTCCGAGAGCAGCCGCGGATAGGGTACGCCGCGCCGCGTGGCCAGTGCCGCGCGCAGCAGCAGCAGGTCGAAGAACCGCGCGCCGGCCCAGGCGAGGCCGAGCCAGAAGCCGATCCCCGCCAGCACGCGCAGCGCCCCGGCCGCCATCCCGTCGGGGGGCAGGCCGAGCCCGGGCAGGAGCGCCGGCACCGCGGCGCCCAGCAGGAAGCAGGCCAGCACCAGGCCGGCAGGGCCGAGCAGAGGCTTCAGGTTGGGCCGCCACACCATCGCTGCTCCGGATCGGTCCGGTGTTTCTGCCCCGCGGGGCGGCGTGGGCGGAAGTGGCTTTGCCCGCGGCCTGGTTCACAGGCGCTGGTGCGGGGCACTATCCCGGCAGCCCTGGGCGGCCAGCCGCGGGCGGGACGCCGGGGCCGATGAAGCGTGCCCGTCCGGCCCGCGCTCCTGACCAAGGCTTGTCGATGCCAGGCACCCGGGATGGCCGCCGAAGCGGAGGTTCGAATTGAATCGGCACAGGAGCCGCGATAGCGTTTCAGCCTTGTAATACGGATCGCGGCGGCATCCTGACTTGTTGTTCTTTTTATAATCCGCCCCCGCACTTCACCCGCTGCGTGAAAAACCCATGCCGGGCAACAAACCATAACAGGGAGGAGCAAGGACAATGACCGAATTCCAACGGCGTAACCTCGCCAGGACGGCCGCCGGCGGTGTGGCCGCGGCGGCCGCGGTGACGACCCTGGCGGCGCCGGCGCTTTCACAGGGCCGGATCGAATGGCGCATGGTGACGAGCTGGCCGAAGATGTTTCCCGGCGGCGGCACCATGGCGGAACGCTTCGCCAGGACCATCGGCGAAGCAACGGGCGGGCGCCTGACGATCAGGGTCTTCGCCGCCGGCGAGCTGGTGCCCGCCTTCGAGGCCTTCGACGCCGTGCAGCGCGGCACCGCCGATTGCATGCACTCCACGCCCTACTACTGGCAGAACAAGGCCAAGATCCTCAGCGTCTACACCACCGTGCCCTTCGGCATGACCAACTACGAGTCCGTCGCCTGGCTGCGCTATGGCGGCGGGCAGGCGCTGTGGGACGAGACCTATGCGCAGTTCGGCCTCAAGGGCTTCCATGCCGGCTCGACCAGCGTGCAGATGGCCGGCTGGTTCAACAAGGAGATCCGCTCCGCGGCCGATGTGCGCGGCCTGAAGATGCGCATCCCCGGCTTCGGCGGCGACGCGCTGCGCAAGATGGGCGCGACGATCGTGAACCTGCCCGTGGGCGAGATCTTCGGCGCCCTGCAGTCCGGCGCCATCGACGCCACCGAATGGGTCGGCCCCTGGCAGGACCTGGCGGCCGGCTTCTACAAGGTGACGCGCTTCTACTACTGGCCGGGCATGCACGAGCCCGCGGTCATCAACGAGATGACTGTCAACAAGGCGAAGTGGGACGCCCTGCCCAAGGACATCCAGCAGATCTTCGCCTGGGGCTGCGGCGACGAGCACTGCCAGCTCACGGCCGAGAACGATGCCAGCAATGCCGGCGCGCTCGAGACCCTGATCCGGCAGCACAATGTGCAGCTCCGCAGGCTGCCCGACGAGTTCATCCAGGCCTATGGCCGCGCCTGGACCGAGGTGCTGACGGAGCTGCGCGACAGCGGCGATGCGCTGACCAAGAAGACGCTGGATTCCTACTACAAATTCCAGCGCGAGCAGATGGCGTGGAGCCGGATCGGCCTGCAGGAATACCTCAACGCGCGCCTGCAGGGCTTCCGTCCCGCCTGACGCCCGCGCGGCGCCGAATGCGTGAAGCGCCCGCCGGCACCGCCGGCGGGCGCCTTCGCGTCATGCCGGCCCGCCTGCCGGCATCAACCGCCCCGCAGCAGCCGGTCGAGGACGGGATCGCCCTCCGGCTGGCGGTCGCCGGGCGGCGGTGGGCTGAGAAGCTGGTCCAGCGGCGAGCCGGAGGGCGCGGGGGTGCCACCGCCCATCGGCGCCTGCAGGATGTCGTCGAGCACCGAACCGCCGCCGCCGGGCGCGGCGGCAGCGGGCACGGCATCGGGGAAGACGACCTTCGGCAGCCAGGTGGCGGTCTGCGGCACCAGCCAGAGGGCCGCGAGGGCGATCGCCTGCAGGCAGACGAAGGGAATGATGCCGCGATAGATGTCGCCGGTGGTGATCGAGGCCGGCGCCACCGCGCGCATGTAGAACAGGGCGAAGCCGACCGGCGGCGTCAGGAAGGCCGTCTGCAGGTTGATGCCGATCATCACGCCCAGCCAGAGCGGATCGACTCCCATGGCGATGATGGCCGGCGCCGTGATGGGCACCACGATCAGCACGATCTCGATGGTGTCCATGAAGAAGCCCAGCACGAACATCACCAGCATCACGCCCACCACCGCGCCGATGGTGCCGCCGGGCATGCCGAGCAGCGCCTGCTCGACCAGATGCTCGCCGCCAAGGCCGCGGAAGACCAGCGAGAAGACCGACACGCCAAGCACGATGCCGAAGACGAGCGCGCTGATCACCGCCGTGTTGCGCATGACGCCGAGCATCATGCGGAAGGAGAGAGCGCGGTTGAGGGCGGCCAGCACCACCGCGCCGATCGCGCCGATCGAGGCGGCCTCGGTCGGCGTCGCCAGCCCGACCAGGATCGAGCCGAGCACCGCCACGATCAGCAGCAGGGGCGGCACCAGGGCGCGCAGGAAGCGGCGCCCGAGCGAGGCCCGCTCCGCCTCGTCCATCTGCAGCGCCGGGCAGCTCGCCGGCCGCACCACGGCCATCCCGATGACGTAGAGGATATAGAGCGCGACGATGCCGAGGCCCGGCAGGAAGGCGCCGACGAAGAGGTCGCCGACCGAGACCGGATCGACCGGCCTGCCCGTCCGCTGCGCCGCGAGCTGGTTGGCGCCCATCAGCAGGTCGCCGATGAAGATCAGGATGACCGAGGGCGGGATGATCTGGCCGAGCGTCCCCGAGGCGCAGATCACGCCGGTGGCGAGCTTCGGGTCGTAGCCGGCGCGCATCATCGCGGGCAGGCTGAGCAGGCCCATGGTCACGACGGTCGCGCCGACCACGCCCGTCGAGGCCGCCAGCAGCGCGCCCACGATCACGACGGAGATCGCCAGGCCGCCGCGCATCGTGCCGAAGAGCTGGCCCATGGTCTCGAGCAGCGCCTCCGCGATCTTCGAGCGCTCGAGGACGGCGCCCATGAAGATGAACAGCGGCACCGCCACCAGCACCTCATTGGTCATCAGCCCGAAATAGCGCGAGGGCAGGCTGGTCAGGATGATCGGGTCGAAGACGCCGAGCGCCCAGCCGAGGCCGGCGAAGATCAGCGAGAAGCCCGCCAGGCTGAAGGCGATGGGGTAGCCGAGCAGGACGCCGAAGGTGCCGGCGAGGAAGAGGGCGATGGCGAGGATCTCGCCCAGGAGGAGGGAGGACATCGCGCGCTCAGACAACCGGCCCGGTCAGGGTCTCGGAAGGCGGCGGCTCGCGCCCGTTCAGCACCAGGATGCAGCGGCCGATCCAGGCCAGGCCCTGCAGCCCCAGCAGCAGGACGAAGCCGAGGATGGACGCCTTGAGGACGTACATCGCCGGCATGCCGTCGCCCTGGACCGAGACCTCATTCGTCTGCCAGGAGTAGGAGACATAGGTCCAGGCGGTCCAGCCGAGCAGCGCCAGCCACGGCATCAGCAGGAAGACCACGCCGAACAGGTCGACCCAGGCCTTTCCGCGGGGGCTCATGCGGGCATAGAAGATGTCCACCCGCACATGGGCGTTCAGCAGATAGGCGAACCCCGCCGCCAGCAGGAAGGTCATGGCGTGGGTCCAGACATAGAGCTCCTGCATCCAGACATAGCCCAGGCCGGCCGCATACCGCAGCAGGACGACCGTGCCGCAGATCAGGACCGTCGCCAGCGTCAGCCAGGCGACGACCTTGCCCACGGAGCGATTGATCCAGTCGATCGCATTGATGGCACGCACGAGAGCATCCACAGGCGTGCCTCCCTTCATTCTTCGCCGATCGCCTGACTGCGGGGTGCAATCGCTCCGGCCTTTTTCCGGGAAGGCTATGCGAAGCCCATCCCCGCAACAAGCATCTGCCACCTGCGCAGGTCTTCGGCAGGCGTGATTGTGCGAGCTCTTGCCGCCATGCCCGGGCGGCCCGCCGTCCTGCCGGTGTGGCTCACGCCCGTGCCGTTGGCGGCAACCGCAGGCCACGCAGCCTTGCCCGAGATGATTGGGGCAAGAGACGGCCGCTCCTCAGGCGCAGCCATGCGGCACGCCTCGACAGGGCCGGCTGCGCGCGGGAGAAGAGCGGCCTGCTGTCTCCCCTCATGGGAGAGCAGCCCTTCGACTCTCGTCGGGTCCCGGGCAAGTCCCGATCTCCGGCCCGGGCGGTGCGGTGCCGTCGCGTTGCCTGGCCCGGCGACGCCGGCACCAAGGTCCACGCCCTTCGTCGGGATCGGGCGCCAAGCAGGGGCGGGGGCAACCTGGCGCAGCTCTCTCCCGATCCGCCCTGCCCGCCGCCGGGACCGGCAACGGCCTGCTGACACGGCGCAAAGGATGATATGCTGCCGTCATGGAGCCAGCCGCCGAGACCCCGCCTTCCGCCTCGTCCTCGCCGTCGCGCCTGCCCTGGGACATCCATCCGGCGCTGACCGAGGAGCGTCTGCGCATCTGCGCGCGGATGCTCGCCAATGCCCGCCGCGATGCGCTCGCCATGGCCAGCTACGAGCTCGGCGATGATCCCTGGTCGGTCGGCTGCCGCGCCTTCGCCTTCGGCCGCCATCGCCTCATGCGGGCCGCGGCATCGGGCGAGTATCCCTGGCTGGAAGTACTCGACGACAGCGCCCATTTCGTCTTCGTGATCGGCTCGAACGGCCATGGCGTGCCGGTGCGCTTCTACCGCGGCGCCGCCGACGAGCCGACCGACCGCACCCTGCGCCGGCAGGAGATCGAGGCCGAGCAGCTCTCCCTCGCCCTCGGCGAGACGGCGGCGGATGGCCTCGTCTTCCGCTTCGCGGTCGAGACCGGCGAGGGCGGCCGGGTCGACCGCGTCGTCTTCCTCGCGCTGCGGGGGGAGGACCGGATCGAATGCTTCTGGCCGGTGCCCCTCGAACTGCCCGCGGCCCAGGCCGGCACGGCCGAGCAGCTGCGCCTGATCGCCGATGACGGCTATGCCGGACCGAAGCGCGAAACCGGCGCTTCCCCCCCGCCGCCCGCCCCCCTGCCGCGCCGGAAGCCGGGCGGGGCGGCATCACGGCCCCAGGCGGCGCTGTTCTGAAGGGGGGCGGCCATCCGGGTCCGGTGCCCATATTCGCCGGCATGATCGGAAGAGCGGGGCGCTCCCACACGGCAGGGCCGATGTGAGAGCGCCCCTCGGGCTGCTTGAGGCTGCGCCCGTCAGGCCACCGCCGGCCGCTTCAGCAGGCGCAGCGCCATCGCCGTCACCACCGTCCCGGCCAGCAGCGCCACCACATAGCCGCCGAGCTGGGTGACCGCATTCGGGATCGGCAGCACGAAGACGCCGCCATGCGGCACCCGCAGCTCCGCCCCCACCATCATGGCGATGGCGCCCGCCACCGCCGAGCCGAGCACCAGCGCCGGGATCACCCGCAGCGGGTCCTTGGCGGCGAAGGGGATCGCCCCTTCGGAGATGAAGGCGAGGCCAAGCACGCCCGCCGCCGGCGCCGCCTCGCGCTCCTCCAGGGTGAAGCGGTCGCGGAACAGGAAGGCGGCCAGCGCCAGGCCGAGCGGCGGCGTCATCCCGGCCACCATGGCGGCAGCCATCGGGCCATAGACCTGGCTGGCGATCAGCCCGGTGGAGAAGGCATAGGCCGCCTTGTTCACCGGCCCGCCCATGTCGAAGGCCATCATCGCGCCAATAATCAGGCCGAGCGCGATCGCGCCGCTGCCCTGCATGCCGCGCAGGAACTCGGTCAGGCTGGCAAGCGCCACCGCGACCGGGCCGCCCGCCACGTAGATCATCGCCAGCCCCGTGATCAGCGCCCCGAGGAAGGGCAGGACCAGCACCGGCTTGAGGCCCTCCAGCGTGCGCGGCAGGCGGAGCGCACGGTTCAGCCAGGCCACGCAGTAGCCGGCGACGAAGCCCGCCACGATGCCGCCGAGGAAGCCGGCATTGAGCTGCACCGCAAGCATGCCGCCGACCATGCCCGGCGCGATGCCCGGCCGGTCGGCGATGGAATAAGCGATGTAGCCGCCGAGCACCGGCACCATCAGCGCGAGCGCCGCGAGCGCGCCGGTCTGGAACAGCGCGCCCGCCAGCGTGCCGCGGCTCGCCGGCTCGGATGCCTCGATGCCGCCGAAAGCGAAGGCGAGCGCCACCAGCAGCCCGCCCGCGACCACGAAGGGCAGCATGAAGGAGACGCCGGTCATCAGGTGCTTGTAGGGGCCGGTGAGCGGCTTCCTGCCGGGCGTGGACGCCGCGGGGGCCTGCGCCCCGCCCTGCGGCTTCGCCTCGGCCAGGGCGCGCGCCACCAGCGCCCGGCCGTCATTGATCGCCGGCTTGGTGCCGCTCTGGAAGACCGGCTTGCCGCCGAAGCGGGAGAGATCGACCTGCGTGTCGGCGGCGATCAGCACCAGGTCCGCCGCGCCGATCTCCTCCGGCGTCAGGGCGTTCTGCGCGCCGACC
Organism: Roseicella aerolata; assembly: GCF_020523605.1. Lineage (GTDB taxonomy): Bacteria > Pseudomonadota > Alphaproteobacteria > Acetobacterales > Acetobacteraceae > Paracraurococcus > Paracraurococcus aerolatus. The sequence continues at coordinate 125,980 of NZ_JAJAQI010000001.1, read as the reverse complement.
GAGCCCTGGGTCTCCACCCGGATCTCGTGTCCCAGCGCCTTCGCCGCCTGCTCCAGCCCCTCGGCCGCCATGAAGGTATGGGCGATGCCGGTGGGGCAGGAGGTGATGGCGACGATCCGCCTGCCGCCGGCCGGCGCCGGCGGGGGCGCGGCGGAGGCACCCGGCCGGGCGCGCGCCAGCACGCCGCCGGCATCGGCCAGCACCTCCTCGATCCGCGCCCGCACCGCCCCCAGCCGGTCGAGCCCCTCCGGCGCCCGCGCCGCCTCGCCCACCAGCAGCAGGGCCTCCGCATCCGGCGCGACGGGCAGGGGCGAGAGCACGCCGCGCTCCGTCCGCACCTCCACCGCCAGGTCCCGGCCATCGCGGCGGGCTGCCTGGCGCAGCGCCTCCGCCGCCAGCATGGCCCGGACCGGGCTGTCGCCCGCCTCGACCACGGCGATCACTCCGGACATCTCTGCTCCTCCGCTCCTGGTTGGGCGTTCAGTCGAGGGTTTCGGCCTGCAGGGCGGCGGCGATCGCCTCCACCGCCGCGCGGCCGGGCAGCCCGGCGCCGGTCCGCTGCAGCTTGGCGGCGGAAAAGGCGGTGGCGCGGCGGGCCAGCGCCGCCAGCGGCAGCCCGTCCGCCAGGCCGGCGGCGATCCCCGCCACCATGGCATCGCCCGCGCCGACGCTGCTGGTCACCGCAAGGGCGGGCGGGCGGACCATCACCGCACGCCCCGCCATGACGAAGAGCGCGCCCTCCGACCCCATGGAGACCACGACGAGGCCGATGCCGCGTGCCGCCAGCGACCGGGCGGTGGCGAGCAGCGCCGCCCGGTCGGGCAGTGCATGGCCGGCCCAGCCCTCCAGCTCATGCCGGTTCGGCTTCACGGCATGCGGCAGCACCGGCGCGCCCAGCACGGCGGAGAGCGGCGCGGCGCTGGCATCCACCACCACCCGCGCGCCCTGCTCGGCGAGCAGCGCGACCAGTTCGGCATAGGTCTCCGCCGGCAGGCCCGGCGGCAGGCTGCCCGAGAGCACGGCGATGGTGCCCGGGCCGGTCGCCGCATGCAGCGCAGCCAGCGCCTCGTCCAGCGCCTCCGGCGCCGGCGTGGTGCCGGGCAGGTTGATGTCGGTGGTCGCGCCCGCCGCGCGGTCCAGCAGCTTGATGTTGGTCCGCGTCTCGCCGGGGATGCGGACGCAGCAGTCCGTGATGCCGCGCGCGGCGAAGAGCGCGCGGAAGGGCGCGTCATTCGCCTCGCCCAGCAGGCCCGTCGCGGTCACCGGCACGCCCCAGTCGGCAAGGCAGGCCGCGACATTGATCCCCTTGCCCGCGGCATGCCGCACCGCGGCGCGCGCCAGGTTCACCGCGCCTGGCACCAGCGCATCCAGCTCGATGGTCTGGTCGATCGCCGGGTTCAGCGCGAGGGTGACGAAGGGCGCGGGCATCAGGCGGCCGCCTGCGGCGCGGGCCGCGTCATCGCCAGGAGGTCCGCTTCCAGCGCCCGCACCTCCTCCGCCGTGCCACAGGCGATGGCGCGGGCGGCCAGGTCGCGCAGCCCGGCCTGCGTCGCCGCCCGCAGCGCCGCCTTCACCGCCGGGATGTCCCGCGGGGTCATGGAGAGCTCCGCGACGCCGAGGCCGGCGAGCAGCGCCGCGCCGAAGGGCTCGCCCGCCAAGCCGCCGCAGACGCCGACCCAGCGGCCGTGGCGGGTCGCCGCCTCCACCGTCTGCGCGATCAGCCGCAGCACGGCGGGATGCAGGCTGTCCGCCTCCGCCGCCAGCTCCGGGTTCTGCCGGTCGATGGCAAGCACGTATTGCGTCAGGTCGTTGGTGCCGACCGAGAAGAAGTCCACATGGCGCGCCAGCGCATCCGCCTGCACCGCCGCCGCCGGCACCTCCACCATGATGCCGATCGGCACCTCGGGCGCGCCGAGCTCGGCGCGGATCCGCTCGCAGGCCGCCCGCAGCGCCACCACCTCCGGCACCGAGGTCACCATGGGGAACATGATGGAGAGCGCCCCGCCCGCGGCGGCGGCGCGATAGAGGGCGCGGAGCTGCGGCTCCATCAGGTCCGGCCGGCGCAGCAGCAGCCGGGCGCCGCGGACGCCGAGGAAGGGGTTCGCCTCCACCGGCAGCCGCAGATGTGGCACCTGCTTGTCGCCGCCGATATCGAGCGCCCGGACGATCAGCGGGCGGCCGTCCAGCGCCCCGATCATCGCGCGGTAGGTGGCGAGCTGGTCCTCCTCCCCCGGCGTGTCGCCGCGCTCGAGGAAGAGGAATTCCGTGCGCATCAGCCCCACCCCCTCGGCGCCCTGGGCGAGGGCGAAGGCGGCCTGATCCGGCAGGTTGATATTGGCCGCGACCTCGATGCGGTGGCCGTCGCGCGTCACCGCCGGCTCGGCCCGGAGCGCCGCCTCGCGCGTCCGCTGTTCCTGCTGCGCCGCGAGGAAGGCGCGGGCGGAGGCGAGGTCGGCCTCCCCGGGGTCGAGGTGCAGCCGCCCGGCCGCGCCATCCAGCACCGCTTCCGTGCCCGGGGCGAGGTCCAGCAGCCCCGCCCCACCCGCGACCAGCGCCGGCAGGCCGAGGGTGCGGGCCAGGATGGCGGTATGCGATGTCGGGCCGCCCGCCGCGGTCGCCAGCCCGACCACGCGCGCGGGATCGAGGCCGGCGGTGTCGGAGGGGGCGAGGTCCTCGGCGACCAGGATCACCGGCCCCTCCGGCAGCTCGGCGAGCGAGCCGCCGACCAGCGAGGGGTCGATCTGCCCCAGCACCCGGCGGCCGACATCGCGCAGGTCGGCGGCGCGGCCGGCCAGCACCGGGTTGCCCAGCGCGGCGAGCCCGCCCGCCACCCGCTCCACCGCCTGGTGCCAGGACCAGGCGAGGCCATGCCCTTCCACCATGAGCTGGCAGGTCAGGGTGATCAGGTCCGGGTCGTCCAGCAGCCCGGCATGGGCGCGGAAGATGGCGGCCTCGCCGGGGCCGAGGCGGCGGGCCGTGTCGTCCTCCAGCGCCTTGAGCTGCGCCCGCGTGGCGCGGATCGCCGCCTCCAGCCGGGCGCCCCCCTCGGCCAGGGGCAGCGGCGCATCCGGGATGGCGGCCTGGGCGTTGCTGAGCACATGCACGCGGCCGATGGCGAGGCCGGGGCTGGCCCCGATCCCGGCCAGCGCGACGAGGCGCCCGGCCGGCTCCCAGCCGCGGACGGGGGCGGCGGCGCGCTGGGCGGCGAGTGCCGCATCCGCCTTCTCCTGCGCGCTGAGGCCGGTGATGGCGGCGCGCAGCCGGGCGAGGCCCGCGGCGGCGTCGCGCCCCTCGGCCGAGACGGTGATCCGGTCCCCGGCCCGCAATCCGAGTTGCAGCAGCCCGACCAGCGCGGTCGCATCCGCCACCTGGTCGCCGTGGCGGACCTGGATGCGGCAGCCCGCGGCGCGCGCCGCCTCCACCCAGCGGGTGGCGGGGCGGGCATGCAGGCCGGTGGGGTAGTCCACCACCCAGTCGAAGCGCTCGGCCAGGTCGGTGGCGGGCGCGGCCGGCACCGCCTCGGCCGGCTCCGCGCCGAGGGCGGCGATGATCGCCTCCGGATCATCCGTGGTGAACAGGGCGCGCAGCCTCGCCTCATCGTTCAGCAGGCGGGTCAGGCGGCGGAGGATGGCGATGTGCTCGTCGGACCTGGCGGCGATGCCGACGATGAGATGCGCGACCTGGCCGGGATTCCACTCGATCCCCTCCCGCACCTGCAGGATGGCGAGGCCGTTGCGGCGGACCAGGTGCCTGTCCTCGCCCATGCCGTGCGGGATGGCGACGCCATGGCCGAGGAAGGTGTTCGCCGCCTCCTCGCGCCGCGCCATGCTCGCGGCATAGGCGGGATCGGTGCAGCCGGCGGCGGCGAGGAGCTGGCCGGCCTCCGCGATGGCCGCGGCCTTGCTCGCCGGGCGGGCATTGAGCCGCACCAGCTCGCGGGCGATCGGCATGGGGGAAGGGGCCTGGGCCATCGGGGACGTTCCTGCCTCGCTTGTTGCCGGGCAGTGAAAACGTTCTCAGTTGCCGTGTCAAAGAAAATCTAAGCTTCTCCGCGGCAATTTGGTTGAAGCCTGGACGATACGGGGGCAGGCTGGGCCGATGATGGTGAAACCGATCCCACCGGCGTGACCGCCAGCGCATGACCGCCAGCATCAAGGATGTCGCCCGGGCCGCCGGCGTCTCCCCGGCGACCGTCTCCCGCGCCCTGGGCAAGGGCCCGATCAGCGAGGCGCTGCGGGCGCAGGTGATGGAGGCGGTCCGCGCCACCGGCTACCGCCCCAACCTCGCCGCCCGCCGCCTGCGCTCCCAGGAGAGCGGCACGATCGGCCTGATTCTCGCCGATATCGGCAACCCTTTCTTCACCGGCGTCGGCCGGGCGGTGGAGGAGGCCGCCTATCAGGCCGGGCTGCGCGTCATCCTCTGCAACACGGACGAGGATCCGGCGCGGGAGGCGATCTATCTGCGGCTGATGCAGGAGGAGCGGGTGACCGGGCTGATCCTGGCGCCGACTCTCGTCACCGCCGAGCGGCTGGCGCGCCAGCCGCTGGGGCTGCCGGTGGTGCTGATCGACCGTGCCGGCCCGCCCGGGCGCTTCGACTCCGTGCTGCTGGACAATGCGGCGGCGAGCGGGGCGCTGGTGGACCATCTGGTCGGGCAGGGCTATCGCCGCATCGCCGGGCTGTTCGGCCAGACCAGCGGCACCGGCCTCGAGCGCGCGGCGGGCTACCGCGCCGCCATGGCCCGGCACGGCCTCGCCGCGCGGGAGCGCTTCGTCCTGCCGCAGGTCGCGGCGGCCGAGACCGCCCTGGCCGCCCTGCTGGCCGAGCCCCTGCCCCCCGAGGCGGTGCTGGCCAGCAACTCGCTGCTGCTGATGGGCCTGCTGCGGGCGGCGCGCGCCGCCGGGCGGCGCATCCCCGACGATCTCGCGCTGGCCGGCTTCGACAATGAATCCTGGACGGAGTTGGTGGAGCCCGGCCTGACGGTGATCGAGCAGCCGCTGCGGGAGATCGGGCGCATGGCGATGACCCTGCTCTTCGACCGGTTGCGCGCCCCCGAGGCGCCGGTGCGCAAGGTCATGCTCAGCGGGCGCTGCGTGGTGCGCGGCTCGACGGCGCGGCGGCGGGTGGCTGCGGCGGTTCCGGGATAGGGCGGATCGCGGAGGGGCGTGAACGCCCGGGGGCGAGACTCTACCCTGCAATCAACGACCTGCGGCGGACTGGCCTTCGGTTCCGGACGCAATCCACCCTGGCGCAGGCTGGCGGCGCGGCACCCGCTCCGGTGCTCCGCCGCCTGCGGGTCGGCGGAGCCTCCTGCGGCGGGTATCGGGTCCAGCGCAGCGCGTCCGGCCCCCTCCGCGCTCGGCCCATGACGTGCTGACGCCGGTCATGCCTCAGGCGCCGGCGTCCCTCCGGGCCCTGGCTTCGCGGCACTGGCCGCAGGCCACAGGCCGGGACATCACCAGCCAAATATCAGCCGGCCGGAATCTCCGCCGCCAGCACCTGGCCCGACTGGCTCTCGGTGATCAGTAGCGTCCTGCCATCCGGCGCGAAGCAGCAGTTGGTCGGCATCCGGCCGAACCCCGTGCAGTCCAGCCGGAACAGCGGCTGCCCATGCGGATCGACGCCCCAGACCTGGCCATGACCGGGATTGGCCACGAACAGCCGGTCCGCGGCATCCACCGCCAGGCCGTCCGGCCCGCTGGTGCCGGCCGGGACGCGGAAGAAGCAGTTCGCCTTTCCCACCATGGCGTCCGGCCGCAGGGCGAAGCGCCAGACCTCGCAGCTTCGGGTCATCGCGACATAGCAATGCGTCCCCGCGCGGTTCAGCGCGATGCCGTTCGGGCTCGGGCCATTCGAGAGGAGACGGTCGATCCGCCCATCCGGCCAGAGCCGGAAGACGCGCCCTGTCGGGTCCTGCAGGCCGGTCTGGCCCTGATCGGTCATCAGGATCGCGCCCGACATGTCCAGCACCAGGTCGTTCAGCCCCTTGAAGCCTTCCGACAGCGCGGTCTCCAGCACCGGCGCCAGGGCGCCGGTCGCGGGGTCGAGGCGCAGCAGCCCCTGGCGGTAATCCGTGACCAGCAGCGCGCCGGCATGCGCGCCGGTGGCCGGGCCGGGCGCCATGCCGTTCGGCCAGCCGCCGTACTCCGCCGCCACCTCCCAGTCCCGCGGGCCGACACGGAAGATCCGGCCATTCGGGATGTCGGTGACCCAGAAGCGACCCGCCTGGTCGAAGCAGGGCCCCTCCAGGAAGCTGTCGATCGCGGCGCCGCCGCGATTGGCGTCCGACCAGGCGGTGCGGCGCGGCCGGCGATGCGCGGCCGGCAGGCTGGCATGGAGGCGGACGGGAATCTCGCGGGGCGGGGCGAACCACATGCGCGCAGCCTGCATTCTGCCTCACGCCCCGGCAAGCCAGGGAGGGATGGAGGACTTGTCATCCCGTCATGCCTGCCTTGCGGTAGCCCGCCACAAGGCCACCTGCCAAAGCGTACTTCGCTGGTGCAGTATCCCCTGCCCCCAGATCCGGACTTCCCCCGCATGCGCCGTATCCCCCTCGTCCTGCTTCTTCTCCTGCTCGCGCAGGCGCCGGCGCTCGCGCAGTTCGGCCCGCAGGGCCCGCCCGCGGTCGGGGTGATGACGGCGGAGCGGAAGCCGGTGACCGAGAGCACCGAGTTCACCGGCCGGATCGAGGCGGTGAACCGCGTCGAGATCCGCGCCCGCGTCACCGGCTTCCTCCAGGAACGCCTGTTCCAGGAAGGGCAGGAGGTGAAGGCGGGCGACGTGCTGTTCCGGCTGGAGCGGCCGCCCTTCGAGGCGGCGCTGGAACAGGCCCGCGCCAATGTCGCCTCCGCCCAGGCGACGCTGGAGAATGCCCGCGTCTCCCTGGCCCGTGCGCGGGAGTTGCAGCAGACCGGCGCCGGCACGCGGGTGGCGCTGGACAACGCCCAGGCGCAGGAGCGCACGGCGAATGCCGGCGTGCTGGCCGCCCAGGCCCAGGTGCGGGTGGCGGAGATCAACCTGGGCTACACCGACATCATCGCGCCGATCGACGGCAAGATCGGCCGGGCGACCTATACGCCGGGCAATGTCGTCTCGCCAACGCTGACCGAGCCGCTGGCGACCATCGTCAGCCAGGACCCGATGCGCGTGGTCTTCACCGTCAGCGCCCGCGCGGCGGTCGAGCTGCGCAACCGCTACGAGGGGCGCGGCGGCGTCAACGCGGTGGTGGTGCGCATCCGCACCACCGATGGCAGGACCTACCCGCAGCGCGGGCGGATCGAGTTCATCGACACCCAGGTCGATCGCAACACGGACAGCATCCTGATCCGCGCCCTGATGCCGAACCCCCGCCGGGACGGCGTGCAGAATGGCGGCGCCGGCGACCGGGAGCTGATCGACGGCCAGTTCGTGACGGTCTTCGTGGAGGGCGCGGAGCCGGTGCAGGCCATCGTCATCCCGCGCGCCGCGGTGCTGCAGGACCAGGGCGGCAATTACGTGCTGGTGGTGGACGGGGAGAAGAAGGCGCAGCGCCGCCCCGTCGCCCTCGGCCAGACCCTCCGCGACCAGGTGGTGATCGAGAATGGCCTCCAGGGCGGCGAGACGGTGATCGCCGAGGGGCTGCAGCGGGTGCGCCCGGGGCAGGAGGTGAACCCCGCCCCGGTCGGCGCGCCGCCGCCCGGCAGCCGTCCCCCCGCCGCCGGCGGGCCGGGCGGCCCCGCACCGGCGGGCCGGCAGGGCTGACGCGGCATGATCTCCGCCATCTTCGTCGACCGGCCGCGGCTGGCGATCGTCATCGCGATCGTCACCACCCTCGCTGGCGCCCTCGCCCTGCTGCGCATCCCGGTCGCGCAGTTCCCGGACATCGTGCCGCCGCAGGTCTCGGTGCAGGCCACCTATCCGGGCGCCTCGGCCGCGGTGCTGGAGGCGACCGTCGGGCAGATCGTCGAAAGCGCCGTCAACGGCGTCGAGAACATGATCTACATGCGCTCGAACAGCGGCAATGACGGCGTCTACCAGCTCTCGGTCAGCTTCGCCCTCGGCTCGAACCCGGACATCAACACCGTCAACGTCAACAACCGTATCCAGGCCAACCTGGCGCGATTGCCGCAGGAGGTGCAGCGGGCCGGCCTCATCGTCCGCAAGCAGTCCTCGGCGGTGCTGCAGTTCATCGCGCTGACCTCGACCTCCGCCGAGCACGACCCGCTCTTCCTGTCGAACTACGCGACGATCAACATGATCGACCGCATGGCGCGGGTGCCGGGCGTCGGCCAGGTGAACCTGTTCGGCGCGCAGAACTACTCCATGCGCGTCTGGTTCGAGATCGACCGTCTCACCAGCCTGAACCTGACGCCGCAGGATCTGGTGACGGCGATCCAGAGCCAGAACATTCAGGCCGCGGTCGGGCGCATCGGCGCCCAGCCGATCCCGGACACCCAGCAATTCCAGATGAACATCCAGACGCTCGGGCGGCTGGTGACGCCGGAGCAATTCGGCAGCATCGTCGTCCGGGCCAATCCGGACGGGTCCCTGCTGCGCATCCGCGACGTGGCGCGGGTCGAGCTCGGCGCGCAGAGCCAGGACACCGTCTCCCGGCTCAACGGCCAGCCGGCGGTGACCATGGGCGTCTATCTCTCGCCCGGCGCCAATGCCGTGACGGTCGCCGCCGCCATGCGGCGGACACTGGACGAGCTGGGCACCCGCTTCCCCGAGGGCATGCGGGCCCAGGTGCTGTATGACAGCACCACCTTCGTGGTCGATACGATCGAGGAGGTGATCAAGACGCTGCTCGAGGCCTTCATCCTCGTCGTCATCGTCGTCTACCTCTTCCTCGGCTCGCTGCGCGCGACGCTGATCCCCACCGTCGCCGTGCCGGTCAGCCTGATCGGCGCCTTCGTGGTGCTGCTGGCCATGGGCTACAGCGCCAACACCATCTCCCTCCTCGGCATGGTGCTCGCCATCGGCATCGTGGTCGATGACGCCATCGTGGTGGTGGAGAATGTCGAGCGGGTGATGGAGGAACACCCGGACTGGACGCCGAACCAGGCCGTGAAGCAGGCGATGCGGGAGATCACCGCCCCGATCATCGCCATCACCCTGGTCCTGCTCTCGGTCTTCGTGCCGGTCGCCTTCATCCCCGGCCTCTCGGGCGTGCTGTTCCGGCAGTTCGCGGTGACCATCTCGGCGGCGATGGTGATCTCGGCGATCAACGCCCTCACCCTCTCGCCGGCGCTCTGCGTGCTCTTCCTGCGGCATACCGGGCCGCGGCGCGGGCCCATCAAATACGTGCTGCGGGGCATCGACAAGGCGCGGGACGGCTATGCCGCGGTGGTGCGGCGGCTGGTCCGGGTCTCCGTCCTCTCGCTGGTCGCGACCGCCGGCATCGCCTTCGCGATCTGGACGATCGGCGCGAGGACCCCGCAGGGCTTCCTGCCGCAGGAGGACCAGGGCACCTTCTTCGTCCAGGTCCAGCTGCCGCAGGCCGCCTCCCTCTCCCGCACCCGCGCGGCGGTGGAGCAGGTGGAGGGCATCCTGAAGGACATCCCCGCGGTGGAGAATGTCCTCTCCATCGTCGGCTTCTCGCTCATCGACCAGGGCGCGCAGTCCAATTCCGCCTTCATGGTGGCGCGGCTCAGGCCCTTCGAGGACCGGACCAAGGCCGAGGATTCGGTCTTCGCCTCCATCGGCCGGGTCTTCGGCGCGGGCGCCGCGGTGCGCACGGCCAATGTCATCGCCTTCAACCTGCCGCCCATCATCGGCCTCGGCACCGGCGGCGGCTTCGAGTACCAGCTCCAGGACCTGCAGGGGCGCGACCCGGCGGAGCTGGGAAGCGCGATGCTGGGCCTGGTGGTCGCGGCCAACCAGGACCCGCGGCTGACCCAGGTCTTCTCCACCTTCTCGGCCTCGAACCCCTCCATCTACCTGGATGTGGACCGGGACAAGGCGCAGGCCCTCGGCGTGCCCATCAGCTCCATCTTCTCGGCGCTGCAGGCCTCGCTGGGCGGCTTCTACGTCAACGACCTGAACCTGTTCGGCCGCACCTGGCAGGTGAACATCCAGGCGGAGGCGCAGGACCGCGACGACATCTCCGATATCTGGCGCATCCGCGTCCGCAGCAGCCGCGGGGAGATGGTGCCGCTGCGGGCGCTGGCGGATGTGCGGATCGTGGTCGGGCCGCAGACCATCAGCCGCTACAACAATGTCCGCGCGGTCTCGATCAGCGGCTCGCCGCGGCCGGGCGTCTCCTCGGGCGATGCGCTGCTGGCGATGGAGGAACTCTCCGCCCGGGTGCTGCCGGCCGGCTACAGCTTCGAATGGACCGGCACCGCCTATCAGGAAAAGCTGGCGGCCGGGCAGACCATCTACGTGATCGCGCTCGCCGTGCTCTTCGCCTATCTCTTCCTGGTGGCGCTGTACGAGAGCTGGACCATCCCGGTGCCGGTGCTGCTCTCGGTGGTGGTGGGCGGCCTCGGCTCGTTCCTCGCCATCCTGATCGCGGGCCTCAGCCTCGACGTCTATGCCCAGATCGGCCTCGTCGTGCTGATCGCGCTGGCCGCGAAGAACGGCATCCTCATCATCGAATTCGCCAAGGAGGCGCGGGAGCGCGGCGCCTCCATCCGCGAAGCGGCGATCGAGGGCTCTCGCCTTCGCTTCCGCGCGGTGATGATGACCTCCATCGCCTTCATCCTCGGCCTGGTGCCGCTGGTGACGGCAACCGGCGCGGCCATGCTCTCCCGCCGCGCGGTCGGCACGCCGGTCTTCGGCGGCATGCTGGCGGCCTCGCTGGTCGGCATCTTCCTGATCCCGATGCTCTATGTGGTCTTCCAGACCCTGCGGGAGCGGGTGAAGTCCTGGTTCGGGGTCCGGCCTGTGGAGCCGCCGAGCATCGGGCCCGGCGAGGGGCCGAAGCCCGCGGCCGACCAGCGGGTGTCGGAACTGGTGAAGTAGCCGGCGGCCGCGAATATCCCCCCATCCCGGCCGGACGCGGTGCGTCCCTGCAGGGTGGGGGGCCACCCCCGCCTGCCCCCACGTCCCTTTTCCCCTCACTCCCCCCTTCCCGTTCCCCCCTTCCTCCGCAGATGATGGGGCGAACGGAAGAGACGGGAGGTCCCCATGGCCAAGTTCGGGCTGAGCCAGCCGCTGCGCCGGATCGAGGATCCGCGCCTGCTGAAGGGTGGCGGCCGCTATACGGACGACATCGCCGTCCGCTCGGATGCCGCCCATGGCGTGGTGCTGCGCAGCCCGCATGCCGCGGCGAGGATCCTCTCCATCGACACCAGTGGCGCGCTTGCCGTCCCCGGCGTCCTCGCGGTCATTACGGCGAGGGAGTGGAAGGAGGAGGGGCTGGGGGAGATCCCCTGCGTCATCCCGCTCAAGAACTCGGACGGCAGCGACCGCGCCGAGACCCCGCGCGGGGCGCTGGCCGAGGACCGCGTCCGCTATGTCGGCGACCCCGTCGCCTTCGTGGTGGCCGAGACGCCGCAGGCCGCCCGCGACGGCGCGGAGGCGGTGATGGTGGATTACGACCTGCTGCCCTCCGCCACGGACCTCGCGACCGCGCATGAGCCGGGCGCGCCGCTGGTCTGGGACGGCATCGCCAACAACATCGCCTTCGACTGGGACACCGGCGACAAGGACAAGGCCGAGGCGCTGGTACAGCAGGCCGCGCATGTGACGCGGCTGACGGTGGTGAACAACCGCGTCATCGTCGCCTCCATGGAAGGCCGCGCCGCCCTCGGGGAATACGACCCCGCCCAGGAGAAATTCACCCTCACCTGCGGCACCCAGGGCTCCTGGCTGGTGAAGAACCTGCTGGCCGGCAATGTCTTCAACCTGCCGCCCGAGAAGTTCCGCGTCGTCACGCCGGATGTCGGCGGCGGCTTCGGCATGAAGCTCTACCTCTATGCCGAATACGCCCTGGTCTGCATGGCGGCGCGCCGCCTTGGCCGGGCGGTGAAGTGGACCAGCGAGCGGACCGAGGCCTTCCAGTCCGACACCCATGGCCGGGACAACATCACGCTGGGTGAGCTGGCGCTGGACAAGGACGGGAAGTTCCTGGCGCTGCGCACCCGCAACTACGCGAATATGGGCGCCTATCTGAACACCTTCGCGCCCATGATCCCGACCATGGCGGGCACCAAGGTGCTGGCCAGCGTCTACAACTTCCAGGCGATCCATGCCCGCGTCATCGGCGTGCTGACCAACACCGTGCCGGTCGATGCCTATCGCGGCGCCGGCCGGCCCGAGAGCAACTATGTGGTGGAGCGGCTGATCGACGCCGCGGCGCGGGAGCTCGGCATCGACCGGGTCGAGATCCGCAAGCGCAACATGGTGCCCTCCTCCGCCATGCCCTACACCACCGCGATCGGCCAGCGCTACGACAGCGGCGAGTTCGCGCGTGTCCTGGACGCGGCGCTCGAGAAGGCCGACTGGGCCGGCTTCCCGGCGCGGCGCGCCGCCTCCGAAGCGAAGGGCAGGAAGCGCGGCATCGGCCTCGCCTACTACCTGGAAGCCACCGGCGGCGGCCCGACGGAGCGGGCCGAGGTGCGCTTCACCGCGGACGGCTTCGCGGAAGTGCTGGTCGGCACCCAGAGCACCGGCCAGGGCCACGAGACCGCCTATGCCATGCTCACCTCCAACGAGCTCGGCATCCCGATCGACCGGATCCGCATCGTCCAGGGCGATTCGGACGAGATCCCGACCGGCGGCGGCACCGGCGGCGCGCGCAGCCTCTACTCCGAGGGGCAGGCGATCCTGCTGACCACCGCGACGGTGATCGAGAAGGGCAAGCAGGCGGCCTCCGAGCATCTGGAAGCGGCGGTGGCCGATATCGAGTTCACCCCCGGCAGCTTCGGCGGCGGGGCGGGTGGCAAATTCTCGGTGGTCGGCACGGATCGCGGCGTCGGCATCCTCGACCTCGCCCGCATCCAGAAGGAACGGGCGGCGCGGGGCGAGCCGGCGACGCTGCTCGACGCGGCCGAGGTGGCGGAGATCAAGTCCCACACCTTCCCCAATGGCTGCCACGTCGCGGAAGTGGAGATCGACCCCGATACCGGCCTGATCACCGTGCCGCGCTACATCGTGGTGGACGATGTGGGCCATGCCATCAACCCGCTGATCGTGCGCGGCCAGGTGCATGGCGGCGTGGCGCAGGGCATCGGCCAGGCGGTGCATGAGCGCACGGCCTACGACCCGGAGAGCGGCCAGCTCCTCTCGGCCAGCTTCATGGACTATGCCCTGCCGCGGGCGGAGGACCTGCCGGATATCGAGGTGGACCTGATCGAGGTGCCCTGCGAGACCAACCCGCTCGGCGTGAAGGGCGCAGGCGAGGCAGGCGCGGTCGGCTCCCCGCCCGCCATGATGAACGCGCTGGTGGACGCGCTCTCGACCGTCGGGGTGCAGCATATCGACATGCCGGCCACGCCGGAGGCGGTGTGGAAGGCGATTGCCGGGGCGAAGGCGGCGTAGCCTTCCCGCCCTTTCCTCCGCCGCCATCGGCGGCGGAGGGACCGACCATGGCGGATCGCGTTCAGACCTGAACGCCGATCCGCCATTGGGTCATGGATGGCAGGGCGGAGCCACGCTCCCGGCCTTCAGCCCCTCCGCGATCTGCACCAGACGCCACGGCGGCGATGACGGCCCGACCGGTTCGCCAGTCCGGCCTTTCTGCCACGGGGGTGGCGGCGGCCGCACCAGGATGGCGGATGGCGTCCAGGACCGGCCGCCCATCCTCGGGGGCTCATGGCCCGCGGGGCGGCCTCACGCCCGCCGCGCTCCGCTCTACCGCACCACGTAATTCGTCATCGAGCAGGCGTTCACGCTCCGCCGCTCCTGCGCCTCGCCGCCCTGCCAGACCCAACGCAGGTCGTAGGTGCACTCGCCCTGCGGCAGCCGCACTGCGAAATTCGTGCCCGGCGCCACCACGGCCTCGCCCAGCCGGTCCGGCCCCCAGCTCTGCTGGGAGGAGGGGGAGGCGTAGAATTCCTCGATCACCCGGCCGCTCTGGTTCACCAGGTTGAAGGAGGGGTTGCCCTGCGCCGCGCCGCGCGGCGCCGCCCCGCCGCCGCCGAACACCAGATCGGTCATGCCGCAGGTGTTGAGGTTCCGCCGCTCCTCCGGTGCGGCCCCGCCCTGGAAGACCACCCGCACGTCATAGAGGCAGTTGCCGTCCTGCGGCAGGCGGATGATGTGCCGGCCCCCGGGCGGCACCACCTCGGAGCCAAGCCGGTCATGCCCCCAGGTCTGCTGGTTGGCGGGGGAGGCATAGACCTCGTTGATGACGTTCGGCGTGTTGTTGACGATCCTGAAGGACGGGTCGCCCGACTGGGCCAGTGCGGGCTGTGCGAGCAGCCCGACGAGCGCGGCAAGCAGCACGCGACGCAGCATGGAAACCTCCCTCGGCACGATCCGGTATCTAGGGCAACGCACCATTGCGCAACCAGACGTTGCCTTCTGCGAACAGACTTCAATGTTCCGTCAAAAGTGCCGGCCCGCCAATACCGGGATCGGCACCGCGGACCCGCTTGGCAGCCGCGGCACGCCGGTCCATCTCTCCGGCAACAGGCGCCAGGGAAAACGTCATGTCCGGCTTCGCCGCGTCCCGGCATTCCGGCGGAACCGCCGCCCCATCCGCCATGCCCTGGCGCGGCTGAGGGAGGCGGGCCATGCCCCTCATCGACCGGAACCCGCGCTATGCCTGGCGCCGCCCCGCCGCGGTCGGGCAGGCGGCGGCCGAGGAAGCGCCGGTCGTCATCCTGGGCGGCGGGCTGGTCGGGCTGACGCTGGCGCTCGATCTGGCCCGGCGCGGTGTGGTCTCCGTGCTGCTCGATGACGACGACACGGTCTCGGTCGGCAGCCGCGCCATCTGCTGGGCCAAGCGCACGCTGGAGATCATGGGCCGGCTCGGCCTCGGCCGGCGCTTCCTGGAGAAGGGCATCACCTGGAATACCGGCCGGGTCTATGTGGGGGAGGAGGAGGCCTATGCCTTCAACCTGCTGCCGGAGCAGGGCCATGAATACCCGGCCTTCGTGAACCTGCAGCAATACTATGTCGAGGCATGGCTGGTCGCGGCCTGCGAGGCGACCGGCCGCGTCGACCTCCGCTGGCGCAACAAGGTGACGGCGGTGGAGAACCGCCCGGACGGCGCCCTGCTGTCGGTCGAGACGCCGGACGGTCCCTATCGCCTGCACGCCGCCTGGCTGCTGGCCTGCGACGGGGCCCGCAGCCTGGTGCGGGAGCAATTGGGCCTGCCCTTCCTCGGCCAGGTCTTCCGTGACCGCTTCCTGATCGCCGACATCGTCATGCAAGCCCCGTTTCCCGCCGAACGCCGCTTCTGGTTCGACCCGCCCTTCCATCCCGGCCAGTCCGTGCTGCTGCACAAGCAGCCCGACGATGTCTGGCGCATCGACTTCCAGCTCGGCCCGGATGCCGACCCGGAGGAGGAGAAGCGGCCGGAGAAGGTGCGCGCCCGCGTCGCGCAGATGCTGGGGCCGAAAGTCCGCTTCGAGCTGGACTGGGTCAGCGTCTACACCTTCCGCTGCCGGCGGCTGGAGCGCTTCCGCCATGGCCGCATCCTCTTCCTCGGCGATGCCGCCCACCAGGTCAGCCCCTTCGGCGCCCGGGGCGGCAATGGCGGCGTGCAGGATGCCGACAATCTCGGCTGGAAGCTGGCCGCCCTGCTGGCGGGCGAGGCGCGGGAGGCGCTGATCGATTCCTACGATGCCGAGCGCATCCCGGCGGCCGAGGAGAACATCCTGAACTCGGCCCGCAGCACCGATTTCATCACGCCGAAGAACGCGGCGGCGCGGGCCTGGCGGGATGCCGTGCTGGCCCTCTCGGCCCGGTATCCCCTGGCGCGGCCGCTGGTCAATTCCGGCCGCCTCTCCCGCCCCGCCCTGCTGCGCGGCAGCCCGCTCTCGACCCCGGGCGGGGAGGAGACGCCCCTGCCGCCCGGCGCCCCCGCCATCGACGCGCCGGTGCTGGACCGCGGCCGGCCGGACTGGCTGCTGCGCCACCTGAACGGCCCGGCGGAACAGGGCGCCTTCACCCTGCTGGCCCTGGCCGGCGAAGGCGCGCCGCCGCCGGCGGTGCCGGATGGCCTGGCCCGGGTGGTGGTGGGGGAGACGGAGACCACCGGCGCGCTGTTCGACCACAGCGGCCTGGTCGCCCGCCGCTGGGGCCTGGCGCCGGGGGAGGCGGTGCTGCTCCGCCCGGACCAGCATGTCGCCGCCCGCTTCCGCCACCCCGATCCCGCCGCCATCGCCGCCGCCCGGGCCCGGGCGCTGGGAAGGGCCGCATGACGCTCGCCACCGAACCCCGGCTGACCGATCCGGACGGTTTCTATGCCGCGCTGATGGAGGCGCATCGGGGCCTGGACGATGCCAGTTCCCGCCGCCTCGATGCCGCGCTGGTCCTGCTGCTGGCGAACCAGATCGGCGACGCGGCCGTGCTGCTGGAGGCGATCCGGCTGGCGCGGGAGGCAGTCGCGCCCGCGCAGGCGGCGCCCGGCGCCCGGGGCTGACACCGGCGGCGGACGCCCCGATGGCCGCCACCCCGATGCCAGCCCCACAGCGGATTGCGTTCGGAACCGAACGCCGATCCGCTGCGGTTCATCGACGGCAGAGCAGACTCACGCGCCCGGCCGCTACGCCGGCCTGACCTCGATCGCCGCCCGCGCCACCAGGTCGTCCGCCGCCGGGCGCATCGCCTCGGGGTGCGGCTTCGCCGGCCCGGTCGGGCGCTTCTCCCACACCACCGCCTCGCGCACCGTCACGGCGAAGCCGGCGCGCCGGAACCGCCGGACCATGGCGGAGAGGCCAAGCCGGTTCACATAGACCCCCGCGCGCCCGACCAGCGGGCTGGCCCAGAAGGCGTCGCTGAAGCGCAGGTGCTGCAGGCCGCCGCCCAGATGATCCTGGAAATCGATGAAATGCAGCCCGACCCCGTCCGGCGCCGTCACCCGCCGCAACTGCTGCAGCAGCGGCACCAGCTCCTCCCGCCGGACATGCTCCAGCACCGCCTCGCTCACCACCAGGTCGATGCTGCCATCCGGGATGGCGGCGAGCGCGCTCGCCCCCCCGAACAGCAGCGTGGCGCCGCAGCGGGTCAGCACCGTGTTGCGGTCGGCGCAGCCCGCCAGGTCGGGGGCGGGCACGCCCTGCGTCCAGGCCAGCGCCGCGGCCGAAAGATAGGGGCCGGGCGCCTTGGGCGCGCAGTCCACCGGATCGACGAACCAGATCCGCCGGGCGCCGAGCCCGGCCAGCACCGGGGCGCGTACCACCATGCCGCCCGGTCCAAGCTCCAGCACCGTGCGCGGGCGGCGGCCGCGCAGGGCGGCGGCCTGGTCCATCCAGGCGCGCGGCGCATCGAGGATCTTGCCGGGATCCGTCGCCCCGGCGGAATGCCGGCCGATGCCGAGTGCCCGGGCGCGCGCGCCATGGATGCCGAGGGCGGCCAGGCCGAGCTTCAGCCCGAGTTTCACCCACCAGGGGACCGGCACCCCCCGCGAAAGGCCGGTCGGTGCCGGCACCGTGCGCTGCGGCCTGGCCGCTTCCTCCGTCCGCTGTTCCATGGATCGCGGGCCGTCCCGTTTCTTGCTGCAGGCATAGAGCAGAGGCTCTCCGGCAGGAACGCCCGGCCGGGCGAATCCGCCAGGGAAACACCCCGCGACGACGCGCTGCCGCCGGCGCTGCGGGTTTGCCCGGCGGTGCCCTGCGGGCCTATCCTGGCCCCGGCCTTGTGCAGCCCGGACAGACTGCCGATTGCCGGCCCGCGCCGCGCCTTCCGCCCTTGCCGAGGATCACGGCCCACCGACAAGGGTGGCAGGGCGGGCGGGGCGCCGGGATGGATGGCTTGTGTCCCGCGGCGCCGGCAGGAGAGATGCGTGAACCCGATCGACCATATCCGCGGCTTCCATGACCAGCTGACCGCCTGGCGCCGCGACTTCCATGCCCATCCCGAGACCGGCTTCGAGGAGCACCGCACCAGCGCGCTGGTGGCCGAACGCCTGGAGTCCTGGGGCATCGAGGTGCATCGCGGCATAGGCCGCACCGGCGTGGTCGGGGTGCTGCGCGCCGGATCAGGATCCCGTGTCGGTTTCGGCAACGGCAACCGCGCCATCGGGCTGCGCGCCGACATGGATGCGCTGGACATGCCGGAGGCGAACACCTTCGCCCACCGCTCCACCGTGCCGGGCAAGATGCATGGCTGCGGCCATGACGGGCACACCACCATGCTGCTCGGCGCCGCCCGCTACCTGGCGGAGACCAGGAATTTCGACGGCACCGTCCACTTCATCTTCCAGCCGGCCGAGGAAGGCCAGGGCGGCGCCCAGGCGATGATCGCCGACGGGCTGTTCGAGCGCTTCCCCTGCGATGCGGTCTATGGGCTGCACAACCGCCCTGGCCTGCCGGTCGGGCACTATGCCATCCGCCCCGGCCCGATGATGGCGGGCTGCGCCTTCTTCGACCTGCATATCCATGGCAAGGGCGGCCATGCGGCGCGGCCCGAGGCAACGGTGGACCCGGTGGTCTGCGGCGCCCAGATCATCTCCGCCTGGCAGAGCATCGTCGGGCGCAATGTCGCGCCGAACGACACGGCGGTGATCAGCGTGACGGGCTTCGAGGGCGGCACCGCCTACAACGTGATCCCGGAGCGGGTGGCGCTGCGCGGCACGGTGCGCGCCTTCCGGACCGGGACGATGCGCCTGCTGGAGCAGCGGATGCGCGCCCTGGCGCAGAGCATCGCCACCGGCTTCGGCGGCACCGCCGAGCTCGACTTCCGCGAGATCACCGTGCCCGTCGTCAACGGCGCCGAGCAGACCGCGCTGATGGCGGATGCCGCCGCCGCCCTGGTGGGAGAGGCGCATGTGGACCGCGAGCGCCTGGCCGCCATGGGCTCGGAGGATTTCTCCTACATGCTGGCCGAGCGGCCGGGCGCCTATATCTATGTCGGCAACGGCCCCGGCGCGGGCGGCTGCGAGCTGCACAACCCCGCCTATGACTTCAACGACGCTGCCATCCCCTATGGCGCCGGCCTGCTGGCGGCGGTGGTGGAGCGGGAGCTGAAGGCCATGGGCTGAGGCCGGCGCTGCCGATCACAGTATCCGGCGGGATTGCAGGCAGCCCGCCGTTCCCGCCGCGCTGCCGCTTAGACTTCCTCCCGCAAGGCGGCAGCAAGCCGCCGGCGGGAGGCAAACATCATGACCCGATATGGGATGACGCGGCGTGCGGCGCTGCGGGCAGGCCTGGCGGGCGCGGCCGGGGCCGCGCTGCCGGTGTTCAACGTGCATGGCCAGGGCTCGGCGGGGGTGCTGCGCTGCGGCTTCTGGGACCACTGGGTCCCGGCCGGCAACGGCGTCATGCGCGAGCTCTGCAAGGAATGGGGCGACAAGAACCGGGTCGATGTGCAGATCGACTTCATCACCTCGGTCGGCAACCAGACCCTGCTGACCATCGCGGCCCAGGCCCAGGCCCGCAGCGGCCATGACATCCTGGCCTTCCCCACCTGGGAACCCTCCGCCCATGCCCGGCTGCTGGAGCCGGTGGACGACGTGGTCGGGCGGCTGCAGCAGAAATACGGCGCCATCACCCCGGCGGCGGAATACCTGGCAAAGCGGGAGGGCGCCTGGCGCGGCGTGCCGGCCATCGCCGGCACCCAGATCAAGCCCGCCTGCATCCGCTTCGACCTGTTCCAGGAGCATGCCGGGATCGACATCCGCAGCATGTGGCCGGCCAGGCCGGAACGCGGGCCGGGCGCCGAGACCTGGAACTGGGATACTTTCCTGACGGCGGCGGAGAAGTGCCACGCCGCCGGCTTCCCCTTCGGCCTGCCGATGGGCCAGTTCTCCGACGCGGTGGACTGGGTCGGTACGCTGTTCCGCAGCTTCGGTGCGCAGATGATGGACGAGGACGGCAAGGTCACCGTCCGCAACAACCCGAAGCTGCGCCAGGCGGTGGAGTACTGCATCCGCCTGTCGAAATTCCTGCCCAACGACGTCTGGGCCTGGGACGACGCCTCGAACAACCGGGCGCTGATCTCCGGCCGCAGCGCGCTGATCTTCAACCCGCCCTCGGCCTGGGCGGTGGCCAGGCGCGACAACCCGCAGGTCGCCGAGAAATGCTGGTACGCGCCCTTCCCGGCCGGACCGGAAGGCCGCTTCGCGCCCTACCTGCCCTTCTTCTGGGGCATCTGGAGCTTCTCGCGGAACAAGACCGCGGCCAAGGGGCTGATCGAGTTCCTCTCCGAGCGCACGAGCGCCGAGCGGCAGACCACCATCACCAGCGGCTACGACATGCCGCCCTTCCAGAGCATGTCCGACTTCAAGGTCTGGGAGACGGAGGGCCCGCCCACCGGCTTCGCCTACAACTACCCGAACAAGCCGCACCAGCAGGGGCAGTTGCACGTGACCTTCGCCCCGGCGCCGGCCGAGATCGCGGTGCAGGCCTACAACCAGGCGATCAACACCAAGATGATCGCGCGCATCGCCCAGGGCGGGCAGAGCATCGACCAGGCGATGGCCTGGGCGGAAGGGGAGCTGCGGAACTTCGCCCGCGGCTGACCCGGGCCGGCCGGGCGCGCCACACGCCCGGCCGGCCTGCCGCCATGGCGGCCTGGCTTCGTGCCTGAAGGCAGGCCGCCGCGGCTTATGGTTTGTGGGGCGGCTTCACACCCCCGGTCCTTTCCGTTCCGCGGCGATCCGCTGCAGCTCCTTGTTTTTCGGGAAGATTCACGCCACCGGGCGTTCGCGCCCCTCCGCGATCCGCTCTACACCAGCGGGCAGCCGCCTTCCGCCATCGGCCGGAAGGCCTGGTCGCCCGGCACGGTCTGCAGGACCTTGTAGTAGTCCCACGGCCCCCTGCTCTCGGCCGGCGACTTCACCTCCAGCAGATAGGCCGGGTGGAGCTTGCGGCCATCCGCCCGGATGGTTCCCGGGCCGAAGGCGTCGTCGTCGCAGGGCATGGCCTTCATGCGCGCGACCGTGGCGGCGCCGTTCGCCTTCGCCGCGGCCACGCCCATATCGGCCACCGCCTTCAGGTAGTGCATCACCACGCCGTAGCAGCCGGCCTGCACCATGGTGGGCGGCGGGGCGTTGAAATTCTGCTTCAGGCGCTGCGTCAGGGCGCGGGTGCGATCGTTCAGGTCCCAGTAGAAGCTCTCCGAGCAGACCAGGCCCTTCGCCGTCTCGAGGCCCATCGAATGCACCTCGGAGATGAAGAGGATCAGCGCCGCGATCCGCTGCCCGCGCCGCTGCAGGCCGAACTCGGCCGCCTGCTTCACCGCATTCGCCATGTCCACCCCGCCGAAGGCGAGGCCTACGACCTTGGCGCGGCTGGCCTGGGCCCGCAGCAGGAAGGCGGAGAAATCCGTGGTGCCGGGGAAGGGGAAGCGGGCATTGCCCAGCACCTTGCCGCCCTCGGCGGCGATGATCTTGCCGCCCTCCACCTCCATCGAATGGCCGAAGGCATAGTCGGCGGTCACGAAGAACCAGGTGTCGCCGCCCTCCCGCACCATCGCGCGGGCGGTGGAATTCGCCAGCATCCAGGTGTCATAGGTCCACTGCACCGTGTTCGGGCTGCACTGCGCCCCGGTCAGTTCCGCCGTGCCGGGGGATGATGCGAGGAAGACCTTGTTCTTCTCCCGCACCACGCCGTTCACCGCGAGGGCGGCGGAGGAGGCGGGCACGTCGATCAGCGCATCCACCCCGTCGCGGTCGAACCACTGCCGGGTGATGTTGGTGGCGACATCCGGCTTGTTCTGGTGGTCGGCCGCCACGACCTCCACCTTCAGGCCGAGCGGGGCCGCGTCCTGCACCGCCTGCCGCACCGCCAGCACGGAATTCGGGCCGGAGAGGTCGGCGAAGGGCCCGCTCATGTCCGAGATGATGCCGAGGCGGATGGTCTGCTGGGCCTGCGCCCGGCCGAGGCGCGGCAGCGCGCCGAAAGCCGCGCCGCCGAGCAGCAGCGCGCGTCGATCGAGGATCATGATGGTCGCTTCCCCCCGGCGGCACGGGCAAGCCCGGGCGCCGCGGCCGCCGTCGCGGTGCCTGGGCCGTCAGCGGGTGGAAGCGGCGATCAGCCCCTGGCGGCCGGCGGGTCGCAGGGCGTGGTGCCCATCGGGCCCGGGATCGAAAGCTCGAGGATCTCCACATCGTCGGAGGTGGCGATCTCGTTGTGCTTCATCTCGCCCGGGATCAGCCCGGCATCGCCCGTCTCCATCCGCGTGCGCGTGCCGTCCTCGAACTCCAGCTCGACCCAGCCCTTCAGCACATAGATGAACTGCGCCTGGCAGTGGTGGACATGCCAGCCGGTCGGCTCAGTCATGCCGGTGATCGCCTCCATCACCTGCGCGCGCATGGTGCCGCCGGTCGCGTCGGAGACGCCGAGATCGCGGTAGCGGAAGAATTTCCGCCGCCCCTTCACGAAGGGCGTGTTCTCCTTCTTCGCGATCACCAGCTTGACATCGGGGCGCGTGGCGCCCGCCGCATTGCCGTCCATGGTCCGTCCTCCGTCGGTGTCTCGCGCACCGTGCTGGAAAGGCTACACCCCAGGGCCCGGGCGGCAAGCGGATTCCGCCCGCCCCGCCCGCTTGCGCCGCCCGGTTGAGACGGCAGCGCTGGGCGATACACTTCTGGAGCAGATCGCGGACCGGCGGGAACGGGGCAGCCCGCAAGGTTCGCGGAGCAAAACCAGCGGGGTGCCCCGTCGCCGGGGAGCGGAAATCTACTCTGCAATCCATGACCTGCAGCCGCCGCAGGCGGCTGAGCGCCCGAGGCCGCATGAAGGCGTCAGCATCTATGCGGGTTGGTATGAATACCATCCGCTGCAGCAGCCGGAGCAAACCTCGGCCGCCAATATCGGCTTCAGGAGGACCTCCACCAACGGCCGTTGATGGTGGCCCAGTCAACGGCCCCTCCATCGCCGGGCGGTTTGCACCGCAAAACCTGTGGCAACGCCATACCTGCGGCGGACAGCCCGGCCGCCGCAACCGGATGCCAGCGGCGCCGCCCGGCGCAGCGCATCGGCGGCGGCATGCACAGTGCCCGCAGCCCGGGGCGGCAGGCGCGCCCTGCCGCCCCGCGCGCCGCCTGCTACAGCCGCACCTCCTTGCCCATCAGCACCTCGTACACCTTGAGCATCGCGGTGCTGTCGAGCCCGCCATGGCCCAGCGCGCGGCCCATGCGCATCAGTGCCAGCGCCTGCGGCGCCATCAGGCCGGGCACCCCATGCTCCGTCGCCAGGTCCACCGCCAGGCCCAGATCCTTGTAGGCGAGGTCGAGCGCGAAGCTCGCCTTGAACTCCCCCTTCAGCCCGCGCGCGGCGAGGCCGCGGAAGCCGACGCTGTCGCCCGAGCCGTTCTCGATGATGTTCACCAGCTTCGTCAGGTCGATGCCGGCCATGCGGCCGATCATCATGCCCTCGGCCGCGACCGCGATGTTGCACAGCACCAGCATGTTGTTGATCAGCTTGGCGACCGAGGCGCTGCCGACCGGCCCGACATGCACCAGCGTGCCGCTGAAGGCGGCAAGGATGGCGCGGTGCTGCTCGAACACCGCCTCCTCGCCGCCCACCATGACGACGATGCTGCCATCCACCGCGCGCGCCACGCCGCCCGTCACCGGCGCGTCCAGCAGCGTGATGCCCCGCGGCGCCAGTTCCTCGTGCAGCCGCCGCACCACGGCGGGCGCGTTGGTGCTGAGGTCGAAGAACGCGGTGCCCGGCCGGGCCGATGCCGCGATCTCCGTCGCCACCGCTTCCACATGCCTCGGTGTCGGCAGGGAGGTGAGGATGACGTCGCAGGTCCCGGCCAGCGCGGCGAGGCTCGCCGCGGCGGTCGCGCCCTGCTCCGTGCAGGCGCGCACCGCCTCCGGGTTCAGGTCGTGCACAACCACCTCGTGGTTCACGCCCTTCACCAGGTTGCGGCACATCGGGCCACCCATATTGCCGAGGCCGACGAAGCCGATCTTCATGGCGCTTCCTCCTCCGCGCCCGCTGCCGGGGCGCTTGCTTGCAGCGCATCAGGGCATCGCAAGGCGGGCGGCGCAAGCGCGGGCCCTTCCGGCGCGGCCTCGGGCCGCTCTAATCTCGACCGCGTGAAATCAGGCAGATCGCGGCCGGGCGCGCTTTCCCGGATGGGTGCATCCGCCCGACACACCATGACCTGCGCCCGGACCCTGCCGTGACCTGGGACACCGTCACCCCCTACCACCGCGGCTTCCGGGAATTCGCCGAGACCTATGAGGCCTTCGGCTTCGAGGAGGTCCATGCCGGCGCCCTTCCCTTCCTGCCGGCCAGGTCCGGGCTCCTGCTCGATGTCGGCGCCGGCAGCGGGCGCGATGCCGCCTGGTTCGCGGCGCGCGGCTGGGAGGTGGTGGCGGTCGAGCCCGCCGCGGCGCTGCGGCAGGAGGCGGCACGGCGTCACCCCTCCCCGCTGATCCGCTGGGTGGATGACCGGCTGCCGGCGCTGGCCAACCTGCACCGCCTCGGCCTCGGCTTCGACCTCATCTGGCTCAGCGGCGTCTGGATGCACATCCCGCCGGAGGAGCGGCCGCGCGCCATGCGCAAGCTGGCGACGCTGCTGAAGCCGGGCGGTCGGATGATGCTGACCCTGCGCCACGGCCCGGCGCCGGAGGACCGGCCGATGTGGCCGGTGGACGCGCATGAGGTGGAGCGGCTCGGCCTCGACCACGGCCTTGCGCTGCGCGTGGCGACGGAGCGGGTGGAGGACCGGCAGGGACGGCGCGACGTCCGGTGGCAGACCGTCATCCTGGATCTGCCGGATGACGGGGCGGGCGCGCTGCCCCTGCTGCGCAGCGTGATCCTGCGGCAGGAGAAGGCTGCGACCTACAAGCTCGCCCTGCTGCGCTGCATCGCCCGCATCGCCGATGCCTCCCCCAATGCGGCGCGGGAGGCGGGCGGGCATGTCGAGCTGCCGCTTGGCCTGATCGCCCTCTACTGGGTCCGGATGTTCAAGCCGCTGGTGGAGCGCGGCCTGCCGCAGCGGCCGGGCGAGGGCATGGGCTTCGTCACGCCGGCCTTCCGCGCCCTCGCCCCGCTCGCGCCGCATGACCTGCGGCCGGGCGCGCGCTTCGCCGGCGATCTGGCGGCGGCGCTGCACCGCGCCCTGGCGGATGCGGCGCGGCTGATCGCCACCATGCCGGCCACCCACCTGACCTTCGCCGACGACACGCCGGTCTTCCCAACCACGCCGCGCCGCCCGGAGCGCGCGGGCGAGGCGCTGACCCTCGGCACCGGGCTGCTGTGGTCCTACGGCACCACGGCGGTCCCGCTGCATGTCTGGCACGCGCTGCGGCGCATGGCCGCCTGGATCGAACCGATGCTGGTGGCCGAATGGGTGCGGCTGACGCAGCTCTATGCCGATCGCGCCGGCCGCCCCGTGCCGGCGGATGAGGTGCTGCGCGCGCTGCGCTGGCTGGAGCCGGAGCGCGACACCAACCTGGTCCGCGCCCTGGCGGAGCGGCGGATCACCGAGGGGCGCATGGTCGAATGCGTCTGGAGCGGCCGCCGCCTCGGCGCCGGCGCGCTCGATATCGACCACTGCCTGCCCTGGTCCGCCTGGCCCTGCGGCGATCTCTGGAACCTGCTGCCGGCGGTGCCCGCGGTGAACCGCAACGGCAAGCGGGAGAGGATCGTCGCCGCCGGCGCGCTGACGGAGGCCCGGCCGCGCATCCTCCGCTGGTGGGAGGAGGCCTATCTGGAGGCCGGGCCCGTCATCCGCACCCGCTTCCTGGAGGAGGCGCGAACGACGCTGCCCCTGCCGCAGGACCGCGAACCGGCGCTGGAGGAGCTCTTCGCCGCGCTCGATTTCCGCCGGCTGCGGCTGCGGCAGGAGACGCAACTGCCGGAATGGGCGGGCGTGCCGCGGTAGCGGCGCGAGGGAGGCGCTTGCCCCTCCCTCCTGCCTCGGCGGCAATGCCGCCGGCCCGCGAGGGGCCGTTGGAACCTGCAGGTCAGCGGAGCCCGAGGCTCCCTTGGCGGCAGCCTCGGGCGTCGGGAAACCCCTATGGGGACCCGGTTCGGTCCCCGGCGGAGTTCAAGGGAGGCGGCGTCCCCGTTACGCGATCCGTGCCGCCGATGCCTCCTCCCGCGCCGGCAACCGCGTCACCGTCCGCCGCGCCGCGATCAGCCCCTTCATCTCCGCCCAGGTGCGGTCCCAGGAAAGCTGCGCCAGCCGCCGGTCCACCTGCTTCAGCCAGGGCCCGCGCGGCCGCGCCAGCACCGCCTGCAGCGCCGCGGCGAAGGCCACCGGATCGGCCGCGATCTCCACCAGCCCCGGCCCGCCGGCCTCCTTCGGACCCCAGTCCCGCAGCACGTCAGTGATGGGCGTGGAGACCACGGGCAGCCCGGCCGCCAGGAATTCCGGTGTCTTGGTCGGGCTGATGAAGCGCGTGCTCTCGTTCCGCGCGAAGGGCATGAAGCCGGCATCCCAGCCCGCGAGATAGTGCGGCAGCTCGGCGTAACGCTTCCCGCCCAGCCAGTGGATGTTGGGCAGGCGCGGCAGGCCCTCCGGATCGATCTTCACCACCGGCCCGATCATGGCGAAGGTCCAGTCCGGCCGCGCCGCCGCCAGGGCCGCGACCAGCCCGAGGTCCATCCGCTCATCCACCACGCCGAAGAAGCCGATGCGCGGGCGCGGCAGCGCCGCCTGGTCGGCCGCATCCGGCTGCGTCACCCGCGCCGCGGCGAAATGCGCGGCATCGATCGAGGAGGGGAAGCAATGCACCCGCGGGTGCCGGCCGCGCTTCGCCTCATAGAGGCTGCGGCCGCCGGTGAAGACCAGGTCGGCGCGGCCGAGCAGCGCGCGCTCAAGATCCAGCATGCGCGGCGGCGCGCCGCGGAAGGCGGAGAGCTCATCCATGCAGTCATAGACCGTCAGGTCGGGCCGCAGATGCGCGGCGAATTCCAGCGCCATCGGCGTGTAGAACCAGGCGATCATCTCCCGCCCCGCCTCGGCCTCCAGCAGCCCGTCCAGCAGGCTGCGCTGGGCGGCGGCGATGGCCGGGCCTTGCAGCCCCTCCGGCAGCAGCGGCACCGCCACCGTCACGCCCTCCGGCACGCGGTGCAGGTCCAGCCGCGGGACGATGCCGGGCTGGAAGAGCGGCTCCTCGAAGAAGATCACGTCATGGTCACGCGCCGCCCGCGTCAGCAGGTGCTGCGGCCGCTGGAACACGAAATTCCAGCGCAGATGCGAAAGGCAGAGCAACAGCGACCGCCGGGCGGGCTGGGAAAGGGCCGAAGCGTGGGCAACGCTGCCCGGCAGGGCATCGGTCATGCGGAATCCCTTCCTGATCTGACCAGACGTCGGGGGCCGTCGGACGGGAAGTGCCGACGGAGCAGCGAACCCGAATGAGGGCCTTGATGTCCTCGGGCGGCAATGATTCGCTGTGCAACCGTAACGCGCGCTGGCCAGACCGGGTTCCTATCACGCCTGCGTCGGCGGGACCGCCAGCGGCAACGGCGCAGGCCTCATGCCGGCGGGGCGGGCACCTTGTCGCGGTAGTTGCAATGCGCCGCGGTCACGCAGCGCCAGCATTCCGGCGCCCGCGCCTTGCAGACATAGCGGCCGTGCAGGATCAGCCAGTGATGGGCATCCCGCAGCAGCTCCGGCGGGCAGCGCCTCACCAGCGCATCCTCCACCTCCCGCGGGGTCTTCCCGGGCGCGAGGCCGGTGCGGTTGCCGAGGCGGAAGATATGGGTATCGACCGCCATGGTGCTCTCGCCGAAGGCGACGTTCAGCACGACATTGGCGGTCTTGCGCCCCACCCCCGGCAGCGCCTCCAGCGCCGCGCGGTCGCGCGGCACCTCGCCGCCATGCCGCTCCACCAGTTGCTGCGCCAGCGCCGCCAGGTTGCGCGCCTTGGCCTGCCACAGCCCGATCCGGCGGATATGCGGGGCGATGCCCTCGGCCCCCAGCGCCGCCATGGCGGCCGGGGTCGGCGCCGCGGCGAACAGGGCGGGGGTGCACTTGTTCACCGCCGCATCGGTGGTCTGGGCGGAGAGCACCACGGCCACCAGCAGGCTGAAGGGATCCCCATAGAGCAGCTCCGTCTCCGGCGCCGGGTTGGCGGTGGCCAGGGCCCGGATGAAAGCCGCCGCCTGGTCGCGCGACATCAGCCGCGCCCGGCGCGGGGCGCGCGCCGAACCGTGCAGGGGCGGGGCCTCCCGGGCCGATTGACGCGGCATGGCTTTCTCTCCGACGCTGGCGGGAAGGCCGATCCATCCCATGTCACGTGCCTGATGTCAGCCCATCCCGACCGCATCCTGTTCGAGGCCATCTGCACCCCGGCGCGCAGCCTGAGTCGGCGCGGCATGGCCTGGGTGGCCGGCGCCGTGCTGCTGGTCTCGGTCGCCGTCGGCCTCGGCTTCTCCGTCTTCGGCGCCTGGCCGGTGCTGGGCTTCACCGGGCTGGAAGCGGCGCTGCTGCTCGGCCTGATGGGGCTGCACCGGCGCTGGGCGGCGCGGTCCATGGAAGTCCTGGTGCTGACGGAGGAGCGCCTGCTGATCCGCCGCACCGATGCCCGCGGCCGGCGGGAGGAGCTGGTGCTGGACCCCTACTGGGCCCGGCTGCGGCTGGAGGAACGGCCGGGCCGGGTCAGCCTGCTGGTGCTGCGCCAGCGCCAGCGGGAGGTGGAGATCGGGACATTGCTGGGCGAGGAGCAGAAACGCGACCTGGCGGCCGCGCTGGAGGCCGCGCTGCGCCGCTACCGGGAGCCGGTTTTCGACAACCCGCAGTTACGGGAGGAGTGATACGACCCGGTTGGGGCCTTCACCGCCGGTGCCCGATGGCCCGGCCGCCGGCGCATCCTATTCGGACGGCGTCAGGCTCTTGATCAGTTCGAAGACGCGCTTGCGCACGGCCGGCTCGGTGATGCGGTAATAGGCGCGCACCAATTCCAGCGTCTCCCGCCGGTGCAGGGTATCGTCGTCGAAGCCTTCCTGCTGCTCCGCTAGGCCATAGCTGCGGCGGGCGGCGCTGGCGCCGCCACCGCCGAGCGCATCCGGCATATCGTCGAAGAAGAACCCGATCGGCACGTCGAGCACGCGGGAGAGGTCGAAAAGCCGGCTCGCGCCGATGCGGTTCACCCCGCGCTCGTATTTCTGGACCTGCTGGAAGGTCAGGCCGAGCGCATCGCCCAGCTTCTCCTGGCTCATCCCGAGCAGCGTGCGGCGCAGGCGGACCCGGGCGCCGACATGCACATCGATCGGGCTGGGGCGGTGTTCCCGTTCGGCGCGCTCGCCGCTTCCGTCGCTCGGCATAGGCCGTTCATCCTGCTGCTGGGCCGGCCCGGACACACTCCGCGCTCAACGCTGCCGCGCTGACGACCCTTCGGGTACCCGCTATACGCGAAGGTTGAGAAATCGTCAATACTGTCCAGATTTCTCAAAAACGATCCCGCATCAAGCTTTCATGTCCGGGGTGGCCCGGTGCCGCGCCACGAAGGCCACCAGCAGGCACAGCAGCGCCGCGAGGCCGGGCAGGGCCAGCCCGAAGCGCGCGAAGAGCGGCGCCGGATCCGCGCCCGGCAGCGGGGTCTCGAGCGTGCCGGTCGCCCCGGTCGGCAACAGGGCGAGCCGGCGGCCGCGCGCGTCGAACACCGCGGAGATGCCGGTCTGCGCGGCGCGCGCCAGCGGCAGACCTTCCTCCACCGCCCGGAGCCGCGCCGCCGCCAGATGCTGCCACGGGCCGGAGGAGACGCCGAACCAGGCATCATTGGTGATGTTCACCAGCCAGTCCGGCCGGGGGGAGGGCGTGACCGCGGCGGGGAAGATCACCTCGTAGCAGATCAGCGCGCCGAAGGGCGGCAGGCCGGGCGGCGCCAGCGTGACCGGGCCGGGCCCCGCCGAGAAATCCATGCCCCCCGCCACCAGCCGGATCGGCAGGATGCCGGAGAGCGGCATGTATTCCCCGAAGGGCACCAGATGCGCCTTGTCATAGACCGCGGGCACGCTGCCGTCGCGCTCCAGCACCGCCAGGCTGTTCCAGACCTGGCTGGCGCGACCGTCCGGCCCCCATTCGGCCCGCACCGTGCCGGCGAGCAGCGTCGCACCTTCCGGCAGCGCCTCGGCCGCCAGCCGGCGCGCCTCCGGGTCCTGGGTCAGCAGGAAGGGGCTGGCGGTTTCCGGCCAGATCACCGCGATGCGCGCCTCTGGATCGACGGCACGGGCGGCCTGCGCCGCCCCCTCGGTCAGCGCGAGGTAGCGGCGGAAGATCGGCAGGCGCTGGTCCTGCCGCCACTTCACCTCCTGCGCCACATTGCCCTGCACCAGCACCAGCCGCACCGGCTGGGCCGGTGGCGCAGGCTGGGCCAGCCGCCAGGTTCCGAAACCGGCGAAGGCCACCAGCGCCAGCGCCCCCGCCGCCCAGTGCCGCCAGCCGCGCAGCAGCGGCAGGCCGGCCAGCAGCATCGTCGCCAGCGAGAGCCCGTGCACGCCGATGAGGGAGGCCGCCTGCACCGGCAGCGCCGCGAAGGCCCAGGCCGTGCCCATCAGGTTCCAGGGAAAGCCGGTGAACAGCACCCCGCGCGCCATCTCCGCCAGCACCCAGGCGCCGGCGAAGCCCGCCACGCGCGGCCAGCCCGCCGGCAGGGCGCGCGCCGCCAGCACCGGGGGAATGGCGAAGAGGCCGAAGGCGATGGCCAGGGCCGGCGCCGCCAGCGGCACCAGCCACCAGAAATTCGCCGTATCCGTCAGGATGGCCTCGGTCACCCAGTAGATGCCGGCCAGCCCCTGGCCCCAGCCCCAGCCGAAGGCGATCCAGGCCGCCCGGCGCCATCCCTGCTGCGCCCCGGCCAGGGCCAGCAGCCCGGGCACCGAGAGCAGCAGCACCGGCACCGCATGCACCGGCGGGAAGGCGAGGGCGGAGAGAAGGCCGAGGCCGAAGGCGAGGAGGAGCTGCCGGCGCCAGGGGAGGGCCGCGAGGCGGTCGGGGAAGGAGCGGAACACGCGCTCCCCCTACCCCTCACGCCCAGGCCGCCGCAAGGGAGGCGCGCGTTACGGCCTGTGCCGGTCCCCGGCAAACAGTGGCAGCAGCGCCGGCAGGGTCAGCATCACCGTCGCCAGCGCGAAGACCAGGCTCATGGCCAGCAGCACGCCCATGCTGGCCGTGCCGGGGTGGCCCGACAGCGCCAGCGAGCCGAAGGCGGTGCCGTTGGTCAGCGCGCTGTAGAGCATCGCCCGCGTCAGGGAGGAAGGCAGCAGCGACCGCTCCCCCTTCCGCCAGGCCGCGACATAGTAGATGTCGAAGGCGACGCCCTGGGCGAAGAGCAGCGGCAGGGCGATGATGTTGGCGAGGTTGAGCGGCATGCCGATGGCGATGCAGGTCACCAGGGTCAGCAGCCCGGCGAGCGCCAGCGGCGCCAGGGCCAGCAGCGCCAGCCGCCAGGACCGCAGCGTGACCAGCAGCAGGACCATGATCAGCACGGTCGCCAGCGCGCCGGCCTTGAGGAAGGCGAGCTGGATGGTGCGGGAGGCCTCCTGGACGGAGATGGCCGGGCCGGAGGCCGCCGGCACCACGGCCTGCACCGCCCGGGCGAAGCGTGCCATGGCCTCCGACCGGTCGGAGAGGTCGCGCGGCCGGACCTCGACCCGTGCCTGGCCCTCGGGCGTGATCCAGTTGCGGACGAGGTCCGCCGGCAGGGTCTCCACCGTCACCGGCCGGGCCGCGAGGGCCTGGCGCAGCGTGTCGAGCGTCCAGCCCAGCCCGGGCAGCAGCGCGGCGGCCAGCCGCTCGCGGCCCGCCGCCGGCCCGGCCGCGAGGTGCTCCAGCGCCGCCGCCAGCCGCCCGGCCTCCGCCGCCAGCGCGCCGCCCGCCCCGCGCAGCGCCGCCGCGGCCCTGGCGAGCGCCGCCCCGGCCTCCGCATCGCTCGGCGGCCCGGCCGTGACGGGCGGCTCCAGCGTCGGTCCCAGCAGGTCGCGCGCATCCTCGATCAGCGCGAGCTTCGCGTCCTGCCCCCCCGGCACGAAGCTCGCCAGGGTCATGCTGCCGGAGACCTCGGGCAGCGCCTCCAGCCGGCGCGCCAGGGCCTGCGCCGCGGGCAGGTCGGGCGCCAGCACCTCGATGGTGTTGGGGGTGGTGGCCGGATCCCGCATCAGCTCGCGGAAGGTGGAGACCGCCTCGGTCTGCGGGTCGCGGAGATTCACCGGGTTGGTGTCGAAGCGCAGCAGCGGCAGCAGCGCGGCGCAGAGCAGGCCGACCAGCAGCGCCGCCAGGGCGACGCCCCGCGCCCGCCGCGCGAGGAAGCGGTCGAGCGGCGCCAGCATGGCATAGCCCACCCCTTCCGGCTCCGGCTTCGGCCTGGTGAAGACCAGCCAGGCCGGCAGGGTGGTCAGGCTGATCACCACCGCGATCAGCATCCCCGCCGCGGCGATGACGCCGAGATCCGACAGGCCCCGGTAGTCGGTCGGCAGGAAGGCGAGGAAGCCGAGGCCGAGGGCGAGGGCGGCGAGCGCGATCCCCTCCCCCGCCATCCCCGCCGCCGCCACCAGCGCCGGGCGCAGCGCCTGGTTCGGCAGCCGGTGCCGCTGCTCCCGCAGGCGGACCGCGTACTGGATGCCGAAATCCACGCCGAAGCCGATGAAGAGCACGGCGAAGGCGATGGAAAGCGGGTTGAAGGGCCCGACGACCAGCAGCCCGAAGGCGGCCGTGACGGGCAGGCCGAGCACCAGCGTCCCGAGGATCGGGAAGATCAGCCGGCCCGAGCGCAGCCCCAGCCAGAGCAGCAGCCCGACCGAGAGCAGGGCGAGGAGGTTCTCCGTGATCGCCCCGCCGAAGACGGTGGAGAATTCCTCATCCCCCATGACCAGGTCGCCGGTCAGGCGCATCCGCACCCCGTTCTCCGGCGTCAGGCCGAGCCGCGCCGCCTCCGCCCGCACCATCGCCGTCGCCGTCGCGGTCGGCGCCAGGGCGCCGTAATCGGGCACCGGCTGCACCAGCACGAAGCGCCGGAGCGCGCGCGGGTCGGGCGCGAGCCCGGTGAAGAGCGCCGCCCAGTCGAGCGGCGCGAGGCGGCCTTCCGCGGCCGCCTCGGCGCTCGCCGCCAGGGCGCCCAGCGCCGGGCGGAGCACGGCCGGGTCGCCCTCGCCCCGCTGCAGCCCCTCGGCGACCAGTTCGAGGGTGCGGGCGACGCCGCGCAGGCTCGGATCGGCGGCCAGCGTCCCGAGCATGGGCTGGGCCGCGATGATCCGCTCGGTCGCGCTGCGGACCTCCGCCTCCTCCGGGAACAGCAGCGCGCTACGGCGGAAGAAGGGGTCGGCATCCGGGCGCGCGACGCGGCGGAACAGCGCCGGGCGGGCGGAGAGCGCCTCGGCCAGCGCGGCCGCCGCGCGCTCCGCCACATCCGGCGTCGCGCCGTCCACCACCACCGCGATGACATCGTCCCGCTGCGGGAAGGCGCGGTCCATCGCGTGCTCGGTCTGCCGCCAGGGCAGGTCCGGGGGGAAGAGCGCGCCGATATCGGTGTTCAGGGCGAAGCGGGTCGCCACCACCCAGCAGGACAAGGCGCCGACCAGCAGCGAGAGCAGCAGCACCAGGCGGGGGCGGTGCGTGCTCCAGCCGACGAGCGCCGAGGCGACCCGGCCGGCCAGGGAGCCCGGCCCCCTTGCCTCCCCCCCGGGGGGAAGACTCCCCCCGGCAGCCCGCCCGGCGGCGTCACGCTTCATGGGAGAGGACCAGCAACAGGCCGATCAGCACCAGGCATGCCGGCCAGATCCAGCGGGCAAGGCGGGCGATGTCCGCCGGGCCACGCAGTTCCGCGAATCGCGCGCAGCCGCCGGCCACCGCCAGCACGGCGAGCGGCAGGTTCGGCAGCCTGACCAGCAGAGCCTCCTTCCCATGGGCGAGGGCCGCCGTCTGCGCCAGCAGCAGCACGCCGCCGGCCAGCATGGCCGAAGGCAGGATGGCGCGGGCCCGGCCGGTGATGCGGCCGAGCCGCGCCCCCCATTCGGCGATGGCGAGGCCCGCCACCAGCAGCCCGGCCAGCAAGGAATGCGCCGCCTCCGGGTCGGCGCGCAGCAGGATGAGGCCGGCGAGCCCGAGGAAGGCCAGCGGCCAGTGCCGCGTGAGCGGCACCCGCCCGGTCGCGTCCAGCAGCGCCGCGAGGCCGGCCAGCAGCAGCACGAGGCCGACCGAGCGGTGGTTGGCCCCGCCCCGGGCGGTGTCCCGGGCCTGGCGCGGCGGTGGCCCCTCGCCCGAAGTGGCGGCCTGCGGCGCCGTCAGGGCCGGGTCTCCATGCCTCGGCCCCTCCGGCCACGGCAGGGCGGGGGTGAAGCGCTGCGTGACCTCGGCCCAGGTCACCCGGTCCCCCGGCATATCGGCCGCCGGCGGCATCGCGGTGCTGGCGGCCGCGGCCGCCAGCACCGCGATGCCGATCAGGATCTCCGATTCGACGAAGCAGCGCAGGCGCGCGAGGCCGCGCTCCGCGCCGGGGAGGCGGTGCAGCAGCAGCCAGTTGGACGCGCCCAGCAGCAGGAGCAGCCCGACCATCACCGCCTTGGTCGCGGACAGGGCGCCATAGGCCGTCTCGTACAGCGCCCCGACCTCCCCGATATAGCCCAGCCAGTAGCCGGCGGCGCCGAGCAGGATCAGCCCGACGCCCGCGGCCGCCAGGGCCGAATAGCGCTGCCCGATGCGGCGGGCGGAGCCGGGGGTCAACCGCAGGCTCGCCAGCAGCGCCGGCAGGCCGCCGAGCCAGAGCGCGGCGCCCAACTGGTGCAGCCCGGTCGCGGCCAGCAGCATCGCCCGGTCCTGCGTGCGCGCCATCGCATGGCTGCTGGCCATCATGCCGGCCAGCAGGGCCAGCGCCGCGGCCAGCAGCGCCGCGCGCCGCGCCGGGCCCGGCACGCCACGGCCCGCCGCCAGCGCCAGGAGAGCGAGGATGGCGGCCAGGGCAAGGGCAGCCGCCCGGACGAAATCGGCGCCCAGCAGGCTGCCAAGGGGCGCATCCAGCGTCGCCGCCAGGACGAGCAGGGCGAGGCCGGCCGAGACGCAGGTGAGAGCCAGGGCGGCGATAGCCGACACTATCGCCGCGCCGCGGCCGATCGCCCGCAGCCTTCCGGCATCCCCGGGCGGCAGCCAGGGCGCGAGCGGCAGGGCCAGCAGCACCCAGAAGGCGACGCTGCCGAGCAGCGCGGTGCGCGCGGCCAGTTCCCCCGCATGCAGCACCACGCCGAAGGCGCCGTGGAGATCGGGGAGGAGGTCCAAGGGCGGGGCTCAGCGCGGCCGGACCGTGAAGGGGATGTCGCCGCGGGTGACATGGCCGTCCAGCGCCAGCACCTGCCAGCGCAGCCGCCAGGCGCCGGGGGCCAGCGTCGCGGCCGGGTCCAGCACGGCCTCCAGCACCGTCGGCTCGCCCGCCGGTGCAACCTCCAGCGGCACCTGCGCCCCGTCCGGCCCGGCCAGCACCAGCCGGCTGCGGGCCTGGTCGATGCGGCTGTTGAAGCGGAGGGTGACGCGCCGGGGCGGGGCGGCGAGGCTCGCCCCCGCCGCGGGATCGGACGCGACGACCACCGCATGCGCCGCGGCGCGCCGCGCCGGCAGCAGAAGCGGGGCGGCGAGGGCGAGCAGGCGGCGGCGGCCAGGCCGGATCGGGGCAGCGGGCGGGGACACGGGCAGACTTCTGAAGGCGCCGGGGCCGGTCTGCAATGGGGCGGGATGGAGGAGCGGCCCTGGATCGCGCCGGCCCCGGCCGCCGCGGGCGGTCGCCTCACCCGCCGGATGCGCCCCCGGCCGGCTCGCGCGCAGGGCCGGCGGCGCGGCGGAGACCCCGCTGCGGCGCGCTGCCCCGCCCCGGGCGGCCTTCCGGCCCGGCCCCGGGTTGCAAGCCTGCCGCAAGCGGGCGCAAAATTCCACCGGCGCAAGATGCTGCGGTGCCGGGCGCTCCCGGCTGTGGCATGTGGGAATGCGCGGCAACCACGGGGGCGAGGGGATGCGGATCATACTGGCGCAGCCCAGGGGCTTCTGCGCCGGGGTCGTCAGGGCGGTCGAGATCGTCGAGCGCGCCCTCGAGCGATACGGCCGGCCCGTCTATGTCCGGCACGAGATCGTGCACAACCGGCGCGTGGTCGAGGCGCTGGAGGCCAAGGGCGCCCGCTTCGTGCAGGAGCTGGAGGAGGTGCCGGACGGCGCGGTGACGGTCTTCTCCGCCCATGGCGTCGCCCGGGCGGTGGAGGACGCGGCGGCGGCGCGCGGCCTGCCGGTGCTGGACGCGACCTGCCCGCTGGTCTCCAAGGTGCATGTCGAGGGGCGGCGCTATCTCTCCATGGGGCGGACCGTCATCCTCATCGGCCATGCCGGCCATCCCGAGGTGGTCGGCACGCTCGGCCAGCTTCCCGGGGAGGTCCATCTGGTCGCGAAGCCCGAGGAGGTGGCGCGGCTGCCGATCCCGCGCGACCGGCCGGTCGCCTATGTCACCCAGACGACTCTCTCGGTGGACGACACCCGCGCGACGATCGAGGCGCTGCACCGCCGGTTCCGCGACATCATCGGGCCGGACACGCGCGACATCTGCTATGCCACCCAGAACCGCCAGGTGGCGGTCCGGGAATTGGCGAAGCGGGTGGACGTGCTGCTGGTTGTCGGCGCGGCCAACAGTTCCAATTCCAACCGGCTGCGGGAGATCGGGAGCGAGCAGGGCCTGCCCTGCTACCTGATCGCGGACGCGGCCGGGTTGCGGCCCGAATGGCTTCGGGGGGCGGAGACGGTGGGGATCACCGCCGGCGCCTCCGCGCCCGAGGCGCTGGTGCAGGAGGTGATCGCGGCCATCGGCGCGCTCGGGCCGGTCGAGGTCTCGACCATGCCGGGCCTCGTGGAGGATGTGCAGTTCAAGCTGCCGGCGGCGCTGCTGGAGCCGGCGGCCAGCGCGGCCTCCTGACGCCGGGCACGGGGCCGGGCGGCGTCGCGCCCGGCGTCACGGGTTCGGGTCCGGCCGCAGGGTTCCGGGGCAAGGCCGCCGCCTGGCGCGACCCTGCCCTGCCGGGATTGGGTGTGGAAATGACCATGGGTGACATGCCATCCGTGGCGGATCATCGCGGGCCGGCGCCGCCGCCCGAGGAGGAGTGGACAGCGTATGGGTATCCCGCTGCGGCAGCAGATCAAGGTCGGCGCCTATATCCTGAAACAGCATCTGCTGGGGCGGAAGCGCTACCCGCTGGTGCTGATGCTGGAGCCGCTGTTCCGCTGCAACCTGGCCTGCGCCGGCTGCGGCAAGATCGACTATCCCGATCCCATCCTGAACAAGCGCCTGTCGGTGCAGGAATGCCTCGACGCGGTGGATGAGTGCGGCGCGCCGGTGGTCGCCATCGCGGGCGGGGAGCCGCTGCTGCACAAGGAGATGCCGGAGATCGTCGAGAAGATCCTGGCGCGCGGCAAGATCATCATCCTCTGCACCAACGCCCTGCTGCTGGAGAAGAAGATCGCGGCCTACAAGCCGCATCCGCGCTTCACCTGGGACATCCACCTGGACGGCGACAAGGACCAGCATGACTGGGCCGTCAGCCAGAAGGGCGTCTACGACCGCGCCGTGGCCGCGCTGAAGGATGCCAAGGCGCGCGGCTTCCGGGTGGCGATCAATGCCACGCTCTTCAACAATGCCGAGCCCGAGCGGATGGCGCGGTTCTTCGACGACGTCACCACGATGGGCGTCGATGCCATCATGGTCTCCCCCGGCTATGCCTATGAACGGGCGCCGGACCAGCAGCACTTCCTGAACCGCCGCAAGACCAAGGAGCTGTTCCGCGGCATCTTCGCCCGCGGCCAGGGCAAGGGCTGGAAGATGGGCAACAGCCCGCTCTTCCTCGATTTCCTCGCAGGCAACCAGAGCTACCACTGCACGCCCTGGGGCAACCCGACGCGCAACATCTTCGGCTGGCAGCGGCCCTGCTACCTGCTGGGCGAGGGCTATGCGAAGTCCTTCACGGAGCTGATGGAGACGACCGACTGGGACAAGTACGGCACCGGCAACTACGAGAAATGCGCCGATTGCATGGTCCATAGCGGCTTCGAGGCGACGGCGGTGGTCGATGCCGTGAAGCGCCCCTGGAAGGCGCTGGCGGTGCAGATGCGCGGCCCGAGGACGGAAGGCGCGTTCGCGCCGGAGATCGACCTCTCCCACCAGCGCCCGGCGGAATACGTCTTCGGCCGGCATGTGGAGAAGGCGATGGCCGAGATGGCGCATGAGCCGCCGCAAGGGGCGAAAGGCCGCGGCGCCAAGCATGGCGGCACGGCGCCGCCGGCGGTCGCGGCCGAATAGCCGCGGGCGGGGGCGGGCGCCCCGGCGCATCTCCGTCCGGACGCCACCGGGCCGCGGCGTCCATGGTTGGCCCCGCCGCCGCCAGCCTGCACACTCCTCCCCGCGGCGCCAGGGCCAACACGGCGCCCATGGGAGGAGAAGGACATGCGGTTCCAGGATCACGCGGTGCTGGTCACCGGCGGGGGCAGCGGCATCGGCCGGCAGGTCTGCATCTCGGCGGCGCGGGAAGGGGCGCGGGTCGCCATCGGCGATCTCGACGCGCAGCGCGCCGGGGCGGTGGCCGAGGAGATCCGCCGCCAGGGCGGCGAGGCGCATGGCTTCGCGCTCGACGTCGCCGACCAAGCCTCGGTCCATGCCTTCGTCGAGGGGGCGGAGACCGCGCTCGGACGGCTCGACGTGCTGGTGAATTCGGCCGGGGTGCGGGAGATCGCCTCGGTGCTCGACCTGCCGCTCGAGGAATGGCAGCGCGTCATCGCCATCAACCTCACCGGCACCTTCCTGCCGAGCCAGGCCTTCGCCCGGCGGCTGGTCGCGCAGGGCCGGCCGGGGCGGATCGTCAACCTCGCCTCCACCCTCGGCTTGGTCGCGGCGCCGAACCGGGCCGCCTATGTCGCCTCCAAGCACGGCGTCGTCGGCCTGACCAAGGAGATGGCGCTGGAACTCGGCGAGAAGGGCATCCGCGTGAATGCCGTGGCGCCGGGCGTCATCCGCACCCCGCTGACCGAACGCTATTTCCAGGACCCCGAGCTGTCGCAGATGATCCGCGGCCTGCACGCGACCGCGAGCTGGGGCGAGCCGGAGGATATCGCCCGCGCCATCCTCTTCCTGGCCGAGGAGGCGAACGGCTTCATGACGGGCAGCGTGCTGACGGTGGATGGCGGCTGGACCACCGGCAAGAAGATGTAGCGCCGCCGGCCCGGCGGCGGGGCCGGGAAACCGTCGTGCCTCCGCCGGGTTCATCGGGCGGCTTCGGATGGCGCGGCCCGGACCGTTCCGCCGCCATCCCCCCCCTGCCGGCCGACCCTGGCCGGCAGGGGGGGCCGGGCCGCGACGCCCCGGGCCCCGTTCCCGCCAGGAGGAGGATCGCCGCATGCCGACCCTGCCCGCCACCACGGCCCGCGTCCGCCGCAGCACGTCCGAGACGGTGAACCGCCGCATCGCCGACCGCATGGTGCGCGACGTCGCCTTCCATGCCGCGCATCCCGCGCTGATCGACCGGCGCCTGGCCGAGCTGGACCGGGAATGGGACACCGAGCGGACGCTGGAGGCGAATGCCGCCACCCTCGCGCTCGGTGGGACCGTGCTCGGCATCCTCGAGGACCGGCGCTTCCTGGCCCTGCCCGTCCTGGTCACCGCCTTCCTGCTGCAACACGCCTTGCAGGGCTGGTGCCCGCCGCTGCCGGTCATCCGCCGGCTCGGCGTGCGGACGGCGGCGGAGATCAACCGGGAGCGCACGGCGCTGAAGGCGCTGCGCGGCGATTTCGGCCCGGTTGCGGCGGCGAGCGGCGATCCGCGCAGCCGTGCCGAGGCCGCGCTGCGGGCCGCCGCCTGAGACGCGGATTGCGGGGGGCGGCCGGCGGGCCCGGCCCCTGCCCCCGCGGCCTGGTCAGCGCCGCCCGATGAAGGCCAGCGCCCCGCCCAGCACGGCGATGCCGGCGGCCAGCGGGCCGAAGCCGGCGAAGCCGAATTCCGCCATCATCCAGCCGCCGAGCGCCGCGGCGCCGAGCCAGCCGAAGCTCGCCGAGGTGACGTTGAGGCCGAGCACGGTGCCGCGCACCTCATCCGGCACATTGGCCATCGCGGCCATCAGGCTCGGCCGCGCGATGGCGTTGATGAGGACATAGCCGAAGCCGAGCGCGACCGAGGCGGCGAGGCCGGATGTCCAGCCGAACAGCGCCAGCGCCGCCAGCGCCGAGCCGAACATGGCGCCGGCGAAGGTCAGCAGCCGGTTCGGCAGCCGGTCCGCCATCTGCCCGCCGATGATGGTGCCGAGGATGTTGCCGAGCGCGAAGACCGCCAGCGGCAGCGCCACCTGGCTGAGCGAGAGCGCATAGGTGGATTGCAGGAAGGTGGCGAAATAGACCGCGGTCAGGCCGTAGCAGATCCGCTCCGCCACCCCCATGGCCAGCAGCCGCAGCACCGGGCCGGACAGGGCGGCGCTGAGGCTCGGCGCCGGCGCGCCCGCCGCGCGCGGCCCGTCCACCGGCCGCAGCGTGGTGAGGAAGAGGCTCGCCGCCGCGACCAGCGCCAGCGCGCCGACGCCGAGATTGACCCCGCGCCAGCCGACCCAGGTGCCGACCCAGGCGGCGGCGGGCACGCCGACCAGCAGCGTCAGGGACTGCCCGGCCATGACCCAGCCGAGCGCCCGGCCGCGCTGGCGATCGACGGTGCGGGCCGAGGCCTCGGCCATCAGCACGCCGGTGAAGGCACCGGCGCAGCCGCCCGCGAGCGTGGACCAGATGGCGGCCGCCAGATAGGTCTGGGAGGTCGAGAGGCCGCCCATGCAGAGGGCGAGGGCGATGGGCCCGCCGATCAGGAAGGGCCGCCGCCCCCAGCGATCCGACCCGGCGCCGGCGAGGAGCGAGGCGGCGCCCCAGGCGATGGAGGTCAGCGCCATCAGGTTGGCGACCAGCGGCAGGCTGGCATCCAGATCCCGCGCCATGTCGATCAGGAAGGGCGCGCGGGTGGTGCCGCTGGAGGATGCCGCGAACATGCCGAGGCAAGCGGCCGCCAGCAGCGCCCAGGGCATGCGCGGGAGCGCCGGCAGGGGCGCGGGGATGGCGGGGGGCATCGGGTCAGGGTAGCGCCGGCGGGCATGGGGGCAAGCCGGCCGGGATCCAGCGGCGGGATGCCCGCGCCCGGCCCGAACCGGTCCTGCGGGTCATGCCAACGGCCCGGTCGTCGCCCCCCGCGGCGCGGGCGCCAGCCCGCGCCCAGGGGCCCAGGTGCGGCGCTCCTGCCCGGATGCGGTCACGCTATGCGGGCCGCGGGCATGGCGCCGCGCAGCCCACGCGCTGCCGCGGGCGGCTGCCGTGTTCCGTGCGGTGCCGGTGCGGCCATGCTCCGGGCTGCGTGCTTCCGCCCGGCCGGAAGCCGGCCCCATGGGCGCGTGGCCGCGCCTTGCCGGGCGGAGAGACGGCGCGTCACGCCACGCTCGGCCCCGATGCCTTGAACCGAAGGGCGGCGCGGAGGCCCGCGGGTTCGAAGCGCAGTTCGACGGAGGACCCTGCCCCGAGATCATGCGCCAGCCCGCGCTCGAGCAGCCGCGTGCCGAAGCCGCGCCGCAGCGGCGGTCCGGCCAGGGGCGGGCCGCCCGTTTCGGTCCAGCGCAGGGTGGCGATGCCGTCGGCGTCCAGCTCGTGCCGGAGTTCGACGCGGCCGCCGCGCCGGGACAGCGCGCCGTATTTGGTCGCGTTGGTCGCCAGCTCGTGCAGCGCGAGCACAAGGGCCTGTGTCTGCTGCGGTGACACGGCCAGGGGCCCCTCGCCGGAGATGACGACGCGCTCCTCCCCCGCGATCCCGTCCAGCCAGGGCGCCAGCGCGGCACGCGCCACGGTCTGGAAATCCGCCGGCCGCCAGTCGTCGCGGGACAGCAGGTCGTGCGCGCGCGCGAGCGTCCGCAGCCGGGCTGAGAAGTGGCGGGCGAACCGACCGGGATCGCCGTTCGTGCCCTTCAAGGTCTGGGCCGCCAGGGATTGCACCGTGGCAAGCATGTTCTTGACACGGTGGTTCAGCTCCGCGACCAGCAACTCACGCCGCCCGGCCGCGTCCCGCAGTTCCGCCGCGGCCTCCTCCGCCGCGGCGGCGCGGCCCTCGGCGACGGCCCGTTCCCGGAGCGCCAGGCCGGAGCGCCACAAGGCCCGGCGCAGCGCCTCGAACTCGGCAATCGGCTCGGGCGCCGGGCTTGCCGCCGGCTCCCTGCCGTGCCGCAGGCGCTCGGCGTCCTGCGCCAGCGCGCGCATGGGCCGCAGGAGCCGGCCGGCCAGCAGCACGGCAAGCCCGGCGGCCACGCCGACCGTCGCTGCCGCCCCGAGCCCGAAGCGCAGGGCCGGCCCGCGCCATTCGGCCTGGTGGGTGGCCAGGGGCATCGTCACGGCCAGCGTCCAGGAGGGCGCGTGCTGCAGGCGGCTGAAGGCGAGCGTCATCTCGGGCCCCGCCAGGGAGGCGCCCTGCAGGCGTCCGGTGGCACGGCCGCGAACGCCTTCCGCATACCAGGGCGGCGCCTGCTGGCCGAGGAAGCGCCCGTGCTCCGCCGAGCGAGCGACCACGCGATGTGCGCCGTCGTTCAGCACCGCGAAGCCTCCGGCACGGTCGAGGTCCTGGCGCTCCAGGAGGGAGGCGAGGCGCTCCGGGCCGAAGGCCAGGAGCAGGACACGCCTCTCCCCCACCGCAGCGCCGGCCGTCCCGGGTGGCAGCGGCCGGAACACCGCGACGACCGGCCGGCGCGCGGTAGCGCCCATGAACAGGTCGCTCACGACCGGCGTCCCGGTGGCAATCGCACGCGCGACGAAGGGGTTACCGGCCCCGACCGGCAGCTCGGCGCCCAGTGGCAGGCGCGTGTTGAAGACCTGCCGGAGATCCCGGTCCAGCAGGGCCACCCACCCCCCGAAGGCCCGCCCCACGGCGGCGGCTTGGTGGTACGTGGGTTCGACGTCGCCGCCCTCCAGGAACGGCGAGGCAGCGAGGGTGGTGAGCGCCGTCATCGCTGTCTCGAGTTCGCGGTCGAGCGCTGTCGCGAGCGCCCGGGCCGTGCTGGCGAGGCCGGTATCCGCCGCCCGCCGGTAGGCCATCCCGAGTTGCCATGTCGTGGCCGCACCGAGCAGGAGTGCCGGGGCGAGGGCGAGGACGACGAGGAGGACGAGATGCGTCCGCAGCCCCAGCCGCGCGCCGCCCGGCATGGACGTGTCCTGGTCGGGATGGGCGGGTTCGGCCCGTGGCGAGACGGGCACGCCGACCGCCTGGGCCGGCGCGCGGCTCTCCTCGGGGTGCATGCGAGTGC
Organism: Roseicella aerolata; assembly: GCF_020523605.1. GTDB lineage: Bacteria > Pseudomonadota > Alphaproteobacteria > Acetobacterales > Acetobacteraceae > Paracraurococcus > Paracraurococcus aerolatus. The sequence goes on along the minus strand of NZ_JAJAQI010000001.1, from coordinate 82,725 downwards.
ATCATTGCTTTGGCCGCCGGTGCGGGATCAAGCGCTGTTCTGCAGGGCCAATGGAATTCTACAGCGGATTGCGTTCAAAACTGAACGCCAATCCGCTGCAGGCCATTGTCCGTAGAGCAGATTCACGCTGCGGGGCGTTCACGCCCCTCCGCGATCTGCTCTAGCGCGCCACGCCGGCAGCGTCGCTGGCACGGCCCTTCCTTGCGCGATGCGAATGGCCGCCTCCCGCCCCGGGGCGGCCGTCCCGGACCTGCTCCGGGACCGCGGCTCAGGCCGCGCAGGCCTGCCGCAGCGCCTCCCGCGCCCCGCCCAGCGCCTGCAGCGCCACGCGGCTGCGCCGGGCCACCGTCAGCAGCGCCGGCAGTTCCCGTGGCTGGCGCAGCAGGGCGAGCGCGACGCGCCCCGCCGCCGGGCGGCCATCCGGCCGCAGCCCCACCGCGGCGGCGCGCGGCAGCACCTCCTCCGCCGTATCGGCCACCGCGCGCAGCGCCGCGAAGGGCAACCGGCGGGAGGCGGCGAAGGCCGCCGCCGCCTCGGTCTCCAGGTCCACCACCAGGGCGCCGGTCGCATTCCGCAGCGCCCTCTTGCGCGCCGGTTCCCCCACCACCGCCGGCGCGCCGGCCACCATGCCGAGCCGCGCGCCGCAGAGCCGGGCGAGTTCGGCCGACCAGGCGAGGTCGGCGGCATAGGCGCCACCGGGGCCACGGACCTTCGTCGCCACCACCAGGTCGCCGCAGGTGAGGGTGGGGTCGAGCCCGCCGGCGATGCCGAAGCTGAGGACGCCGGTCAGCCCCGCGGGCGCCCGGCGCAGGCGGTCGCGCAGCAGGGCGGGGTCGCCGCCACTGACGATGACGGGCATCCCCTTCGGCAGCAGGGCCGCCTCGGAGCGCATGCCGACCACGGCAAGGATCGAGCTGAGAGGCATGGCGGCCCGGGCGTCTCCTTTGCTGCGCTGCACTATAGGGGGTAGCCGGCCGATCTGTGCAGGGGAATCCGTCGGGGCGGCGGCATGGTCTTGCCAGTGTGACCCTCCGGCCCGCCTGCCCGCCGTCGCGACACGCCCGGTCAGGGCTGGCCCCCGGGCAGGCCCGCCGGCCATGCATTGCCACGCCGGGCGCGGCCCGGATCGGTCCCGGCCCCTGCCCTGGCGGCCAACCGCCCTCCTCCGCCCTCATCGGGGGGAGGGCTGGCGTCAGAGCCCGTGCGGGACGTGCCGCGAATTGCCGCGGCGCAGGTTGCGCAGCCGCGCCAGGGCCCAGAGCGGGAAGAGCCGCGCATAGCCATGGTAGCGGAGGTAGAAAACGCGCGGGAAACCCGTGCCGGTATAGTCCTCCTCCGGCCAGGACCCGTCCTGCACCTGGTTCCGCATCAGCCAGAGCGCGCCGCGGTCCACCGCCACGTCATCCGCCGCCCCGGCCGCCATCAGGGCCAGCAGCGCCCAGGCGGTCTGGCTCGCGGTGCTCGGGCCCATCCGCAGATCCGCATCGGCGCGGGTGCCGCCGCGGCGCGGATAGGTGAAGCCGTCCTCGCCCCAGCCGCCATCCTCGTTCTGGTGCGCCTTCAGCCAGGCGACGGCCTTGCGCATCGCCGGATGCTCCGGCGGCAGGCCGGCGGCGTTCAGTGCGGTCACGGCCGACCAGGTGCCATAGACGTAATTCACGCCCCAGCGGCCGTACCAGGCCCCGTCCGGCTCCTGCTCCGCCAGCAAGTAGTCGATGCCCTGCCGCACCGCCGGGTGTTCCGGCCCATGGCCGAGCTGCGCCAGCATGGCGAGGCAGCGGCCGGAGACATCGGCGGTCGGCGGGTCGAGCAGCGCGCCATGATCGGCGAAGGGGATGCTGTTCAGGTGGTGATGGGTGTTGTCGGCGTCGAAGGCGCCCCAGCCGCCGCCCTTGGACTGCATGCCGACCACCCATTCGGTCGCCAGCGAGATCGCGCGCTGCATCCGCGGCCCGGCATCCCCCACCTGCTTCGCGGCGCGGTCGAGGGCGAGCACCACCACCGCGGTGTCGTCCACATCGGGGTAGTGCGGGTTGGCATACTGGAAGGCCCAGCCGCCCGGCGGCAGGCCGGGCCGCGCCTCCGCCCAGTCGCCCGCCACATCGGTCACCTGCCGGTCCAGCAGCCAAGCGAGGCCGCGGGAGACCGCCGCCTCGGCCTGCGGCTCGCCGGTCTCGAGCAGGGCATGGCTGACCAGCGCCGTGTCCCAGATCGGGGAGAGGCAGGGCTGCACATAGGTCTCGGCCTGGGCCGGGTCCCGGGCGGGCCGGTGCATCACCAGCTTGTCCACCGCCGCCCAGGCTGTGACGACGCGCGGGTCGTCCTCCGGCACGCCGAGGCAATGGTACATCCAGATGGCATTGGCCATGGCGGGGTAGATGGCACCCAGCCCATCCTCGCCGTTCAGCCGCTCCGTCACGAAGGCTTCCGCGCAGGCCTCCGCCCGGGCCCGCGCGCCGCGGGGAAAGAGGTGCTGGGTCCGCTGCAGCACACGATCCAGCGCGCCGAACAGCGTCCGCCAGGGCTCCGCGGCATGCGCGCCGCCGGGCCAGCGCCGCACCTGCTCGGGCGGTGTCACGAACAGCTCGCGCAGCGTGACGCCGGTCTCCACCAGCGGCCGCGGCCGGCGGGCCATCACCACGGTCAGCGGCACCAGCACGGTGCGCGCCCAGTAGCTGACCTTGGAGAGGTGGAAGGGGAACCAGCGCGGCAGCAGGCAGATCTCGGGCGGCATCACCGGCACCGCCCGCCAGGGCACCTCACCGAACAGCGCCAGCGTCGCGCGGGTGAAGACGTTGGACTTCTCCGCCCCGCCCGCCTGCAGGATGGCGGCGCGGGCGCGCGCCATATGCGGCGCCTCCGGCGCGTCGCCGATGAGACGCAGCGCGAAATAGGCCTTCACCGAGCAGGAGATGTCGAGCGGCCCGCCATGGAACAGCGGCCAGCCGCCGCGGCAGGTCGCCTCCTCCTGCGCCTGGATGCGGCGGAGATAGCGGCCGATGCGGGCTTCCTGCGCCGGGTCGCGCTTCCCGAAGAAGCGCTTCAGCATCAGGTACTCGGACGGGATGGTGGCGTCCGCCTCCAGCTCGAACACCCAGTGGCCGTCGGCCTGCTGCCGGCGGAGCAGATGGTCGGTCGCGCGGCCGATGGCGGCATCCAGCGGCTCCCGCACCAGAAGGGCGGTGGGGTGCTCTGCCAATGCAAGGTCCGGCCGCGCCGCCGCTGCGGCAAGGTCCTGGATTCTCGACAACTCGAACAATCTCCTTGCCCGTCCGGAGGGCGACCCGCCGGAACGAAGGCCATTTCATATCGAATACGGCGATTTTTTGCGGTTGCGAAGTCCGAAGGCGGGGTCTGGTGTCGCTTTAATGCTGCGGTGTGGCTCAGTGCAGGGGTGGACCGGCTCCCGTATCCGTGCGCGGGCCGGCCTCCCCCTTCCACATGCCGCCCCGGCCGCGCCATTCGGCGAGCGCCGAGTCCAGCGTGAACGCCATGTAGGCGGCGGCGATGCCGGGCAGGGCGAGGCCGCGCAGCGGCGAGAGGCGGAATCGCCGGAGCGTCGGCGCAAAAGCCACAGCCATGGCCAGCCAGGCCACGGCGCCGAGCAGGGCCGCCGTCCCGCCCGCGAACAGGGCCAACAGGGGCGGCGCCAGGAAGACCAGCGCCAGCGCCGCGATCATCCCGATCAGCGCCGCGACCAGGTAGCCGAGCTGGGCATAGGCGGTGCGCGCCACCATCCGGCGGATCGGCCCCACCGTCTCATAGGGGCGCAGGCTCTCCACCCGCGCAACCCGGCGCGACCGGTCCAGGCCTCCGGGGCCGGCGCCCTGCCGCTCATCGGATGCGCTCAGCCCGGTCCAGATCGGCCCGACGCGCTTCATCCGCCGCGCCAGCGCGCAGTCATCGATCAGCGCGCCTCGGATCGGCGCGAGGCCGCCGGCCGCCTCGAAGGCCGCGCGCTCCAGCAGCACGCACCCCCCCGCCGCCGCCGCCGTGCGGGCCCGCGGGTCATTGGACCAGCGGAAGGGGTAGAGCATCTGGAAGAAGAAGATGAAGGCCGGGATCAGCCAGCGCTCCGCCGGGCTCTCGCAGCGCAGCCGCGCCATGAGGGAGACGAGCACCCGGCGCTCCGCCGCCGCCCGCCGCACCAGCATCCGCAGGCTGTCCGGGGCATGGCGGATATCGGCATCGGTGAAGAGCAGGTGGTCCGGCGCGGCATCCCCTCCCCTGGGCAGCGCCTCCCGCAGCCCCTGCTCCAGTGCCCAGAGCTTGCCGGTCCAGCCCGGCGCGCGCGGGCCGCCGCGTAGCACCGTCAGGCGGGGATCGCCGGCCGCCGCGGCGCGGGCGACCTCGCCCGTGCCGTCGGTGGAGCGGTCATCCACCACCACCAGCCGGAATTCGCCGGGATAGTCCTGGGCGAGCAGGGAAGCGACCGTCGCGCCGATCGTCTCCGCCTCGTCCCGCGCCGGGACCACCGCCGTCACGCTCGGCCAGGCCGGCGGATCGGGCAGGCGGGCGGCGTCGCGGTCATCATCGCGGGCCAGCCAGAACCAGCCGCGGCCGAAGAGCAGCACCAGCCAGGCTAGGCAGGCGGCGACACCGAACCACAGCATCAACGCAGATACGAGGCGGCTTTGCCCCCTCGCGCTCCCCCACCAGGCCGGGTCGGACGTATACGTCCGACGGCCTGGACCGGTGTAAGTTCGGTCAACGCAGCATCCCCTGCTCGCGGAACCAGGTGACGGCGTCCGCCACGCCTTCCTGCCAGGGGCGGGCGCGGTAGCCCAGCACCCGCTCCGCCTTGGCCGAGGAGAAATACATCCGGTGCCCGGCCATCCGCAGGCCATCCAGGGTCAGCATCGGCTCCCGCCCCGTCACCCGCGCCGCCGCCTCGGCGACCAGCGCCATGGGCCAGAGCGGCGCCCGCGGCAGCCGCACCGGGCGCCTGTGGCCGAACAGCGCCGCGATCCGCGCCAGCAGCTCGCCAAGCGGCACGTCCTGCCCGCCGAGGATATGCCGCTCCCCCACCGCGCCGCGCGTCAGCGCCGCCACGCAGCCGGCGGCGACATCGTCCACATGCGCCAGGTTGAGGCCGGTATCGACATAGGCCGGCATCTTCCCCCGCGCCGCCTCCAGGATGACGCGCCCGGTCGGCGTCGGGCGGCGGTCGCGTGGGCCGATCGGGGTCGAGGGGTTCACGATCACGGCCGGCAGCCCCTCCTCGGCCACCAGCCGCTCTACCACCCGCTCCGCCTCGGTCTTGCTGCGCTTGTAGGGGCCGATCGCCTCCTCCGGCCGCGCGGCATCCGCCTCGGTCGCCGGCGTGCCATCGGCGCGCGGCTTCAGCGTGGCAACGGAGGAGACATGGACGACCCGGCCGCAGCCCGCCGCCAGCGCCGCACGCATCACCGCCTCGGTCCCAGCCACGTTCACCGCCGTCATGCGCGCCGGGTCGGGCACCCAGATGCGGTAATCGGCCGCGCAATGGATCACCGCCGCGCAGCCCTGCACCGCCGCGGCGAGGGAGGCGGCATTGGTCAGGTCGCCCGCGGCGATGTCCACCGGCACGCCGGCCAGCACATCGCGCGGCGTGCCGGGCCGGGCCAGCGCCCGCACCTCGTGCCCCGCCGCCACCAGGGCGCGGGCAATGGCGGAGCCGAGGAACCCGGTCCCGCCCGTCAGCATCACGCGATCCGCCATGCACCCCCACCCCGCTTGCGCTGCGGGTTGTGGCCCGGCCGGCGCGGCTTTTCCAGCCGGCTTGATCCCGCCCCGCATCGCCCCATGCCCGCGCCGCGTGTTAAGCCCCGCGCCATGATGACGCTGCCGCGCCGCCCCCTCCTCCTCGCCGCCGTCCTCCTGCCGCTCGCCGCGCGGGCCCAGGGCAGCCCCGCCGCGGTCATCGAGGGCTTCCACGCCACGCTGCTGGAGGTCATGCGCAATGCCCAGCGCCTCGGCGTCCGCGGGCGGGAGCAGCGGCTGCGCCCCGCCATGCAGGCCGCCTTCAACCTGGAGGCGATGACCCGCATTTCGGTCGGCCCGCCCTGGGCCCAGTTGCAGCCGGCCGAGCGGCAGGCGCTGATCCGGGCCTTCTCCGACTGGTCGATCGCCACCTTCGCCAACCGCTTTGACGGCTGGTCGGGCGAGAGCTTCCAGCTGGTGGGCGAGAACCCGCTGCAGAGCGGCGACCGGCTGGTCCGCACCCAGCTGGTCCGGCCGCGGGACGAGCCGGTGGCGCTCAACTACCTGATGCGGGAGTCGGGCGGCGCCTGGCGGGTGGTGGATGTCTACCTCGCCGGCACGGTGAGCGAGCTGGCCAGCCGCCGGGCCGAATTCACCGCGCTGCTGCGTGAGGGCGGGGCGGCGCGGCTGGAGGCGGAGCTGCGCCGCCGAACCGAGACGCTGCTGCGCGGCTAGAGCGGATCGCGGAGGGGCGTGAACGCCCCGCAGCGTGAATCTGCTCTACAAACAGCGGTCTGCAGCGGATTGGCGTTCAGTTTTGAACGCAATCCGCTGTAGAGCAGATCGCCGGAGGCCGTGAACGGCCGAAGGCGTGAATCTGCTTGGAAAACAAGAAGCACCAGCGGATCGCGGACGGGCGTGAACGCCCATCCGCTGTCGGGCAGATGCGGGAGGCCGTGAACGGGCCGGACGCGCGAACCCGCTCGGACGCCAGGGAGCTTCGGCGGATTGCATTCGGTCCTGCCCGCGATCCGCCGCAGGGAGGATGACCCTGCGCCGCCCCTGGCGACCGGCGGACCGGCCCGCGGGCGCCGGCCGCCCGGCCCCATGCAAGGCGCGGCCGGGCCGCGGTGACAGGCGCGGCATCCCGGGCCACTCTCCGGGCCGATGCGGATGGCCTCGGGGCGGCATCGCCCCGAGGCGCGAATCCGCCCGGCACGCGACAAGCCAGGACCTTTCCACGCGGCAGGATCGGCGCGGGGAGTCCTGGGACGGGAGGGACCATGAAGGCCATCGGCTATGCCAGGAGCCATCCGATCGACCATCCGGAGGCGCTGCTCGACCTCGACCTGCCGGATCCCCCGCCCCCGCAGGGGCGGGAGCTGCTGGTGGAGGTGCGGGCCGTCTCGGTGAACCCGGTGGATGCCAAGCAGCGGCTGGGCGCCGATCCGGGCGGCAAGGTCCGGGTGCTGGGCTTCGATGCGGCGGGGGTGGTGCGCGCGACGGGGCCCGGCTGCACGCTGTTCCGGCCGGGCGACGCGGTCTTTTATGCCGGCGTCATCAACCGCCCCGGCAGCAATGCCGAGCTGCAATTGGTGGATGAGCGGATCGTCGGGCCGAAGCCCGCGAGCCTCTCCTTCGGCGAGGCGGCGGCCATGCCGCTGACCACCATCACGGCCTATGAGGCGCTGTTCGACCGGCTGCGGGTGCCGCGCGGCGCCGACCGCCCCGGCGAGGCGGTGCTGATCCTCGGCGGCGGCGGGGGCGTCGCCTCCATCGCCATCCAGCTCGCGCGGCAGCTCACCGGGCTGACGGTGCTCGCCAGCGCCTCCCGGCCCGAGACGCGGGACTGGTGCCTCTCGCTCGGCGCGCATCACGTTCTGGACCACAGTGGGGACCTGCCCGCGCAGGTGAAGGCGCTGGGGCTGCGGGTGCCGCATGTCTTCGCCATCAACCGGACCGATGCGCATTGGGATGCGATCTGCCGGCTGATCGCCCCCTTCGGCCTGGTCTGCGTCATCGATGCCACCATGGGGACCGATGTGCAGAAGCTGCGGCCGAAATCCGCCGGCCTGGTCTTCGAGGGCATGTTCACCCGCGCCCTGCACCAGACGCCCGACATGGCCGAGCAGCACCGGCTGCTGGCCGAGGTGGCGGGGCTGATCGATGCCGGGCGCGTGCGGCACACCGTGACGCAGCATCTCGGCCGGATAGACGTCGCCAACCTGAAGCGCGCCCATGCGCTGGTGGAAAGCGGCACCATGCGCGGCAAGGCGGTGCTGGAGGGGTTCTGATCAACCTCTCCGTGGCAGGCTGGCGTCACGCCCGGGCCTGCGACGGAAGCGCCCACCGATCTCCGGTGCGGTTGGGCCTACCCGGCTCATGACGCTCTGGCCCGCGGGGCGGGCCGGGCGCGGATGCGTCGCGGCCAGTGCCTTGAAGCCAAGGCCCGCAGAGCCGCCGGCGTTTGCGCATGACATGCCAGCGCATGTCATGCGCGAGGCAGGCGGCGACCGGGCCGGACGCCCGCACCCGGCCGCCGGGCGCGGAGCCCCCGGCCCGCCCGACCTCCGCGGCGCGTCGCCCCCTCCCCGGGAGGGGCGCGGGAGCAGCAACGGATTGCGTTCATGCCCGAACGCCCGGCCATCGCGGGTCGTTGGTTGGGGTGCAGAGCCGTGCCCCGGGGCGTGAACGCCCCGGAGCGACCTGCCCCTGGCGGTCCGGCCTTGCCGTTGCCGACCCGCCGCCCGATTTGGGGCCGACCGCCCCGGGAGCCCGACCGCATGGCCGCCGCCTTCGCCTTCGATAACAGCTACGCCCGCCTGCCGGAACGCTTCTACGCGCGCCTGCCGCCCACCCCGGTGGCCGAGCCGGTGCTGGTCCGCATCAATGCCGGACTCGCCGGGACGCTCGGCCTCGATCCCGCGGCGCTGGCGAGCCCGGAAGGGGTCGCCATCCTTGCCGGCAACCAGGTGCCGGAAGGGGCGGAGCCGATCGCCCAGGCCTATGCCGGCCACCAATTCGGCGGCTTCGTCCCGCAACTCGGCGATGGCCGCGCCATCCTGCTCGGGGAGGTGGTGGGGCGCGACGGGGTGCGGCGCGACATCCAGCTCAAGGGCTCCGGCCCCACCCCCTTCTCCCGCCGCGGCGATGGCCGCGCCGCGCTCGGCCCCGTCATGCGCGAATACATCGTGAGCGAGGCGATGCACGCCCTCGGCGTGCCGACCACCCGTTCCCTCGCCGCGGTCATGACGGGGGAGCGGGTCTATCGCGAAACGCCGCTGCCCGGCGCGGTGCTGACTCGCGTGGCGGCGAGCCACCTGCGCGTCGGCACCTTCCAGTACTTCGCGGCGCGCCAGGACGTGGAGGCGCTGAAGCTCCTCGCCGTCTACGCCATCGCCCGCCACTACCCCGAGGCGGCGGGGGCGGAGCAGCCCTACGCCGCCTTCCTCGGCGCCGTCGTCGAGGCGCAGGCGCGGCTGGTCGCGCAATGGCTGCTGATCGGCTTCATCCATGGCGTGATGAACACCGACAACTGCACCATCTCCGGCGAGACGATCGACTACGGCCCCTGCGCCTTCATGGATGCCTACGATCCCGCCACGGTGTTCAGCTCGATCGACGCCTATGGCCGCTATGCCTATGCGAACCAGCCGGGCATCGCGCAGTGGAACCTGACGCGGCTGGCCGAGACGCTGCTGCCCCTGCTGGCGGAGGAGACCGAGCCGGCGATCGAGATCGCCAAACAGGAGCTGGCCCGCTTCGCCCCGGCCTTCGAGGCCGCCTGGCATGCCGGGCTGCGCCGGAAGCTCGGCTTCCTGGAGACGAAGGAGAGCGACCTGGCCCTGGCCGAGGACCTGCTCGGCCGCATGCAGGCGAACGGGGCCGACTTCACCCTGACCTTCCGCCGCCTCTGCGACGCCGCCACGGGCCCTGAGGGCGATGTGGGCGTGCGGGCGCTGTTCACCGACCCCACGGCCTATGATGCCTGGGCGGAGGGCTGGCGTGCCCGGCTGGCGGAGGAGGGCGCGGCACCGGCCGAGCGGCAGGCGGCGATGCGGGCCGTGAACCCCGCCATCATCCCCCGCAACCACCAGGTGGAGGCCGCCATCAGGGCGGCGGTGGAACAGGGCGACCTTGCCCCCTTCGAGGCGCTGCTCGACGCCACCTCCCGCCCCTTCGAGGAGCGGCCGGGGCTGGACCGCTACATGCTGCCGCCGGAGCCGGAAGAGCGCGTGCTGCAGACCTTCTGCGGGACGTGAGCCACGGCCCGGGGAGGACGCTGCCCTCCCCGGCGCAAACCCGAAGGTTCCAAAGGAACTTCGGCCCTTGGTGGGGGAGCGCGAGGGGGCGAAGCCCCTTCGCTATCCTCCCGGCGCCAGGCCCAGCGCCTGGTTCAGCCGGCTGCGCGCTCTGCCCGCCTCCACCTCCGCCTGGGCATCCACCGCCACCGCCTCGATCTGCAATTGCCGCACGCGGAACAGGTCGAAGGCGCCGATCTCGCCGCTGCGGAAGGCCGTGCGCGCCGCGGCGAGCTGCTGCTCCGCCACCGCCCGCCGCTCGGCCGCCAGCCGCTGCGCCCGGGCCGCGGCGGCAAGGCCCAGCCGCGCCAGGCGGACCTCTCCCTCCACCACGCGGCGGGTCTGGATCAGCTCGCCCTCCGCCCGGGTCCGCTCGGCCTCGGCATCGGCGCGGCGGGGCGCGTTGCGGGCCTCGCTCGGCAGCGGGATGCGGACGCGGAGCCCCAGCGAGGTGCCGTTCTCCGTCAGCGGCCCGCCCTGGCCGCGGGTGAAGAGGCCGAGCTCCGGATTGTCGATCGGCGTGGCCGCCACCAGCCGGGCGCGCGCCTCGGCATTGGCCAGCGCGGCCGCGGCGGCGCGGAGCGCCGGGTGGGCAGTGCCGTTGCCGTCAGTCATGACGGGTTCCGGCCGCGCGCCGGCCATCCCGGCCGCGGTGCCCGGGGGCAGCAGCGCCGCCTCGGTGCCGCCGGTCAGCGTGCGGTAGGCGGCGCGCGTCGCGCTCACCGCCGCCTCTGCCCTGGCCAGGTCGAGCGCCGCGGCCAGCTCCTCGTTGCGGGTCAGCAGCGCCTCGGTCGCCGGGATGTCGCCCAGCTCCACCCGGCGCTGCACGTCGCGGCCGATATCGCGCGCCGTCGCCAGCCTGTCGCGCGCCACGCGCAACTCGGACTCCGCGGCGCCCACCGCCCAGTAGGCGTCGCGCAGCAGGCCGGCGAGTTCCAGCCGGCGCAGCGCGAGGCGCCGCTCCTGTTCCTCGATGCCAGCGGCCACGGTGCCGGCCAGCGCCCCGCGCTGCCCCGGCAGCCAGAGCGGCGCGCCGAATTCCACGTCCCACTCATTCGCCAGCCGCGGCCCGCGCGTGTCGGAACGGAAGGAGCCGCCGATGGCGGGGGAGCCGGGGATGGGGGAGCGGACCAGCGCGTCGCGCGCCTGCACCGCCTGGCGCTGGCCCTGGATCGCGCGCGCGGTGGCGTCGATCGCCAGCGCGGCGTCGAGGTCGCGGGCGAGGCCGGTGCTCTCGGCCGGCAGCGCGACGGGCGGCGGCGGCGGCACGGCACGGCGGGCGCGGAGGGGCGGGGGCGGCGCCTCCCGCGGCGGCGCCGCGCGGCGGGGGGCAGGCGCGGGCGGCCGCGCCGCCGGTCCCTGCGGGTTGGCGTCCGGCGGCAGGGCCAGCGGGGGGCGGGCGAGCGGCGTCTGTTGCGCCGCCGCATCGCGGGGCTGCGCGGCGAGGAGCGCCGCGGCACCCGCCGCGGCGAGGAAGACCCGATGCATGCGCGCTACTCCGCGACGGCCGGCTGCTTCGCCGGGGCTGGCTGTGCCGCCGGGGCAGGCGCCGCGGGCGGGTGCGCCTCCGCCTGCCCGGCCCGGCCGAGGGCGAAGCGGTCATACAGGATCGGCAGCAGCACCAGCGTCAGGATGGTGGCGGTGACGAGGCCGCCGATGACGACGATGGCGAGCGGCCGCTGGATCTCGGCGCCCGGCCCCTCCGCGAAGAGGAAGGGCACCAGGCCGAAGGCGGCGATGGTCGCCGTCAGCGTCACCGGCGTCATCCGCCGCCTGGCACCTTCCAGCACGGCGCGGCGCAGGTTGAGCCCTTCCTCCGCGATCAGCCGGTTGATGTAGGACACCAGCACGACGCCGTTCAGCACCGCGATGCCGACCAGCGCGATGAAGCCGACCGAAGCGGGGACGGAGAGGAACTCGCCGGAGAGGTAGAGGGCGATCACGCCGCCGATGGCCGCGAAGGGCACGTTGCAGAAGACCAGCGCCGCCTGCCGCGCGGAGTTGAAGGTGAAGTAGAGCAGCAGGAAGATCAGCGCGAGGGCGATGGGCACGACGATCGCCAGCCGGGCGGAGGCGCGCTGCTGGTTCTCGAACTGCCCGCCCCATTCCAGGCGGTAGCCATCCGGCACCTGCACCTGCTGCGCGACCGCCGCCTGCGCCTCCGACACGAAGCCCACCAGGTCGCGGCCGCGGACATTGGCGAGCACGGTGGCGTAGCGCTGCGTGCCCTCCCGGATCACCTGGATCGGCCCCTCCTCCTCGGAGATCTGCGCGACCTGGGAGAGGGCGACGGTGCGCCCGCCCGGCAGGGCGAGGATGACGCGCGAGAGATCGGTGGCGGAGCGGCGGAGGCTCCCTTCGCCCCGCAGCATCAGCGGGATGCGCCGCTCCTGCTCCAGCACCAGGCCCAGCTCGCGGCCGTCCACCCAGACGCGCAGCGCCTGCTGCACGTCCCGGACATTGAGGCCGAGGCGGCCGACCGCGAAGCGGTCGATATCCACCTTCAGGTACTTCATGCCTTCGTTGCGGAGGGCGAAGACATCGGCGGCGCCGGGAATGCCCCGCACCGCCCTCTCGATCTCCCCCGCCAGCCGGTTCAGCTCGGGGATCGACCAGCCGAAGACCTTGACCACCACATCGCCGCGGGCGCCGATGATCATCTCCTGCACCCGCATGTCGATCGGCTGGTTGATGGCGTAGGAGATGCCGGGGATGTGGTCCAGCACCTTGCGGACCTCGTCCAGGACGAAGTCACGGTTCTTCGGCTGCCGCCACTGCTCGCGCGGCACGATGTCGAGGAACAGGTCGCTCTCGTTCAGGCCGACCGGGTCGATCCCGAGCTCATCGGCGCCGGCGCGGCCCATGATGCCGCGCACTTCCGGCACCGCCGCCATGATCTGCTGCTGGATGATGAGGTCGGTGGAGGCGGCGGCATCGACATTCACGGTCGGGTGCTTGCGCAGGGTGATGACCGGCGTGCCCTCATCCATCACCGGCATGAAGGTGGAGCCGATGCGGGTGAAGAGCAGGCCCGCCACCACCAGGCCGGCGACGGCGACGGCGCCGACCTTCAGCGGGTTGCGCATGGCCCAGGCCAGGAAGGGGTCGTAGCCCCTGTGCAGCAGGCGGACCAGCCAGGGCTCCCTCTCGTGCCCGCCGACCTTCAGCAGCGTCGCGGCCATGGCGGGCACGACGGTGAGGGAGACGAGCAGCGCGGCGCAGAGCGCGAAGGTGATGGTGAGCGCGACGGGGGCGAAGAGCCGCCCCTCAAGCCCCTGCAGCGACAGCAGGGGGAGGAAGACGGTGATGATGATGACGACGCCCGAGACGAGCGGCACCGCCACTTCCCGCACCGCCTCCGCCGTCATGCGCATGCGGGCGCGGTAGTCCGCCTTGCCATGCGCGGTGCCGAGGCGGTGGGCGGTGTTCTCCACCACCACCACGGCGCAGTCCACCAGCAGGCCGATGGCGATGGCGAGCCCGCCGAGCGACATGATGTTGGCCGAGATGCCGGTCAGCTTCATGACGCCGAAGGTCGCCAGCACCGCGAGCGGGAGCGAGAGCGAGACGACCAGCGCGGCGCGGAGGTTGCCGAGGAAGAGGATGAGCAGGACGACGACCAGTGCGATCGCCTCCAGCAGCACCTTCTGGACCGTCCAGACCGCCTTCTCGATCAGGTCGTTGCGGTCGTAGAAGACCTCGATCCGGACGTCCTCCGGCAGGGTCCTCTGGATCTCGGCGAGCTTCGCCTTGGCGTTGTTGACGACGGTCTTGGCATTGGCGCCGCGCAGCCCGAGCACGATGCCCCAGACCGCCTCGCCCTCCCCGTTCCTTGTCACCACGCCGTTGCGGGCCAGCGCGCCGACGCGCACATCGGCGACGTCGGAGACGCGGACGATGCCCGTGGGGTGGGCCGCGACGACGATCTGGCGGATATCCTCCATGGTGCGGATGCGGCCCTCGGCGCGGACCAGCAGCGCCTCCTCGCCATCGCGCACCCGGCCGGCGCCGTCGTTGCGGTTGTTCTGCTCCAGCGCCTCGGCCAGCATCGCGGTGGTGATGCCGCGCGCGGCCATCGCCGCCGGATCGGGCGCGACCTCATAGGTGCGGACGAAGCCGCCGAGCGTGTTGACATCGGCGATGCCGGGCAGGCCGCGAAGCTGCGGGCGGATCACCCAGTCCAGGATCGTCCGCCGCTGCATGGGCGAGAGCGCGCCGCCCTCCAGCGTGAACATCAGCATCTCGCCGAGCGGCGTGACGACCGGCGCGAGCCCGCCCGAGACGCCGTCCGGCAATTGCGATTCCAGGTCGTCCAGCCGCTGGTCCACCTGGGTCCGCGCCCAGTAGATGTCGGTCCCGGGCGCGAACTCGAAGGTCATCAGCGCGACGGCGTAGCGCGTGATGGAGCGGATGCCGACCAGGTTCGGGATGCCGCGCATCGCGATCTCGATCGGGTTGGTGACCTGCGCCTCCAGCTCCTCCGGCGGCAGGCCGGGCGCCTGCATGGCGACCAGCACCTGGGCCGGCGAGACATCGGGGAAGGCGTCGATCGGCAGCTTGCGATAGGAATCGATGCCCCAGATCAGCAGGCCCAGGGTGGCCAGCAGGATAAGCAGGCGCTGGCGCAGCGCCAGGTTGACGAGACGGCCGAGCATGGCTGATCAGCCCCCGTAGACGTCGGTGAGTTCCGCGAGCAGCGTCAGGATCCCGCGCGACGCCACCTGGTCGTCGGGCGCGAGGCCGGCGCGGATCGAGGTGGCGTTCGGCGTCTCGGCGATCACCGTCACCGGCTTGGCCCGGAAGCCCTCCGCCGTCCGGACGAAGACCCAGGACTTGCCGGCATGGCGCACCACCGCGCCGGCGGGCACGCGCCATTGCGGCGCACCGTTCGGCCGCAGCGCGACCGAGGCATTCACGACCTGGCCGGGGCGCAGCGCCTCGGCGCCGTCGCTCACCTCCACCACCGCCGTCACCGACTGGGTGGTCGGGTCGACCAGGCGGCCGAGCCGCACCACCTCCCCCTGCGCCGTGGTGCCGGGGACGCTCATGCGCGTGCCCGGCTCGATCACCATGGCCTGCGGCAACGGCACCTGGAGGTTGACCCAGAGCGGCTTGAGCTGGGCGATGGAGAAGAGCGGGTCGGAGGCAGGGACGCGCTCGCCGGCGCTGGCCTTCGTCTCCAGCACCACCCCATCGACCGGCGCGGTGACGGTCAGCGCGGCGACCATCCTCCGGCTCTCGCGCAACTCCCCGATATCGGGCTCCGCCATGCCGAGCAGGGCGAGCATCTGCTCGCGCTCCTGCAGGGTCGTACGGGCGAAGTCGTAGTCGGCGCGGGTCGTCAGCAGGCGGCGCTCGGCAATGATGCGCTCCTTGAACATCTGCTCGTCGCGCCGCAGCCTCTGCCGCGCCAGCTCCTCGGCCGAAAGGGCCTGGAGATAGGTGCGCTGCGCCTCCAGCAGGTCGGTGCTGCGCAGCCGGGCGATGGGTTCGCCGGCGCGCACCGCCTCATTCGGCGCGACCAGCACGGCTTCGACCAGGCCCGCCGCGGGCGCGGCCACGATGCGCAATTGCTGCGGCGGCACCACGACGGTGCCGGGCAGCATGGTCTGCGTGGTGCCGGCCTCGGCCTCCACCCGGGTGACGTCGATGCCGGCGGCGCGGGCACGCCGCTCATCCATCCGCAGCAGGACGTCATTGCCCACGGGTTCGGCGGCCAGGGCCAGCGCCGGCGACGCCAAGGTCGCGACAACAGCCAGGGCACGCAGCCAAAGGCGTGCGGTGTTTCCGGAAGACACAGATGAAGCCCCCAATCGTGACGAGACGGGAGGCGCACGGCTCAGCGCCCGCATATGCGCGCCATTGAGCGAGGGCGCGCGTCGGCTCAATTAGGTCCTTCCTGGCAGGACACGCCGCAATAGGTTCGCGGTCTGCAACGCCGGCCGACCTGCTCACAATGGATATCCCGTAAGCTGGTTCAACCCCCTTGGCCTGATCCAGGCATCACGCAACTGCGAAGGAAACATTCATGATCGTACTGGTTACCGGCGCGACCGCCGGCTTCGGCCTTGCCATCGCCCGGCGCTTCGCCACGGATGGCGCCCGCATCATCGCCGTCGGGCGGCGGCAGGAGCGGCTGGCGGCGCTCGCCGCGGAACTCGGCGAGGAGCGCGTGCACAGGGTGGCGCTGGACGTCGCCGACCGGGCGGCGGTGGAGGCGGCCATCGCCGGCCTGCCGGCCGCCTTCGCCGCCATCGACGTGCTGGTGAACAATGCCGGCCTGGCGCGCGGGCTGGAGCCGGCGCAGTCCGCCGATCTCGATGACTGGGACGCGATGGTCGATACCAATGTGAAGGGCCTGATGTACATGACGCGCGCGGTGCTGCCGGGCATGGTCGCGCGCGATGTCGGACATATTGTGAACATCGGCTCGACCGCCGGCGAATGGCCCTATCCCGGCGGCAATGTCTATGGCGCGACCAAGGCCTTCGTCCGGCAATTCAGCCTGAACCTGCGCGCCGACCTGTTCGGGACGAAGTTGCGCGTGACGGATATCGAGCCGGGCCTGGTCGGCGGCACGGAGTTCTCCAGTGTCCGCTTCAAGGGCGACGACGCCAAGGCGAACAGCGTCTATGCCGGGACGGAGCCGCTGACGCCGGAGGACATCGCGGATGCGGTCCATTGGGTGGCGACGCGGCCGGCACGGGTGAATGTCAACACGCTGCAGGTGATGCCGGTGGTGCAGAGCTTCGCGCCACTGCGCGTGCACCGGGACTGATGCCAGGGGCCCGGATGCGTGACCGCATCCGGGCAGGAGCGCCGCATGCGCGGCGGGCGGCAGAGGCTGCGTCGGCACGGGCTGCCACCCGCGCGGCCGGGGCCACCGGACACGGCCGCTGGCATGGCCGGGGCGGCCGGCAGGGTTGGACTGCCCGGCTGGGCCGCTATCCGCGGCTGACCGCTGCGGGCCGGCATACGGGTCGCCTGCCGCAGGCGGGGGTGCCGTCCGCCCGCGGCGCGGAACGGCTTCTGGCCCGGCGCAGAATGCCGGGGCATCCTGCGCCGCGTATCAGGGCTCGCGCCGATCCGGGTTGAAGTGCTTCCGCAGCTTCGCGCCGTAGAGGCCGTACTCCTGCTGCCGCTCCGGCAGTTCGGCGGCGTAGCGCGTGACGCGCTGGGGGAAGCGCGTCTCGAACATGAAGGCCATGGTGCCTTCCAGCTTGTGCGGCTTCAGCGGCGCGTTGGACGCGCCCTCGAAGGCGTCCATATCCGGCCCGTGCGGCAGCATGCAGTTGTGCAGGCTGAAGCCGCCGGGGACGAAGCCCTGCGGCTTGGCGTCGTACTGGCCGTAGATCAGGCCCATGAACTCGCTCATGATGTTCATGTGGTACCAGGGCGGCCGGAAGGTGTTCTCCGCCACCATCCAGCGGTCGGGGAAGATGACGAAGTCGATATTGGCCGTGCCCGGCGTCTCGCTCGGCGAGGTCAGCACGGTGAAGATCGACGGGTCGGCATGGTCGAACAGCACCGGCCCGACCGGCGAATAGCGCCGCAGGTCGTATTTGTAGGGCGCGTAATTGCCATGCCAGGCCACGACATCGAGCGGCGAGGCGGTAAGCTCCGTCGCCCAGAGAGTGCCGCCCCACTTCACCACCATGCGGGTCGGCGCGTCCCTGTCCTCATAGGCTGCGACCGGCGTCAGAAAGTCGCGGGGGTTGGCCAGGCAATTGGCGCCGATCGGCCCGCGCTCCGGCAGGGTCAGCGCGCCGCCGTAATTCTCGCAGGCATAGCCCCGTGCCGGACTGCCCGGCAGTTCCGCGCGGAACTTCACCCCGCGCGGCACCACCGCGATCTCGCCGGGCGCGATGTCGATGATGCCGAACTCGGTCGCCAGCCGCAGCGCCCCCTGCTGCGGGACGAAGAGCATCTCGGCATCCGCGTTGTAGAAGACCTCGTCCTGCATGGACCGGGTCGCCACATAGACATGCGCCGCCATGCCGGACTGCGCCGCGGCATCGCCCGCGGTGGTGATGGTGCGCATCCCCTGGATGAGGGTCAGCCCTTCCTCGGGGATCGGCACCGGGTTCCAGCGCAGCGGCTGGATCGGCATCTCCACCTCGGCGCAGGGCGCGGTGCGCCAGAGCCCGGCATCGATCCTCTCGAACCGCCCCCAATGCGCGACGGTCGGGCGGATGCGGTAGAGCCAGGACCGCTCGTTGCTGGCCCGCGGCGCGGTGAAGGGGGAGCCTGACAACTGCTCGGCATAGAGGCCATAGGCGCATTTCTGCGGGCTGTTGCGGCCGACGGGCAGGGCGCCCGGCAGCGCCTCCGTCTCGAACTGGTTGCCGAAGCCGGCCATGTAGCCGGGCTCCGCGGTCCCCATGCGCGCCGGGGTCATGGGCTGGACGATGGTCATCGCACTCGCCTCCTCCCTCTCAGGCCTTGATCTCGCCCGACTTTGCCGCCGCGCCTTGCTCCAGCGCCCGCCACATCTCGATATCGCGCTCGGCGGTCCAGATGCGCGGGTGGTCCAGGCCCTTCGCCTCGTCATAGGCGCGGGAGACGTTGAAGGGCATGCAGTGCTCGAAGATCACCCAATGGCCGTATCCCGGGCGCATCCGGTCCATCGCCTCGTCATAGACCTGCTTCAGCGTCGCGCCCCTGGCCGCGCCCTCCCTGGCGATGGCGAAGAGGTCGCTGGTGAAGGCGGCGGTGCCGGCGATGCCTTCCTCGACCTCCGCCCTGCTCATCAGGCTGCGGCCGCGGCCGGGCACCAGCTTCTCCGCCCCCAGCGCCTTCAGCGCCGCCAGCGTGCCGGGCCAGTCGGTGAAATGCGCGTCGCCGCAATAGGGCGTCGCGCCGAACTCCACCACGTCGCCGGCGAAGCAGACCTTCTCCTTCGGCAACCAGACCACCGTGTCGCCCGCGGTGTGGCTGCGGCCGATATGGATGATCTGCACCTCCCGGCTGCCCATCCACAGCGTCATCCTGCGGTGGAACGTCAGGTGCGGCCAGGTCAGGCCCGGAATGCTCTCCTTGCCGCGGAACAGGCGGGGAAAGCGGCCGATCTCGCTGTCCATGTCCTGCTGCCCGCGCTCGACGATCAGGTCGCGCGTGACGTCGGAGGCGATGATCTCCGCCCCCTGGTAGCCGGAGGCGCCGAGGACGCGCACCGCGTGGTAGTGGCTCAGCACCACATGCCTCACCGGCTTGTCCGTGACGCCGCGGATCTTCGCGATAACGTCGGCCGCCATCCTCGGCGTCGCCTGCGCATCCACCACCAGCACGCTGTCATCGCCGATGACCACGCCGGAATTCGGATCGCCCTCCGCCGTCCAGCCATAGAGGCCGGGGCCGAGCTCCTCGAAGGAGACCTGCTTCTCCGCAAGGTCCCTGGTGCTGGCGAAACCTGACATGGCGGCGTCCCCCTCGGTTGGTCTGGTTTGCAGCCGGGCCGCGACGCGGCATCCGGCCGGCGGCTCGGGCCTGCCTGCCCGAACGCAGGCAGGACGTTGCGGGCGGCCCCGGCGGCGGGCCGGCGCGACAGTTCAGCGGGTCGCCGCCGAAGCGGCGGCCTGGGCTCCCGTCCCCGCGCATCCAGGTCTGCTGCGCGATGCGTCATTCGCCATGGAAACTGTAGGGAGTGGGCGGGACCGCTGCCAAGTGACGTTCCGGGACGCAGGGACCGGCCCGGCGGCAGCCCCGGCAGGGGCCCTCCGCGGCGGCACCAACCCGGCCGGGGCGGCAGGCGCGCCGCCGGAATGCCCTCGGCCCTGGCCCGGCCAGCCCGGGGCGGGCAGGCGCTCCGCAGGGCGTGACGCGGTGGGCGCGCCGCGGGCATTGCGCCCCGCCATCGCCTGCGCGGAGGATGGCCGCCTGCCGAGACGAGGAGGCGATGCCCCGGCGGCGGATGCTCGATGCGGCGCGGGCGGCGCTCCTCCTGGTCCTGGCCACCGGCCTCGGCCTGCTGCTCGTCTCGCCGCCCCTGCCGCTCGCCGCGGCGGAGCGGCTGTTCCAGGCCGCCGCCTTCCGCTGGCTCGCCCCGGTGCAGCCGCCGCATCCGCGCCTGGTGCTGATCGGCATCACCGAGGAGACGCTCGCGCAATTCCCCTACCGCTCGCCGGTGGATCGCGGCTTCCTCGCCGCCCTGGTCGAGCGGCTGGCGGCGGCCGGGGTCGCCGCCATCGGCCTCGACATCCTGCTCGACCGGGCGACGGAGCCGGCCAAGGACGCGGCGCTGCTGCAGGCGCTCCGGCGGCAGGCGGTGCCCACCATCGTCATCTCGCTCGGGCCGGAGACCCCCTTGCCGCCGGAGCGGGCGCAGGTGCTGGCGGGCTTCCTTGAGGGCCTGCCCTCGGGCACCGCCAACCTCGCGCGCGACGTCTTCGACGGGCTGGTGCGCGTGCACCTGCCCTGGCATCCCGAAACCGGTGCGCCGAGCTTCCCGGCCGCGCTGGCCCTGGCGGCCGGCGCCGCGGTGCCGGACCAGCCCTTCCCGATGCACTGGCGCCGCACCGCCACCGGCCCGGTCGCGCCGCTCTACCCGGCCGAGGCGGTGCCGCTGCTGCCGCCCGACTGGCTGCGGGGCCGGGTGGCGCTGGTGGGCGCCCTGCTGCCGGGCAGCGACGAGCACCGCACCCTCGCCTCCGCCTTCGGCCCGCCGAGCTATGGGGTGGAGGTCCATGCCCAGGTGCTGGCGCAACTCCTCGATGGCCGGGCCGGCGGCAGCCTCCTGCCCTGGCGGGAGGTGCTGGCGGCGGCCGCGCTGGCGACGCTCGGCCTGCTCGCCGGCCTCCGCCTCGCCGGCCGGCGGCTGATCCTGGTGCTCGGCCTGCTCCTGCTCGCCTGGCCGGCGGCGGTGCTGGCGGCGAATGCCGCCGGCGCCCCCGGCTGGCCGGCGCTCGCGCCGCCGCTCGCCGGCCTGCTCGCCGGCGGGGCGGCGCGGGCCTGGGCCGGCGCGGCGGAGCGGCGCGACCGCGCGGTGGTGCGCAGCCTCTTCGCCCGCTTCCTCGGCGCGGAGGTGGCCGAGGCGCTGCTGCGCGACCGCGAACTCTTCCTTGCCGGCGGCCGGCCGAAGCCGCAGGAGCTGACGGCGACGGTCCTCTTCTCCGACATCGCCGGCTTCACCCGCATCTGCGAGCAATTGCCGCCGGCGCCGCTGATCACCTGGCTCGACCGCTACATGGACCGCATGGCGCAGGTGGCGCTGGCGCATGGCGGGGTGGTGCTGCATTTCCTCGGCGATGGCATCTTCATCGGCTTCGGGGTGCCGGTGCCGCGCCAGGACCGCGCGGCGGTGGCCGAGGATGCGCGCGCCGCGGCGCGCTGCGCCCTCGCCATGGAGCAGGCCCTGGCGGCACTGAACGCCGAATGGCGGGCCGAGGGACTGCCGGAGGCGGGCCTGCGCATCGGCATCCATACCGGGCCGCTGGTGGCGGGCAGCGTCGGGCAGAAGGAGCGGATGGAGTTCTGCCTGCTGGGCGACACGGTCAATGTCGGCGCGCGGCTGGAGCAGCTCGGCAAGCAGCATGGCGGCGAGGGTCCGGGGCGCTGCACCATCATCCTCGGCGAGCCGAGCTGGCGGCTGCTGGACGGCACCGTCCCCGGCCTGCCGATCGGGGAGGTGGCGCTGCGCAACCGTAACGCGCGGATGGGGGCCTGGCGGATCGACCGCGCCGCCGTGCTGGCGCTGCAGGCGCAAGCGCAACCGGGCCCGGTGGAACCGGGCTGAGGGATCGCCCCGCCTGCGGTTTCCGCCATGTCTCCTTCACCGGAAATTGCGCAGGCCATGCGACATGGCGCACAGCCCCGGGCGCGGCTTTGGGCCCATGCTGTCGTCCTCGCCCCGCAGGCCATGGAGGCGTGACTGCCTGACCCCGCGGCTGCGCGGGAGGAGGATGCGAGGCTGCCGATCGAGGTGACCCGATGAGGCCTGGACAGCCCCGCCGCCCGCCGCTGCTGCGGTGGGCGCTGCTGTTGCTCATCCTGGTCCTGCCGGCCATGCTTGTCCCGGCGGCGGGACCGGCGCAGCCGACGCCGCCGCCCGAGCGGCGCGTGGCGCTGGTGATCGGCATCGGCGCCTACCAGAACGCACCGCCGCTCGCCAACCCGGTGAATGACGCGCGCGCCGTCGGCGAGGCGCTGCGCCGCCTGAGCTTCGAGGTGGACGAGGTCTTCGACCCCGATGCGCGCCGCCTCACCCGCTCCGTGCGGGAGTTCGGCGTGAAGGCGCAGCGGGCCGATGTCGCCCTGGTCTACTATGCCGGGCATGGCGTGCAGGTGGCGCGGGAGAACTACCTGCTGCCCGCCGATGCGCGGCTGGAGCGGGAGCGCGACCTGCTCTACGAGGCGATGCCGCTCGAGCTCATCCTCGGCGAGGCGTCGCAGGCCCGGAAGATCGGCATCGTCCTGCTCGATGCCTGCCGCAACAACCCCTTTGTCGACCGCATGTCGCGGTCCATGACCATCGCCGGCCGCGGCTCCACCGCGCCCGGCCTCGCCCGCGTGGACAATGTCCCGCGCAACACCATGGTGGTGCTGGCGACCAAGGCGGACCAGATCGCCGAGGACGGCGCCGGCAGCCACAGCCCCTTCGCCGAGGCGCTGCTGGCGCATTTCCAGATCCCCGGCCTGGAGCTCAGCCTGTTCTTCCGCAGCGTGCGCGACACCGTGCTGCGCACCACCAGCAACCGGCAGGAGCCCTTCATCTTCAGCTCGCTCGGCGCCGAGCCCTTCTACTTCTACCCGCGCCCGCCCAACCGGCCGCCGCTGCTGGCCGCCATCCCGGCGCTGGAGGTGAAGGACAGCGCCGGGCCGACCCCACTGCCGATCCCGCGCCCGACCGATCCGGACCAGGACCCGCTTTCCATCCGCATCACCGGCCTGCCGCGCGCGGGGGAGGTGCGGGTGGAAGGGCGGGTGGTGACCCCCGGCGCGGTCTATGCCGCGGACCGCTTCGCCTCCGCCACCTACAAGCCGGATGGCAGCACGACCGGGCCGGTCGGCACGCTCGACATCCTGGTGGAGGACGGGCGGGGCGGCAGCGCGCTCGGCAGCCTCGCCATCGCCGTCCTGCCCACCAACCGCGCGCCGCTGGTGGAGGCGCCGCGCCGCCTGCGCATCTATACGGGCGGGCTGGAGATCGCCCGGCCGGAGGATCCGGATGGCGACGCCATGGTGGTGACGATCCGTACCCTGCCGCGCGGCGTGGTGCGCAACGGCGCCGTCGCGCTGCGCGGCGGAGAGCGGCTGCGGCCGGAGGAGCTGGCATCCCTCGTCTACCTGCCCGAGCCGGGCTTCACCGGCAGCGCCGGCCGCCTGGCCTATGCGGTGGAGGACAGCCGCGGCGGCAGGGCGGAGGGGGCGGTCGAGATCGAGGTGATGGACGCCGCCGAGGCCGCCGCCCAGCTTGCCGAGACGGCGCTGTGGGAAAGGCTGCGCGGCAGCGGCCGGGCGGAGGATGTCGAGGCCTTCCTCCGGCTCTACCCGGATTCGCGCTATGTGCCGGCGGCGCGCCGGCGGCTGGCGGAGCTGCGCGGCCCGGCGGCCAACGGGGCGGACCCGGCACTGCGGGCGGCACAGCCCGCGCCGGAGCCGCCGCCTGCCCAGGCCGCTGGCCCTGTGCCGCCCGCCACGCCGCCGCCGGCCGCCTCGCCGCCCCCGGCCCAGGCCATTGCACCCGCGCCGCCATCGGTCCAGGCCGCTGCCCCTGTGCCGGCAGCCTCCCTGCCTGCCACACAGGCTGTTGCCCCGCCACCGGCTGCCTCGCCGCCGGCTTCCCAGGCGGCGGCCCCGGTGCCGCCTGCCGCACCACCGCCGGCCGCGTCCCAGGCCACCACCCCCATGCCGCCGCCCGCGCCCGGCGAGCGGCTCGCGGCGCTGCAGCCGGTGCCGCCGCCCCGGGCCACACCGGTGCCGGCGCCGCCCGCCGCGGAGGAACGCTATTTCCAGGACTGCCCGCACTGTCCCTGGATGGTGCGGGTGCCGGCGGGCACGCTGATGATGGGCCAGGGCGCCAATGACAGCGCCGCGCGGCCGGTACGCCGCGTCACGCTGCGCGCCTTCGCGCTCGGCCAGTATCCGGTGACGGTGGCGGAGTGGAAGGCCTGCGCCGCGCAGGGCGGCTGCGGGCCGCTGCCGCGCCAGTCCGTGGCCGAGGAGTCGACGCCGCTGCACAACGTCAGCTGGGACGACGCGCAGCAATACATCCGCTGGCTGTCGCGCGTGACCGGCCGGCCCTACCGCCTGCCGAGCGAGGCGGAATGGGAATATGCCGCCCGCGCCGGCACGCAGACCCGCTACTGGTGGGGCGACCAGGTCGGCGTCGCGCAGGCGAATTGCGAGGAATGCGGCGGCACCCAGGATGCGCGGGGGCCGATGCCGGTGGACAGCTTCCGGCCCAATGCCTTCGGCCTCTACGGCATGCTCGGCGGGGTCGCGCAATGGGTGCAGGATTGCTGGGTGCCGAACTACCAGGGCGCGCCGGTGGATGGCTCGGCGCGGGAGTCGCGCGGCTGCATGCGGCGCGTGCTGCGCGGCGGCTCCTTCCGTTCGGGCAGCGAGGACATCCTGCCGGTCGCGCGCAATTTCTACGATGCGCCGGTGCGCTACCAGGTGAATGGTTTCCGGGTGGCGCGCAACCTGGAATAAGCCGTGCCACTACAGCGGGCAGAGTCGGGCGCGCGGCCTCTCACGGTCCGCCACGATCTGCGGTGGAGCAAACGCGGCCTGACTGGACCCGACCAGGCCGCGCAACCGGCCCTTCCAGGCCATGGCCGAGCCCGCCGGGCACGGTGCAGCACCTGCGCGGCGCGGCCTATTGCGGCCCCGATGCCATCGCCTGCGGCCGGCCCGGACGCACGGTGATGGTGATGCGCTTCGACATCACCGGCGGGTCATGCGGCACATGGTCCGCATCGCCCATCAGCAGTTGCAGGGTATGCGTCCCCGGCGGCAATTCCAGCATGGTCTCGGTCTGGCCCAGGCCGAAATGCAGGTGGTTGCGGTCGTTCGGGATCGGCTTGTCGAGCGGCGGCAGAGGCACGTTGATCAGCAGGTGGTGGTGGCCGGTATTGCGCGTGGTGACGCCGGCCGGGGCGACGCCGAAATTGCGCGTGCCGAACCAGACCTTGAAGCGCGTGCCGCTGATGACCTGCCGGTCCTGCGGCCAGCCGATATAGCAATAGGCATCCGGCGGGGCGGGGACGCGCACCCGCGGCGTCGCGGCCTGGCCTTCCCCGGGCGGCGGCGCGCCATGGGCATGGCCCGGGTCCTGCGGCTGATCCTGGGCCGGAACCTGGGCCGCGGCGCGGCCCATCGCGGCGGCCGAGACCAGCAGCACGAGGCGTCGCGTGGCGGGCATCCCCATCTCCCTCCCTGCTGGCCCGCCCGGCCGGGCGGACCGGTTCAGACCGTCACCGCCCCGCCTCAGGGCAGCACGGTGATGGTGATCCGCTTCGAATAGAGCGGCGGGTCGTGCGGCACATGGTCCGCATCGCCGAGCAGCAGTTGCAGCGTGTGCCTGCCCGGCGGCAGTTCCAGCCGCGCCTCGGTCTGGCCGAGGCCGAAATGCAGGTGGTTGCGGTCGTTCGGGATCGGCTTGTCCATGGCCGGCAGGTCCACATCCACCAGCAGGTGGTGGTGCCCGGTCAGCGCCTTCTCGACATTCGCCGGCGCGATGCCGCCCTCGCTCAGCCCCATCCGCACCCAGAAGCCGCCGCGGATCGCCATCCCGTCATAGGGCCAGAGGATGTAGACGCGCGCCTCCTCCGGCATCGAACGGCGCTGCGCGCTGGCCGGCGGCCCGGCGAGCAGCAGCGCGGCGAAAAGGACCACGAGGAGTCGGCTGACCGTCATCCTGCCCTCTCCCTCGGTCAAGAGCGGGTGTCCCCAGGGCAACCTGGCCGGTGCCAACTGCACGCCGCCCTCCGCCCGAGTTCAAGGAACGTTTTCGGCATCATCGGACCCGCACGGCCTGTGCCGCGCATCACAGCAGGGATGCGCCGCCTGCGGCAGGCTGCCGCGCGTAGGAGGATGCCATGTTGCCGAGGAGCCTCCCCGCCATCATCGCGGCATTGCTGCTGGGCTGCGCCGCCGGCCAGGCCGCGCGGGCCGCGGAGGGCGCCGTGCTGCTGAGCGCGACGGCGCCCGGCTATGCGCCGGGCATGGTGCTCGCGCCCGGCGAGCGGCTGCGGCTGCCGGACGGCGCCAGCATGACGCTGCTGCTCCGCTCGGGCGAGATGCTGCGGCTGCGCGGCCCGCTCGAGACGCGCTTCGATCCCACCCTGCCGGGCGGGCAGGAGGGCTCGGCGGCAGCGCTCGCCGGCGCCTTCCGCCTGCGCGGCCTCGATGCCAGCGCCATCGGCGGCACGCGCGCGACCCTCGGCCGGCGGTCGCCGCCGCCGGCCGACATTGCCGTGGAGACCGATCGGTCGGGCACCTGGTGCCTGCGCCCCGCGGATACGGTCTGGCTGTTGCGTCCCGCGGCGGAGCGGACGGAGATCGCCCTGCGCCGCCGCGGCAGCCTGCGCCGCCTCGCCTGGCCGGCGGGCGCCGCCCGCATCGAATGGCCGGGCGACCTGACGATCGAGGATGGCGACGCCTTCGAGGTGATGGCGGAGGGGCAGGCCAGGGGGGAGATCAGAGGGGAGATCAGGGGACAGGTCCTGGCGACGCTCACCTTCCGCGTGCTGGCCACGCCCGCGCCCTCCGAGGCCGCGGCCCTGGCGCAGGGACTGCTGCTCGGCTGCCGCGAGCAGCATGAGGCGGCGCTGCGCCGCCTCGCCCGGGCCAGCCTGCCGCCCGAGCTCTGGCTCAGCACCGAGCGCGGGCGGAGCCCGGTCTATGCCCCGGCCGAGGCGATCGGCCTGGTGGCGATGGCCGGGCAGGATGGCTGGCTCTACTGCGTCTCGGCCCGCAGCGATGGCGGGGTGGTGGCGGTCTTCCCGGCCGGTGCCGTCGGCGGCGCCCGGCTGCCCGCCGCCGCGCCGGCCTCGCTCTCGGCGCAACGGCAGAGCCTGGCGCTGCGGGCCGGCCCGCGCGGGACGGAGCGCGTGCGCTGCTGGCTGGCGGAGCGGGATATCGGGCCGGCGCTGCCGCCGGCGCTGCTCGACGCCTCCGGCACGCCCTTGCCGGACGGGCTGGCGGAGGCGCTGGACGGGATCTTCGAAGCCGCCGGCGGCCCTCGCCTGGCGCGCGCCGCGCTGGAGATCCGGGTGGAGTGACCGGCCGGCTCCTCGGCCGGTTCATGGCGGGGACGCGCCGCCCCATGCCTGCCGATCCAAGCGGCGTTCCGTGCCGTGGCATGTCGGCGCCGCCAGGCGCAGGGTGCAAGGTACCGCGCCCGTCTGCGCCCGCTGCGCCGGAGGAGGCCCGAAGGCTGCCGGGCTCCGGCATCGGGCGGGCGGCGGTCCCGCATGAAGATTAGTACATCGAAGTGTTCTTGACCGAGCGGGAGCGACCCCGAAGGATGAAACCGCTGGTTCGGCCGCCATCCCGGCCTTCAGCATCATCCCGGGGGGGAAGCCGTTCGCCATGCCTGATCCGATGCTGCTCGACCGCCTGCCCGATCATCTGCCCGAGCAGGCGATCATGCACATGCAGACCCGCATTCCCGGCCTGGCGCCGTCCAGCAACCACAAGGGAACGGTCAGCCTCGCCTCCACCACCCTCTCCGACACGCCGGTCCCGGCCACGCTCGACACCTCCCGCTACAACACCGTCTGGAGCGAGAGCTTCGATAGCGGCTTCGGGCAGATGAACCGCCGCTGGGGCGATGTGACGCTGAGCAATGGCGAGGCCATCCTGAAGAGCAGCGCCGCCAGCAACTGGGCGGCGGCGGGGATGATGCAGGCGCCCACCGGCGCGAGCGCGGGCCAGGGCTATGGCCTCTACACCATCACCGCGAAGACCGATCCCAGCGAGGGTCCGGGTCCCTTCGCCTGCCTCTGGCCCGCGACGGATGTATGGCCCGGCCCCGAGCTCGACCTCTTCGAGAAGGCCTCGCAATCGAACACCGACGGCTATTCGACCATCCACTGGGCCGGGACGGATTCGACGGGCAAGACCATCGACCAGTACCAGGTGTACCGGTTCAGCGGCTACGACATGTCGCAGTACCACACCTACGCCATGGACTGGTCGCCCGACCGCATCTCGCTCTACATCGACAATACCCTGATCTGGACCACCACCGAGCACGTCCCGAAATCCTATGCCGATGGCGGCGAGAACGAATGCTTCGGGGCCGGCATGCAGCCCAAATGGGCCGCGGCGCAGCAGAACGGCCCGACGAATGTGCTCTACGTCACCTCCATGAGCTATGCGGCCCCGAAGCCCGCGCCGCCCGATCCGACGATCAGCGTGGCGGATGCGCAAGTCACCGAAGGTGGGGTGCTGAGCTTCACCGTATCGCTCAGCGCGGCGAGCACGCACCAGGTCACCGTCAGCTACGGCACCGCCAATGGCTCCGCGGTGGCCGGTTCGGATTACACCGCAAGGAGTGGCACCCTGACCTTCGCCGCGGGCGAGACCAGCAAGGCGGTCACCGTCCAGACCACGCAGGACAGTCTGGTCGAGCCGGATGAGACGCTCCTCCTGCGCCTCTCCGCGCCGGTGGGCGGCACCATCGCCCGGGCGGAGGCCACCGGCACGATCAAGAACGACGATGTTGCGACCCCCGGCCGGGTCATCACCGGCACCAGCGGCAACAACTGGCTGACCGGGACATCCGGCAACGACACGATCACCGGTGGCCGTGGC
This sequence comes from Roseicella aerolata, assembly GCF_020523605.1. Lineage (GTDB taxonomy): Bacteria > Pseudomonadota > Alphaproteobacteria > Acetobacterales > Acetobacteraceae > Paracraurococcus > Paracraurococcus aerolatus. Next base: position 53,983 of record NZ_JAJAQI010000001.1, on the reverse strand, counting down.
AATGACACGATGACGGGCTATGCCGGCGAGGACGACTTCGTCTTCTCCGCCGGGGACGGCTTCGACCGGATCAAGGACTTCCAGACCGGCATCGATGACCTGGTGTTCAAGGGCCTGACCGCCGCGCAGGTGACCTACCGGTCGGCGACCTATTCGGGGATATCGGGCACCGATGTCTTCTACGGCAGCGGCACCGCCAATCACGTCTTCCTCGAAAAGGTCGCGGCCAGCAGCTTCTCGGTTGCCAGGGACGTCCTCTTCACCTGAAGGGGCGCCGCCTGCATGGGCCCATTCATCCGGCATTCGCCCCGGGGCGGATCGGCGTTCAAGGCTGAATGCCGATCCGCCGCAGTTCCCTGCTTGCCGGGCAGATTCACGCATCCGGCCGTTCACGCCCGTCCGCGATCTGCTCTTTGTTCGCCGAGCAGATTCACGCATCCGGCCGCTCACGCCCGTCCGCGATCTGCTCTAGGATGAGCCTTCCCCGCCCGGTCCTGCCCTGCATGAAACGCCCCGCCCCTGCCCTGCTCTGCCTGGCCCTCGTGCTCGGCGCCTGCGCGCGGGACGGCGTGCGGCAGGACGGGGCGGTGGCCGGCGCACCGACGGCCGCCATGCCCACCGACCCGAACGACCCTTTCGAGGCGACCAACCGCCGCATCCTCGACTTCAACTTCGCGCTCGATGATGCGGTGATCAAACCGGTCGCCCTGGCCTACCGGGACATCCTGGGTCCCTGGCCGCGCGCCCGCATCCGCAACGTGCTGGAAAACCTGAACGAGCCGGCGGTCGCCGCCAACCGCCTGCTGCAGGGCCGGCCGGTCGAGGCAGGCACCTCCGTCATGCGCTTCGTGGTCAACAGCACCTTCGGCCTGGCCGGGATGTTCGACCTGGAACCTGTCGGCGGGCCGCCGAAGCAGGTGGCGGATCTCGGCCAGACGCTGGCGGCCTGGGGCGTCGGCGACGGGCCCTATCTGATGCTGCCCATCGCCGGACCGTCCAATCCCCGCGAATTCGCGGGGATGATCGGCAACGGCTTCCTCAATCCGGTCAACTACCCGAGCCCCTTCCTCACCAGCCTCGGCCGCGGCGCGGCGCTCGGCCTGGATGCGCGGGAGCGGAACATCGAGACGCTGGAGGATCTGCGGACCAACTCGCTCGACACCTATGCCCGGCTGCGCAGCCTGTGGCGGCAGCACCGTGACGCGGAACTCGGCCGCGCCACGGAAACGGAGCCGGACGTGCTGGAGGATCCGGGGGAGGATGCGCCCGCCGCGGCGCCGGCCCCCGCGGCGCGAACCGAACCGGCGCGGCGGCCCGCGCGGCCGGTGGCGAGCCGCCAGCCATCGGAGCGGAGGCCGGCGGTGCGGCAGGTGACGGTCACCCGGAAGAAGACGGGCGGCAAGGCTATCCAGGCCCGCCAGGGCTCCCGCCGCAGGCTGTAGCGGCGGGAGCGGGCCGGGTCCGGGGGCCACCTGGCCCCCGGTGGGGAGTCTCCGGGAGGGGCAAGCCCCTCTCGGAAGGTCATGCGTAGCTGCGGACCCCCTCCATGCTCCGCGTCCCCATCCGCGCGCCCAGCACCGCCGCGACGGCGCCGAGGATCATGGCCGCGAAGATCCAGTAGGCCGCGACCGCGGCGGCGGTGGCCGTGGCATCGGCGGCCTCGCGGGCGCGCCGCTCGGCATCCTGCAGCGTCTGGGTCGCCTGCTGCTCCACCTGACTCAGCCGGCGCTGCGCTTCCTCGGGCGGGATGTTGTACTCGGCCGAGACCAGCCGGGTCAGCCGCTCACGGTCGCCCTGCGCCAGGTTGCCATCGGTGACCCGGCGGGTCAGCAGCTGGGCGATCTCGGCGTTGCGTTGGTCGCTGGTCATCTGCGCCGGCTCGCCGCCGGTGCGCAGCGCGGTCTGCGCCCGCTCCACCAGCTGCTGCGGGTCCAGCTGCTGCGCCGCCTGGGTGGCCGGGCCGGCCGCGGCGGAGGCTGCCTGCCCCGCGCCCTGCGCCACGCCGCCGAGGACGGAGGACGCGCCCTGCATGGCGGTGCTGGTGGCGCCGGCGATGACATTGCCGAGCAGCACGGCCGAGAGCAGGAAGCCGATGGCCCAGACCGAAAGGCCGTGCAGCACGCTGTCGGTCGCATCCGCGGTGCCGGACAGCCGGGCGGCGACATAGCCGCCGACTGCGAGGCCGATCGTATTGGCGATCAACAGCCAGACGCCGGTGGCGATGCCGAAGCTGGAGGCGGCGGGCGTATCGCCCGTGGTGGCATCCACGGTGGTGGCGCCGATCGCGGCGCCGAGGATGTTCAGCATGGTGCCGACCGCGACGGCGACGACGCCGCCGGCGAGGACCGCGCCCCAGGAGATGCGGGGCGGGAGGGCGGGCGCGCCCTCCGGCAGGCCTGTGCCGTAGGCGGCGGCGCCCGTGGTCGTCGTAGGCATGGGTTCAGAGTCCCGGTTCCGGTTGCGATCGCTGAACGTCGCGCCTGCCGGATGGTTCGGTGCCGCGGCATGGACCTGCCTCCACCATGGCAACCATGCCACGCTGTGGCCGCGATGCGGGGGGCGTGCGGATTCTGCCTTGCTCATGCCACAGGGGCGGTCCAAATGCCGCTTGCCCCCCGCCCGCTGCTGGCCTGGAACCCGCGATGCAGGTCTATCTGCCGATCGCCGAGATGTCGGTGGATGCCTTCCTGCTCATGGGCATCGGCTTCGGCGTGGGCTGGCTCTCCGGCCTGTTCGGCGTCGGCGGCGGCTTCCTGCTGACGCCGCTGCTCATCCTCGTCGGCATCCCCTCCCCGGTCGCGGTCGCCTCCGGCGCCAACCAGACCCTCGGCGCCTCGGTCTCCGGCCTGATCGCGCAGTGGCGGCGCGGCAATGTGGACGCGAGGATGGGCACGGTGCTGCTGGCGGGCGGGTTCGTCGGCTCGGTTGCGGGCGTGCAATTGTTCGCCCTGCTCCGGCGGGTGGGCCAGGTCGACCTGGCCGTCTCGCTCTTCTACGTGGTCGTTCTCGGCACGGTCGGCGGGTTGATGGTGGTGGAGAGCGTGAAGGCGATCCTCCGCCGCCGCACCGCCACGCGCCGGAAGCTGCACGAGCATTTCTGGGCGCACGGCCTGCCGCTGAAGATGCGGTTCCGGAAATCCCGCCTCTACATCTCGGTCATTCCGCCCTTCCTCATCGGGGCCGGCATCGGCCTGCTCTCGGCGGTCATGGGCGTCGGCGGCGGCTTCATGCTGGTGCCGGCGATGATCTATCTGCTCGGCATGCCGACCTCGGTGGTCATCGGCACCTCGCTCTTCCAGGTGGTCTTCGTCGCGGCCAATGTGACGCTGCTGGCGGCGGTGCAGCTCGGCACCGTGGACGTGCTGCTGACCCTGCTGCTGCTGGCGGGCGGCGTGGCCGGGGCGCAATTCGGCGCCCAGATGGGCACGCGGCTGCGGGGGGAGGAGACGCGGGCGCTGCTCGGCCTGCTCGTGCTCGGCGTCGCGCTCAGCCTGCTCTGGGGCCTGCTGCGGCCGCCGGAGAACCTGTTCAGCACCGGGCCGGCGCTGTGAGGCCGGCGGCCCCGCCAGCCGCCCGGTGCCGCGGGGCCATCGGGCGCGCCGGGGCCGCGGCCCGCCCCGGGTCCCGCTGGCCCGCCCGGATGCTGGCCGGCCTGCTGTTCCTGCTGCCGGCGCTGCCGCTGCGCGCCCTGGCGCAGGAACTGCCGCTGGTCGCCGCCCTGTCGCGGACGGATATTGAGGTCACCACCGGCTTCACCGGCGCTTCCCTCGTCGTCTTCGGCAGCACGGAGCAGCCGATCGGCCCGGGCGGGGATGAGGTGATCGTGGTCGCCCGCGGGCCGACGCGGCCGATCGTGGTCCGCCGCAAGGTCTCGGTCGCCGGCGTGATCTGGGTGAACGGCCCCTCCGCCCGCTTCTCCGGGGTGCCCGGCTACTACGTGGTCTCCGGCACCCGCCCGGCCTGGCAGATCCTGCCGGAGGAGGAGCGACTGCGGAACGCGCTCGGCCTCGATGCCCTGCCGCTCGCCAGCACCGGCGCCCGTTCCCCCAATTTCCGCGCCGCGCTGCTGGACCTGGAACGGAAATCCGGCCTGTGGCTGGAGGACAGCGAGCCGGTCGAGATCGCCGGCAGCCGGTTGTTCCATGTACGGTTGCCGCTGCCGGCCTCGGTGCCCACCGGCGACTACCGGGTGGAGGTGCTGCTGGTCCGCTCCCGCCGGATCGTGGCGCGGCAGGAACTGGAATTCCGCGTGGACCGGGTGGGCATGGCGGATCGCGTCGCGACCGTCGCGCAGAACCAGCCGCTGGTCTACGGTGTCGTCTGCATCCTGTTCGCCGCCCTGGCGGGGTGGCTGGGCAGCGTGCTGTTCCGGAGGGGCTGATGGCCGAGACCGCGGCGGAGAAGGCAGCGACCGCCAAGCGGGACCGCGTCTTCCTGGTGGTGGTGGACGACAGTCCGGAGCGAGAGGTGGCGCTGAAATACGCCTGCCTGCGCGCCCGCAACGGCGGCGGGCGGGTCGCCCTGCTCCGGGTGGTCGAGCCCGTGCCGATGATCGAATGGGCCGGCGTCGGCGTGCTGATGGCCGAGGAGCGGCGGGAGGAGGCGGAGAAGCTGCTCTCCGGCCTCGGCGCCCAGGTGCAGGAGATCACCGGCGGGATGCCGATCCTGCTGATCCGGGAAGGCGAACCGCGCGACGAGCTGCTGGCGCTGCTGGAGGAGGATCCGCGGATCTCGATCCTGGTGCTGGCCTCGGCGGCGGCCGGCAGCGGCGGGCCCGGGCCGCTGATCACGGCGCTGACCGGGCGCCATGGCAGCCGGCTGCGGGTGCCACTGACGATCGTGCCCGGCGGGCTGGACGACAAGGAGTTGGAACGGGTGACCTGAGGCGACGCCGGTTGATGCCGAAACCGCCGCCCCGCCCCGCGGCTTCGAGAGGCCAGGGACGCCCGGCCCAACCGTTCCGCGCAGGCCGCTGGCATGACCCACAGGCCGGCCATGCGCCCCCCGCGGGTTGCGCCGGGGGGTAAAACCGACCAATTTGGTCCGGAAATCCGCAGGCCAGGACCGGACCCATGTTCATCGAGACCGAAGGCACCCCGAACCCCGCGACGCTGAAATTCCTTCCCGGCCAGGAGGTGATGGGTGAGCGCGGCACCGCCGATTTCGCCAGCGCCGAGGCCGCGGCCCGCAGCCCGCTGGCCGCCCGCATCTTCGCCCTGCCGGGCGTCGCCCGGGTCTTCCTGGGCCATGATTTCATCACCGTGACCGAGGACGGGGCGCATGGCTGGCAGAACCTGCGCGCCCAGGTACTCGCCGCCATTGCGGACCATTTCCTCTCCGGCTTGCCGGTGCTGGAGGGCGCGGAGGAGAATGGCGAGGGCGATTACGACCCCGCCGATGCCGAGGTGGTGGAGCAGATCAAGGAACTGCTGGACACCCGCGTCCGCCCGGCCGTCGCCGGCGATGGCGGCGACATCGTCTTCCGCGGCTTCCGCGACGGCATCGTCCGGCTGCACCTGCAGGGCGCCTGCTCGGGCTGCCCGTCCTCCCGCGCCACGCTGAAGCATGGCGTGGAGAACATGCTGCGGCACTACGTGCCGGAGGTGGTGGCGGTGGAGCAGGTGGAGGCCTGACACCGACGGCCGTCGATGGTGACCCATCCACGGCCCTCTCGATCACCAGGCGGTTCGTGGCGGAAAGCCTGGCCAGGCTGCACGGGCGGCGATGCGCATCCGGACGCGCGGCATGAGTGGAAGATTCATGCCGCCGGCATGAGGCATCCGCCGCTGCTGCGCCGTTTGCGCCGGCCGGGCATTCCCATCCCGGCAGCCTGAGGCACCCGTGACACTTGGCGCGGACATGCCGCCGCATGTCCCGCCTCGAACACCGCCGGTCCCCTGGGCCCTGGCGTCGCGGCAGTGGCTGCGACGCGCCTTTGCGCGCCCGGCCGCCCTGTGGCCGGCAGGGCAGGGCCATCCCGCCGGCCAGAACCCGAGGGCGCCGGGCCGGGCGACATCGTCAGGGGTTGGTGTCCGCTGTGGCCGGTGTCGCCGCCGGGGAGGCCCGCCGCCCGGCGGCGACACCGGCCAGCCAGCGCTCGCGGTAGCGGATGCGCAGCCGGCCTGGCGAGGGCGGCATCAGCCGCGCGCCCCAGGCCGCGACGCGGTAGGCGAGGATGCGTGACAGCAGCGGCGCGGGAAGACCCGTCAGGAGTGGACGCCCGGCGGAGAGCGCGCCGGCATGGTTCCGCCCCTCGCCGATGCCGTAGCGGAAGGCGCGCTCGAGGATCCAGCGCTCCTCGATCTGTTCCGGCCGGACGATGTGGCGGACGCGGGCGCTCGCCTCGAACCAGCCGCGATGGCCTTGCGCCTCAAGCCGTCGCAGCAATTCCGTCTCGCTGCCCATGGCGTAGAGCGGGTTGGCGGCATCCGGCCCGACATGCTCGGCGAAGCGCGTGCCTGCTTCGAAGACGGAGCGGCGGATGGCCATGTTCGGGCCGAAGATGTCGCCGAAGCCGCAGGGTCCGCTCGGCCGTTCCTTCTTGGCATAGAGGACGCTGAACTCGACCACCTCCTCCGACAGCCAGGGCGGGATCGGCGCGGGCCAGTCCGGCAGCACCGTTCCGCCGAACAGCATGGCCTCGGGATGCGCGTCCACCGCCGCGCGCAGCCGGATCAGCCAGTCCGCTTCCGGCAGCACGTCGTCATCGGTGAAGACGGCGAGATCGCCTTCGAGATGCGGCAGGGCGGCATTGAGCGCACGGTTCTTGCCCGGCGCCTGACAGTGCAGCAGCGTCACCGGCAGGCGGCTCGCGCGGGATCGCACCACCGCTCCCGTCGCATCCATGCTGCCATTGTCGACGATGAGCAGCCGCCAGCCACCGACGGGAGCATGCAGCGCGGCGAAAGCCTCCAGCACGCGGGGCAGGCTGGCCGCGCGGTTGCGGGTGGCGAAGACGACCGTCAGCATCTCAGCCGGACACGTCTGGAGACGTGACAGGGACGGTGGCGACGCCATCGCCGCATGGCGCGCGATGCCGGCAGAGGCGATCAGGGCCCGGCCTGCGCAGGGGAGCAACGCCGGGGCGCTGCATGAACCTGCCCTGCCGGCCCACCACGATCAGCAGAACGTTCTTCCGCTGTGCCATGCTCCGCCTCCGGCTCGCTTTCAGCCAGTTAATCCATTGTCCACGACAATCGTATGACGGATGCAGGTAGTTTCCGTGACGGTCAACCCGGGATTGCTCTTGCCCGGAGGCTCTCTTGCGGTCCTGCGACAGTGCATCGGCCGGCGAGGTGCGGGATCCCTGCTTCACGGACGGCAGTTCACTGCCGCGATTATTGTGCTTTTGGTCCGCTGGCGCCCCATGTCCGCCATCAGCGACGGCGATCTCGAGCCGAGGCTGGGGGCGTGGCACCCTGTGCACGCGCACCACCATCTTCCGCCGGATCCAGACCTGTGCGCTGGAGATCGGAAAGCGGGGCCGGATTCCCCCGCGCCTGCGCAGCGGAACATGCAGGATCGCGGAAACCTGCATCCGGCTGGACGGCTGCTGGATGCAGCCGCAGCGCGCGGTGGACCGGAAGTCGGCCCGCGCTGGCGCCGTCAGGGAGATGAAGGAAGAGGGCGGGCCCGACGACGGCAGGCCGGATGTCCCGGCGACATGGCGGAACAGGACCGCCGTCGCACGGAACGCCCGGCCAGTTCCGGGCCCAGCTTCGGCAGCATCCGGGCGGTGCGACGAAAACTGACGGGCCCCGGGGCGTTGGCATGGTCAGGACGGGGCAGGTGCGGAAATCCGGGGGTAACGCCCCGCGACTCGCGCGGCCCCTGTCGCCGGCCTGATCCGAGTCGCGCCCTGCGGCCGCCCATCCTGCCCGTCTGCAATCCGTGGCGCTCCGCGCAACAGCCCCGTCCGGACGGACCGGCTGCTGTCAGCGCAAGCTCCGCGGGAGCCACAACGCAACCTCCGGCCAGAGCAGCAACAGCAGCAGGCACAGCACCTGGATGAACATGAATTCGAACATGCCCCTGTAGATGGTGCTGAGACCCCACTGCGGCATGACATTCTTCAGGTAGTAGGCCGACATGGCGACCGGTGGCGAGAGGAAGGCCGTCTGCAGGTTCACCGCGACCAGGGCCCCGAACCAGATCAGCAGGTCGGCCCGGGGCAGCCCGAGATCGAGCTTCTCGACCACGGGCAGGCAGATCGGCAGGAAGACGAGGATGATGGCCGGCCATTCGAAGGGCCAGCCAAGAATGAAGAGGAGGACCATCACGACCAGCAGCTTGCCCATATCCGGCAGCGGCAGGGTCAGCAGGGCGTTGGCGATCAGGTCGGAGGCGCCGAGCCTGGTGAAGACCGCCCCGAACACGTTCGAGGCCACCGCCAGGAACAGCACCATGCTCGAGGTGAGCAGGGTCCCGACGGCGGCGTTCCTGAGGGACTGCAAGGTGAGCTTGCGATAGAGCAGCGCCAGCAGCGTCGCGCCGGCCGCGCCGCAGGACGCAGCCTCCGTCGCGGTCGCAAGGCCCGCCAGGATCGTGCCGAGGGTGAAGGCGATCAGCGTGCTCAGGGGCACGACGCCGACCAGCACCTCGCCGATGATCTTCATCGGGTCCCGCACCCGCTCCGCCGGCGGCACCGGCGGCCCGAGTTCCGGATTGAGGAAGCTGCGGCCGAGGCAGTAGAGCGCATACATCGCGGCCAGCAGGATTCCGGGACCGAGGGCGGCGGCGTAGAGGAAGTTCACCGGCACGCCCATGGTCGGACCCATGACGACGAGCATCACGCTCGGCGGGATCAGGATGCCGAGCGTGCCGCCCGCGGCGATCGCCCCGGCCGAGAGCTTCGCGTCATAGCCCGCCCGCACCATGACAGGCCCCGCCATGATGCCGAGCACGGTGACGGCCGCACCGACGATTCCGGTCGCCATGGCGAAGATGGCCGCGGTCAGGATCACGGTCACGAAGAGCGCCCCGCGGACCGGGGCGAAGAGGTTGCGCAGGGCCAGGAACAGCCTCGCCATGAGGCCGGCCTGCTCGGTCATGAACCCCATGAAGATGAAGAGCGGCACGGCGGGAAGGATGTCGTCCTTCATCGTGCCCCAGATCTGCAGATAGGCGAGATTGAAGGTGAGATCGGATCCGAGCCCGATCGAGCCGAAGAGCAGGGCGATGAAGAGGAGCGTGAAGGAGATCGGGAAGCCGATGAAGATCACGCCGATCATCGACAGCAGCATCAGGAGGCCAAGCCCAGCCTGCCAGGTCATCATCCGCCCCCCATATCCGGCCCGGTCGGCCCTTCGGGCGCGAATGACGGGCCCTGCGCCGTCATCCCTCCCGCGGCCCGCATCCCGCTAGATCTCGATCTTCTCGTGGTGGTCCAGCGCCTCGCCGGTGCGGGCGGCCCAGAACGACTTCAGCAACTCGGACACGCCCTGGAGCATCAGCAGAAATGCCGCGAGCGGGATGGCCCCGCGCAACGGCCAGATGATCGGCTGCCAGGTGGAGAGCGTCGAACGCTCGTCCATCTCCCAGGAATAGAGGAATTCCTCGAGCGACAGCCGGAAGAGGATCAGCATCGTCGGGAAGAAGAACAGGACGAAGGCGATGGTGTCGATGATCCCCTTCTTCCGCTCCGAGAACTTCTCCCATAGCATGTCGGTCCTGACATGCGCGCCCTTGCGCAGGGCGTAGGCGGCGCCCAGCATGAACAGCGCGCCATAGGACATCACCGTGACGTCTGCGGCCCAGGCCGTGGGCTGCCGCCAGACGTAACGCATGATCACCTCGACCGTGTTGGCCAGCACCAGGGGCACGATCAGCAGGGCCACGACATATCCCAGGACCTCCGTGATCCTGTCGATGGTCCTGATCGTGCGGAGATAGCCCCGCGACGGCGTCAGCATACGACCACTCACCCTGCAATCCCCCGCAGCCGGCGCCGCCCCAACCTGGCGCGGGCGCCCGCCGCGGGCGCCCGCGGACCTCCGGCGCTACCGGGCCTCGGGCCAGTAGTGATCGGCTGCCAGCTTGTACTCGGGATGGGTGAAACGCCGCGTGGCAACCACCCGGGAGGCGAAGCCGCGCTGCGACTCATAGACCTTCCTGAAGAAGGCGTTCTTGGCCGCCTCATCCGCCGCGATTTGGTCCCAGGCCTCCAGCGTCTTGCGCAGGATGTCCTCGGGCGTGCGATGCACCGTCACGCCGTGCTTCTCGCGCAGTTCGGCCACTGCCGCCGCATTCTTCACATGCGTGGTGAGCATCGCCTGGATCGTCGCCTCGAGGGCCGCCGTACGGATGATCTCCTGCTGCTCCTTGGGCAGCCGGTTCCAGGCCTCGCTGTTGATCAGCAGTTCCAGCACCGTGGCCGGCTCGTGCAGCGAGGTGAGATAGAAGTGCTTCTAGATGGTGTGGAAGCCGATCTGCATGTCCTCGGCCGGCCCTACCCATTCGGCGCAGTCGATGACGCCGCGCTCGGCGGCAGGGACGATCTCGGCGCCCGGCATGTTGACGGTCGCCATCCCGGACCGGGAGAACACCTCGGAGGTGATGCCGGTCTGGCGGCACTTGCGCCCGCGGAGGTCTTCCCAGCTCGATATGGCGGACTTGAACCAGCCGAGCGACTGCGGCGAGGCGGCGGTCAGCGGCACAGGCACCACGTTCCGCCGCAGGACATCCCGATAGAATTCCTGGTAGAGCGCCAGCCCGCCGCCTTCATTCAGCCAGCCGAGGTAGTCGAGCGTGTCCATGCCGAAGGGCCCGCCGGGCGCCGGGCCGAACAGCGTCGCGGCCCGGTTGCGCCCCACCCAATAGGCCGGTGCGGAATGCGCGCAGTCGATGATCCTGCGGTGGGTCGCGTCGAGCACCTCGAAGGCGGGGACCAGCGCGCCGACCGGCAGCATCTCGATCTCGAGCTTGCCGCCGGAGAGGGCCTTCACCCGCTCCGCAAAGAACTTTGCATTCTCATGGAACAGGCCGGACGGCGGGAAGGCCGACTGGCAGCGCAGCTTGGTCTGCGCCTGCGCGGCGGTGGCACCAACGGCCAGCAGCGCCACGCCGCATGCGACAAGAAGTCGAGACAGCTTCCCGAGCACGATTGAACCTCCCATTCCTGCCAGCCTCAATGCCGGGCCGGCTTGCTTGGCAGGCTACTTGGGGCGTTCGGCCGAATCAACCGCCCCGGCGCGGCCCGACATCCAGAGGCGCAGGAGGCGCAGGAGGCGCAAGATGCGTTCCTTCGCATCCGCAGCATCTCCTCGGGGCCAGCAAGTTCCCGCCTGGACGGACCGCAGGGATGGGAAAATGGATCGCCCTCTCCTGCCTCGGGCAATGCGCCGGGGCTTGAGGAAGCGGGGAAGGAGAGCGTGCTTCCCGTGCTTCGGCATGCGCAACTCATCGCCCGTGAACGACGAAGCAGCGCGGAGACACGGATGACCGGGCGCGCGCGCCGCCCACGCATCGGCGCATCCCGACCGATGCCGGGCGGCACGGAGCGGCAATCGCCGCCGCGACGGATGAAGCTCTCGACACGGCCATCCCGAAGCTGACGGTCAGGCCGCCTTGCCCATGCTGCCGGGCGAAGGATGCCACGGGGACGGGTGGAAGGCTTGGCCTCGGCGGGATGCGGGCGGCGGGATTCGAACCCGCACGGGGTTTCCCCCACGAGTTTTTAAGACTCGACCGGCTACCCTTTCGGCACGCCCGCGGGAACGCGGCACGGGGAGCGGCACGGCGCGCGGGTCCTATACCCATCGCCCCGGCAACCCGTCCACCCGCCCGATCCGCTCCGGCCTCCGGCTGCCGATCGCGTGGCCGGACTGCATGGGGAAGGGCCTGCTCCTCCGCCGGAAGAAGCCGCCCCGCCATGGCGCCTCGGGCAGGCGGCACCGGCACGCCCATGCCAAGGGGGTTGACGCATCGGCCCTCTATGTATACGCTCGCCTGCATGCCGAAGGCCCCTGCCGCGCCTGCTGCCGTCCCGCCCCGCGTGGACTACGCGTCCAGGGACTACTGGGCGGGCACGATCAAGATGGGCCTATCCAAATTCTTCATCCTGCGCGTCCTGCATGACGGGCCGATGCACGGCTACGACCTCGCCCGTTCGGTCGAGCGGACCACGCGCGGCTGCTGCTCCCCGACCGAGGGCACGATCTACCCCGTGCTGCGGGAGTTCGAGGCCGGGGGCTTCGTCACCGCTGCCGATGAGGTGGTGCAGGGGCGCCAGCGCCGGGTCTATGCGCTGACCGATGCCGGCCGCGCCGCCTTCCGCGTCGCGCTCGATGCCTGGATGGAGGCGACCGCGGCGCTGCAGGACACCGGCCGGGCCTTCGCGGCCGCCGACCGCGCCCGCGAGAAGCGCGATGCCGACAATGCGTGCTGCCGATGACCACCCGGCGCGCCTCTTTCCACGCCCCGATACCTCAAGCCTCTATGCATCCAGGAGTGGGATCATGAGCGGATCGAGCCTCCCCGTCGCCGTCATCGGCGGCGGTCCCGTCGGCCTCGCGGCGGCCGCACAGCTCCTCGCCCGCGGTCTCGAGCCGCTGGTGCTGGAGGCGGGGCCGGAGGCCGGACACGCCGTCCGCGCCTGGGGCCATGTCCGGATGTTCTCGCCCTGGGCATTCAACACCGACGCTGCGGCCCGGGCGCTGCTGGAGGCCGAGGGCTGGTCGGCGCCCAACCCGGACCACTACCCGACCGGCGCCGAACTGGTGGCGGACTACCTCGCCCCGCTCGCCGCGACGGCGGCGCTGCGTGGCCGCATCCGCACGGGCGCGAAGGTGGTGGGCGTGGCGCGCCGGGATCGCGGCCGGCTGCATGACGGCGGCAGCCGTGATGCCGCGCCGTTCATCCTGCATGTCGAGACCTGCTGCGGCATCCAGGCGATCGAGGCGCGTGCCGTGATCGACTGCACCGGCACCTGGCAGGCGCCGAACCCCGCCGGCGCGCATGGCCTGCCCGCGCCCGGCGAGACGAAGCACGCCGCGCGCATCGCCTATGGCATCCCCGATGTGCTCGGGACGGCGCGCGCCACCTATGCCGGCGCGACCACGCTCGTCGTCGGCGCCGGCCACTCCGCGATGAACGCGGTGCTCGACCTGGTCGAGCTGGCGAAGGCGGCCCCGGGCACGCGCATCCTCTGGGCCTTCCGGCGGCCGCTCGCCGCGGTGAATTTCGGCGGCGGTGCGAAGGATGGCCTGGCGCAGCGCGGGGAACTCGGCGCGCGCGCCCAGGCGCTCGTGGAATCCGGCGCCGTGACGGCGCTCGCCCCCTTCCTGATTGACCGCATCGCGGAGCAGGACGGCGCACTGGCGGTGACCGGCCGGCAGGAGGCGCGCGCGACCACGCTGCGCGCCGACCGCATGATCGTCGCGGCGGGCTTCCGGCCCGACCTCTCCTTCCTGCGCGAGGTGCGGCTCGCCCTCGACCCCGCCGTCGAGGCCACGCCGGCGCTGGCGCCCCTGATCGACCCGAACCTGCATTCCTGCGGCACCGTCCGGCCGCATGGCGAGGCCGAGCTGCGCCATCCGGACAGCGGCTTCTACATCGCCGGCATGAAGAGCTACGGCCGCGCGCCGACCTTCCTGCTCGCCACCGGCCATGAGCAGGTGCGCTCCATCGCCGCCTTCCTCGCCGGCGATGTCGAGGCAGCCCGGCGGGTGGAGCTGGTCCTGCCGGAGACGGGCGTCTGCTCGACCGACAGGACACCTGCCGGGGCGGCCAGCGCCTGCTGCGGCCCGGCCGCTGAGGCGCCGGTGCTGGCGCCCCTGGCCGCCACGGGCGGAAGCTGCTGCGGCCCGGCCAGGGCACCCGCCCCGAGGGGCAGCGGCTGCTGCGGCTGAGGAGGGGCACGTGACCGCCGCCGCGCCCGCGGCACCGCCGGAGGCACGCCGCGTCGTCCTCGCGCTGGGGACGACGCAGACCCTGTCCTGGGGCTCGTCCTACTAACTGCCGGCGATCCTCGCCGCGCCGATGGCGACGGAGTTCGGCATCCCGGCCTCCTGGGTGTTCGGCGCCTTCTCCGCCGCGCTCGTCCTCTCGGCCCTGCTCGGCCCGATGGTGGGCCGCGCGATCGACGCCCGGGGCGGGCGCGGGGTGCTCACCGCCTCCAACCTGGTGCTCGCAGCCGGCCTCGCGGGCCTCGGGCTCGCCCAGGGGCCGGCCAGCATGGCGGCCGCCTGGCTGGTGCTCGGCATCGGCATGGCGATGGGCCTCTATGACGCCGCCTTCGCCACGCTCGCCGGCCTCTACGGGCGGGCGGCCCGCGGGCCCATCACCGGGATCACCCTGATCGCCGGCTTCGCCAGCACGGTCGGATGGCCGCTCTCCGCTCTGATGGAGGAGGCCTTCGGCTGGCGCGGGGCCTGCCTCGCCTGGGCGGGGCTTCACCTCCTGCTCGGCCTGCCGCTGAACCGCCTCCTGGTGCCGCCGGCGCCACCGCCCGAGCGCGGCAGCGCCGCTGCCGTCGCGGGCCCGCCGCCGCCGCGCTTCGCGATGCCGCTGCTGGCCTTCGTCTTCTCGGCGACCTGGTTCGTCACCGGCGCCATGGCGGCGCACCTGCCGGCCATGCTGCAGGCCGCCGGCGCCAGCACGGCCGGTGCCGTCGCCGCGGCGGCCCTTGTCGGGCCGGCGCAGGTCGCCGCGCGGGTTGCCGAGTTCGGGCTGCTCCGGCGCTTCCACCCGCTGGTCTCGGCGCGGCTGGCGACGATCGGGCATCCGCTGGGCGCGATCGCGCTGGTGGCCTTCGGCGGGCCGGGGGCCGCGGCCTTCGCGGTGCTGCACGGCATGGGCAACGGCGTGCTGACGATCGCCAAGGGAACGCTGCCCCTCGCCGTCTTCGGGCCGGCCGGCTATGGCGCGCGACAGGGCCTGCTGGCCGCGCCGGCACGGCTGCTCCAGGCGGCCTCGCCCTTCGTCTTCGGCCTGCTGCTGGAAGGCGCCGGGGTCGGGGCCGCCCTGCTGGTCACCACGGCGCTGTCGCTCGCGGCCTGCGCCGCGCTCCTCGTCCTGCGGCCCGCGCCATCGGGACCCGTCCACGGGTGACCCGCCGGGGCGCGCCGGGTCAGGCGCCCGGCCCGATCATCCGCCCCGAGGCATATGCGCCGTGGCGCCTATCCATCGCCCGCCGCGCCCCGCTGCGCAGCAACCGGCCATCCTGCGGATCCCTTGCCCCGCGCCGCGCCACCATATATATCGTCCTTCGACGATTTACGAAGAGGCGATGCAAGGACGTGAGCAAGCGCACCGCCCCGCAGCCGCTCGCTGCTGACGAGGAACTCGCGACACTGGCAAAGGCCCTGGCACACCCCGCGAGGGTCCGCGTGCTGCGGCTGCTGGCGCGGCGGGAGGGCTGCATCGGCTGCGACATCGTCGCCGATCTGGAACTCGCCCAGTCCACCGTCTCCGAACACCTCCGCATCCTCAAGGCAGCGGGGCTGGTGGAGGGCGAGGTGGATGGGCCGCGCATCTGCTACCGCCTGAGCCGCGACGGGCTGGCGCATTTCAAGGCGCTGGTGGCCGCGCTCTAGAGCAGATCGCGGAGGGGCGTGAACGCCCCGCAGCGTGAATCTGCTCTACGGACAATGGCCTGCAGCGGATTGGCGTTCATTTTTGAACGCAATCCGCTGTAGGGCAGGTCGCAGGCGGGCGTGAACGCCCACAGGCGGGACTCTGCTCCGCAACCAATGGCCTATGGCGGATGGCGTTCGGTTCCCGACGCCATCCGCTGTCCTCACCGCTTCAAACCACCGGAAAGCCGGGCCGCATGTCCTCCTTCGAACGCTACCTCTCGCTCTGGGTCGCCCTCTGCATCGCCGCGGGCATCACGCTCGGCAGCCTCTTCCCGGGCCTGTTCCGGCTGCTTGCCGATCTCGAGTATGGCTCCGTCAACTTCGTCGTCGCGGTGCTCATCTGGTTCATGGTCTACCCGATGATGGTCGCGGTGGACTTCTCCAGCCTCCGCCGGGTCCATGAGCGCCCGAAGGGCCTGGTGATCACGCTGGTGGTCAACTGGCTGGTGAAGCCCTTCACCATGGCGGCCCTCGGCGTGCTGTTCTTCGAGCACGTCTTCGCCGGGCTGATCGACCCGGCGGATGCGGGGCAGTACATCGCCGGCCTCATCCTGCTGGGCGCGGCGCCCTGCACCGCGATGGTCTTCGTCTGGTCCCAGATGACGCGCGGCGACGCCAATTACACGCTGGTGCAGGTCTCGCTCAACGACGTGGTGATGATCTTCGCCTTCGCGCCGATCGTCGCCCTGCTGCTCGGCGTGACCGACATCGCCGTGCCGTGGGAGACGCTGCTGCTTTCCGTCCTGCTCTATGTGGTCATCCCGCTCGCCGCGGGTGTCGTGACGCGGCTTCATCTCACGGGGCGGGTCGGGCCGGGCGTCTCGGCGGAAGCGGAGGTCCAGCGCTTCACGGGCCGCATCAAGCCGCTCTCGGTGCTCGGGCTGCTGGCGACCGTCGTGCTGCTGTTCGGCTTCCAGGGGCGCGTCATCCTGGAGCAACCCCTGCTGATCGCGCTGATCGCGGTGCCGCTGCTGATCCAGTCCTACGGCATCTTCGCGCTGGCATATGGCGCGGCCTATCTCTGGCGCGTGCCCTTCAATGTCGCCGCCCCCTGCGCGCTGATCGGCACCTCCAACTTCTTCGAGCTCGCGGTCGCCGTCGCCATCGGCCTGTTCGGGCTGAACTCCGGTGCGGCGCTGGTGACCGTGGTCGGCGTGCTCGTCGAGGTGCCGGTGATGCTCTCGCTGGTCGCCTTTGCCAACCGCACCAGCGCCTGGTTCCCGGCGGCCGACAGCGAAGCCGCTGCCCGCGGCCGGATGAGGGGCACGCGCGAGGAGAAGGCCTGACACGCGCCCGCTAGAGCCATTTCACTCCGACCGGAATCGCGATTGGGGCTTCCGGCGCGGGGCGGATGTGTGATTCATCGGGCTCCGGTGATCGGACCGGAGGCGGCCATGGTTTGGCGATCGGGCCAAGCGTATTCGCAGGATCTGCGGGATCGTGTGCTGGCGGCGGTGGATGGCGGTCTGCGTGTGCGCGAAGCAGCCCCGCTGTTCCGGGTGAGCATCTCCTACATCTACAAGGCGCTGGAGCGGCGGGCAGCGACGGGCGAGACGGCGCCCTCGGCCCGCGGCGGCCGACAGCGCCAGCCGGTGCTGTCCGGCTACGAGGCGGCGCTTCTTGCGCATCTGCGCGCCAACCCCGACGCGACGCTGGCCGAGCTGCGGCGCTGGCTGTTCGAGACGCGCGGGGTGAGCATCAGCGTGGGCGCGCTATGGAACGGCCTGGACCGCCTGGGCTGGACGCTCAAAAAAAGTCGCAGCATGCGGCGGAGCAGGAGCGCGCCGACGTCGCCGCAGCCCGCGCCAGGTGGCGCGACGCCCAGCCCGGCTTGAACCCGGCCCGCCTCGTCTTCCTCGACGAGAGCGGCTTCAGCACCAACATGGCCCGGCGCCAAGGGCGCAGCCCGCGTGGCAAACGCCTCGTTGCCGCCGTGCCGCACGGCCACTGGAAGACCTCGACCCTCGTTGCCGGGCTGCGCCTGGGCGGCATCGTCGCACCGCTCGTCCTCGACCATCCGATGAACGGCGTCACCTTCCGCGCCTATGTCGAGCAGCACCTGGCGCCCACGCTCTCGCCCGGTGACATCGTCGTCTGCGACAACCTGCAATGCCACAAGGCGCCTGGCGTGCGCGCCGCCATCGAGGCGCGCGGCGCCGAGCTCCGCTTCCTGCCGCCCTACTCGCCCGACCTGAACCCGATCGAGCAGGTCTTCGCCAAGCTCAAGAACCTCGTCCGGACCGCCGCGCCTCGCGACGTCGAGACCCTCTGGAA
Source organism: Roseicella aerolata (assembly GCF_020523605.1). Classification (GTDB taxonomy): domain Bacteria; phylum Pseudomonadota; class Alphaproteobacteria; order Acetobacterales; family Acetobacteraceae; genus Paracraurococcus; species Paracraurococcus aerolatus. The sequence goes on along the minus strand of NZ_JAJAQI010000001.1, from coordinate 36,134 downwards.
CACCATCGGCCAGAGCCTCGGCCGCTTCTCAGCAGCCGAGTGCGCCAACTACATCGCATACTCAGGCTATCCACAGATGATGTGAAAACGCTCTAAATCCTGACCTGCAGCCGCCGCAGGCGGCTGAGCGCCCGGATGGGCGCCGCGCCTTATGGCGCGTAGCCAAGCCGCCGGAGGCGGCGCCGGCGACTGAGGCCACATAAATGTGCCAGCATGTATGCGGGACGGTATGACACGCGCCACCGCCGGCCTCGCGCGGTATCCGCTCCGGCGGGGGCCGCTTGCAGGCATGCCCGGAGCACCGGCCCCGCGCCCTCTCCGGCTGGCAGGGCGCGCGGGGCCGGCCGCGTGCGGCCGCTCAGCCCCCCGCCACGCCCTGGGTGTTCACATAGAGCGAGAAGAGCGACTGCGCCGCCGTCATGAACAGCCGGTTCCGGTTGCGGCCGCCGAAGCAGACATTGGCGCAGCGCTCCGGCAGGTGGATATGCCCGATCGGCGTGCCCCCGGCATCGATGACGCGCACGCCGTCATGCTCCGCCGTCATGCCCCAGCCGCACCAGAGATTGCCGTCCACGTCCACGCGGAAGCCGTCCGGCGTCTCGCCCGGCCGGCAGGCATAGAAGACGCGGCGCTTCGCAAGCTTCGTGCCGCCCGCCACGTCATAGGCCAGGATGTTGCGCGGCTCGCTCCGGCTCTCGATGACATAGAGGATGCTCTCATCCGGGCTGAAGGCCAGGCCGTTCGGGTGGTCGATGTCATCCGCCACCAGCGTGATCTCGCCGGTCTGGCCGTCCACGCGATAGACATGCGTGTGCGGCAGCTCGGCCTGGCACTTGATGCCCTCATAGAAGGCATAGGTGCCGAAGGGCGGGTCGGTGAACCAGATGCTGCCGTCGCTCTTCACCACCACGTCGTTCGGGCTGTTCAGCCGCTTGCCCTGGTAGCTGTCGGCGAGGACGGTGATGGCGCCGTCATACTCGAAGCGCACCACGCGCCGCCCGGCATGCTCGCAGGCGATGATGCGGCCCTGCCGGTCCCGCGTATGGCCGTTGGCGTTGTTGGAGGGCTTGCGCCAGACGGAGACCGCGCCCGTCTCCTCCTCCCATTTCAGGACGCGGTTGTTCGGGATGTCGGACCAGAGCAGGCAGCGGGCATCGCCCAGCCAGACCGGCCCTTCCCCCCAGCGGCTGCCGGTCCAGAGCTTCTCCACCGCCGAGAGGGCCAGGTGGTATTTCCGGAAGCTGGGGTCGAGCGCGACGATGGACGGGTCCGGGTAGCGTTCGCTGGGCTGCCAGGTCATGCGCGTTTCCTCTCCGTGGTTGGGCCGATCCTGCCGGGCTGGCGGGCGGGGTCAAGCCTCGCCCTCCCGGCCGGGGCGGCGCTAGCATGCGGGCAAGAGGGAGGAGACCGGCCATGCATATCCGCGCAACGGAGCCCCCCGCCGCGCCGCCGGCGGGCGCCGAGGCGGTACCGGACAGCCGCGGCCTGAATCTCTGGCGCGCCGATCCCTGGGCGGCACCGCTGCTCGGCCTCTACCTGCCGCCCGACCTGCTGGCGCATCTCTCGCCGCATCTGGACCGCATGGGGGCGCTGGCCGGGGACAGGCTGGATGAGCTGGCCGGGATCGCGGACCGCAACCCGCCGGTGCTGCGCCAGCGCACCCGGCGCGGGGAGGACCGGCAGGCCATCGACTATCACCCGGCCTATCGGGAGATGGAGCGGATCGCCTTCGCGGAATACGGCCTGGCCGCCATGTCGCATCGCGGCGGGGTGCTGGGATGGCCGGCGCCCATGCCGCCGGTGGCGAAATACGCGCTCACCTATCTCTTCGTGCAGGCGGAATTCGGCCTGTGCTGCCCGCTGTCGATGACCGATGCGCTGGCCCGCACGCTGCGCCGCTTCGGCGAGCCGGGCCTGGTCGCGCGCTACCTGCCCGCCCTGACCGCGACCGACCTGGATGCGCTGCGCCAGGGCGCGATGTTCATGACGGAACAGGGCGCGGGCTCGGACATCGCCGCGACCTCCGTGCTGGCCGAGGAGGCGGCGGACGGCGGCTGGCGCCTTTCGGGCGACAAGTGGTTCTGCAGCAATCCCGATTGCGGCATGGCGCTGGTGCTGGCGCGCCGCAAGGGTGTTTCCGGCATGCGCGGCGTCTCGCTCTTCCTGCTGCCGCGCGACCTGCCGGACGGCACGCGCAACAGCTACCGGATCGTGCGGCTGAAGGACAAGCTGGGCACGAAAAGCATGGCGAGCGGCGAGGTGCGGCTGGAGGGTGCGGCGGCCTTCCTGGTCGGCGAGCCGGAGGCGGGCTTCCGGCAGATGGCGGACATGGTCAACGCCTCCCGCCTCTCCAACGGCATGCGCGCCGCGGGGCTGATGCGCCGCGCGGTGACCGAGGCGATGTTCGTCGCCCGCCATCGCATCGCCTTCGGCCGGCGGCTGATCGAGATGCCGCTGATGCGCCGGCAGCTCCTCAAGCTGGTGCTGCCGATGGAGCAGGCGCGCAGCATGGTCTTCCAGGCGGCGGAAGCGCTGCGCCGCAGCGATGCCGGGGAGGAAGGCGCCTATCCCCTGCTCCGCATCCTGACGCCGCTGCTGAAATTCCGGGCGTGCCGCGACGCCCGCAAGGTGACGGGCGACGCCATGGAGGTGCGCGGCGGCTGCGGCTACATCGAGGAATGGGCCGACCCGCGCCTGCTGCGCGACAGCCATCTCGGCAGCATCTGGGAAGGCACCAGCAACATCGTGGCGCTGGACGTGCTGCGCGCCGCGCAGCGCGAAGGCTCGCTGCCCGTGCTGCGCGCCCATGTCGCGGCGCTGCTGGGGAATGGCGAGCGCCTGCCGGAGGCGCTGCCGCTCCTCGACCGCGCCGCGGCGCTCACGGCGCGGGCGCAGGAGAACCCGGCGCTGGCGCGGCAAGCGGCGAGCGCGCTCTACCACCTCACCAGCGCCGCCGCCATGGCCTGGGAGGCGGCGCGGCTGGGGGATACCGCGCGCCTCGATCTGGCGAGGCTCGTCCTCACGCATCGCGTCCTGCCGAAGGACCCGCTGGCGGACAGCGACGAACCCGTCACCGACGAGCTGCTTTCCAGGGTCCTGGCCGTCTGAGATACAGGGGGACGCATCCCCCTGCAGGCCCGCCGTTTCCGTGAGTTGCTCCAGGCGCCATGCTCCTCCGGCTCATCCTCCAGACAGCCAGCATGCTCGCCTTGCAGGGCATGGCGCTCCTCGCCGGCGCGGGCACAGCGCGCTGGCCGGCGGGCATCGCCTTCCTCGCCATCCTCGGCACCGGCAGCCTCGCCATGGGCCTCTGGCTGCTGCGGCGCGATCCCGCCCTGCTGCGGGAGCGCATGACGCTGCCCATCCATGCCGACCAGCCAGGGCATGACAAGCTGCTGCTGCTCGCCCTCGGCCTGCTCTGGTTCGCCTGGCTCCACGCCATGGGCGCCGATGCCGCCGCGCGCGGCTTCGCCGGGCTGCCATTCGCGCTGCATGCGCTCGGCGCGCTGCTGCTGCTGGCCGGCCACGCCCTGATCGCCTGGACCTTCGCCGCCAACAGCTTCGCCTCCCCCGCCCTGCGGCTGCAGCGGGACCGAGGCCACCGCGTGATCGACACGGGCCCCTACGCCTATGTCCGGCACCCCATGTATGCCGGCGCGCTGCCCCTCTTTCTCGGCATTCCACTCTTCCTCGGCAGCCCGCTCGGCCTGCTGGCCGTCCCGGTCTTCGTCGGCCTCCTCGCCCTCCGCACCCGCTGGGAGGAGCAGGCGCTGCGCCAGGGCCTGCCAGGCTACGCGGCCTATGCGCAGCGCGTCCGCCACCGCTTCGTGCCCGGGCTCTGGTGAGCGCCGCGCCCGGGTCCCCCGCTCCGGCCAGAAACCTGCTGCCCCACCGGTCGCGCGGACGGCCGCGGGGCGGCAGGCGGGGGCCTGATGCGCCCCTTGCTCACCCCTCCCGCCGCAGCAGCTCGAGCGCGGCGAGCAGCATCCGCTCGTACTTCTCCCGCGCCGCCTTCGTGCTCTCCGGCGTCCAGTGCCAGAAGCCTTCGCCGGTCTTGGCGCCGAGCTTCCCTTCCTGCACCAGCCGCGTGATGGTCGGGCCCGGCGTGGTGCGGTTGGTCAGGGAGGGATAGATCGTGCTGGCGGCGGCGAGCTGCGTCTCCAGCCCCGCCAGCTCCTTCTGCAGGATCGGCCCGGCGCCCATGATCCGCATGCCGAAGGTGAAGCGCACCGCCTTGTCCACGTCCTCCGGGCTCGCCAGCCCCTCGTCGATGGCGTTGAAGGCTTCCCGCACCATTGCGTGCTGGATGCGGTTCGCCAGGAAGCCCGGCACGTCGCGGGCGACGCGGATCGGCACGCGGCCGAGGCTCGCCATGATCTCCGCGAGGCGCTCGCAGGCGGCATCCTCGGTATGCTCGCCCTTCACCACCTCCACGCCCGGCACCAGGTGCGCCGGCAGGAAGAAGTGCAGGTTCGCCATGCGCCCCTGCGTCGCGCAGCCCTCGGCGATATCGGTGATGCGGAAGCCGGAGGCATTGCTGGCCACCGGGACGCCCGGCGGCACCAGCCGGTCCAGCTCGGCGAAGACCTGGCGCTTCAGCGCCAGCTTCTCCGGCACCGCCTCCACCACCACATCGGCATCCGAGAAGCCGACATCCTCGAGCGAGGCGACCAGGTCCAGCGCATCCACGCGCGCCGCCGGCGCGCCGAGCTGGGAGAGGGAGAGGGCGACGCGGTCGAGCCGCGCCGGCCAGCTCGCGCGGTCGGGCTCCACCGCCGTCACGCGCCAGCCGCCGGCCAGGAAGATGGCGGCGATGTCGCAACCCATCAGGCCGAAGCCGATGATGGCGGCATGTCCCTTGGCGGGTTCCGGGGGCATCGGGGCGTTCCTCGTGCTGGCCCCGGAACCCTATTCCGCCGCGGCCTTGCTGGCGAGGGGCGCCGCCGGCAGGACCACGGAGCCCAGATTGGCCACCCGGATCTTCGCCGCCGCCTCGTCATAGAGGAAGGGCAGCACGGCAAAGCGCGTGCCGCGCGTCACCGGCGTCGCCTCATGCAGCAGGGAGCAGGGAGCAGGAGAAGACCACGGCCCCGCCCGCGGGCGGGCGGTAGCGGCGCGGGCCGAATTCCGGGAACCACAGCTCGCCGCCCTCGAAATCGTCGTTGAGGTTGATCGAGACGGCGAAGCGCCGGTGCGCGGTGCCGGCCGTGGTGTTGTCGCGATGCGCGCGGAAATGCCCGGCCGTCGCGGCCTCGTAGCAGGCGATGATGTAGCGCTCGATCCGGGTCGCCTCGAACTGGAAGGCCTTGCGGATCTCCGGCACCAGCCTGCGCCCGAGACGGGCGCGGATCGCCGCCTGCAGCGCCGGATCCTCGATCTGGCAGTCGGCACGCCGCTTCCGGCTGTGGTCGTAGACGCCAATGGTCTTGCCGTCCCGCTCCACCATGAAGCCGCTGTCCTGCCCGCCCTGCCGCTCATAGAGGGCGATCAGGTGGCGGCAGAACTCCGGCTCGAAGACCCTCGGCAGCAGCAGCACCGGGGCCGGCGTCTCCTGCCCGGCATGCAGTTCCGGCGGCGGCAGGTGGCGCAGCCGCCCGGCCAATTCGCCGATCCGCGGCAGCGGCGCCATGGCGATGACCCGCAGCATCGGGTCGAGCAGGAAGGCCGCCTCCGCAATGAGCGGAGCGCCGCCCTGCGGGTCCGGCCTGAGCAGCCCATAGGCGCGGTACGCCGCGCCCTCCGCATCGGCCAGCACGCGGAAGCCCGGGATGCGGTCCGGCGGTTCCTGGCCGTTGCGCGGCCCAAGGGTCACGAGGAAGCCGCAGCCCCGTTGGTCATCCAGCAGCCCCTCCGCCCGCAGCGGCTCCATGGCGGCGGCCGCCGCGGCGGCCGCCGGCCCCCCGGCAGGGCCGACGAAGGCCAGCAGCACGTAGCGGCCGGCGACGGAGGCGAAGCTGTAGCGCGGATTGCCGGCGGAGGCGGCGTGGAACCACGGTACCGGCTCGCCGGGCAGGGGCGGCTGGATGTCGAGGGCGGTGGCCGACATGGCGGGGAACCCCTGGGGAGGATCACCGCGATCTAAAGACGGGATGACGAAAATTCAATCAAAGGTTGCCCTGCCTTGCCGCCCGCGGCGCGGACCAGATGCCCGGCCGCACCGCCGCCGCCGTGATGGTGCCATAGGCGGTGATGCCGAGCGCGACCGCGACGAACTGCCCCGTCAGGCCGAAGCCCAGCAGGTCCGACAGCACCCAGCCGCCGCCGACCGCGAGCAGGATGCGCGACAGCGCCGCCGCCACCGGCCAGCGCATCCGCCCCGCCCCCATCGAGGCGAAATAGAGCGCCATGCCGACCCCGAAGCCCGGCAGCGCCCAGCCGATGATGGCCAGCGCCTGGGTCGCGATCGCCACCACCGCGGGGTCGCTGCTGAAGGCGGCCGCCGTCATGCCGGGGAAGAGGGCGACGAAGACGCCGACGCCCGCCGTGACCGCCAGCGCCATCAGCGCCCCGGCCCAGGCGGTGCGCCGCGCCGTCACCCAGTCCCCCGCGCCGACCGCGCGGCCGACCAGCGCCGTCAGCGCCGAGCCGACGCCGAAAGCCAGCGGCACCATCAGGAATTCCAGCCGGGCCGAGACGCCATAGGCCGCGACCGCCGCCGCGCCATGCTGCGCGATGCGGGCGGTGACCAGGATCGTCGTCAGGTTGGCGATGGTCGCCATGACGCAGGCGATCAGCCCGACCGAGAGGATGCGGCCGAAGAGCGCCCGTTCGAGAGGAAGGCGCCACCGATTCACGCTCCGGGCCCCTGGCCCTCCGCGATCGGAGGCGAGCGGCACACGGAACGTCGGCCGGAAGCCCGCCCCGCCCGCCAGCACCACCGCCGCCATGCCGGCCGTCGCCGCCGTCATCACCAGGGCGAAGGCGATGCCGGCCCCCGCCAGGCCGAGGCCGGCCGGCTCCATCAGCGCCCAGGCCAGCGGGACATAGCCGAGCCAGGCGATGAGCAGCACGCGGGAGGCGAGCGCATGCCGCCCCCCGCCGCGCAGGACGGAAGCCAGGGTATTGGCCAGCCAGGCCGGGATGGCGCCCGCGCCGAACAGCCAGGCGCAATAGGCGGCGGCGGCCTCGGCCGCCTCCGCCCCGCCGATCAGGCCGAGGATCTCCCGCGGGAAGCCGGCCAGCAGCACGGCATAGACCAGGCCGAAGCCGAGGGCGATGACCACGGCATGGAGAACCAGCGCCGAGGCTTCCTCCCGCCGGTTGGCGCCGAGGGCGCGGGCGATGGCGGACACCACCCCGCCGCCCATGGCACCGGTGGACATCTGCTGCAGCAGCAGGGCGAAGGGCAGCACCACTGCCCAGCCGGCCAGCGCCGCCGTGCCCTGCCGCGCCGCCAGCCAGGGCTCCACGAGCTGGCAGAGCGACTGCACCGCGGCGACCAGCGTGGTCGGGGCGGCCAGCGTCAGGACGCGGCGCAGCAGCGTCGGGAGCGGCGGCGCGGCGGGCGGCGGCGCGAGCGTCGCGGCGGGGGCGAGGCCGTCAGCCATGCTCGGCGTCCCCGCCGAAGCGCGCGCGGGTGGCCTGGCCGGCGCCGGGGCCGGGCAGCACCCGGATATCCTCCGGCCGCAGCGGCGTGCCGGCGGAGGAGAGCACCGGCGGGGCCTGCACCGGCCGGCCGGTCGCGGCTTCCTCCAGCACCACCGGCGGTCCTTCCGGCCCGGTCATCCAGCGATCGGCCCAGGCCTTGAGGGCGAGATAGGCCGGGAAGAAGTCGCGGCCCTTCTCGGTCAGCCGGTATTCGTGCCGCGCCCCTGCCCCCCTGGTTTCGGAGAGGGGGACCCTCTCCAGCAGGCCATGCTCGGTCAGCTCCCTGAGGCGGGCCGAGAGGATGTTGGGGGCGATGCCGAGATTCTGCTCGAACGCGTCGAAGCGGGTGGTGCCGTAGAAGGCCTCCCGCAGGACCAGCATGGCCCAGCGTTCCCCGAGCACCGCCATGGAGCGGGCGACGGGGCAGCGCATCCGGGTGAAGTCGGTGCGGCCCATGGATGGACGTGTCCTTGTTGGCTTGCGTCATGCAAGCATTCCGGCTTGCAGGATGCAAGCTTTTCCGCCGCACGCCCGCCAGCCCCGCGGGATGGCGCCTGCCGGGGCGCCAGGCTCGCTCCGCAACGCTGCTTCCCGGCCGGGCCGTGAGGGCGGAGCGGCGTCAGCCCTGCCGGGCCAGGGCCGCCAGCCCCAGCATGGCCGCGTCCGGCCGCATGATCAGATGCGCCGGGATCGGCGCCAGCCAGTCCCGGAACCGTCCCTTGGCCTCGAACCGCGCCCGGAAGCGGGAGGCGGCGAGGAATTCCGGGAAGCGCGGGCAGATGCCGCCGGCCACGTACACGCCGCCCCTGGCGCCGTAGAGCAGCGCCAGGTCGCCCGCGACGCTGCCGAGCTGGGCGCAGAACATCTCCAGCGCCTCCCGGCAGGTCCGGCATTCCCCCGAAAGGCCGCGCGCCGTGATGGTCGCCGCCTCCAGCGGCTCCGTCGCCACGTCGTCGAGGGCGCTGAGCGCGGCATGGATGTTCTCGATCCCCTGGCCGGAGAGCAGCCGCTCGGCCGAGACATGGCCGTGCCGGGCGCGCAGCCATTCCACCACCGCCGCCTCCCGCGCGTCATGCGCGGCGAGGCTGGCATGGCCGCCCTCCGTCACCAGCACCCGGTCCGGCGGCAGGAAGGCGCCGACGCCGAGGCCGGTGCCGGGGCCAAGCACCGCCATGGGCTCCCCCGGCGCGCCGGTGCCGCCGCCGAGCGGATGGAGGTCGGCGCCGGAAAGGTGCGGCAGGGACCAGGAGAAGGCGGCGAAATCATTCACCACCCGCACCCGGCCGATGCCGAGCGCGGCGGCGATCTCGGCGCCGTCCACCACCCAGTCCCGGTTGGTCAGCGTCACGCGGTTCTGCTGCACCGGGCCGGCGACGGCCAGCACCGCGGCGGCCGGCGGCGGGCGGCCGCCGAGGAAGTCCGCGATGGCGGCGATGATGCCGGTGAAGCCGGACAGCGGCAGGTTCACCGGCGGCGTGTAGGACTCGCCCTCCAGCAGGGCGAAGCGGGCATTGGTGCCACCGATATCGGCGAGGAGCATCGTCATCCCACCAATCTGGAGGGACGCCGCCCCTCCAGGCCACCCCGGCCTGGGCCGAAAGACCTTTGGAAACCAGAAGTGAGGAACGCCGCCGGCGCCCCCGGCGATGCATCGCCACAGCCTGGTCCGGGGCCGCCACGGGGATGAACGGGTGCCGTCCGCTACACCGAAGCCGGAGACGCCGGGTCCATCACCGCCCGCGTCCAGGGGAGGCCGGCGCCCCCGGTGCGGCGGCTGTAGCCGGTGGCCCGCGGCACCCCTACCCTGCCGCGAAAGGGAAGGACATGCCGCCATGAAGATCGACCAGGTCTCGCTCACCCTCTTCGCCTGGGAGGGCATCCCGCCCACGCGCTATCACGCCGCGGCGAAGCTGGAGAGCGGCTCCTCCGCCCTCGGCCTGCTGACCATCGGGACCGATGCCGGGCTGCAGGGCCATGCCTTCCTCGGCTCCGCCACCCACACGGCGGCGAATGACGGGCCGGGGCTGATCCGCTTCCTCAAGCCCCTGCTGATGGGCCGGGACCCGCTGGAGCGGGAGGCGCTCGGCGCGAAGCTCTGGCCCATGTCGCGCCTCGTCTCCGTCCGCTCGATCGGCGCGGTGGATGTCGCGCTCTGGGACCTCGCGGGCAAGGCGGCGGGCATGCCCATCCACCGGCTGCTCGGCACCTGCCGGCACAGCATCCCGGCCTATGCCAGTTCGCAGGTGCTGGACGATGCCTCGGCCTATGCCGAGGAGGCCGTCGCCTTCCGCGATGCCGGCTGGGCCGCCTACAAGATCCACCCGCCGCAGCACCCCGCGACCGACATCAGGGTCTGCGAGGCCGTCCGCCGCGCCGTCGGCGACGACTACACCCTGATGCTGGATTCCACCTGGTCCTACGACTTCCCCGCCGCCATCCGCGTCGGCCGCGCCATCGAGAAGCTGGGTTTCCTCTGGTACGAGGACCCGCTGCACGACCAGGACATCACCAACTACGTCAAGCTGCGGCAGAAGCTCGACATCCCGATCATGGCGACGGAATACCCGGCCACCGGCCTCGAATCCTACGCGCCCTGGATCATGCTGCAGGCCACCGACTATCTCCGCGGCGATGTCGCGGTGAAGGGCGGCATCACCACCCTGGTGAAGACCGCACATCTCGCCGAGGCCTTCCGGATGACCTACGAGATCCACCACGGCGGCAATTCGCTGAACAACCTTGCCAATCTCCATGTCGCCTGCGCCATCCGCAACACCACCTTTTTCGAGGTGCTGCTGCCCGACGGCGCGCACAAATACGGCCTGGCGAAGGAGATCGAGGTGGGGCGCGACGGCCTCGTCCATGCGCCGGAGGGCCCCGGCCTCGGCGCCGAGATCGACTTCGACCTGATCGGGCGGAAGACGGTGGCAGTGCTGGAATAGCGCCGCGTCAGCCTGCGCTGACTCCGGCTGGCAGCATCCCGGGGGGAGCGCAGGCGGCCTCAGGCGCGCCCGGACGCCGCTGCGCCCCGGGCCGCCCGCCGCCGCCGCGTCAGGCCGCGGTGGGTTCCGTCTCCGGCGTCGCGCGGCGGACCGTGCCGCCCCATTCCTGCACCACATCGCCGCCCGGGAGGGCGAAGGGGGCGGGGTTCGGGTCCTGCACCAGCACATCCGGCCGCAGCAGCCGGATGAGTTCCAGCGGCGTCTCCCCGCCGAAGCGCGCGATCAGGTCCACGCCCGGCATCTCCGCCAGCATGGAGGCGGCCGGATCCGCATCGCCGAGCCCGACCACCAGCCGGTCGCACCAACTCCGCGCCTGCGCCACCACCTCCGGCGCGCTGTTTGGCCCGCTGCCGACCAGGAAGCCCACACGGTTGCCGGCGCGGCGCCAGCGCTCCACCCGCTCGGCCGCCTCGGCCCGTGTCGCCATCTTGCGGGTGGCCAGGCGGCCGGGCGTCAGCGCCTCCTGGAACTCGTCCTCCCGCACCACCGCGATGCCGGTCTTGCCCAGCACGATGCCGGCCGCCAGCGCCCCCAGCCGGGCGATCGAGACCAGCGGCAATCCGGCGGCCAGCCCGGCCGCGGCCACGGCGACCACCACATCGCTCGCGCCGGAAGGATCGACCACCTCCGCCACGTCGCTCGGCAGGTGGCGGACGATGTCGCCGCCCTCCTCGGGCTCGACCAGCGTCACCCCCTGCTCGCCGCGGACCACCATCACCGCGCCGAAGCCGTGCAGGCTGCGCAGCGCGGCGGCGGCGGCGGCGATCTCGGCCTCCGTGCCCGTGGGCAGGCCGGTCGCCTCGGCCAGTTCCGCCACATCGGGCATGATCAGGTCGGCGCCGGCATAGCGGGCATGGTCCCCGCCCTTCGGGTCCACCACCACCTTGCGGCCGGCGGCCTGCGCGGCGGCGATCAGCCGGGCCGGGGTATCGCCGGCCAGCACGCCCTTGCGGTAGTCGGACAGCACCATCACCGCGGTGGCGGCCACCGCATCGCCCGCGATGCGCACCAGCCGGTCCGCCAGCCGCTGGTGGATGGGCGCCACGATCTCATGGTCCGCCCGCAGCAATTGCTGGCCGGTGGCGACGAAGCGGGTCTTGGTGGTGGTGGCGTGGCCGCCCTGCACCAGCAGCCAGGGCTCGACGCCCGGCTGGCCGCCGATGAGGCCGGTGAGGTCGCTGCCCGCCTGGTCGTCGCCGACCACGGAGACGAAGGCGACCGCGGCGCCGAGCGCGGTCAGGTTCCGCACGATGTTGCCGGCGCCGCCGGGCAGCGCCACCTCCCGCTCCACGGTCAGCACCGGGACGGGCGCCTCCGGGCTCACCCGCTCCACCCGGCCATAGACATAGCGGTCCAGCATTGCATCGCCGACGACCAGCACGGTGCCGCGCTTGAGCTGGCGAATGGCATCGAACAGCGCAGCGGGAAGCGGACCGGGTGGGCCAGGACGGGGGGCGGGCGCGGGTCCGTGCATTCTCCTGCGGTAGCGCAGGCTTGGGTCGCGGCGCAAGGCACGGCACCTCGATTCGCCGGGAACGGATCCGCAGGGCTAAAGTATTACATATTCACCTTGATCGACAGGGCAGGCGCCGCCCGGCTGGACCGATGCCTGCGGCGCAACCGGCCCCTGTGGAAGGACCGGCCTGTGGGGCGCGCATCGCCACGCGCGCTCGGTGATCAAGGAAGTGCGGTCACGCCCGCAGGGCGATCCACTCCGGCGGCCGGAACCGCCCGGTCGAAGCGGCGCAATCCGGACCTTTCCGCCAAGGCATGGGGGTCAGCTCGCCAGGAAGCGCAGCCGCTGCCCTTCCAGCACCAGGCAGGTGAGATCCCCGCCGAAGCAGGCGCCGGTGTCGATGCCGATCCGGTGCGACCGCACCGAAGGCGCGACCGCGGGCGTGTGGCCATGCACCACCACCTGCGGCAGGTCGCCCTCGAAGGACAGGAAGGGCTCGCGGATCCAGATCAGGTCGAAGGGGTCCTGCCGGTCCAGCGGCACGCCCGGCCGGATGCCGGCATGAACGAAGAGGTAGTCGCCCGCCGACCAGCGCAGCGCGCAGCCCCGCAGCAGTGCCAGGTGCTCGCGCGGGATCGCCTCCCAGAAGGGGTCCTCCGCGCTCGTCTCGTAGCTCGCCAGCGTCTCCGCCCCGCCATTCTCCAGCCAGAAGGGCAGCGCCCCGGGCGGGGAGCGCGGGTCGCAGGCATCCAGCATCATCACTTCGTGGTTGCCGAGCAGGTTCACCACCTCCGCCCCCGGCACCGGCGGTGGGGCGAGCAGCCGTTCCAGCACGCCCGCGCTGTCCTCCCCGCGGTCGACATAATCGCCGAGATGGACCAGCACGACCTGCTCCACCGGGCGCAGCCGGGCATCCTCGGCGATCTGCGCGTGCAGCGCCGCGAGCTGGTCGGCGCAGCCATGGACATCGCCGATCGCATAGACGCGCAGGCCGGGCGGCAGCGCGCCCGGCGCAAGGCTTTCATTCGCTAGTGCTAGGGCTTCGTTCACCATCCGGCGCGACCCTAGCGGAGATATCGCCCCGCTGCACCGCGCCAGGATTGCGCATGACCGTGACCGTCGCAGCCGTGACCGGCCCTGGATCGCCGGCCCCGCCCTTCCTGCCCGTCGAGGGCGCGCGGGCCCCGCAGCCGCTGCTCGGGGCCGCGCTGGCGGCATTGCCGGCGGCGCGCGGCTGCGTGGCGCTGCTGCTGCCGCCGGCGCCGCGCCTCGGCGCCGGACCGGCCCGCTGGCGCATGGCGGAGGCGATCCTGCGGGACGCCGCGGCGATCGGCGGCGGCGCGCTGCTGCGCTCGGCCGCCGGGGGCACGCTGCTGCTTGGCGCCTCCCCGGCGGCGGCCGCGCGCGCGGCCGCCGCGCTCGGCAGCCTGGCTGGCGTGGCGCAGCCCCTGCCGCTCTGGCGTCTGCCGGAGGAGGCCGAGGCGGTGCTCGCCTGGGCGGCGGCGCAGGCGCCGGCGCCCGCCCCGCAGCCCGCGCCCGCCCTGCCGGTCACGGGGCTGCACCAGGCGCTGGACGGGCTGGCGGCCGAGGCCGTGCTGCAGGCCGATGCCCTGGTGGCCCCCTCGGGCGCGCTGCGCGGCCGCCGCCTCCGCCTCCTCCGCCCGGCCGTTGCCGCGGCGCTCGGCCCGCTGGCCCAGGACCCCGACCTGCTGGCCCATGCCGAGGACCGGCTGGCGGCGCGGCTGCTGCCCGGCCTCGCCGCCTGGGCGCGGGACCTACCGGGCCTGCGGCTGATCCCCCTGCCGGGCGATCGCCTGCCCGCCCCCGCCCTGCGCCCGGGCGCGACCGGGGTGCTGCCGCTGGCGGCCCTGGCGGCGCCCGATTTCCCCGACCGGCGCCAGGAACTGGCCGGGCGCGGCTGGGGCGTGGCGCTTGACGGGCTGGATGCGGCGTCGCTCGGCCTGCTGGACCTGCAGCGCCTGCCGGCCGACCTCCTCCTGCTCCGCTGGTCGCCGGGGCTGGCCGCGCCCGGGCCGGCCGCGGCGCTGCGGGCGCTCGACCCGGCGCGCCTCATCCTGGCCGGCGGCCGGGACGCGGCGGCGCGGGACTTCGCCGCGGCGTCGGGGATGCTGCTGGCCCGGCCGGCATGACACCCGTCGCATGCAGGTCCGATCCGCCGCCAGCGGCGGGGCATCTGGAAGGGTGCTGCGGCGCCAGCCTTCACGGACGGTTGAGATGCCCGCTTCAACCGCCAGCGGCATGAGCACGCGGGACGGCGCTGGCCCCATGGCGCGGGGCCCGGTGCCGCCCGACCTGACCGCTCGCCGGCAGGGCGCGTCGGATGCGCTGGCCCTGACGCAACTGGTGCGGGAAGCAGTGGCGGCCGAGCTGCCGCGGCAGGTGCTGCATCTCCGCCTCTCCCGCCTCAATGGCCAGGTGCGCCACGACCATCACCGCCGGCTGCTGCGGGAAGCGCTGGAGCCCGCCCTGCGCCCGGTCCGCAGCCGGCTGTTCCAATTGCCGAATGGCGACCTGGTCGCGGTCGCCCCGCCCGGGGGCCGCCACCTGCGGGAGGCCGAGGCGGTGATCGCCCTGCTGCTCGCCCCGGGGGAGGGCGAGGCGGTGCCCGGCGCGCTGCATGTCGTGCTGGAACTGCCGCGCGATGCCGCCGCGCTGCTGGCCGCGGTGGAGGAAGCGATCGGGCCGGCGCCCGCACCGCGGCCGCCCCCGGCGGCGGCGCCCTTCTCGCCGGCCGAGCTCGCCGCACTGGAGCAGGCGCTGCGGGGCGCCAGCCTGGCGCGCTTCCTGCGCCGCCGGCCGGTCTGCCGCCTGCTGCGCGGCGCGGGGGGACCGGTGCCGGTCTGGGAAGAATGGGGCCTCGCCTGGCCGGAGCTGCGCGCCACGCTCTGCCCGGGGGCCGATCCGGCCGCCACGCCCTTCCTGGCGCGCCGGCTGCGCCGGCTGCTCGACCGGCGGCTGCTGGCGGAGCTGGCCCGGCCGGAGGAGGTGCGGGGCCATGGCCCAATGGGCCTCTCCCTGGCGGCGGCGACGCTGGGGGAGCCGGAATTCCTCCGCCTCGATGCGTTGCTGGATGCGCCGGGGCGGGCCATCACGGTGCTGGCCCTGCCGGCCGAGGAGGCGCTGGCCGCGCCGGAGGACTTCGCCTTCGCCCGCGACTTCGCCCGGGCACGGGGCTACCGCCTGGCGCTGGACCTGCCGGGGCCGGGGCTGCTGGAGGTGCTGCCCTTCGGGCGGCTGGGCGTGGACATGCTGCGGCTGCCCTGGTCGCCGGACCTGCCCGCCACCACGCCCAGGCTGCCGCCGGGGCCGGAGCAGGTGGTGCTGACCGGGGCCGATCGGGCCGCCGCCATCGGCTGGGGGTGGGAGGCCGGGATCACGCTGTTCGAGGGGCGGCTGCTGCGGGCGCGGGGGTGAAGGGAACGGGGCGTGGCACCCACCCGCTGGGAAGGCTGCCCCGGGATCGGGCCGCGACAGCCTGGCCCCGCCCGCCGCTGCCGTTGCACCAGGCGCGGGCCTCCGCGCTGCCGCCCACCAGACCGCGCACCGGCCGCACTGGAGCGGATCGCGAAGCGGCGTGAACGCCTGGGAGCGTGAAGCTGCTCTTCAACTCAGGCCCTACGGCGGATTGGCGTTCCGTCCTGAACGCAATCCGCTGTGGTCCTTGGAGGCTCATCCGGCGCACCGGGCCATGGCGGATCGCCCTCGCATCCACATGGCTATCCGATGCGGGTTTCCACGCCCGTGCAGGGCCACGCGTCCGGTGGTCCTGGGTTTCCCGCGATCCGCGCTACCGCACGGGATCCAGCACGACCACCGGGATCTCGCGCTCGGTCTTGCGCTGGTAGTCGGCATAGGGCGGCCAGAATTCCAGCGCCTTCTCCCAGAGCCGGGCGCGCTCCTCCCCGGCCGCCGTCCTGGCGCGGGCCTTCATTCGCGCGGTGCCGACCTGGATCTCGACATTCGGATCGGCCAGGATGTTCCGGTACCAGCCGGGATGCTCAGGCGCGCCGCCCTTCGAGGCGACGATGAGGTAGCTGTCGCCGACCTGGCCGTAGAACAGCGGGAAGATGAACTTCTCCCCGGACTTCCGGCCCGTCGTCGTCAGCAACAGCGACGGCACCGTCATGGCGGGGTAGCCCGGCGGGCTGGCCTTGTACATGTGACCGTCGGTGCCGCCGCTGGAGAGGTAGCGCCGCGCATGGTCCTGCATCCAATCCGGGAGGTGTGGAGCGAGCTTGGCCTCGGTCATCGTCGCGTCTCCGCTGGAGCCGCACAGAGCGTATCACGGATGCGGCTGGCGATGGATGCCCGGCCGCGCGGCCTTGCCCCCGCCCTGGCGAAAGCCTCCTCGCGGCAACGCCCGGCCCGTGGCTGCCTTCCCGCACCCTGTCGGTGACCGATGCCGTGATGCCGCTGCCGCTGCCGGTGCACCCGCATGGGATGGCCGTCATCTGCGGTGTCGCGGCGAACTCCTTCCGGGAGCGACCCACCCCGGACGGAGACCGGCGCAGGACAGCCCGATGTGCCGCCGGAGCGATGCCTCCATCGAATGCGGGTTGGCGAGGCAACCCGGCACCCGCATATGCCCCTTGATGGACATGCCAGCCACTGCCGCAGAGAGCGCCCCCGCGATCCATGCCGAGGCGCTGACCAAGCGCTACGCGCCCGATGCCCCGCCGGCGGTGGATGCCCTCAGCTTCGCCATGCCGCGCGGCGCCACCTGGGGGCTGCTGGGCGGCAATGGCGCCGGCAAGACCACGACCATCGCCATGCTGCTCGGCCTGATCGTGCCGAGTGCCGGGCGCGTTGCCTGCCTCGGCCATGACATGGCGCGGGACCGCTTCGCGGCGCTGGCGCGGATGAATTTCTCCTCCCCCTATATCGCCCTGCCGGGGCGGATCAGCGTGGCGGAGAACCTGCGCGTCTATGCCCATTTCTACGACGTGCCGCAGGCGGAGCGGCGCATCACGGAACTGGCCGGGCAGTTGCAACTGACGGCGCTGCTCGACCGGCCGGCGGGCGAGCTCTCCGCCGGGCAGAAGACCCGGGTCGCGCTGGCCAAGGCGCTGATCAACCGGCCGGAGCTGCTGCTGCTGGACGAGCCGACCGCGAGCCTCGACCCCGATACCGGCGACTGGGTACGGAGCTGGCTGGAGCGCTACCAGGCGGAGAGCGGCTGCGCCATCCTGCTCGCCAGCCACAACATGGCGGAGGTGGAGCGGCTCTGCGGCCATGTGCTCATGCTGAAGCAGGGGCGGGTGGTGGACCAGGGCAGCCCGGCCGAGCTGCTGGCGAAATACGGCCGCGACGACCTGGAGGAGGTCTTCCTCGACATCGCCCGCGGCCGCCAGCGCCAGCCGGAGCCGGCGGAGTGAGCGCCGGGCCGTCGCGCCCCGCCGGCGCCCGGGCCGCGCTGCCCGAACGCGCGCGCGCCTCCGCGCGGCGCATCTGGGGCCTCGTCTACCGGCATCTCGCGCTCTACCGCCGCTCCTGGCCGCGGGTGCTGGAGCTCATGTACTGGCCCATCCTGCAGATGGTGGTCTGGGGCTTCGTCACCGCCTATCTCGCCGGCCTGCAGAACAACGTCACCAGCGTCGCCGCCGGCGTGCTGCTCGGCGGCGTGCTGCTGTGGGAGGTGGCGCTGCGCAGCCAGATGGGCTTCTCCATCTCCTTCCTCGAGGAGATCTGGTCGCGCAACCTGGGCCATGTCTTCGTCAGCCCGCTCCGGCCGCGGGAACTGGTGGCCGGCCTGATGGCGATGAGCCTTATCCGCGTGGCCGTAGGCGTCACGCCGGCGGTGCTGCTGGCCTGGCTGCTCTATGCCTTCGGCCTGTTCTCCATGGGCCCGGTGGTGGTCGCCTTCTTCGCCGCGCTGCTGATGATGGGCTGGGCGGTCGCGCTCGGCGTCACCTCGCTCATCCTGCGCTACGGCGCGGGGGCGGAGGCGCTGGCCTGGTCCGTGCTGTTCGGCCTGACGCCCTTCTCGGCTGTCTTCTATCCGGTCTCGGTGCTGCCCGCCTGGCTGCAGCCGGTCTCCCTCGCCCTGCCGGCCGCGCATGTCTTCGAGGGGATGCGGGCGGCGCTGCTGCAGGGCGAGATCGCCTGGGGGCACCTGGCCGCCGCCTTCGCGCTGGATGCCTTCTGGCTGGCGGCGATGGGCTGGGTGTTCATGCGGCAGTTCCAGGGCGCGCGGGTGCGCGGGGCGCTGCTGAACATCGGGGAGTGAACAGGCACGGCGCCCTGCGGAGCGCGGACGCGCGCCGCGGCGCCTGCATCCGCTCGGCAGGCAAGGGTCGTGGCGGATGGGCATTCGGCCATGACCGCCGGAGCGGAACGCGCACGGGGGTGATGACGCGCATCGGACGGCCTGCAGCGGATTGCACTCATATCTGAACGCAATCCGCTGCAGCTCTCCGATTTCCGGGCAGCATCACGCTCCCGTCCGCGATCTGCCCCGGCCCGTCGATGGGGCGGCCCGGTTCCGCCGGCTGAGCGGGCCCACCCAGCCCTCCCCTGCGCCATCGGCCATGGCGCCCCGGCCGGATGCCGGGCGGCCTTTCCCGAAGCGCCCGGCGGAAACTCCGGTAGGCGCAGGGGGTGGACCTCTGCTAGCGGGACGTGCATGGCCGATCCCGTTCCCGCTCCCGCCGCCGCCTCCTGGTGGGACCGGCGCTTCCTCATCCTCTTTGCCCTCGGCTTCTCCGCCGGCGTGCCGCTGCCGCTGGTGGCGGGGCAGGTATTGCGGCAGTGGTTCACCGAAAGCGGGCTCTCGCTCGGCGCCATCGGCCTGACCGCGCTGATCGGCCTGGCCTATGCCAACAAATTCCTCTGGTCGCCGGCGCTCGACGCGCTGCGGCCGCCGCTGCTGCGCGGCCTCGGCCAGCGGCGCGGCTGGCTGGCCTGCATCCAGCTTCTCCTCATCCTGGCGATCGCCATGGTCGGGCTGAGCGACCCGCGGATCGACCCGGTGACGACCGCGCTGCTGGCGGCGCTGGTGGCCTTCCTCTCGGCCAGCCAGGACATCGTGGTGGATGCCTACCGTATCGAGGTGCTGGGGGAGGACGACCAGCGCCAGGCCTGGGGCCTCGCCGCCTATGTCTGGGGCTACCGCATGGCGCTGCTGGCGAGCGGCGCGGGCACGCTTCTGCTGGTGCAGCATATCGGCTGGTCCGGCGCCTATCTCTATGGCGCGGCGCTGGTGCTGGCGGGGCTGGTGGCGACCCTCTGGGGGCGGGAGCCGGCGCGGATGGTGGTGCCGGCGCTCGGCTGGCGGTCGCGGCTGCGCGCCTCGGTGCTCGATCCCTTCCTCGACTTCACCCGCCGTCCCCTGTGGCTCGCCATCCTGCTCTTCATCGCCCTCTTCAAGCTGGGCGAGGCGCTGGCGGGCGTCATGACCACGCCCTTCTACCGCTCCCTCGGCTTCACGCGGGAGGATGTGGCGACGGTCGCCACCGTCTTCGGCATGTTCGCCACCCTGGCCGGGGCGCTGGCGGGCGGCTGGCTGGTGGGCGTGATCGGCGTGCGGCGGGCGCTGATCGTCACCGGCCTCGGCCAGATGCTGTCGAACCTGATGTATGTCGCCTTGTGGTCGGCGGGCCATTCCATGCCGATGCTCTGGGCGCAGGTGGGGGTGGAGAGCTTCACCGACGGCCTGGCGGATGCCGCCTTCCTCACTTGGCTGTCGCTGCTGACCAGCCGGGCCTTCACCGCGACGCAATATGCGCTGCTCTCCTCCCTCGCCGCGGTGCCGCTCCGGACGCTCGGCGCCAGTTCCGGCTGGCTGGCGGAAAGCCTGGGCTGGCCGGGCTTCTTCTTGCTGACGACCGCGGCGGCGCTGCCGGCCATGGGGATCATGCTCTACCTGCTGCGGCGGCTGCCGGCGGAGGGGCGGGGACAATACCGGCCGGCATGAATCCTGGCCTGCGCGCCGGGGGCGCCGGCGCCTCCGGCTGTGGACAGGCGGGACACCAGGCGAGCTGGCGGAGCCCAGGACCCGCCGCCGACCGGCCCCGTTCCGCAGAGGGAGGGATGGCGGCCCGGAAGGCCGCTCAGCCATCGACGCGGATGTTGTTCTCGCGGACGACGCGCGCCCACCGGTCCATCTCGCTCTCCACGAAGGAGGCGAAGCCGTCACCCGATACGGCCAGCACGTCCATCCCCTGCGCCTCGACCCGCTTCCGCACCTCGGGTTCGGCGAGGATCCCCGCCAGCTCCGTCTCCATGCGCCGCGTGATCTCGGCCGGCACGCCCGCCGGCGCGAAGACGCCCCACCAGGTCGGCGCCTCGTAGCCATCGAAGCCCAGCTCATGGAAGCTCGGGACGCCGGGCAGATCCCGCCAGGGCGCCCGCGTCGTCACGCCGAGACCCTTCAGGGCACCGCTGCGCACATGCGGCCCGCCGACGGGCGCGTTGGTGACGAAGAGCGGCACCTGGCCCGCCAGCGCATCCTGCAGCGCGGGCGCGCCCCCCCGGTAGGGGACATGCGTCAGCTGGATGCCCGCGTGGTTGCAGAGCTGCACCATGGCCACATGCATCATCGTGCCGATGCCGGCTGTCGCGTAGGTGATGGCTCCGGGCCGCTGCTCGCGCGCCATCGCCACCAGGTCCGGGAAGCTCCGCCAGGCGGTCGAGGGGTGCGAGGTGACGACCAGCGGGCCGCGCCCGATCAGGGTCACCGGCACGAAGTCCCGCCGCGTGTCGTAGGGCAGCCGCATGATCGAGGGGATGATGGCGTGGCTGTCGACCACGACGAGCCAGGTATGGCCATCCGCCGGGGACCGCGCGGCCTCCGCCGCGCCGACGGAGCCGGTCGCGCCGGGCCGGTTCTCCACCACCACGGGCTGCCCGAGCACGGCCTGCAGCCGCGGCTGCAGGATGCGGGCGAGGATGTCGACCGACCCGCCCGGCGGCCAGCCGACGAGCAGGCGGATCGGGCGGGCGGGCCAGGCGCCGTCCTGGGCCGGTGCAGGCCGCGGGATGGCAGGCGCGGCCAGCAGCCCGCCGATGAGTGCGCGACGCTTCAAGCGGTGATCCTCCCCGGGGGCCTTTTTCGTTCTTGCGCGGCCGGGGGAAGCCCCATCCGCCCGGCCGCGAGGGCAAGCCTGCGCCCGCCTCGCCGGCTGTCAACAAAGCTCTGCTCCATCGGGGTCCCGCTCGCCCGGTGATCCCGCGCCGCGGCCCCCAGGGGGACTGGCCGGCCCGCGACGGGCATGCGGGCGGCCCGGCAGGCGCCGGAGCGGACCGCCGGAAAGATGGCCTCCGCCTTGCACCTCCGCCTTGCAAAGGCTGGGCAGGCGGAGGCTGGGGACGCGTCACGCCGTCATGGCCGGCGTGACACCGCCTGCGCGCCGCGCCGGCGCTTGCGCGCCCGCGGCGCGGGCGCATGGTGCGCGGCCCCATCGGAGGATTGCGATGCTCCCCAGCCATGTGCTGCCGCCCCTGCTGCTGATCGGCAGCAATGTCCTCATGACCTGGGCCTGGTATGGCCATCTGAAGCGCCCGGCCTGGCCGCTCTGGCTGGCCATCCTGATCTCCTGGGGGATCGCCTTCTTCGAGTACTGCCTGGCCGTGCCGGCGAACCGCATCGGCTACGGCTCCGGCCTCTATACCGGCCAGCAGCTCAAGGTGATGCAGGAGGTCATCACCCTCTCGGTCTTCGCCGGCTTCAGCGTGCTGGTGCTGGGGGAGCCGCTGCGCTGGACCTACCTCGCCGCCATGGGCTGCCTGGTCGCGGCCGTGGTGTTCATCTTCCTGCCGGTCGAGTGACGCGGCCCGACGGGCGGAGGACGATCAGCACGGAAGTCTGAATCGGCCTGCCCGCCGCCAGCCCCATGCGGCCTTGCACCGGGCCGGGCCTTGCCGGCACTTCTGCCGCCTGACCGGCGCGGAGGACTCGCAGGGATGATCTGGCCCTTCTCGCGCCCCGAGCCGCCGAGGGAGGCGAAGGCCATCGCCCTCGCCCGCCGGATCGAGGATCTGCGGGCGGAGCGGGACAGGCTGCCGGAGCGGCGCTGGTTCGGCCGCGACCAGGCCAGGGCCGGGCGCGACCTGGAGGCGCTGCGGCGCGAGATGATCGCGCTGCTGCAGGCCGGGCCGCTGGTCGCCGCGCGCGACCGGCTGCGCGCCGCCGAGGCCGCGCTGCGCGATGCCCAGGCGGCCGAGATGCTGCTGCGCGAGCAGGCGGGCGCCCGGCCCCCCGCCTGGGACCCCGAAGCGCAACGCGCGGCCGAGGCGGTGGCGGCGGCGGACCATGCCCTCGACCTCGCCCGGGACGGGCTGCGGGACGCCTTCGCCGCGGCAGAGGTGCCGCTGACCGCCGAGCAGCTCGAAGCACTGGCGCTGCTGCCGGGCGGCGATGACGACATCGCGCTGATCGCCAGCGTGGCCAGCTTGCGGGAGGTGATGCGCACGCTGGAATCCCTGCTGCCGGACCGTCCGGAGCCGGAGGCGGTGGCGCGCTACTACGGCTATGCCGTGCTGTTCCTGGAGACGCTGCTGGCCGTGCAGGAACAGGTGGTGGCCCGCATCCGGGAAGAGCATGTCCCCGCCATCCAGGCCCGCCAGGCGGAAACCCGCGCGCTGCTGCGGGAGACGGCGAAGCTTCGCTCCGGCGAGCGCGACGCGGCGCGCCGGGCGCTGCTGGATGCGAATGAGGCGGCGCAGCGCAACGCTCTCGCGGCCATCGCCATCGCGCAGGAACGGTTCAGGCAGAAGCTGCAGCGCCTGGGCCAGGCGGTGTCCCGGACGCGCGCCGACCTGGCGCTGGCGCGCAACACGCACGAGACGGTGCGCGTCACGCAGGACCTCGCACGCAGGTTGCGCCGCACAGACCAGCTTTTCGATGAGTTGACGAAACTGAGCCTGCCGGACGTGCTTCCCTTCGCCGGGGACGAGATCCGCGCCGAGCTGCTGCGGATGTCGAACCGCCTGGTGGCCGGGGGCGAGCGGGCCGGACCGGCGCGGCCGCGCCGGGGGGCCTGAATAGCGCAGGGGAGAGACGATGCTGGTCGGCGTCCCGAAGGAGGTGAAGGTCCACGAATACCGGGTGGGGCTCACCCCCGCCTCGGTACGGGAACTGGTGGCGCAGGGCCATCAGGTCCTGGTCGAGACCGGCGCGGGCGCCGGCATCGGCTTCCCGGACGCGGCCTATGCGGCGGCCGGCGCCGCCATCGCCCCCGATGCCGCAGCCGTCTTCGCCCAGGCCGGGCTGGTGGTGAAGGTGAAGGAGCCGCAGCCGCAGGAATGGCGGCAGCTCCGGCCGGGCCAGATCCTCTTCACCTATCTCCACCTCGCCCCCGACCCCGACCAGGCGGAGGGGCTGATGGCGAGCGGCTGCACCGCCCTGGCCTATGAGACGGTGACGGACCCGCAGGGCGGCCTGCCGCTGCTGGCGCCGATGAGCGAGGTGGCCGGCCGCATGGCGGTGCAGGTCGGCGCCCGCTGCCTGGAGAAGGAGGCCGGCGGCGCCGGCATCCTGCTCTCGGGCGTGCCGGGCGTGCCGCCGGCCCGGGTCGCAGTGCTGGGCGGCGGCGTGGTCGGATCGAATGCGGCGCGCATCGCCGCCGGCATGCGGGCGCGCGTCACGGTGCTGGACCGCAACCCGCGCGTGCTGGATGCGCTGGACCGGGAATTCGCCGGCGCCGTCGCCACCCTCTTCGCCACCTCGGAATCGGTGGAGCAGGCGGTGACCGAGGCCGATCTCGTCATCGGCGCCGTGCTGGTGCCGGGCGCGGCGGCGCCGAAGCTGGTCACGCGGGCGATGGTCGGGCGCATGCGGCCAGGGTCGGTGCTGGTCGACGTGGCGATCGACCAGGGCGGCTGCTTCGAGACCTCCCGCCCCACCACCCATGCCGAGCCGACCTATCTGGTGGATGGCGTGGTGCATTACTGCGTGACGAACATGCCAGGCGCCGTCGCGCGCACCAGCGCCGTCGCGCTCAACAACGCGACGCTGCCCTTCACCCTGCAGCTTGCCGGCAAGGGCTTCCCGCGCGCGCTGGCGGAGAACCCGCATCTGGCGCAGGGGCTGAACGTGCATGCCGGGCGGATCACCCATCCGGCAGTGGCGCAGGCGCTGGGGCGGGAGGTCCTGCCCTGGGAGCAGATCGCCGCGGAGCGGAAACGCCCGGGGGCGTGAATCCGCCCGGACAACAAAGGCCAGGGCGGATCGGCGCTCAGCCTCGAACGCCGATCCGCGGTGGCGGCGCGCAGCGGTTGAAGCACCACCGGTTTCCATTCACCGGCTGAATGTCGGACATGCGGCGCGCTGCCTTGGCCGGGCGGTGCCGCGGTACCAGCTTGCGGGCAACGCCGCTTGCGGCACCGCAGCATGGGATTCCCCCGCATGTCCGCCAACCTGTTCCAGCCGGCCCGCCTGGGCCCGCTGACGCTTCCCAACCGCATCGTCATGGCGCCGCTGACCCGCAGCCGCACGGGCAGCCGCGGCATTCCCGGCCCGATGAACGCCGAATACTACGCCCAGCGCGCCTCCGCCGGCCTGATCATCGCCGAGGCGACCCAGGTCTCCGCCCAGGCGCAGGGCTATGCCTATACCCCCGGCATCCATGACGAGGCGCAGGTCGAGGGCTGGAAGCGCGTCACCGACGCCGTGCACGCGGCGGGCGGGCGGATCGTCCTGCAGCTCTGGCATGTCGGCCGCATCTCGCATGAGAGCCTGCAGCCCGGCGGCGCGCTGCCCGTCGCCCCCTCCGCCCTGCGCCCTGCCGGCCAGGCCTTCACCGAGGCCGGCTTCCAGCCCCATCCGACGCCGCGCGCGCTGGAGACGGACGAGATCCCCGGCATCGTCGCCGACTTCCGCCGCGCCGCCGAGAACGCGCAGCGCGCCGGCTTCGACGGCGTCGAGATCCACGCCGCGAATGGCTACCTGATCGACCAGTTCCTGCGCGACGGGACCAACCTCCGCACCGACCGCTATGGCGGCAGCATCGAGAACCGCGCGCGGTTCCTGCTGGAGGTGACCGAGGCGGTGACGCGGGTCTGGGGCGGCGAGCGCGTCGGCATCCGCCTCTCCCCGGTCTCGCCCGCCAACGACATCGCCGACAGCGACCCGCAGGCGCTGTTCGGCCATGCCGTCGCGCAGCTCGACCGCTTCAACCCCGCCTATCTGCATGTGGTGGAGGGCGCGACGGGCGGTGCGCGCGACCACGCGCCCTTCGATTTCCAGGCGCTGCGGCGCGCCTTCAACGGTGCCTATATCGCCAATAACGGCTACGACCTGGCGCTGGCGGAACAGGCGCTGCGCGAGGGCAAGGCCGACCTGATCGCCTTCGGCCGGCCCTTCATCGCCAACCCGGACCTGGTCGAGCGCCTGCGCATCCATGCGCCGCTGAACCTGCCGGACCGGGACACGCTCTATGGCGGCGATGCCAGGGGATACACGGACTACCCGGCGCTGCAGCGCCAGGCCGCGGAATAGGCCCGCAGGGGGGCCGCATCCCCCTGCATCCCCTCCGCAGCGGACCGGCCTTCACGCCTGAGCGCCGATCCGCTGCGGTCCTTTGTCTCGCGGGCAGCTTCACGCGCCCGGGCGACGGGGTCCCTGCTGAGCTTGCGTCGCGACCTCAGCCGGGTGCCCCGTTCAAGCCCGCCCGCGATCCGCTCCATGTCCCGGATTCCCGCCGCGGGCAGCACCGTGCGAGGTGTCGGCCGTCGCCGCGGCAAGCCAGTCCACCACCTCGGCCAGCGCAGCATCGTGTTCCAGCCCGCGGGCACGCGCCGCCTCGAAGACGGCGACCTGCCGGTCGGCGCTCGTGCCAGGCAGGATCGCGCGGGTGGCCTCGGCCTCCGCCCGGCAGCCCAGGGCCTCCGCATCCTCGGCCACCAGGGCCAGCACCTC
Organism: Roseicella aerolata; assembly: GCF_020523605.1. Classification (GTDB taxonomy): domain Bacteria; phylum Pseudomonadota; class Alphaproteobacteria; order Acetobacterales; family Acetobacteraceae; genus Paracraurococcus; species Paracraurococcus aerolatus. Next base: position 10,213 of record NZ_JAJAQI010000001.1, on the reverse strand, counting down.
CTCCAGCCGCTCGGCGACCGTCACCGTCCCGCCGGATGCCTCCTCCACCAGCACGGCCCGCACCCCGTCCCGCTGCGCCCGCCAGAGATTCTCGCCGGCAATCGCGCGCGACGCGCCTGTCATGCCGCGGTTCAGCTCCGGCCGCCGGTCGGCATGGCGCACGAGGCAGCGCCAGAGCGCCGCGAGCGCCAGCGCATCCTCCAGCCGGGTGCAACTGTCGGCCACCCGCAGCTCCAGCGTCGGATATTTCAGCGAGGGCCGCACGACCCACCACAGGTAGCTCGCATCGGCGATCGCGCCGGCCCGCGTCATCACCGCCACGAGCCGCTCGTAATCCGCCGCATCCGCGAAGAGCTCCGGCAGCCCGGTGCGCGGCATCTCGCCGAAGACGCAGAGCCGGTAGGCGGCGAGCCCGGTCGCGCGGCAGCCGAAGAAGGGCGAGGAGGCCGAGAGCGCCAGCAGCAGCGGCAGGAAGGGCATCAGCCGGTTCATCAGGTCCACCCGCGCCTCGGGCCGCGGCACCTCGACATGCACATGCAGCCCGCCCACCACGTTCCGCCGCCCGGGCAGGCGCAGCTCGCGCGCCAAGTCCTGGTAGCGCTCCGCCTCGGTGTGGCTCTGCCGCGACCACTGCGCCAGCGGATGGGTGCCGGCGGCGAAGACGAGCAGGCCGTGGCGGCGGGCCAGCCCCGCCAGGTCGGCCCGCAGCCCGGCCAGCACCGCCCTCGCCTCCCCGCAATCGGCGGAAGGCGGCGTGGAGGCTTCCACCTGCATCCGCAGCAGCTCCCGCTCGACCCGCGGCAGCTCCGTCTTCGCGGCGGCGTGGAAGGCGTCCAGCGCCGCGCCTTCGGGCGTGCCGCGCGTGGCCGCATCAGCGAGGAAGTACTCCTCCTCGATCCCGAAGCGATAAGCCGTTCCCATCCTGCCCTTCCCCCTGTCGCCGGCCGTGACGACAGGGAGGGCCGAAGCCCCCGGCGCCTGCGCCAGCCAGGGGGAAGACGCCCGGCGCCACCCCTGGTTTGCGCGCCGCCCCCCGGCCGGCAGGAGGGCCTGGGGGAGGTCCCGCCTCCGCCGGCCCTGCATGGGCCTGTCCGCGGTCACCAGCGGGTCACCCTGGGGGCGTGGCGGCCAGGGCGCGAGGTCGTCCTTCCGGCAAGGACCGGCGGCGCACCGGCGCGCGGGCCGGCACGCCGATGCGCCCTCAGAGCTGTTCCTCGATCGGCAGCAGGCGGACCAGCCCGGCCAGGAAGCGGCGCCGGAGGGAGGCGCCCGGCTCCCGCCGCCCGGCCGGCGCCTCGCCGCCCGGCGCGATACCGCCGGTCCAGGTCAGGCGGCCCTCCTCCAGCGTCACGCGCCAGCTTCGCACCGGGTCCGCCAGGCGCGCATGCTCCGCCCGCAGCGCCCGCGCCAGGGTGGGGTTCTTCACGAAGACGCCCATCTCCGTGTTCAGCGCCGCCGAGCGCGGGTCGAGGTTGAAGGAGCCGACGCAGACCAGCCTCCCGTCCACCACGAAGGCCTTGGTGTGCAGGCTGGCCCCGCGGGAGCCGAACATGCTCGCCGGCTCCTCGCCGCTCGGCTTCAGCTCGAAGAGTTCGATGCCACCCTTGAGCAGGGCGCGGCGGTAGCGGGCGTAGCCGCCATGCACCGCGACCACATCGGTCGCGGCAAGCGAGTTCGTCACCACCGAGACCCGCACCCCGCGCCGCACCAGGCCGAGCAGCAGCGCGAGCCCGGCCTTGCCGGGGACGAAATAGGGCGAGATCAGCAGCGCCTCCCGCTTCGCGGTGCGCAGCGCATCGGCCGCCTCCGGCCCGATGCCCCCGGCGGCCCGCGCCCGGCGGCGCGCGCCCAGGCCCCGCCGCGCCTTGGCCGGCGGGTCGGCGACAACGCGGATCGCCGCCTCCGGCACCGGCACGAGACGGCCATCCAGGCAGGCCGCCAGGTCCTCCCCCTCCGGCGATTCCGCCAGGAAGGCGCGGGCCTCGGGGGCCGCCGTCGCGGCGGCGAGCTTGCCTCGCAGGGCGGGCAGCCCGCCGCGGGCGGATTGCGCCGCGCTGACCTCGCCGGCGCAGCGGACAAAGGGGCTGCGCCAGTAGCGCTCGAACACCGCCGTCGCCTGCGCCGCCGCGGCACCGGCGAGCAGCACGTCCAGGTCGCGGAAGTTGAACTCCTCGGCGGCGTCGAAATATTCGTCCGCCAGGTTGCGCCCGCCGGTGACGGCCAGCCGCCCATCGGCGATCCAGGCCTTGTTGTGCATGCGCCGGTTCAGGTGCCAGCCGCCCAGCAGCATCTCCAGCGCATAGCCGAGCCGCCCGAAGGCGCGCCAGCGCGTGCCGTTGAACAACCGCACCTCGATGCCCGGATGCGCGTCGAGCGCGGCTAGCGTGCGCTCCTGCCCCAGCGCGAAGACGTCGTCGAGCAGCATGCGCACGCGCACGCCGCGATCGGCCGCGCGCAGCACCTCCTGCGCCAGCAGCCGGCCGGTCAGGTCGCCATGCCAGAGATAGTATTGCAGGTCGAGGCTGCGGCCCGCCGCGCGCGCCGCGGCGGCGCGGAGGGCGAAGGCCTCCCGGCCCTCGGCCAGCAACGCGACGCCCGTGGTGGTGCCGAGCCCGGCCAGGGCCGCATGCACGGCGCGCTCCAGCGGCGTCCCGGGGCCGGCCTCCAGGGCGGTGGACAGGTCGGGCCTTTCCGGTGGCGCTTCCTGCCGAGCCAGCACGCGATCCCTCCGCAACCTTTCCGTGCCCGTGTCGGGACTCCAACGGCCAAGCGCAGCGCGGGTTCGTGGAACCGCGCGGCCGGGTCATGCCAATGGCATGAGCAGGGCCTTCAGGCCGGGCGGCGCCGCCCATGCGGCTGCGGCATCGGCGGGCTTTGCGGGGCGAACCGCCCGGCGACGACGGCCGGCCATCGATGGGTGGACGCCAATGGCCGCCCGGTCAGGCTGCGGTGGCGAGGGCCAGCCGCGCCGGATGCTCCCCCGCGAGGCGCAGCCGGACCCGCGCCTTCAGCGGCAGGTGGTCGGAGGCGACGCGGGCGAGCGGGCTGTCATGCGCCTCCACCCCCAGGACCTGGGCGCGCGGGCAGCCGAGGATCCGGTCGAGCGCCAGGAAGGGCAGGCGGGAGGGGAAGCTGGGCGGCCCCCCGACCACGCCGCCGAAATAGGGTTCCAGCCCGCGCAGGGCGGAGCGCGCCCGGTCGAACCGCCACTCGTTCAGGTCGCCGAGCAGCAGGGTCGGCATGTCCTGCCCGCGCGCGACCGCGGCCAGCACGGCCCTGACCTGCCGGGTGCGGCAGCGGCGGAGCAGGCCGAAATGCGCGGCAACCACCCGCATCTGGCCAAGGCCGCCGGGAAGGTCGAGCTCGGCCACCACGGCGCCGCGCGGCTCGGCCCCGGGCAGGTCCAGCCGCTGCAGGCGCCAGGTGGTCCCGGGGCGGACCAGCAGGGCATTGCCGTGCCAGCCCAGGCCATCCGGCAGGTCGGAGACGGGCAGGGGCACGAGGCCGGTCTCCCGTGCCAGGCATTTGGGATCCAGCAGCGCGGTGCGCCGGCCGAAGCGGCGGTCCACCTCCTGCAGCGCCACCAGCTCGGCGCCGAGCTCGGCAATCACCGAGACGACGCGCCCGGGATCGAACTCCCCATCCGTGCCGACGCATTTATGGACGTTGTAGGAGGCGACCCGCAGCTCCGTGCCCTCCCCGCAATGCTCCTGCGCCGGCGGCCAGGCGAGGGGCGGGCCTTCCGACGGGGCCGGGCGGGCCCGGGCGGGAGCATTGGCAAGGCCGATGGCTGCGGGGCGCGGGAGGCGGAAGGACGGCAAGGGAGATCCTGGGCTGCAACGATGGCCGGGGCCGGCGAGGTGTTTCACGCAACAAAGATAAGACCGCGCCGGCCCCGGACCAGGGTTCCGATGCGAAAGGTGATCGGGAGCCGCCGCGGCCGACAGGCCATGCCAACGCCGGATCGCGGCGAAGGATGCGGCTCCGGCCCGGCCGGCAGCGCCGCCGCCGCCGGGCCTCATAGCAGCGGCATGAATGTCCCCATTCATGCCGAGCGCCCGGAGGGGCGCCGCCGCCACGGGCTCCCCGGGAGGTTGCGGCGCAATCTCCCTGGGAACCTGTGGTGCGGCCTGTCCAGGCTTTGCGGAGCAAACCGCCCGGAGATGGAGGGACCGTTAATGGGCCACCATCAACGGTTGCCGGCATCAGGCGCCCCGGCGCTTGGCCTCGATCGCGTCCCAGATCGCCTTCTCCAGGTGCACGCCGTCGAAGCGGGCGATCTCCTGCAGCCCGGTGGGGGAGGTGACGTTGATCTCGGTCAGGTAGCCGCCGATCACGTCGATGCCGACGAAGATCATGCCGCGCGCCCGAAGCTCCGGCCCGATCCGGGCGCAGATCTCCTTCTCCCGATCGGTCAGGGTGGTCGGCTCCGGCCTTCCGCCGACATGCATGTTGCTGCGCGCCTCGCCCGCCGCCGGCACCCGGTTGATGGCGCCCATGGCGATGCCGTCCACCAGGATGATGCGCTTGTCGCCCTCGCGCACTGCGGGGACGTATTTCTGCACCACCAGCGGCTCGCGCGAGCGCTCGGTGAACATCTCCAGCAGGCTGTTCAGGTTCATGTCGTCCGGCTTCACCAGGAAGACGCCGGCGCCGCCATTGCCGAACAGGGGCTTGAGGATGATGGTCTCGTGCCTCTCCCGGAAGCGCATGACCTGGCGGCGGTCGGCGGTCACCAGCGTCTCCGGCATCAGGTCCGGGAAATGGGTGACATAGAGCTTCTCCGGCGCGTTGCGCACCGCGGCCGGGTCGTTCACCACCAGGGTCTTCGGGTGGATGTGCTCGAGGATGTGGGTGGCCGTGATGTAGGCCATGTCGAAGGGCGGGTCCTGGCGCATCAGGACCACGTCCATGCTGGAGAGGTCGAGCTCCTCCTCCGGCCCGAAGGCCCAGTGGGCGCCCTTCTGCCGCTGGACCGTGACCGGCTTCGCCCAGGCGGTCACCCGCCCGCCGGACAGCGCCAGGTCGCGCACATGGTAGTGCCACAGGCTGTGGCCGCGCGCCTGCGCCTCCAGCATCAGGGCGAAGGTGCTGTCGGCATCGATGTTGATGCTCTCGATCGGGTCCATCTGGACCGCGACGCGCAAGGCGGCTGGCATCGGCTGTCTGTCTCCCGTGTCGGGCGTCTCGGCTGCTCTGTTGGCATCCCCCGGCCCGGGGCGCCAGGGGGAACGGCCGGGGCGCCGCCCGGGCCGGATGGGCCGAGCCGGCCCGGGCCGCCAGGAGGACGGCCGAACGCCGCCGCAGGGCGCCGGATGGCGGGAGGGCCGGTATCCTCCGGCCGGCCTGCCGCGCCGCCGGGCCGCCCTCAGTTCAGCCGGTGCCGCAGCTCCTCCGCCACCATCCGGATGCGCCGGGCCGCCTCGCCCTCCGGCTCGATCTCGAGCGAGCGGTCGAGGCAGCCGAGCGCGGCGCCGATCCGGTCCAGCCGCTGGTTCATCAGCCCGGCCTCCCGCCAGAGCAGCGCCTGGTCCGGGGCGAGGCGCAGCATGTCCTCCGTGCAGGCGAGCGCCCCCGCCAGGTCGCCGGAGCGCAGCCGCCGCAGCTTGATGTTGTTCTGCAGGCGCAGCAGCACCGCCCGCTTGTCCATCAGGCGCAGCAGGCCCGGCCGCAGCTCGGCCCGCTCGCCCTCGATCCGCTTGAGCAGGGCGCGCAGCTCCGGCGCCGCGAGGCCGGCGCCGCCGGCGAAGACATCGACCAGCGCCTGGCCGCGCCCGCCCTCCACCGCCACCAGGAAATGGCCGGGGAAATCGACACCATGCGCCGCCCAGCCCGCCGCCTCGGCGGCATGCAGCCAGAGGATGCCGAGCGCAACCGGCAGGCCCTGCTTCCGCTCCGTCACCCGGATCAGGTTGGCATTGGCCAGGTCGTCATACTGTTCGGTATTGCCGGCATAGCCGAAGCGGCGATGGATGACGGCGGTCAGCACCTCCCGCCGCCGCTCGGCATCGCCGGCATCCGCCTCCCGGTCGGCGGCGGCGGCCGCAACCGCTTCCTGGGCGAGTTCGGACAAGGCGGTGGCGGCGGCGCGCCAATCGGCGTCCGGCGCATCGATCCGGGCGAATTGCAGCGCCACGGCGGCGAGCTCGATCTCGGCGTCGGGAAGCTGGCCGGCGGCGGCGAGGGCGGCGCGCGCCTCATCCTGTGGGGTGGAGGCCATGCGGGGAATGTCGCTGCCCCGCCCGCCGGCTTCAAGGGCTGCATCGCCCGCGCCGGCCGGCGCGGGCCGCCTTCAGCCCTGCGGGGCGGGCGGGACCATGCGGCCGAGCCGGCGGCCGCCGAAGATGTGCACGTGGAAATGCGGCACTTCCTGCCCGGCATCCGGCCCCATGTTGGAGAGGATGCGGTAGCCGCTGGCCTCCAGCCCCAGCGACTTCGCCACCGCCGAGACCACGCGCCAGAAGCCGGCGATCGCCTCGGCGCTCGCCCCGGCGTGGAAATCCGCCGCGCTCACCCAGCGGCCCTTCGGGATGACCAGCACATGCGCCGGCGCCTGCGGCGCGATGTCGTGGAAGGCGAGGGCGTATTCGTCCTCATGCACCTTCTTGCAGGGGATCTCGCCGCGCAGGATACGGGCGAAGATGTTGGCGTCGTCATAGGGCGGCAGGCCGGTGACGGACATGGTGGCGGTCCCCTCGCTTGGTCCTGCCGCCGTCATGGCCGGGCCTGCGGCGGGCATCAAGCCCCGCCGCCTGCCCGGCAGGCGCGGGAGGGCGCGCCCCTAAGGCAGCTTGCTGGTCTTCGCCGCCCGTACGATGCCCTTGGGCCGCGCCGCCTTCTCGGCGATGCCGCTGATCCCCTCGCGCCGCTGCAACTCGGCCCAGACCTCCTCGGGCCGGATGCCGGCATCCACCCAGACCACCATCAGGTGGTAGAGCAGGTCGGCGCTCTCCAGGATCGTGCCCTGGCGGTGGCCCTGGGTCGCCTCGATGACGCATTCCACCGCCTCCTCGCCCAGCTTCTGGGCGACCTTGGCGGTGCCGCGCGCCATCAGCCGGGCGGAGTGGCTGTTCTCCACATCGCCCGAGAGGCGCCTGGCCTCCACCGTCCCCCAGAGCCGGTCGAGCACCCCGGCATCGGCGGCACCGACCCGGATGTCGAGCGGCTCGAGATGGCGGGATTCCGCCTTCAGTACCGTCTTGGGCGGCTTCTTGGCCTTGGCGGGGACACCGGCCGGCAGCGGCAGGGTCGTGCGCTTCTTGCTGGCCGGCTTCTTCTTCGCGGACTTGCCCGCCTCCTTGCCCATTCAGGCGACCTCCGCGAGGGGGCGCACCGGCAGGCCCGCCGCGGCCAGCGCCGCCTTGGCGTCCGCGATGCGGAACTCCCCGTAATGGAACACGCTCGCGGCCAGCAGGCCGCTGGCGCCGGCCAGGGCGCCCTCCACGAAATGCCCCACCGTGCCGACGCCGCCCGAGGCGATGATCGGCACCGCGACGCGCGCCCGGATCGCCCGCAGCAGGTCGAGGTCGAAGCCCGATTTGGTGCCGTCCCGGTCCATGGAGGTCACCAGCAGCTCCCCCGCCCCGGCCTTCGCCATGCGCTCCGCCCAGCTGACGGCGTCGATCCCGGTCGCCTTCCGGCCGCCATGGGTGAAGACCTCCCACCGCCCCTCCGCCACCCGGCGGGCATCCACCGCGACGACGATGGCCTGGCTGCCGAAGGCCTCGGCCGCGCGGGTCACCAGTTCCGGCTCGGCCACCGCGGCGCTGTTGATGCTGGCCTTGTCGGCGCCGGCCAGCAGCAGGCGCCGGACATCCTCCACGCTGCGCACGCCGCCGCCGACCGTCAGCGGAATGAAGACCTCGGCGGCGGTGCGGGAGACGACGTCGTACATCGTGTCCCGGTTCTCATGGGTCGCGCCGATATCGAGGAAGGTGATCTCGTCCGCCCCCTCCCGGTCATAGGCGCGGGCCTGCTCCACCGGATCGCCGGCATCGCGGAGGGACACGAAATTGACCCCCTTCACGACGCGACCGTCCTTCACGTCGAGGCAGGGGATGACGCGGAGAGCGAGCAAGGGGTCACCTGCGGAACCGGGGCGCCCTGGTGCGGCGCGGGAGAGTGCGCTTGGGACGGAATGCGCCGGGGGTCAAGCGCCGAATCCGGCGGGGCAGCCCCCCGGCGGCGGCGCCCCGGCGCGCGCCATAGTGTAGCCGGAGCGGATCGACCCTGCCTGCGGCGCACGGTATCCCGGCCGGGTGCCGCAAGACGCCCTCTCCCACGCCCCGGCCGCCCTGCCCGCCGCCCCGCCCGCTGCCGATGCGCCGCCGCGGCTCGGCCGCGCGCTGCTGCGCACCGCCGCCACGCTCCTGCTCTTCCTGCTCGGCTGCGGGGCGCTGCTCTGGTTCGCGCGGGACAGCGAGGCGGTGGCGGCGGCGGCCCTGCTCTCCCCCACCATCATCGCCGCCTGCCTCGCCCTTTCCCTGGTGAACTACCTGGCGCGCGGGCTGCGCTGGATCCTGCTCGGCCGGGCCTTCGGCGTCGCCGCCCCGGGCGGGCGGCAGATGCTCTATTTCTTCGCCGGCTTCGCCCTGACGGTGACCCCGGGCAAGGTGGGGGAGGTGGTGCGGCTCTGGCTGCTGCATCGCCATCACGGCGTGTCCTATACCCGCAGCATGCCGCTGCTCGCCGGCGACCGGGTGCTGGACATGGTGGCGATCTGCCTGCTGGCCCTGGCCGGCGCGGCGCTGACCAGCCAGTACCTGGCGGTCACCGCGGTGCTCACCCTGGCCTGCATCGCGCTGCTGGCGGCGCTGACCCATGCGCCGCTGCTGCTCAGCCTGCTCGATTGGGCGGAGCGGCGCATCCGGCGCGCCCCCGGCCTCTTCGCCCGGGCGCGGGAGGTCTGCGCCACCCTGCCCGCCATCGGCCGGCCCGCGGTGCTGCTGCCCTCGCTCGGGCTGAGCCTCCTCGGCTGGCTGGCGGAATGCCTGGTGCTGTGGCTGGTGCTGCAGGCGCTCGGCGCCGCGATCGGCCTCGGCGCGAGCATGCTGGTCTTCTGCCTTGCGGCGGTGGCGGGCGCCGTCTCCCTGCTGCCGGGCGGGCTGGGGGCGGCGGATCTCAGCCTGCTCGGCCTGCTGCGGCTGGTGCAGGTGCCGGAGGCAGCGGCCATCGTCACCACCATCCTGGTGCGGCTGGCGACGCTGTGGTTCGCGGTGGGCCTCGGCCTGATGACCCTGCCCTTCGCCCTGCGCCGCCCGCGGCCCTGAGGGGCGCGCGAAGGGCCGGCCGGTGATCCGGCCGTTTCCCCCAACGGCCCGGATGCGTGACCGCATCCGGGCAGGAGCGCCGCATTGGCGGCGGGCCGCCGAAGGGGTGCCCGACGGCGCGAAGCGTCGCCGGGCGCCCGGAGCGGCCTCAGCGTGGGCTGCCGCCCGTGCTGCCGGGGTCGATGACCGGAGCCGCCGGCATCACCAGCGCCGGCCCCAGCCGCCCGGCATCCCATGGGCGGCGGGCGGCGGGGGCGGGAGGTAGCGCTGCTGCTGCCACGCCATGCGGCGCTCCCATTCCCAGCGGCGGGCGCGCTCGGCCTCGAAGAAGGCGCGGCGCGCCTCGCGCTCCCGCCAGCCGGAGTCGTGGCCGCGCGGCGGGCCGTAGCCCGGGCCGTTCCAGCTGCCATGGGCGGCAGCGCCGCCGGCGAGCAGGGGCAGGGTGGCGAGGGCGGCGAAGAGGGCTTTGCGGAGCTGCATGGGGGCCTCCTCCAATGGGGCCGGTGACAGGGAGGAGGATGGCCGCCCGCCGGGGCGGCCCAGGGGCGCCGGTGTGGCGCCGCGGTGGCAGCTCGTTACAGTGGATTGCGTCCAGAACCGGACGCCCGCCCGCGATCCGTCCTGCAGCGGATTGCGTTCGAAACTGAACGCCAATCCGCTGTCGGTCGTTGCTCGCGGAGCAGAGTCTCGCCCCGGGCGTTCGCGCCCCTCCGCGATCTGCTCTGCAGCGGGTTGCGTTCAAATCTGAACGCCAATCCGCTGTAGACCGTTGTTTGTAGAGCAGATTCACGCTGCGGAGCGTTCACGCCCCGCAGCGATCTGCTCTAGACCTTTATTGCCCTGACTGTGCATAGCCGCAGTGTTGGAAGTAGGCGGCGCACTCGCTCGGACTGAAGCGGTCGAGGAGACTGCCGATGGTATCCCAGAGGGTGCCGACGGTCCTG